>NZ_JBXANF010000002.1:0-670494 GCF_058801405.1 Pseudomonas sp. GW822-FHT03F04
TCGCAGAAATGGGGGCGCGCGCTCCTATGATTGCCGTCCGTGCACGCAACTCTGGCTGACCGCTTTTGGCCGATAGCTGTCACTCCTGACCGTCCGCATTCGGCCAGAAGCGGAAATTCGTGACGTGTAGGTGCGCAGTTCCTGGGCGTGCTCTCGGCGGGTCACGTCGCGCTCGCCGTACTTCGCCCAGCTCGTCGGCTCGGCCTGGACCTGCTTGGCCACCCACTGGATCACCGATTCAGGGAGGTCCTTGTCGGTGCCCAGCGCATAGCCGGGGTAGCGCAGCAGGCAAAGATGCACCGCAAAGCCCAGGCGGTTGGCATCGCCACGCCGCTGGCGGATCAGCGACAGATCGGAGTCGTTGAAGGTGTAATAACGAATCAGGTCATCCTGACTCTCCGGCAGCGCAAGCAGGGTGTCCCGCTCCGTTGCCGAGAGGATCGAGCGACGCGGCATGGATCAGTCATCCGTGCGGAGGTACTGGTAGAGTATTTCCCGGCTGATGTTGAGCTCGCGGGCCAGTTGTGCCTTGGGCTCGCCGGCCGCCGCGCTGCGCCGCAGGGTAACAGCCTGCTCTCCGGACAGGGCTTTCTTGCGGCCTCGGTAGGCACCGCGTTGTTTGGCCAGGGCGATGCCCTCGCGTTGCCGTTCACGGATCAGGGCGCGCTCGAACTCGGCGAAGGCACCCATCACTGGTAGTCGCCGGCGCCGTTGCGTGTGGCGATGCAAGTGCTGGTGCATAGCTGACGCCGTTTCACCAGTCCATCGGGTAATGCTCGATCCTGCAAGGGTGGCTGTTGCCGTCGCCTTTGCAGATGCCATCCAGGTATTGGTAACGCATCCTTACCCATTGGCCGGACGCAGGCCAGAGCTTACGCGGGATCATACTTTGCCAGTCGGCGCTCTCCGGCTCGAAGGTGATCACCGTTCCTGTCTTCGGGCACTGAGCGTCTGCGGGGTCAGCCTTAACTGACGCCACACGGCCCTGGAGTTCGGGGTAGGGCTGCTTCCCCCTCGCGGTGATCTCTACTTCTAACTTACAGACCTGCCAGCTGGAAGCCTGCGTGGAGCTTGCCAAGATCGACGCCACAACCCCTACAACAGCTATGATAATGCTTTTCACGGATATTCTTGTGCCCATAGGAATATATGGAAACGCGTGGTCACTGGAAATCGCACTTCACTCACGTACAAGTCGGACCTCAAGGTTCAAAACGAGCGGCTCGCAGGTAGTGTTGCCGTCACGCCACAACACCCAGACCCTGACCCATGAACTGCTGTCCCGCGTCTCGGAGCCACCGTCGCAGACGGTAGAAGTCCAATAGCCCTCGTGCAGCGGCGATGTTCCGGACGCCGGGAAATCGGCAGCGGGTATGTTCACTATATTGAACCAACGCTCTGCAAGGCTGTTGACTTCTTTGATGGTGGGCAGGCGCCAGCCCGGTTGCGCGCTGGCGTCTACTAAGGCTCGCAGGTAGCGGTAGCGAACAGGCATCCCGATGCAGCGCTGGCCGCTCCATACTTGAGGCTCCTGACAGCGGCGCCACACCAGGCCGGTGTGGCGGTCTTCAACCACACCGCCGGGCACGCCGCGTTCGTCGGCTACTGCGCGATAGCGCCCTGCCTCCGGAGCTTCGGGGCCGCGCACCAAGCGAACAAACAACGGCGCAGTGTCGCTTGTCATCCTGCGGTGGCACCTGTTGACAGATCCGGAGTCGAAGCTTACGCACCATATGCGGGTCATATCGGCAGGCTCGGAGGTCATGTAATTCCCCGACACGGTGTTGGGAAACCATTGCACATCGACGGCCGCCTCTGGGGGCCTTTTATCGGCCAGTACATTGACCAGTTCGTCCATATCGATCAAGCCCTGCAGCTCAGCCACCGTGGGCAGGCGCCAATCGGTAAAGCCGCACAACCGCATCGTATTCACCTGCGCCACATAAGCCATGGCGTCACCCGGCCGTCCATCGCCATAGTAAGAATAAGCGTCGGTATTGGCCCGGCTTCCTGGTGTCGGCTGGTTGTGCGGTCCGTAGGTATTGACCAGCGAGCTATAGCCCAGGTCGGGTGGGCCAATCGGCCTACGTATGAACGCAGGTCTGCCGCTATCTGGCTTGCCCTCCCAGACCAACCCGGACACCCGATCCCGCACGCACGAGCTCAAAGGTTGGCCAGCCACCGTCTCGTAGTCGGGACGGCCTGCACGCAACATGCCGTCCTGTTTTGGTACTAAGGTCAGCGGCCCAGAAGCTGTACACGATTGAGGCGCCGGAGTTTGGCCTTGCTGCCACCCCAGGCATACGCGCGCTCCGGTGGGCGGCACCCTCATTGTTATCTGTTCTGCGGTGCTTGCTGACGGCTGCGCAGCGGCAGACACTGCGCCCAGCCCAAGCATGAAGATCACTGTGGCTGCGACACGCACCACGGTCATAGCGCTGGATTTCTGTTCGGATCGAAGTCGATTCCGGAAAGCCACCACTCCGGAAGCACGAACCATGGCGCAGAGCGCTCGGGGCTTGGGACGGTACCGCGTACTGGCGAGATTGCTGCGGACTTGAAGGTCGGCCTCATGCATTGTACTTGCTCTTCCATCGGGCACATATGCTCGTGTAATGCCACCTGGGGCGCCATCGGGAGTATCCAGCAACTGCAAGCGCTTTTCTAGGTATCGTAAGCTCGAACAACTTCGATCATCCATTTTGAACACTATCCCTAGTCGATCGATTAGCAGAAAAGGGGGCTGATTTATTTTCTAAGAAATAAATCAGCCCCCTTTTTCGAAAAAATGGCGAAACGTGCAATATATTCTTTTCTTAGTGGCTTCTGCATAAGTTTCTTCTTCTCTCTCCATGCTTATGATGTCGGCACCTACCTTTTACCTGGCAAAGTTTTTAATTGCGAATCAACATATGAAATAACCTTTCCAGGGCCCGCCACCGGAAAGACCGGTCGCTGTGAGGCAGGCATTTGGATAGAGGACTCGAACACACGACGCAAGATTCATCTCTGCACAACAAAGGCAGACCTGTATGGGCAGAAAAAACAAGGCATGGATGCCGTATGGGTGACGGCTCGTACGAATAAAATTGGCTTTTACATTATTGGTTATGCGTTTTTTCATAGTCAGCACATCAACGAAAGCTGACGCGGCTTTTCCCAGATCTAGAAATCTTTAAACCTGCCAGCCCTTATACGATTTTTTGTATTTCATTTTGTAGCCTGTCTTGAGTTGTTTTGATGATTCCTGTACTGACTTCGACAAGTCCGTACCAGAGCCTATGCGTTTGAAATGCCTGATATTATCCTCCATTTTTTTATTGACCATTTCCCAGTCGCCACTTTCTAACGCATCAATGCTAAAATCTCTCCGAACTAATGCAGCCAGTGCTTCCGAATATTCTCGTTGATAGAAGTCCCATGCCGTAAGAAACTTAGTCCGAACCGCAGGCTCTCTGTGCTCTCTCATTTGAGTATAAACATCTTTTAAGAATCGCACATCCCACGGAGTATTAATTGCGAAATATTCGTTGTATTCACCTCCCAGATTGATAGGCCACGCCTTAGGAGTGAGCGTGCTTAATGCTTGGAGTCCCTCGCAAAGAAAAACGAATGATAGTCCCGGAGAAAAATGTGCTGCTGGCTGTCGAAGACCAAGAACTCGACACTCATCTGAAATAAATAGCCCGAGAGATGGAATGCCTTTTTCAGCTTGGTACGCAGTAATGAGAGCGCTGCCAAAGAAGCAGTTGACATGTTTTCTTTCGTAGTGACTAAAGTCACCTTTAACAATAATAGCGCGAAAGAAAATATCCTGACCGACAAGCCGGTGATGAAGATCGCTAGCAATGTCGACGAGAGTCTGTATACAGTAATTTCTGTCTAGATCATTCGATACTGGAACATCGTTGTAGATAAGGATGGTATCTGAAAAAACGATAACTTTAAAATCAGATCGACTATGCACGTTTAGAGTATCAAGTATTTCATATACCCTAACTACTTTCCTAGGTTCCTTGCTGACCATTTCAGAAAACCCAAGGATGTCAATGTACAGCAGAAATCGATCAGTCATTCCATTGCTCGCTAGTTAAAAACTCTGAAATAGAGAAAATAGATTTATTTTTCCGGAAATAAATCTGTCCCATTTTTTCATTTTTGAGCTCGGCTTGTTTGCTTTGCCTGTCGAATTCACTCTGGAACCATGTGGAAATCCTTGTAGTAGGAATTCACGGTTGAAAGTCCGACCTTATAGAACTCGAGCGTTACGGCTGCTCTGCCAAGCTCTACCCAGAGTAGTTGTGCCTTTTGGATATCATTGAGCAGAGCCCAGCCTGCAAGGGTCTGCCTTGTTGAAACGATGACCGGAGGACGAGAGGTCTGATTCAGTATCCTGCCCATCCGAAGGACATTCATTTGCGTAGTTTTGTTTTGCGTAAAGCGGATGTAGCAATGTGCTGGCAGGTTTGTTCTATTTTGCGCTCCGGCAGCAAGGGCTGCCCGAGTATACAGAACAGCCAAGTCACTTTTGTCCGAGTGGAATACGGATTCTATTAACTCGCCGCCACACCGGACTAGGTTATCCACGTCACTGCTACTGAGGGACTCTACATAAAGCTCGCCAGCCATGCTTATCTCCTTGTCTACTGGAAAATAAATCTGTCCCATTTTTTACAGTCTGGCTGAAGTCTAGGACAGGTTTTACTTTTCGATGAACTCAATTATGAAACCTGGCGTGGTCATTCACAGCCGTCCACGACAGTCAGCTTCTGGCCGAAAGCGGACCTTGGCGAACTCCTGCGTTTACTCGGTTTTACTATCCAACTTACGCCTTAACCCACCGCCCCCGACTCCAAGCACTCAAAAAGTCGACCGCAAACACCAACCCCAACATCGCCAAAATCACCGTCCCCGCCTGCGCCTCCTGAAATAAACTCAAGCTCACATACAACATCTGCCCCAACCCCCCAGCGCCCACAAACCCCAGCACGCTAGCCATCCGAATATTGTTCTCCCACCGATACAAACAGTACGCCAGCAACTGCGGCGCCAAATTCGGCATCGTGCCGTAGCAGAACGCCAAAACCGGATTCCCCCCTTGCAACCGAATCGCTTCCGCCGGTTCCGGCGGCGTGTTCTCCAGCGCTTCCGCAAACAACCGCCCCAGTACGCCCGTGGTGTGCAGGGCCAGGGCCAGTGTCCCGGCATTCGGCCCCAGCCCAGCCGCAAGCACCATCAACGCAGCCCAAACCAGTTCGGGAATGGCGCGCAGTGCATTGAGCAGCAGGCGCGCGGCACTCTGAAAAAACCAGCCAAAGCGGCCAGCGGCGGGGAGCGCCAATAGCAGTCCCAGCACGGCAGCGAGGAGGGTGCCGAGGGCGGACATGGCGAGGGTTTCCATCGAGCCGCGCAGAATGGCGCTCAGGTAGCCGGGGCTGAGGTCGGGGCTGAGGAAGCGCGCTACGTACAAGCCCATTTGTTTAAGGCTGGTGGCGCTGCCGAGTTCTTCGAGGTCGAGGCCGAGGTAGGCGAACGAGGCAATGACGGCGGCGACGATGGCGAGGATCAGCACCGGATTGATTAGACGTTTCATGCCAGCCTCCAGCGCAGCAGGCGGCTGAGTTGGTCGGCGCCGAGGACGAGCAGGAGGAAGGTCAGGAGCATGCTGGCGACTTCGCCGCCGGCGAACATGCGGATCGACAGGTCGATCTGTTGGCCGAGGCCGCCGGCGCCGACGAAGCCCATCACGACCGAGGCGCGGATGGCGCATTCCCAGCGGTAGACGGTGTAGGAGAGCAGTTCCGCCGCGACGTTGGGCAGTACGCCGTAGGCGAAACTGGCCAGGCGTCCGCTGCCGGCCTGGAGCAGGGCGTGGGCCGGGCGTTGGTCGGTGGATTCGAAGATTTCGGCGTAGACCTTGCCGAGCATGCCGCTGTAGGTGATCGCGATGGCCAGCACGCCCGCCGCCGGGCCGAGGCCGACGGCGCGCACGAACAGCAGCGCCCAGACGATTTCCGGCACGCTGCGCAGAAAGATCAGCAGCCCGCGCACCGGCCAGCGCAGCAGTCGGCCCAACAGGCTCGGACGGCCGCTGCGTGAGGCGGCGGACAGCGACAAGGCGCGGCTGGCAAGCAGGCTGGCCGGCACCGCCAGCAACAGCGCCATGGCCATGCCAGCGGTGGCGATGGCCAGGGTTTGCAGGGTGGCTTTGAGCAGTAGTTGAAGAAACTCCCGATCATGTTCCGGTGGCCAGAACGTCGAGACAAACCGGCCGATTTCGTTCTGATTGTCGGCACGTAACAGCACGCCCACATCCAGTTCGCTGAGCTGAATTCCCGGCCAGAGCAAGGCAATCGCCAGCACGGTCAGCAACAGCCGTGGCAGCGCGGCGGGGTCGCGGGTGTCGGCGCTCAGCATCGGGGAATCTGCACAACCAGCGGCGGCACGGTTGGCGCCGGGGATTGCAGTTGTTCATTGGCATAGAGGGTGTCGAGCATCTCGCGGCTGACCTGCGCGGACGGGCAATCAAAGAGGATTTGCCCTTCGCGCAAACCGATGATGCGCGGGAAGTGCGCCAGCGCCAGTTCCACCGCGTGCAGGCTCGCGACCAGCGTGACATTGTGCTCCCGGGCATGGCGCGACAGGATCGTCAGCGTGTGCCCGGCCAGTACCGGGTCCATGGCCGAAACCGGTTCGTCGGCCAGCAACACCTCCGGTGCCTGATACAAAACACGGGCAATGCCGACGCGCTGCAATTGCCCGCCGGACAGTTGCTGGCATTGGCTGAAGAGTTTGTCCGCCAGATCCAGTCGTGCCAATGCGGCGCGGGCGCCGGGCACGTCGAGCGGATGCAGCAGGTTGATCAGGCTTTTGCCCAGGCTCCATTGCCCGAGCTTGCCGGCCAGCACCGCCGTCACCACCCGTTGCCGCGGCGGCAGAGGTGGCGCCTGATGGATAAGGCCGATGCGTGCGCGCAGGCGTTGCCGTTGGCGGGCGGACAAGTGCCAGGCGCGCTCGCCCAGCACTTCGATCTCACCGCTGCTGGGCCGAATGGCGGTGGCCAGCAGGTTCAACAGACTCGATTTGCCGGCGCCGGACGGGCCGATGATCGCCACCTGTTCGCCGGCCTCGATCTGTAAATCCACGCCGCGCAGGGCTTCGACGCCATGGGTGTGGCGCAGAAAACCCTGCTGGAGGCGCAAGGTCATTTCAGCAATTCGGCGGCGCGGGCGGCTTCCTCGATCCCTTTGTAGTTGTCCGGGCTGGTGGCGATGAAGCGGCTGGCGGCTTGCAGGTCGAGGATTTTCTTCTGCTCGGGGTTGGCTGGGTCGAGGTCAAGGAAGGCCTGTTTGATCTTCGCCGCGAGCGCCGGGTCGAGGGTGCCGCGCACGGTCCAGTTGTAATCGAAGTAGGTCGGGGTGGTGGCGAAGACCTTGACCTTGTTGGTGTCGACCTTGCCGGCGTCCACCAGTTTCTGCCAGACGCTGGCGTTCAGCACACCGGCGTCGACTTTGCCGGCCTGCACCCAGGCGACGGTGGCGTCGTGGGCGCCGGAGTAGCCGACGCGGCTGAAATAGCTTTCCGGTTTGATGCCGTCCTTGAGCATGAAATAGCGCGGCATCAGGCTGCCGGACGTGGACGACACCGAACCGAACGCGAAGGTTTTACCTTTCAGGTCGGCGAGGCTTTTGACGTTCGGGTCGGCGGTGATGAATTTGCTGGTGAACTGTGCGTCCTGCTCACGCTGGACCAATGGAATGACCTTGGGATCACTTTTCAGCTGTGCCTGGACAAAGGTGAAACCGCCGAGCCACGCCATGTCGAGGCGGTTGGTGGCCAACGCTTCGACCACCGCCGGGTAGTCGGCCACCGGCACAAACTCGACCTTCATGCCCAGTTTCTGCTCCAGATAAGCCCCCAGCGGCTCGAACTTGCGCAGCAGCTCGGTCGGGGCTTCGTCGGGAATTGCGCTGACCTTCAACACATCTGCGGCGTGCGCCAGCACGGCGGACAGGGACAGGGCCAAACCAGCGGTCAGTGCCAGGGTTCGCTTGAGCATGGAGTTCTCCGTTTCGTGGTCGTCTGGATCGATGCGCGGGTGATGACATTCGTCATCGGGTGCAAAGTCAGGTTAGACGAAACGGCGCGATTGCGAGGGCTCAGTCCACTTGAGAAAAACGCTCCACCAGCCAATCGATGAACACCCGCACCCGATTGCTCAAATGCCGGTTCGGCGGATACAGCAAATGAAACGGGTACGCCGGCGGGCGCCAGTCCGTGAGGATCGGCACCAGTTCGCCGCGCTCGATGGCGGCCCTGACCGTGTAGCTGAAGGTGTGGATGATCCCCAGTCCCGCCAACCCGGCCGCCAGGTGCGCGTTGCTCTCGTTGACGCTGACCAGGCCTTTGCCTTCGATCTGATGGCGTTCGCCGTTGCGCTGGAAGTTCGACGGCAGGATGCGCCCGGTGGAGGCCGAGCGGTAGGTGATCATCTGGTGGTTGGCCAACTCCTGCGGGTGGGTCGGTATGCCGTGGCGTTGCAGGTAGTCGGGCGTGGCGCAGGTGGTCCAGGACACTTCGCCGAGGCGGCGCACGGCCAGGGTTTGTTCGGTCAGCGGGCCGCCGCGAATCACGCAGTCGACACGTTCGCTGATCATGTCCACCGGGCGGTCGCTGACGCCCAGATCAACCTGAATATCCGGGTAGCGTTCGAAGAACTTCGGCAGCTCAGGAATCACCAGCATCGTCGCGGTGGAGCCGCCGATGTCCACGCGAATCTTGCCGCGCGGTAACCCCTGGGCTTGGCTGAAACCCTGATCGATGTCGTCCAGTTGATGCAGCAGTTGTTGCGTCAACTGATAGTAGGAAGCGCCGTCGGCCGTGACGGTGAGGCGGCGGGTGGTGCGTTGCAACAGGCGCACGCCGAGGTGGCTTTCCAGTTGCCCGATCAGTTTGCTGACGGTGGTTTTCGGCAGGTTCAGCGAGTCGGCGGCTTTGGTGAACGAACCGCTTTCAACGACGCGGGCAAAGGTGCGGATCGCCATTAACTGATTCATCGGCTCGGGCTCGGACGGGAAGGCAGGGCTGAGTATTGTGCATGTATGTGCACAAACAAAACCGATTTGGCGGATTTTTCAATTCAATCCATCGGCCTAAAGTCGCTTTCAACGGCTCACCTTCGACCCGTCACCATCCTCGAAACGGTTACTGGAGATTCATCATGAGCAACAGACTTGAAGGCAAAATCGCACTGATCACTGGCGGCACCACCGGCATCGGCCTGGCCTCGGCGCAGGAATTCGTCGCCCAGGGTGCCACCGTATTCATCACCGGTCGTCGTCAGGCGGAGCTGGACAAAGCGGTCGCCGCCATCGGCCCACGGGCCATCGGCATTCAGGGTGACGTGGCGAATCTGGACGATCTGGATCGCATCTACCGCGAAATCGCCGAGAAGGCCGGGCACCTCGACATCCTGTTCGCCAATGCCGGTGGCGGGGACATGCTGCCGCTGGGTTCGATCACCGAAGAGCACTTCGACCGGATTTTCGGCGCCAACGTGAAGGGCACGCTGTTCACGGTGCAGAAGGCGTTGCCGCTGTTGCGCGATGGCGCATCGATCCTGCTGACCTCATCGACCACTTCGGTGCAGGGCACGGAAAATTTCAGCGTCTACAGCGCGAGCAAAGCGGCGGTACGCAACTTCGCCCGGTCGTGCTTGCTGGACTTGAAGCCCCGGCGCATCCGCGTCAACGCCATCAGCCCCGGCCCGGTGCGCACTCCAGGTCTGGCGGGGCTGGTGCCGGCGGAACACGCTCAAGGGTTGTTCGATCAACTGGCGTCTATCGTGCCGATCGGGCGTCTGGGTGAGCCGAGCGAAATCGCCAAGGCTGCGTTGTTCCTGGCCTCGGATGACAGTAGTTTCGTGAATGGCATCGAGTTGTTCGTTGACGGTGGTACCGCGCAGATCTGATCTGCGTCGGTCAATGCCCCGGCACTTGTTCAGTCGAGTGCTGGGGTTCGTCCGTTTCTTCGGCCGGCGCGTTATCCCAGATCAGGCGCGGGTCGAAACTCATCGCCGAGAGCATGGTGAACACCACCACGAGGCCGAAGAACAGAATCCCCGGTCGCGGCTCGATGTCCCCCAGCGCCTGGAATTTCACCAGCGCCGCCACCAGCGCAACCACCAGTACGTCGAGCATCGACCAGTAGCCGATCAACTCGACGAATCGGTACAGCTTCGAGCGTTCCCGGCGCGCCCAGTGACTGTCCCGCTGCACGGTCACCAGCAGCAGCGTCAGCGCAACGAATTTCACCCCCGGCACCGCGATGCTGGCGATGAAGATGATCAAGGCAATGTCCCACGCGCCGTGTTCCCAGAACTCCAGCACGCCGCTCATGATCGTGCTGTCGGCGCCATTGCCGAGCAGCGTGGTGTTCATCACCGGCAGCAGATTCGCCGGCACGTAAAACGCCAGGGCGGCGAACATGTAGGCCCAGGTGCGGGCCAGCGAGTTGGTCTTACGCCGGTGCAGCGGGGCGTCGCAGCGCGGGCATTGGTGGGGCTCGCCGGTCATGTCGCAGGCCAGTCCGCAGCTGTGGCACAGGCAGAGGTTGAGTTCGCTGGCAGTCGGTGGTCGCTTCATAGGATGTCCCACAGTTCACGCACGTCGCGCCCGGCAATGCGGATCAGCAACAGGCTGAGCACGGCCAACGCAAACAGGCCGATGCCGGGAATCACGTCGAGCATGCCCGCCAGTTTGAACACCGCGACCATGGCGCCGAGCAGACACACTTCGAGCATGCTCCACGGCCGCAATGTTTCCAGCCAGCGCATGCACACCTTGAAGGCCGGGCAACGGCGCGAGGCGAGGGCGAAGCTCAACACCCAGATCAACAACACCAGCTGAAAGGCCGGGGCGATGATGATCGAGATCGCCGCGACCATCGCCATGAAGGTGATCGGCCCCTGACTCAGCGCCAGCACCGAATCCCACAGGGTCGCGCTGTTTTTCAGGCCCTGCATGCTGATGCTCATCACCGGGTAGAAATTGGCGAACAACCACAGCATCGCCGCCGTGAAACTCAAGGCCAGCCGTTGTTCCACGGTCAGGCCGCTATAGCGCTGGAGCACGCCGCCGCAGCGCGAACACAGGGTTTTCTGATGTTTGGCGAGCGTGGCGTGTTCGTACACGCAGTCGCAATGCTCGCAGATGATCAGTCGATCGGTGCTGGCCATGGGCGCTCGAGGGGAGGAGGGTTTGAACCTCTTCAATATAGGCGCGATGGGGCATTCGACAACTGTCACATCCGGAAACGCGCCTTTGGTCTGGCCGGCAGACACGTCACCGGAACCGTTCCATACTCCTGTGCGCCATTGGTAAATCGACCTTCATCATCCGCAGGAGAAACGCCATGAGTGAAAAACCGACGATTGTGCTGGTGCACGGATTCTGGGGCGGTGCCGCGCACTGGGGCAAAGTCATTGTTGAGTTGACACGCAAGGGTTACAGCGCGATTCAGGCCGTGGAAATGCCACTGACCTCGCTGGCCGACGACGCCGAGCGCACCCGCAAAATGGTCGCTCAGGTGAGCGGGCCGGTGCTGTTGGTCGGGCACTCGTATGGTGGGGCGGTGATCACTCAGGCCGGCAATCAACCGAATGTGGTCGGGCTGGTATACATCGCCGCGTTCGCTCCGGATCAAGGCGAAAGCCCCGGCGGTATCACTCAGGAACATCTGCCTGCCGCCGCGCCGAATCTGGCGCCGGATAGCGACGGTTACCTCTGGCTCAAGGCCGACAAATTCCATGAAAGCTTCTGCCAGGACCTGCCGGCGGATGAGGCGCTGGTCATGGCCGTGACGCAGAAAGCGCCGCTGGCCAGCACCTTTGGCGATGTCATCAGTGATCCGGCGTGGAAGCACAAACCGTCCTGGTATCAGATTTCCAGTCAGGACCACATGATTCACCCGGACAACCAGAAGCGCATGTCCGCCCGGCTCAATGCGAAAAAAGTGATCACCCTCGACGCCAGCCACGCCTCGCTGGCCTCCCACGCTGCTGAAGTGGCGGCGCTGATCGATGAGGCCGCCAAGGCCTGACAACGACCACGCAACCGGGCGTTTCAGACCGGTTGCGTGGCATCTTCTTCCGCGATGGCCGCCCGCACGCTGGGCCGTTCGGCGATACGCGCCATGTAGTTCGCCAGCGCTGGCCAGTCTTCAATGGCGATACTGAATGTCGGCAGCCACTTCAACACCGTGAACAGATAGGCATCCGCCACGCCGAACGCCTGCATCAGGAAGGGCTGGGTCGCGAGGATGCGGTTCAGGTAATCCAGACGTTTGAACAGTTTGTGTTTGAAGATCGTTTTGGTGGATTCCGGGATTTCGCTGCTGAACAATGGCGCGCTACCCCCATGAATTTCCGAACTGATGAAGTTCAGGTATTCCTGCAGGCGCGAGCGCTCCCAGGTGCCATTGGCCGGGGCCAGCGTATGACCGGGCACGAGGTCGACGAGGTACTGCAAAATGGCCGGACCTTCGGTCAGCACCGCGCCGCTGTCCAGCGTCAGCGCCGCCACGTAGCCCTTCGGGTTGATCTCGCGAAAGTCCCGGCCATCGGCGGTGCGCTTGGTCTGGTTGTTGACCCGGATCAGTTCGAACGGCAAGTCCAGTTCTCGCAGCACGATGTGCGGGGATAGCGAACAGGTCATGGGCGCGAAGTACAGTTTCATGGGATCTCCTTCCTGGTGAAGGCTCAGAATCCACTACCGCTGCGCCGCTTCGCAAAGGACATCTGTGGTGCTAGCGTATGACAAAATCTCATGGACTGAAGAGGTCATATGCTCCCCCGACTGCCATCGCTCAACGGATTGCGCGCCTTCGAATGTGCGGCCCGCCATTTGAGTTTCACCCGCGCCGCCGAAGAACTGAACGTCACGCAAACCGCGATCAGCCATCAGATCCGCCGCCTCGAAGATGAACTCGGCGTGCGCCTGTTCATGCGCTCGAAGGATGGGTTGACGCTGACGGATGAAGGCAACGCTTATTTTCCCGGTGTTCGTTCGGCGTTTCTGGAGCTGCGCCATTCGACCGAGCGTTTGCAGGAGGCGAACAACCAAAGCGTCCTGACGATCAGTACCCTGGTTTCGGTGGCGTCCAAATGGTTGTTGCCGCGCCTGCCGTCGTTTCGCGAGGCGCATCCCGAGATCGATGTGCGGATCAGCGCGTTAACTCGACTGGTCGACTTTCGCAAGGTCGGCATCGACGCGGCGATCCGCTACGGCAAGGGCGAATGGCCTGGATTACGGGCTGACTGGTTGATGTCCGACGAGGTCTTTCCCGTGTGCAGCCCGCGACTGCTGACGGGCGAGAAACCTTTGAAGACGCCGGCGGACCTGGTTCATCACCCGTTGCTGCAAGTCAGCGGCCTGACCGCCAATGACTGGAACGACTGGCTGCACGCGGCAGGCCAGCCACCGCTCACGACCAAAGGCCCGCGTCTGACCTTCGATCTGGCCATGATGGCGGTGCAGACAGCGATTGACGGGCAGGGCGTGTGCATCGGGCGCTCGACCTACGTCGATGACGATTTGCGCGCCGGGAGACTGGTGGCGCCGTTTGATCTGCGGCTGAAGTCCGACTCGGGATTCTACTTCGTCACGCCCCATGAAAACGCGAATTCGAAAAAGGTCGTCGCCTTCAGGCAGTGGCTGTCGCAAGTGGTGTGAGTTGTATGCGCGTGTATCAATCCCGCGCTCGTACACAGTGAGGTAACAAGCGCCGGTATCGGGACACATTCCCGGTACATGCCATGCTCAAAGTAGAGGCGTCACTTCACTACTTCCGAGAGGGCAACACCATGCGCCGCACACTTCTGATGACCGCAGCCGCCGCACTCGTTTCACTGACCGGCCTCGCGTACGCGGCTGACACCCAACCCGCCGCCCCCGCGAAGAGCTGGCAACAAGGCCTGAGCCGCACGGATCTGGTCCGCCAGGATCTGGGCGCAGCGGAGCGCGAAGTGATTCAGGCCCGGGTGGATTTCGAGCCAGGTATCACCTCGCCCCGGCATGCGCATCCGGGCGTTGAAGTCGCCTACGTGATCAGCGGCACCTTCGAATACCAGCTCGAAGGCCGGGCACCGGTGACACTCAAGGCGGGAGACTCGCTGTTCATCCCGGAGGGCGTGGCGCATATCGCGAAGAACATCGGTAACGAAAAGGGTTCGGAGCTGGCGACTTACATTGTCAGGAAGGGCGAGCCGTTGCTGATTCTCAAGTGACAGCTTGATGGTAACTCGCCAAAACTGCACACAAGCGTTGATTTGACTTCAGTCCGGGCGCAACAAGAGCGACAAAGGCCTGCCACAATGGCAGGCCTTTTTTTTCACCGCAGATTCGTGTGCGATCGATCCCGGAAAGAGCCATCTGTCATGAAACCGTATAATCTCCTTTCCGGTTTTTCAGGTGATGGGCGCAACTCAAAGGACGAGTCATGAGCAGGATGCTGTGTATCACGTTGACAATTTCGATCATCACTTCATCGCTGACAGGTTGTGCTACGCCGTCGGTGCAACAACCGATCATTGGACCTCAAGTGCTGGGTTACACCCTGAATCAGCCACTGACCGAAGAAGAATTCAACGCGGTGACCAATACCGGAGACAAGTGGGGATTCGGGGGCTGGGTATATCAGCGTGATGACGGGCAGGGCGGTGTGTTGCGGGTGTACCTCGACAAGAATCATCGCCCCAAGGGTATTGAACGGATCAGCCAGACCTTTGACACCAAGGATGAATGCGAATCCGTATTCGCGGCTCAAACCGTCGAACTGAAGAAGCAAATGACGGCCTACAACATCGCGAACAGGCGGTCAGAAAATGCAGGGCGACGTGAGTATCTGCCGGGAGAGCGCCATGTCGAAGTGAGCGGGGGCGGCTGTCGGGATCGTCAAGGGGATCCGCGTGATGTTTACCGTTTTGACCTGCAGGTTCGTGAATCCATTGAAACAGCGGCACCGAAGCGAGGGCTGAGTGACAAGTTTCACGACGCCTACGGGAATGCGTGGATGACGGTGTTCGTGATTGTACTGCTGCCGTTTGTATTGATAGGCGCCGCCGTTGATGCCGCTACCGATTGATCGCCTGTACGACGCCTATTGCATGCCAGGACACTCATCGGCCCACCGTGTAACCGTCTTCTCCTTGAATTGCTCTCCAATGGTGTCGACGCGCAGACAGGCGTCTTTCTTTGAGTAAAACAAGATGCAGCGCGAGCTATCAACAGAGCAGGTCTCTACCTCGAAGAGCTTGTGTGCAACCAGCTCTCGTTCCACACCACTCAATACATATCCGTCGGTGGAATGCATTCGCGTTGGCTTCCATCCTTGTTTGACGAGCCTGGCCCTGGCGGTCATCAGCGGCTCACCGACAGTGATGACTGCCGGCCCACCGCTGTCGGGTGAACCACCCGCAAACGCGGTGTGGGTGCCAATGCAATAAAGCGCGATGAGCGCAAGTGCACGCTTCATAGGCTTCAACCTGATTTAGAGTCCCAGCCAGTGACTTGGCCATTCTCGACAGTGATGCGAAGGCCATATCTGTTCGCACCTCGGTGTCGATACTTCCAGATATCTCGGGTTTTTGTTTTCAAGAATTTGTGATCGGTAGCGGCAGGCTGGCCAAGGGAGTCGATCAGTTGCTCGGAAGTTTGACCGATCCAGACTTTTCGTCCGAGGATGTTTTGAACGATATCTTCGCTCTGGTATTTGTCTCTCAGGTATTTCAGTCGTGCGCGCTTTTTAGACCAGCTATTGAGTATCAGCAGCAAAAGAACTCCGCCAACCACCAAAGCCGGGATCTGCCAGCCAATTGACTTGTTCATTCTGTCAAACAGGTAGATCGGCAGCCCGACAACGATTGCGAGCAGAAACAGCCACCCAGTCAACTCCTTCTCAGCCTTTGAGACTCGCTTCGCCATGTTCTTTCCCTGAAATCGGCAAGGTTGATAGCCGAAAGCTACTACTTTGAGTGTGCACGGCGTTACTGAGGATTCGTACAGGCCAGAAAAGCCCGGACCTGGCCGGGCTGGTGGAGGATTTCAGCGCGCATCCACCTCTTTCACATTCCCGGCCGATGCTCTTTGCCTGCGCCTCTTAAGCCAGCTGAAAAACGCATGCACCGGATGAAGAACGGCGGTCAGCACGCCAAGCAGCAGGATGATGAAGAGGATGATCAGCGGGACGCTTTCGTGCGAGAACATGGTGGGTTACTCCTGTAGTCACTATGTTGGAACCCGCAGACTAGACGCATCCGGCGATGTTTTTGGTGAACGTATGTTCATCCTCGGGCGCTTCGATTGTGCTACGGCAAGGCTTGGGATCGGCTCCGGAATGGTCAGAAATTCAAAGGCCCGGCGTTGGCAACGAACGCCATCCATCGCATGCTGAACGTCTTATTCATCGTCACTGAAGAGGCATCCCTTGCAGACCCTTCGCCGTGCTCAATCCGAAGACGCCGCGCCCATCGCCGCGCTGGTCGATGAGGCCTACAGCCCCTACATCGCCCGAATCGGCCGCAAGCCCGCGCCCATGCTCGATGACTACGAGCAAGTGCTGCGCGAAACCGATACGTTCGTGCTGACCGACAACGATGAAATCCTCGGTGTGCTGGTGATGAGCCGGGAAGGCCAGGAGCTGCTGCTGATCAACGTCGCGGTTTCGCCTCGGCACAAGGGCAAAGGCCTGGGCAAAGTGCTGATGTCGTTCTGTGAAGAGCATGCGTTGAGTGCCGGCTGCGAAGCGGTGCGGTTGTACACCCACGAGCGGATGACCGAGAACATCGCTATCTATGAAAAGCTTGGGTTTGTGGAAACCCATCGCGCCACCGAGGAGGGATTTGCCCGGGTTTTCATGCGCAAGACGCTGGCCGGTTCTCGCTGACTGTCACGCCGGTATGCCGCACACGAGTGATGTAAAAAAAAGCCCGAAGCAGTGCTTCGGGCGTTTGAGGATGAAACCGGCGTAAACCTGTTTCAGATCAGGCGCAGGGTCACGTCGATATTGCCGCGAGTGGCCTTGGAGTACGGGCAGGTCTGGTGCGCGGCTTCCACCAGTGTCTGGGCGACCGAAGTTTCCAGCCCCGGCAGGCTGACATTCAAACGTGCCTGCAGGAAAAACGCATCGCCGGTCTTGCCCAGATCGATTTCGGTTTCCACCGCCACATCGGCCGGCAGTTTGATTTTCAATGCGGCAGCGGCCTTGCCCATGGCGCCGATGAAGCAGGCTGACCAACCGGCCGCCAGCAATTGCTCCGGGTTGGTGCCGCTGCCAGCGGAGCCGGGTGGCGACAGTTTGATGTCCAGGTTGCCGTCCGAACTGCGCGAGGCGCCATCGCGCCCGCCGGTGGTGCGGGTCTTGCCGGTGTACAGCACGGTGTCGATTTGATTGATCATGGGAATGCCTGCCTGAGTGAGTGATGGAGTCGGAAACGAAGGTTCCGATGGCCCACACTTTTGCATCGGCATGTACCCGGGATGTGTCCTGCAGCGGGGGGTAATGTATCGCTGTGTAGCGGCCGGATCATCCTGAGCGTTGAGAGAGGCTCAGCAGTATCCCGAAGCTCACGAGCAGGCCGCCAAACGCCCGGTCAATCCACAGCCGTGCCGCCATCAGCTTCTCGCGCACTCTCCCGGCCGAAAAGCACAGCGCAACCAGACTGAACCACACCACATGCGCCCCGGCGATGAACAGTCCATAGGCCAGTTGCACCGCCAGACCCGTGTCCGGTCGGACGACACCCATGAACAGGCTCACGATGAAAATCGAGGTTTTGGGGTTCAGCGCGTTCGTGAGAAACCCCGTACGCAGCGCGGCCAGATCCGACAGGGCAGGTGGCGGCGCATCCTGCGGCTGAACATCGGGCCTTGAGCGAAGCATTTTGATGCCCAGATAGACGAGATACCCAGCCCCGGCCAGCTTCAGCGCGTTGAACAACCAAGGTGTTTGCTGAAGCACCCATCCGAGCCCGAGCAGCGTATAGCCGACGTGAACCAGCACCCCCAAACCAATGCCCATCGCAGTGAGAACGCCTGCGCGTCGAGAGAGCAGCAAGCCGTTGCGAGAGACCATGGCGAAATCCGGCCCGGGGCTGATGCATGCCAGCAGTGTTATGGTGATTACGGCTATCCATTCACTCATGGTGGAACCTTGCGGTGGTTGGTGATAGAAAGCCATGTTTACAGATGTCGTGCGCTGGAACTAACGATGATTTCTGAAGTAGATAGTGACTTTGAATCACTGAAATCCGAATCGAGAATGCCTTCTCTGCTGGCGCTGCGTTGCTTCGAATCTGCTGGCCGGCTTGAAAACTTCGCCCGTGCGGCTGATGAACTGCATCTGACACCCGGCGCCATCAGCCGGGCCGTGCGCCTGCTTGAAGAGGACCTGGGCGTTGACCTGTTCGAGCGGCGCAAGCGAAGGGTTTTCCTGACGGACGCTGGAAGACGACTGCTGACCGCGGTGAGTGAAGGGCTTGGGGTGATGAACCATGCCGTCCGCGAGATACGCAGCGAGGCACGCCGTGCGCGGCGGCTGGTCCTGTCCTGCGAGCCAACGCTGTTGATGCGGTGGCTGATCCCGCGCTGGAGTGAGTTCCAGGCACAACATCGTGGCCCGGACATCCATCTGGTGGCCGGCGGTGGTCTCTTTTCCTTTGAGCAGGGGATAGACCTGGCCATTCGGCGAGACGATTTTCCCCGTCCGTCCGGTTACCACGCCGAGAGGTTATTTGCCGAGAAGGTCGGGCCTGTCTGTCGACCGGAAAGGGTCGGCCAATGGTTCGATGAAAGCGGCAAATGTCTCCGCGCCACGGCCCCTCTACTGCAAACGAGCAGCCGACCCACCGCCTGGCAGGAATGGGCCGCCGCAACAGGGCAGCCGGTTCCAGCGACGCAGATGCAGTCCTTCGAACACTTCTATTTCAGTATTCAGGCAGCGGTTGCTGGTCTTGGAGTGGCCATGGGGCCGTGGCACCTGGTTCGCGACGATATCCAGAGCGGCGTATTGGTCGCGCCATCCGGGTTTGTTGAAGACGGCTCGCATTATTGCTTGCTGTCGCCCACACCTCCCAAGCCGGGCAGCCTGGAAACGGATTTGCTGGAATGGTTGCGGGCGGTGGGTTGAGGCGGTGACGGATTCACCTCTGAGCCCTGTCAGTTCTCAGGTCAGAGGTGATCCGATCGAGCGAGGTTGTGAGTCATGTGACCGTCCGCCGATCAACCCGGCAGCAGGCCCCAGTCCTTTGCCAGTTGTTGTGCAGAGTCCGGAGGCAACGCTGTCGAGCCGCTGCGGCGAACATTCGCTGCATGACCCGCAAGCCCTTCGACAAGCACGGCCCATTCCGGCCGAGGATCGTTGACATAATCCCAGCCAAGTCCAAGCCATGGGCATCGGCCGCCAATACGGGCTTCCACGGCAGGCGTTGCCTGGGTGGCGTAGTCAGGGAGTGATGGCGTGTTCTGTCGCGACTCGCGTGCCTTCACCGCTGGCACACTCAGCCGTAGATTGCCCTGTTCGTCTCGTGACACCTGCATCGCCCCGAGCAGGGCGATGTCATAGGGTACGGCCTGGCCTTGGGTGACGTAGAAGTAAGCCATGCGACGGATGTTGTCGTAGTCGGCCACCGCTCGATAGAGATAGGCGCAGATGACGCCCAGCATCGGGTCGGCATGTTTTTCGTGCCGCAGGTCGGCGGCCAGTCGGTCAAGACTGTCGACTTGCAGTCGGCCTGCCACGAAGTCGTCAATGGCCTGCAAGGCAACCTGGTACCGATCGGGAGAACCTTGAACCCCATAGGCCTGGAAAACGTTTCCTCCGGTGCTGGAGGTGACCACCGAGTACAAACCGTCATAAGGCACAACCGGGGTAAACTGCCCGTCGCTCAGTTCCACCAGAACAGGGGTGCCGTTGGCATCGGGATCAACGTGAAACTCAATGGAATGGGATTTGATCCCTAGCTGCTTGATCCGACTGCCGGACAGGGTTTTCACCTTATTGCCCCAAACGATCAGGTTTGCGCTGCCAATCTGTTCGATCTGCTCCAGTCGGTTTCGAACCTCTCCGGCGGCGGCTTCGGATTCAAGTTGTTGAACCAGCGCCTTGATCTTTTGCTGCTTGCCGGGAATCCGGACTACGGCCTCGCGCAGTTCAGCCAGGCTCTTCAGTAACTCTTTGCTGTCCACGGGTATTGGAATGGCATGACTGAGCGGAGCCGTCAGGTTGAAACGTTTGAGCCCGAAATTCTTGCCGAGCATGCGATCCCGGAAAGTACCGTCGATCTGTACCCGTTCAAGGATGTGGTCGGCGGAATCCGGTACGCCCACTGCTGCCTCTGCGCCCAGTTTCGCCACATTGTTTCCGGCAGGCCAGGGTTGCAGATCGGCAGGGCCTTGCAGTGGAATAGTCGTGTCGTAAAGCACCACCGATTCGGGATCGACCTGGCATTGAGGATTGAGCTTGAGATGATATTCGCTGGCACGCTCGGTAGTAAGCGTGCGAACGCATTTACCCAGCGTCGAGGTGGTAATCACCCCGTCTTCGATCGCACTCGGCTCCTGCCCCCAGAGCACATCCGCGACAACCCCGGAAAACACACACTTTCCCGGCGCCGCTGCTGCCGGATCATGGACCATGTAGCCGAGCTGTCCGTCCTGGCAGGATGCGAGGCGATCGAATCGAGGGCTATCCACTTGAGTGCCCTGGACTACGATCCCGCGTACACCATCAAGCCGCATCAACTCCAGACCCTGGGGCGCTTCGCGGCAGGCATCGCTGATGAGTGTGATGCGCTTGATGCCGTGCAGCAGTAATTCTGCATAGAAAGAGTCAGCCACGACTCGGTACTTCAGCTGCAACGAGTCGCTGAACAGCCAGGAAATCGAACCGAAATTCGCATCGGTCAGTCCATGCCCGCAAAATGCCAGGATCAGTTGGTCAACGACGTCGGCACCTGCGGGAAACAACTCATCGACAGCTTTTTGTACCCGTTCACGCGTGACTGGAATCACTTGGCCGCGTATGTCACCGTCGTCGACGACTCTTACATTGTCAGCACCGAAACCCGAGCGCAGGGCCCATTCACCCATTGAGCGGGCGGCGAAAATGGCGCCGTCCAGATATGCGAAACTCAGAGGCAGGTTTGCAACAGTCGTTACAGTACTCACTCCAATTGCCAGACATGCACGCCTAACCATGACGACGCTCCTTGTTGGGTTTGGTGAGGAGGGTGTAAAGGTGAACAGGAGAAAAAAACAGCGGCCAGTACCCGCGCCGAGGACCCGGAGGCGTGAGCCGTTCAGCCAGCATGATGGCGCCCGCCAGCAGCATCACCGGAATGTGCCAGGCCCCGCTGACCAGCGGCACCAACATCCATGCCCAGCACGACACAATGCAAAACAGGCCGTGGGTCATGCCGAAGGCCAGACAGTCCCTGTCAGCGGTCCAGCCGAACAGACCGATTCGCCGCGGTTGATGGCCACGAATGAGTGCCGCGCGGTGCCACGGCCCCATGCGCCATAGCAGGGCAATGAGGATTGCCACGACCAGCGCGCTTTTTCCCGCAGTGATCTGCAGCAGCAACGCCAAGGCCGACAGAAGCGGGCCGATGGCCATCCATAGCGCGCAGTAGCCGAGCAGAAACATGACTGACGCCCGTATTCGCCTGTTGGGCAGGCTGGAGCGCCAGACATGCATGAGCGGCATCGCCAACAGCGGCGGCATCATGGCCAGCAGCATCAGGAACCAACCCGCCAGAATGCGGTGAAGTGGGTTCAATGCCAGCTCCGCTTGCAGCGCAGCGGGCCAACTGGTGATGATCGATAGCCCATTTACCGCCACACAGAAGGCCGGGCCTTCGGCACTCACATCGTTGTAAAGGGACAGCGCCAGGCCGAGCCCCGCCGTGGCCAACAGCAATGGCCAGGGAGCGTAGGTGAAGCTGCGTAGAACCAGGCCTGGTCGCATGACGTCGACCCTCAGCTCACGACACCACTTCGCTTGAGAACGCTGATGCGTTCGACCGTCACGGGTTTGGCATCCGAGATCTGTTCTCCCGGCACCAGCGTCACTCGCAGATGATCCAGGTCGAAGTCTCCGGCGTCTGTCAGCCGCTGGGCGAGATCGGTGATGTCGATGGTATAGCCCAACCCGGTGCCGGCGTGGGGCCCGTTCTGTCTTGAAGCGACGTTGAGTCCGAAGAGTGTCAGGTTGCCGGCCAGTCGGTCGGGATTGAGTGCCGGGTCGGCGCCTTCGGGCAGGTTGACGTAAACCTGCAGGAGAGGTGATGGCGCGGAGCCGCGCACTGACTCCAGGGAAAGATAGAGCCGGGCCACTTCCTTGCCCGGTGCTGTCGCGCCCATGGTGGCGACGCTCTTGGCGGTGGCCGTCGGTTCGAGGTCGATGTGGGTGTCTACCGCTGTGCCCCCGACCTTGACCACTGAAGTGTTGGCGCCGATTGGCAGAACGGTTTGGTTACCGGGCGAACCCATATTGACCCGTGCCACTGCATGAACTCCCGGCGTTACACCCGTGCCTGTGATCAAATCATCATAGGGCCGATAATACTTGCCACCTTTCAACGTGTCCTTGCTGGTAAAGGTTACTCCAGGTGCGTTGTCGCCGGGAGCTGGCATGATGAAGCTACGATTTACCGGGCCATTGGACCACAGCGGATTGTGAACCATCGTCTTGCCCGGCGTGTTCATCCACGCCTCCCAGAGCCGGTCGATGTTGCAATGATGCAGCCAGAAAATCGGGTCGAGGCCCGCCAGATCGGCATCGGCCATGAATCCCCCAATGAGACGGTGAACCGTGTTGTGGGGATTGCTCTCCAGGTCGCCGGTTTTTCTGGCGAAATGAGCGAAATCGCCCATGACTCCGCCACCGAATCCAATTGTTCCGTCGTTGCCCACGACAAAATCGTTTTCATCCATCGCATCGAGACTGAACCCATCCCCGTCACCCGGCTGCAATTCAGTGATCCCGGGGGTACGAGGGTATTTGTTCAGAGGGTTCGGGCTACCATCGGGCAATGTTTTTGCCACAAAGGCATCTGGCAGATACCGTGCTTGCGGGTTATTGCTGTTGAGGTAGTTCCAATAGGGAAGGGCCCAGTCGTCGCCGGTCAGCTCTTTTACTTTGGCTGCGACGATCGACTCGAACGCAAACAGATAAGCGCGGTGCCAGGAAAGGAAGTACCAGCTGCCATGCTGACACTGAGCGCCAAATGTGTCGTTGGTCCAATCCGTCGGAATCGGCTCAGTCGCCGTGATGAGGTTCTCGTCGATCCATGTCTGGGGCTCGAACCCGTGGATGGCACCAAGGAATTTCCAGCTATTGCGATCCATTATCGGCAATGCGTCCAGCGCTCGCATGGCCAGTGCGTAGTTCAGTAATGTCTTGTTCCATCCAGAACCCAGTGTTGCAACATCCTGGCGAGAAGCGGTCATGATCCTTTGCTCCATTTCTGTTAGGTGATGTCTGCCCAACGTCAGCGCCGGCCCTCATCACGTAGGGTCTGGCGCCAGGGCCCAGCAGCCTTGCTCTGTTTGCAGCAACATCAATGTGAATGAGTGCCCGACGGTTGATTCGCTGCGTGCTTCATGCCGGCCATGCCGATGCCGCCGCCGGCGGCATTGAGGTCCGGGACGATCCGGATGTTGGTCATCATGCCGCCGTCTTCGTGGTCGAGGATGTGGCAGTGGATGACGAACTCACCGATGTAGCGGTCGTAGTGAGTGCGCACCAGCACCTGATAGTCGTTCTGCACGAAAAGGGTGTCCTTGAATTCATGCCACATCCCGCAGTACTGGTTTTGCAGTCCCAGTTCGTCGGCCGGCACCAGGCATTCGCCGTTGGGGCCGTAGATGCTTTTGGGCTTCTCGCCGGGCTTGGCGTACAGCACATCCATCACCTGGAACGGGTTGACGTGAATGTGAAAGATGTGGGGTTCGCCCTGGGAGGTCAGCACCCAGTCATCGGTGGTGTTGACCTGGCGGGTGAAGTCGACCCGGTCCGGGTCATAGGATTTGTAGTTGATGAAAAAACCGAACGCACCCGTCCATGGTTCTCCCGGTTTCGACGGTGGGGTCGCAGGAGGTGAGGGCGGGAATGGCGCATTGCCGATGAAGAAGTCGACCTTCTGAATGTCATCGTTGACCACGGCATCCTTGAGGTCGTCCATCCCGCGCCACGGCTTCAGGTTGCCGGTCAGCAGTCCTTGCAGGGCCTCGGCGGGCAGCGATGAGTCTGATTTGTTGCCGTCGTAGAGCGCTTGCTGGATATAACGCTGCGGGTCGTCGGTGACGACTTTTCCGCCCGAGACGATGACCGTCGCCAGCAATTGGGTTTCGTTCGGTCCCTGGCCGCCGGGGCCACCATGAGGCCCGGCGTTGGCGCGTTCTGCTGGCGTTGCCGCCTGGTTCAGCACGCAGTAGGTGCCGTCACGGGGGAACATCAGCAGCACGTCACTGCGATAGCCGGGTTGCAGAAAGTTGCTGCCGATGCCGCCACTGATGCTTTTCTTGTTCACGCCTATGGGGCGGATCGCCGTGCGCGTGATTCCGTCGGCGGCAATTTCGAATTGCGGGACAAGCTCGACCGGTTTGCTGGAGTCGGGCACCGTCACCGGGCACAGGTCGGCGATGATCGCTTCCTGTTCCTTTGGCGTGCCGCCGAGCACACCCTTGAGGGCGAGACTCGCTTTGGGACTGGCCGTGTTCATGGGCACGATCTGCAGGTTCACGGTGTCGTGGATGCCGCCGTGAATAAAGCGCCAGCGTTGGATCTCGCCCGCAGCGATGCCTTGCAGTGTCGGTTGCACCACGCCGTTGATGCTGGTGAATCGACCGCTCTCGTCCCAGACCGTGGCCGAAGCGAGCTGCTTGTCGAAATTCTCCACCACGCCAGTCTTGCCGCTGGGGCACGTCCAGGTGTGATCCTTTTGCGTGATGATGGTGCCGTCGTCGTTGAAACAGGCGTAGGGAATCTGCTGGAACAGAAAAACCTGTTCGGTAAACGGCTTCCCGGTTGCGTCCTTGAGGATGGTGTCGATGTCGCCCTGTTTGTCGCCGGTGTAAGGGCGGTCGCCGCGCACAATCAAGGCGCCGGCCGCGCCGCTGGCCACCTGCAGCGCGGTGGAACCATGCCGGTGCGCGTGATACCAGAAAGTGCCGGATGGGTGATCGGTGGGGATGTTGATCTCGTATTCGAATTTTGTTTGCGGCGCGATGTTCAATAGCACGTTGTCACTGTTGCCCGCTGGCGAAACGTGCATCCCGTGATAGTGCAGGTTGATCGTGTTGAAGCAGCCGGGGTCACCGTTCGCCGGGTCCTGTCCCCCTGGACAGCTGGGGTCGTTTTTATCCAGTTGATTGTCCAGATGCACCCGCAGGGTGTTGCCGGGCCTTACGTCGATGAGCGGCCCCGACAGGCAGCCGCCATACGAACGCAGCATCACTTTGTCCTTGGCGCCATCGGGATTGCCCGGGTTGTACATGTAGTTTTCGCGTTTCTGCACTTGCAGATTGAGTTCCACGGTTTGCCCGTCGCGGGTGATATCGCCCGCCGGATTGCAACCCGTTTGCGCAACGGCCAGTTCGGTGGCTTTCAGTGTGCCGGGCCGGCCCTTTTCAAGAAGCCTGGGCGGTGACAGGAAAGGCTGCGCCGCCAGGTCGGCGAGCGCTGCGTGGGAGGCTGTACACATCATCAATCCGACCAGGACCCTGTGAAGCGAAGCCATGTTGTGCTCCCTGCGTCGTTGCGCGCGTGTCTGCGACAGCCTCGATGGCCGCGTGTCCCTTGATCAACTGAACAACTTGAAAAGTGTTGGTTGCACGCTCGCTGTCAGGAGGGGGCTGTGCGTTTGAGCACGCTGACGATGGTCATGCCGTCACCGGTGGCAATGGCTGGTCCATCAAGGGAATTCAACTGAACGGGGCGGGGTGAGGTGGCGGGATCGTGCTGCGATTCAACCGGAGCCATGCAGTTGAATGGCTGGTAGGGAACACTGACGTCGAGCAGATCCACGCCATCGTAGACCGCGATTGCGATCAGGTATTGTCCTGGTGCAGGCATGACTCCCTCCTGGGGAACACCGCGGCGACCGCAATGGCGTCGTCAGGTGCATAGCGTCTTGCTAATCAGCGTTGCGAGGCCCGGACAGCAAAACCGGAGGTTCAGCCGCTTAAGGCCAATGGCCAGTAGGGCAGCTGTTGGGAGCATAGTCGGCGTTATTCTGCGTGCAAGGCGTTTTCCAGGGCATCTGCCGAGTGGTATCAGGCGCTGCTGGCGGCATCCACAGGCGCCCGTTTTTCAAGGCCGGTCGATAACCGGCGTTGCCTTGCCCAGCAAGTCAATCCGACAGCCCGGCGCCGCATCGCTCACCGTCACCCGCATGTCATGCAGGCGCGCAACCGCTGACACCATGCTCAGCCCCAGCCCGTTGCCCGGTGTGTGTCGGCTGGACTCGGCGCGGTACAACCGGCGCAACACCGCTTCACGCTCGGCCGGGGGAATGCCGGGTCCGTTGTCGGTGACGCGAATCCCGACGCTGTCCTGATCGGCAATTACGCTCAACCGCACCTGGCTGTGGTCGGGCGAGAATTTGATGGCGTTGTCGAGCAGGTTGCACAAGGCGTCGAACAGCAGTTGTGCGTCGCCCGCCATGATCGCGGGGGTCTGACTGTTTTCGATGGTCAGGCTGATGCCGCGTTCTTCGGCCAAGGGCTCATACAGTTCGGCGGCATCGGCGCTGATCAGATTCAGGTCCAACGGGGCGAAGTGACTGCGCCGGGCGCTGTTTTCGATTTCCGAAATCCGCAGCAGAGCCTTGAAGGTCAGCAGCAAGGCCTTGGCTTCCGTCAGCGCCGCGTCGATGCTGGCGGCGTATTGCGCTTCATCCAAGCCCCGGCGCTGTGTACGTTCAAGGCCGGCGATCAAGCGGGTCAGCGGGGTGCGCAGGTCGTGGGCGATGTCGTCGCACACGCCTTTGACCTCGCTCATCAGTCGTTCCAGCTCATCGAGCATGCCGTTCACCACCGAGGCGAGCCGGTCGATGTCGTCGTTGTTGCCCTGAACCGGCAGACGCCCGGTCAGGTCACCCTCGATGATGCCTTTGATCGAGCGGCTGACTTTATCCAGCCGGCGATGCGCCGAATAACCCAGCACCACGGCGCCGAGCAACCCGACCAGCAACAGCAGCAGACCGCCGGAGATCAGCGCGTTGATCAGCAGCTCGTCGAACTCGCGAATGTCGTGGACGTCCTGGGCGACCAGCAGGGTCTTGCCGTCGGCCAGTTTATGAACGATGAACCGAACCGGCCGATGATGCCCGTTGGACTTGAGCCAGCGAAATTCCTGCGGCTTGTCATAGGCAGAGAAGGGCGGCAGTTGCTTGATCACGCCGGCAATGAATTTACCGTCGGCGTCGAACAGACTGTGAGGCAGACGCGCTTCGACGTCCTGCAAGGCGTGCTTGCGGATCTCCTGCAATTGCAGTTCCGGCGGCTGTGCGCTGCGGTTTTCCACCTGTCGATAGAGGGCCGTGTCTGCTTCGGTTTTCAGGTAGAACGCGGTTTGCCAGTAGACGTAACCGAACAACGCCAGAAACGAACAGCCGAACAGCCCGAGAAAAAGCAGCGCCGTGCGAAAGCTGATGGTGCGCGGGATTTCACTCAGGTGAACGGAGAACATACCCGGCTCCACGAATGGTATGAATCATCGGCGGCTCGCCGTCGCCGTCGACCTTGCGGCGCAATCGGCTCATGTGCACTTCGATGACGTTGGTGCGCTCGTCATAGCTGTAATTCCACACCGCTTCGAACAGCATGGTGCGGGTAACCACCTGATCGGCATTGCGCACCAGATGTTCGAGCAGCGCGTATTCCCGGGGCACCAGATCGATGGTGCGCTCGCCACGTCGGACGGTCCGGCTCAGCAGATCGACTTCCAGATTGCCGACCTTCAGACGGGTTTCCTGAGTTTGGGCAACCGGCTCGGCGCGGCGCCGGTTCAAGGCATCCAGGCGCGCCGTCAATTCGATGAACTCGAACGGTTTGGTCAGGTAGTCGTCGCCGCCCGCACGCAAGCCGCGTACCCGTTCATCGAGCGCACTCAGGGCGCTGAGAATCAGCACCGGCGTGTTCACACTGGCGGCCCGCAACGCGGTGAGTACGCCCAGGCCATCGAGGCCACCAGGCAACATGCGGTCCAGAACGATCAGGTCGAACGGCTCGCCGAGGGCTTTGAGCAGGCCTTCGCGGCCATTGTCGACGCTACTCACGGTGAAACCGTGGTCGGTGAGGGCCGCTTCGATTTCGCGGCGGGTGGGCAAGTCGTCCTCGACGACCAGAACATGGGTCATGGCTTTTGAACCACTCACATCATCAGGCAGAGATGGCATAGTGTGGCAAAGCCTGCGGTCGCGCCACGTTCCCGCTGGATAAATAAAAGTTCAGGTTGGCTTGATGGAGTAGGTGCCTTGCGCATTCTCGTGGTTGAAGATGACGCCCAGACCGCCGCTTATCTGCTGCGCGGGTTGAGCGAAAGCGGGCATGTGGTTGATGTCGCCAGCGATGGCAACAGCGGTCTGGACATGGCGCTTGAAGGCATTCACGACGTGCTGGTCGTCGACCGGCGCTTGCCCGGCCTCGACGGCATCGGCCTTATCAAGGCCTTGCGCGCCCGGCAGGTGCGGGTGCCGATCCTGATGCTCAGTGCCCAGGCATCGACCGAGCAGAAAGTCGAAGGCTTGCAGGCTGGTTGTGATGATTACCTGGCCAAACCTTATGCCTTCGCTGAAGTGCTGGCGCGGCTCGAAGCTTTGCTGCGCGGGCGTGATCAGGTCGCCGGGCCGGCACGGCAATTGGTCGTGGGTGAATTGCAACTGGACTGCGCCACGCGTACCGCGGTGCGGCGGGGCAAGGTCATTGCGTTGCAGCATCGCGAAGCCTTGCTGCTGGAAAAACTCATGCGCCACAGCGGCCAGATCGTCACCCGCGACATGTTGCTCGACAGTGCCTGGGATTACGACTTCGACCCCAATAACAACGTCATCGACAAACACATCCATCGCTTGCGGCGCAAACTCGATGACGGTTTCGAGTATTCGCTGATCAAGACGGTGCCCGGTGCCGGCTACAGCTTCCAGACGACGCCCGAGCAAGGTTAAACAAAAGTTTATCTGCCGGGGAACGCTCTGGCAGGCACCCCTCGCTATCTTCGCCGCATTCGTGGATCGCTCCACAAAGGCTCAAGCGGGGGAGACAGCTTGCTCATGTCGGTTTCAAAGACGAAGGCGCGCAGACGGCGCGTTGCATTTCAATCATCAGCGACGCTGATCCTGCTGGGCGTTCTGACGCTCGGCGGCTGTTCGATGGTGCCTGAATATCGGCAACCCGAACTGCCCTTGGCCCAGCAGTGGAACGAGGCTTCCGGCGGTCAATCGGCGGCGGGTGGGCAATGGTGGCGCGAGTTTCACAGCGCCGAGCTGGATCAGTTGATCAATCGCGGGCTGGCCTCCAACTTCACCCTCAAAGCAGCGATCAGCCGTATCGACGAGGCGCGGGCCTCCGCGCAGGTGACCGGCGCCGGGCAATATCCTGCGTTGAACCTGGGCGGCAACTATCAGCGCCAGAACAATTACGGCACCACGCAAAAACGCAGTGTATTTGCCGAAGCCACGTATGAAGTGGATTTCTGGGGCAAGCAGCGCGCCGCCGCCGATTCGGCCGAGGCGCTGGCCAACGCCACCGCGTTCGATGCCCAGACTCTGCGCATGAGCCTGAGCGCGAGCATCGCCGACAGTTACTTTCAGGTGCTGTCGCTGGAAGAGCGCCTGCGTCTGGCTCAGTCGATTGCCGACGATGCCCGGCAGGTGCTCGACCTGGTAGAGATCCAGGCCAGTCAGGGCGCCGTTTCCAATCTCGAAGTCGCCCAGCAGCGCAACGCCATGCAGACGTTCGAAGCAGCGATGCCGCCCTTGCGTCAGCAACGGGATCAGGCGCTGTATCAACTGGCGGTGCTGGTGGGGGCGCCACCGCAAGGGTTCCATTTGCAGGGCGACGGCCTCGGTGCCTTGCAAGTGCCACAACCGGCGACCGGCCTGCCTATCGGCCTGCTGCGCCAGCGGCCGGACATTCAGGCCGCCGAAGCGCGGCTGAAATCCGCCAACTTCGACGTTGGTGTCGCCCGCGCCGCGTTCCTGCCCAATCTGTCGCTGGATCTGCTGGGTGGCATCGACACCCTTGCCGGCGGGCAGATCTGGAGCGTCATCGGCACGCTCGGCCAGCCGGTGTTTGCCGGTGGCGAGCTCAAGGGCCAACTGCATTTCGATCAGGCCCACGTTCAGGAACTGACCGCCAGTTATCGCGAGTCCATCGTCGAAGCCCTGCAAGACGTCGAAACCCAGATCAGCGCCGCCCGTGAACTCGACAAGAGCTACGCGTTGAACGCCTCGGCGGTGGATTCGGCGCGGGAAGCGGCGCGACTGGCGCAGGTTCGCTATCGCCTCGGCTCCACGGACTTCCAGACGCTGCTGATCGTCGAGCGCACCCAATATCAGGCCGAAGACACGCTGTTGCAGGTGCGCCTGCAACACCTGCAAGCGGCTGTCGGTCTGTTCCGCGCTCTGGGCGGCGACTTTTCCGCTGATGCCCTCGCTCTCAATTCTTCTGCTCAGGTGACTCACCCATGACTGTCCTGCACCCACGTCGTCGCGCCGTTTTCCTGGGCGTCGCGGCACTTTCGCTGGCGGTGGCCGTCGGCGGTTTTCAATGGATCAAACAGGCTCAGGCCGCACCGGTAAAGACTGACAGCGGAGCGATCCCGGTGCAGATGACGCAGGTCCGTCGTCAGGATCTGCCGGTGTGGATCAGTGCTATCGGCAACGTACAGGCGCTCAACAGCGTCAATGTGCGGGTGAGAGTGGACGGCGAGTTGCAGAAAGTCCTGTTCAACGAAGGGCAGACCGTCACCGCCGGCAGCCTGTTGGCGGTGATCGATCCGCGGGTCTATCAGGCCCAGGTCGCTCAGGCTCAGGCATTGCTGGCGAAGGATCAGGCGCAACTGGCGAACCTCAGAGTCAATCTCGACCGCGCGAGCAAACTCGCCGCTGCCAAGGCTGGCCCGACTCAGGACGTCGACACTTACCGGGCACAACTGGCCGCGCAACAGGCGACCGTACAGGCCGATCAGGCGGCGCTGGATGCGGCGCGGCTGCAACTGGAATTCACTCAGGTCAAGGCACCGCTGACCGGCCGCACTGGCCAGCGTCTGCTGGATGTCGGCGCGATTGCCCACGGCGCCGAAGCGACAGGGCTGGTGACGATCACCCAGATGAACCCGATCTCCGTCGCGTTCGCCGTGTCCCAGGACGAATTGGCGGAAATCCTCGAAGAGAACGCCAAAGGCGCCCTGCAAGTAGTCGCCATGACCCGGGATGGCCAACAGGAAATCGCCCATGGGCATCTGAGCTTCATCGACAGCCAGGTGACGGCGACCAGCGGTCAGATCCAGCTCAAGGCGCAGTTCGACAACGCTGACGCCAAACTCTGGCCGGGTGAATTGGTCAGTGCGCGGTTGCTGGTGCAGACCCATCGCGATGTGGCCGTTGTCCCGACCGATGCGGTGCAGCTGGGGCGCCAGGGCAATTTCGTCTACGTGGTCGATGCCGAGCAGCGGGTGCAGCCACGTCTGGTGGACGCCGCCAATGTGGTGGACGGCAAACAGTGGATTCGCCAAGGCCTGAATGCGGGCGAAACCGTTGTGGTGCAGGGCCAGTCCCGGGTCGCACCGGGGCTGAAGGTTGTGCCGGTCAAGACTGATACCACCGCCGATCTGGCGGAGGCTGCCCAATGAATGCGCTGGCCGGACTGATTCAACGGCGTGTGGGGCTGAGCCTGCTGGCGCTGGGCGTCATGCTGCTGGGGGCTTTCGCTTACTTCCAGCTGCCGGTGGCGCCGCTGCCGACGGTGGATTTCCCGACCATTCAAGTCACCGCGAAACTCTCGGGGGCCAGCGCCGAAACCATGGCGTCGTCGGTGGCAACCCCACTGGAGCGCGCCTTCGCCGCCGTGCCGCAAGTCACTTCGATGACCTCGTCGAGTGCGGCCGGCAAGACTCAGGTCGTGCTGCAATTCGATCTGTCGCGGGACATCGACGGCGCTGCGCAGGACGTACAAACGGCGATCAACACCGCCACCCCGAACCTGCCCAAGACCATGTCCAGCGCGCCGACCTTCAACAAGGTCAACCCGGCCGAAGGCACCGTGCTGTCGCTGGCGGTGACGTCGCCGACCCGCACGCTGCCTGAGCTGGATCGCTACGCCGACAACTACATCGCTCAGCGCCTGTCGCAAATGCCCGGCGTCGGCCTGGTGGATTTCCATGGCGAGCAGAAACCGGCGGTTCGCGTGCAGATCGACCCCGATGCATTGGCCGCACGGGGCCTGACCCTCGAAGATGTGCGCAGCGTGATTGGCGTCAGCACCCTGGATCAGCCCAAGGGCACGCTCGATGGCCAGAGTCGTTCGATTACCCTTGGCGCGACCGACCAGTTGCTCGATCCGCAGCACTATCGCGATCAGGTCGTCGCTTACAAGAACGGCATGCCGATCAAACTGGGCGACCTTGGCCGGGTGATCGCCGGGGCCGAGGACACCCAGCAAGCCGCGCAGCTGGGTGGCGAGCCCACGGTCATCGTCGACATTCACAAGCAGCCGGGTTTCAACCTGCTGTCGACCATCGCCACAATCAAGGCCAAGTTGCCTGAGCTGACCGCTTCATTGCCTCGTGACGTGCAGGTGCAAGTGGTGGGCGACCGTACCCAGACCATCGAAGCATCGGTCAATGACATGCAGTTCACCTTGCTGCTGTCGATTGCGCTGGTGGTCGTGGTGATTTTCGTGTTCCTGCGCAAGGCCACCGCCACGCTGATTCCCAGCCTGACCATTCCGCTGTCGCTGGTGGCCACGTTCGGCGTCATGTATTTGCTCGGCTACAGTCTCGACAACCTGTCGATCATGGGCCTGGCGATTGCCGTCGGGTTCGTGGTGGACGACGCCATTGTGGTGATGGAAAACATCGTCCGGCACCTGGAAATGGGCAAGTCGCGCCTGCAATCGGCGGTCGATGGCTTGCGCGAAGTCGGCTTTACCATCGTTTCGATGACGGTGTCGCTGATCGCGGTGTTCCTGCCGATTCTGTTGATGTCCGGCATCGTCGGGCGCTTGATGCGTGAGTTTGCAGTGACCGTCAGCGTGGCGATCATCATGTCCGGCATCGTCTCCCTGACCATCACGCCGATGCTGTGCGCGTGGCTGCTCAAACCCCATGCCGATCAGGAGGAGGGGCGCTTTGCCCAGGCCTGCGAGCGCGTGTTCGATCGACTGCACAACGGTTATCGACGCAGTCTGGACTGGGTGCTCGATCACCAGCGCATCACCATGGCGGTGGCGATTGCCACGCTGGCAGCCACGGCGGTGCTGTATGTCGGCATTCCCAAAGGGTTCTTCCCGCAGCAGGACAACGGTCTGATTCAGGGTGTCGCGGAAGCGGCGGCGGATATTTCGCCGATCGCCATGCGTGCGCAGGTCAACCGGGCGGCCGAGATCATCGGCCAGGACCCGGCAGTGGCGCGGGTGTATTTCTGGATCGGCCCGAACCCGACGGTCAGTCAGGGCAAGGTGATGATCAACCTCAAGCCGTTCAGTGAACGCACGGCGAGTGCGGCCGAGGTCATCCGGCGCTTGCAACCGGCGCTGGACGGGTTGTCCGGGGTCAAGGTGTTTATGCAAGCCAACCAGGACATCCAGATCGGCGGCCGGGCCAGCAAGACGCAGTATCAGTACACCCTGCAGGACCCGGACAGCGTCGAGCTGGATCACTGGAGCGGGGTGCTGCTGGCCAAACTGAAGACCTTGCCGCAACTGCAACACGTCACCTCTGACCAGCAACAGGCGATCGCCCAATCGACGCTGGTGATCGACCGTCCGACCGCTGCGCGCCTGGGCGTGACCGTTCAAGCGATTGATGACGTGCTGTACGACGCGTTCGGTCAGCGGCAGATTGCGACGATGTTCACTCAACTGGATCAGAACCATGTGATTCTCGAACTCGACCCGAGTTGGCAGACGTCCACTGCCACCCTTGAGCATCTGTTCGTTCGCGCCAGCTCCGGGGCCTTGGTGCCGCTGAACCTGCTGGCCAGTATCAAGACCGAACAGGTGCCGATCATCATCAACCATCAGGGCGTGTTCCCGGCCATTACCCTGTCCTTCGACCTCGCGCCGGGGCACGCCTTGAGCGAAGCGGTCAGCGCGATCAATCAGGCATCGCTGGCGGTCGCGATGCCCGACACGGTGGTGGGCAGTTTCCAGGGTACTGCCCAGGCGTTTCAGGATTCGCTGAAGTCGCAGCCGTGGCTGATTCTGGCGGCGATCCTGACGGTCTACATCGTGCTCGGGGTGTTGTATGAAAACGCGATCCACCCGCTGACGATCATCTCGACCTTGCCGTCCGCCGGTTTCGGCGCGCTGCTGGCTTTGATGCTCTGTGGGCAGGATCTGTCGGTGCTGGGGATGATCGGGATCATTCTGCTGATCGGCATCGTCAAGAAGAACGCGATCATGATCGTCGACTTCACCTTGCAGGCGCAGCAGCGAGGGCTGTCGCCTCGGGACGCGGTGAGGGAAGGGTGCCTGTTGCGCTTGCGGCCGATCCTGATGACCTCGCTGGCCGCGTTGCTCGGGGCCGTGCCGCTGGCGTTCGGGCATGGCGCTGGCTCGGAATTGCGGCAACCGCTGGGTATCGCGATTGTCGGTGGTCTGGCGGTTTCGCAGATCCTGACGCTCTACACCACGCCGGTGGTGTACCTGTGGTTCGAGCGTCGGCGGCGCAAGACGCAGGCCGAGGCCGCCGGGATCATCGAGGCATCCTGACGCTTACTGCGACTTGAAGGTCAGGACCGTGAAGGTGTCGGGGTGAAACACCGGGTCGGGCTTAGGCTGTTCCCGGCTCGGTGCCGGCTGGGTGAAGTCGGCGGTGAACAGGTAGGCCTGACTGCGTTTGGTGTCCAGCACCATGTTGTGGGCCCACGGCCGCGTCCCGACTGTACCGCGCAGTTGGTATTGGCCCTGGTTGTCGCGCTGGACGATCGCAAGACTGGCGTCGGTGCCGCTGGGCACCAGCAATTGGTCTTTCACGGGATCGTAAGCCAGTGCGTTCACGGCGCGGCCGATCGGCAGGGTGCTGAAGGCCTTGCCCGTGTTCAGGTCTGCGATCACCAGAACGGGATCGCCGCCTCGGCACGCCACGAACAGACGTTGATGCGGTTCGTCCGCGGCCAGAGCGCTGGGCTTGCTGCAGCCTTTGAATGTCCAGAGTTGCTGGTGTTCAAGTTTCTTTCCGGAAAGAACGGCGACCTGGTCTTCATCGCGCATGGGCACAATGAAGTTGCCGTTTTCAAGAATGACGGGGCCGTCGAGCTTCTGCGCTGGCACGTCCAACGCGTCCGTCAGGCGATCGGTTTTCGGGTCGATCAGGTACAGCGTCGAATGATCACCGCGCCGGCCACTGGTGACGATCAACCGGTCACGGCTGGCGTCGTAAAGCAGATTGTTGAGGTTGCCGGAATCGAGCTTCAGCCGTTGCAGGACTTGCAGGCGATCCAGCGCCACGATCCCCAACGTCCCGTCCATGTTGGCGACATACGCCCGATTGCGCTCAGACACGAAGGCGACGGCGTTGGCGCCGGCGGAGTTGTCGAGGGTCTTCACCAACCGTTGCTGTTCGACGTCGAACACCGACAGTCCGTTTTCCCGGCGGGACACGAACAGGCGTGGCCCCTTGGGTTCCAGTGCCGCGAAGCCCCAACTGTGACCGTCGCCTGGCAATACCGTCGAGGCGCTGAGGGTGTATAGCAGCGGCTCTTTCGCTTGAGCATGGGGGCCGATCAGGCCAAGCGCCAGTCCTGCAAGTGCGAGCCACGTTTTTGAAAACAACATCAAAGACCTCAGTATTTTTGTTGAATGGACAGGTGTGGAATCGCGTTTGGCGGCCGATACAGGCCCAGAGTACCTTGCTGATCTGCGCGCTGCGACGCCCGCGTTGCTACTTTTCGTACTGAGCCCGGGTGTGTTATTTTTTTGAGCAGGTCATTGAATATGTATACAAAGTGGTGTAGCGGCTGCGTTTAGTGGTGGTCTGTCAGTAAACTGGCAACGGGTTGTTTTTTTGAGGTTGTTGTTCTTTTGCTTAACTCACAGTTTGATTAATTAATATATGAAGGGTTAGGCAGTTGGATATAGAGTTCGTCAATCACGCCTCATTGCTTCTGGAAGAGAAGGGCAGTTATTTTCTTACTGATCCCTGGTACGTTTCTCCTGCGTTTGGCGGCTGGATTCAAAACCCGTCACCCAGAACAGCAATGATTGAGAAGTTGCTTTCTCTTCCGGCCGATAAACTTAATGTCATTATCTCGCATGGCCATGATGATCATCTGGATGAGTTTTTCATTCAGCAGCATTTGGCAGATGCCACATTCTTTGTTCCGAAGTTCAAGACGAATGGACTCTCCAAGCGGATTGAGCGCCTCACCGGTCGCTATCCGGTTGAACTGACAGAAGAGGCACATTACGTCGATGGGGTGGAGTTGAGATGCTTCATCAATCCGGATTTCACGGAATATGATTCGATTGTGACTGTCGTGTCTGAAACCGATGCGGTTATTCATGCCAATGATAACTGGCACGAATATCCGGTTGCGCTCACCGATGCGCTCAATGAATGCTTGAGTGCTGTCCCGCTTGAAAGCCGTTACTTTTTTATCCAGTTCGGCATCGCTGACAGTTTCCCTGTCAACTACCCGTCCTTTGACAAGCAAAGTGCGGACGAGATGATTGAATCCCGATTCAAGTCTTATCAGGCCGCCACCACGGCGAACCTTAAACACTTGGGACTCGACAAGGGCTTCTATTACGCGAATCAATCGCTGTACCAATACCCGGCCTCTTGGGATCGCGGGTCGCTCTATGATCTTGCGCAAGACTTTCTGCGCCGGAATCCAGGGCCGTTTACCCAGTGTGTGTCCGGAATCGACATAAAAACGAGCCAGCTCCATGACTCCCCAGGTGAAGAACTCTTTGATTTGCTGCTTGGGCAGCTCGAGCGTTTTCTGAACAAGGCCGTGGGCGGTCCTGTTCCCGTCAGATTGCTCACCGCGTCGGATGAATATGAGAGCGGTACCGTCGGCTACGAGGCTTCGCGGCATGTCTGGTCTCGGATATTGAACGCCGAGTTGACGCTGGAGGCGATTATCATCGGAGGCATGGGGCTCGTGCACAGGCCGGATCAAAACATATCCAGTATCCACGCCAAGGTTTCCAAACTGGCGTACCTGATTCAAAGCAAACTCATTTCGAACGGTCTTAACTTTTTGATGGAAAGTAAATGAAAACTCAAGACGGTCAGCTGTTTTTTACCCCTCCCAGCCAGGCGGATGCCTACAAGGAACTGCGGGATATTCATGGCGAGATTCATACAATCGCAGGGGAATACTGGAACTGGCCTTCGGTTGCTACGCTGTCACGACCTTCGCTGGCGCGAATCCTGAACCTTAACCTCCTGTACGACGAGATGCTCCCTGTTGCGGGATCGATCTGCGAGTTTGGCGTTCATTACGGCAGCAGTCTGGCAACGTTGCTGAATCTTCGGGCTATCAAGGAACCCTACAATTACTCGCGGCATATCTTTGGCTTCGACACCTTCAGTGGTTTTGCCGAAGTTGACGAGAAAGATGGCGCGCAAGTCAAAGCAGGCGACTTTCATGTAGACGATGGTTATGAGAATTTGCTGGAGCGGCTGCTCCAGGCTCAAGAGTCGCTGAGCCCCAATAATCACCTGAAGAAGTTCACCCTGATCAAGGGTGATGCTTCAGAGACCTCGAAACAATGGCTTGAAGACAATCCTCACTCGCTCATCTCGATGGCCATTTTCGATATGGACGTTTATAAGCCGACGAAGGATGTACTGGAAGCGATCAAGCCACGACTGTCAAAAGGTTCGATTCTGGTTTTTGACGAGCTGAACTGCCCTCACTTCCCAGGCGAAACACAAGCGCTGCTTGAAGTGTTTGATATGAACACTATTCAGGTTAAGCGCTCGCCGTTCCTGCCTTACGTATCGTACTTCCGCTTGTGATCTGCAGTGATGCGCTGTCTGAGTGGTCATGGATTTTTCTTTCGGGAATCCGCGATCAACGTGCGCCGGTCAGTCGCTCAGTCGTAGCGGCCAGCAGCGCCTGAGTCATTCAGCGTATCTTCCTTGCCTCAAAGGCCGGTCAACCGGTCGTTGAGGCAAGGGTTACCCATCACCACGCGGACTCATCAAGACGCTTGTGCGAGTTTGCGCAGGTTGCAGCCATGGTTTTTACACCTAACCTCAACATGGGCATCTGTGTGCGCTCCGCCAGCTTCAAATCTGCATGACTTCAATGCCCATGACTGGATAGCTACATCCATAGGCAAGGAGTCTGAAAATGAACATCCCTCGCGCGCTCTGCGCAACTATCGTTTTGAGTTTGACCGCTTGTTCGTCCACCCCGCTTATCTACAATGCCAGCGATAACTCTCCAGGCACTATAAAACCGCTACAGAAACTGCTCCCTGACAACACCCCTGTGAGGCTGTTTTTTGTTCATGGTGTAGGAGATCACTGTCCGGGTTACGCCCTGGGTCCTGACGGCTGGTTGAATGAAAAAAACGCTGCTGCGATGGGATTGAAACCCGTACCCGGCGGAATCGAATCTGATGAATTCATCAATGTGAACGTCTATATGGGGGGAAAAAAAGACCCGCACTCAGGGGTGAACGTCCTCAAAAGAAATTACTCTCTGACGCTGCCTGACAGGGACCGCGCAGTGAGCGTAGAGGCGATTGAAATTACCTGGTCACCCCTGACCCGATGGCTGAAAAGCAATCAGCTTGGATATGACTCGCCGTCTGTTTTCGCAAATAAAAAACGCGAGCCATGCATTGAGTTCCCCGACCCGAAAATTCCGCCAACGGTACAGGCGCCACCAAGGCTTTTGCTCGACAAAACAATCAAGGAGCAGGTTTTTGACCGGAACTTGTCCGATGCCATTCTCTATACCGGAACCTATGGGCAGACCATGGTGCGAGGGCTTGCAGAGGGGATTTGCCATGCCATCACGCCTACGGACAAGAATAAAAAATGTATATGGCCCTCTGCGCAGGAAAGTAAAAAAACACCGCACAAGAATTTATTCGTGACCCACAGTCTGGGCAGTCGCATGACTTACGATATGTTCCTCCAGCTTCTGGACCAGACAAAAGACAGCAAGACCAACCCTTTTCCCTACAGCGAACGCAGCAGTGCACAGGGATTCATCGAAAACATGATCGCGAATACGCCTGCCTTCTACATGATGGCGAATCAGCTTTCGTTGCTGGGTTTGGCCAAAGTTCCGCCACTAGCCCGCTCCAGTGATAGCGTTGCACATCCTTTTTTTCGGCAGTTATTTCCTGTAAGTGACTTTGATGCTCTCTCGTTTCAGTCGCAAGAAAACGCAGGACCGGTTGTGTACGGAAATGTTCTTTCGGAACTCGCAGATTTAAAATCAACCGTAGAAACGAAGAGCGGAAAACATACCGACGGCCTTCAGATAGTCTCTTTCAATGACACAAATGACCTGCTCACTTGGCATATCCCGAGTTGGTACGCTAACGCTAACGCTGAGGCTACGCCGGGAGGGCGGCCGCGGATCGATGTGACAGACGTATTTGTGCAGAATGCACCCAAGCTCCTGATCATGGAGAGCCCCCTGAACGCGCACGTTGACTACTTTAAAAACCCGGACGTCAGGGATCTCATCCGTTGCGGCGCTGCCAATGGCGAAGTCTCGAAGTGCCCGGGGCGTTGAACTGGTTGTAATATCCAGGAAGCCCGGAATCGACAAAGCCCTGAATAATCAGGGCTTTGTCGATTTGGTGGGGACGAAAAAATAAATCTGTCCCTATTTTCACGTCCCTATTTTCACGCCCGATCCATCGCCTCATCCAGCCTTTGATCCTCACCCAGAAAACCACCGCTCTGGTGCTGCCAGAGTCGCGCGTAGGTGCCGTTTCTTTCCAGCAGTTCGGTGTGGGTGCCTTGTTCGATGATGCGGCCCTCATCCATGACAATCAGACGATCCATGGCCGCGATCGTCGACAACCGATGGGCGATGGCGATGACGGTCTTGCCCGTCATCATTTCATCGAGGCTTTCCTGGATGGCGACTTCGACTTCGGAATCCAGAGCACTGGTGGCCTCGTCGAGCAGCAGGATCGGAGCGTTCTTGAGCATCACCCGGGCGATGGCGATACGTTGGCGCTGGCCGCCCGATAGCTTGATGCCGCGCTCGCCCACCAGCGTGTCATAGCCCGAGTGGCCTTGGCGATCACTCAGTTGGCTGATGAAACCGTCGGCCTGGGCATTGATCGCGGCGCTGCGCACTTGTGCATCGGTAGCATCCGGGCGGCCATAGGCGATGTTGTCGCGAATCGAGCGATGCAGCAGGGACGTATCTTGCGTCACCATGCCGATTGCACTGCGCAAGCTGTCTTGCGTTACCTGAGCGATGTTCTGCCCGTCGATGCGAATCTCACCGCTGTCGACGTCATAGAACCGCAACAGCAGATTGATCAGCGTGGATTTGCCGGCACCGGAGCGGCCCACCAGACCGATTTTTTCGCCCGCGCGAATCTTCAGACTCAATCCGTCGAGCACCTGACGCTCGCCACTGTAGTTGAAGTGCACGTTGTCAAAGGTCACGGCGCCGCCCGAAGGCACCAGCAGGCCGGCGTCCGGCGCATCCTGCACTTTCGGGCCACGGGTCAGGGTCGCCATGCCGTCCTGCACGGTGCCGATGTTTTCGAACAGCGATGTCATTTGCCACATGATCCAGTGCGACATGCCATTGATCCGCAGCGCCATGGCGGTGATCGCCGCCACAGCACCCGCACCGACCTGGCCCTGATGCCAGAGCCAGAGGGCATAGCCGCCTGCGCCAAGGATCAAGCCGACCACGAGCGCCTGATTGACGATCTCGAACTGGCTGACCAGGCGCATCTGGCGAAAACCGGTCTGCTTGAAATCCTCCATGGCCGCGCGTGCGAAATGCGCTTCACGGTTGGAGTGCGAGAACAGTTTGACGGTGGTGATATTGGTGTAGGCGTCGGAAATACGCCCCGTCATCGAGGAGCGTGCATGGGCCTGTTCCTGCCCGACTTGCCCCAGGCGCGGCACGAAGTACAGCATCGCCAGCCCGAACAGCGCGACCCAGGCAAGAAAGGGCAGCATGAGTTTCAGGGCAAAGCCACCGGCCAACGCGATGATCGCAATAAAGTAAACACCAATGCCGGGCGCGATTTCGATAAGGGTGAACAGCACCTCGCGCACTGCCAGCGCAGTCTGCATCACCTTGGTCGTGACTCGGCCGGAGAACTCATCGGAAAAGAACGAAAGGCTTTGCCGCAACATCAGGCGATGGAAGTCCCAGCGCAGCCGCAGCGGCAGATTGATCGCCAGAATCTGGTGCTGCACCATCGTGCGCAACGCCACCAGGCCGATGCTGGTGAGCAACACGATTGCGATCCCCCACAGCACTCGGCTTTCTTGCCCGCTCACTTCACCACCGGCCTGCCAGGTCGAGAGCAGGTCCACCACTTGCCCGAGAAAGGAAAACAACCAGGCTTCGTAGATCGACACACTGGCGCTCAATAACGCAAGGGCAAGGACATAACCACGGGCACCGCGGGTGCAGGCCCACAGAAATCGCATCAGGCCAACCGGCGGTGGCGGCGCCTCGTCGGGGGGGAAGGGGTCGAGCCTGCGTTCAAACACGCGAAGCATAGGGGTCTCCGAAATGATCAGGTTCAGGGGGAGTATGCCATCTTCGCCATTGGCCCCGGACAGGAGGACTGCCAGCGGACGATTTTCGTGTGGTGCTCACGGATGGCCAGATCATGGAACGGGCCGACTACTGGAAACGACTCATGGATTTACGTCCACGAAAGCGAGCATGAGAGGGCGGTCGCGCAAGTCGCATGATGACTGTTCGCTAGATCGGTCGCGGTGTTCACCACCGCGACTGGATCGCTAGAGTGTGATAGTGGACGAATCAGCTTCCGTCGCGGACCTGCATCAGCGCGAACCCCAGCAGATTCAGGCCTTGCCACAGGTTGGGGTTCCTCGCGTTTTCGTGGTCCTGGGCGAGCCCGATGCCCCAGATGCTATCAACCGGGCTTGCCTCAACGATGATGCGCGAACCGGTGTCCTTGAGGAATGCATTCAACTCCGGGTTCTGAGAGAACTTGGCCTGGTTGGCCCGGACGACAATTGCATATCGGTGCTGCAGCCAATCCTGTTCGTTGAATCCACGCACGTTGCGGCCCAGCGCTTTCGCTGCATTGGGTGTAGGTGCCTGGAGCACTTGAGCACGAACTTCCTGATCGCCGAACAAGGCGGCCTTCTCGGCCATCATGAAATGCTCGGCAGTCGCGTAGCGTTGCCCGTCGACAGCGAATTCGGCCTCGAACCACTGGCTGAAGCACGACGCTGTAACGCCGCTTTTGCTTCGCTGGTGTCCCCAGAAAAACGTAAATTCAAGCGCCTCTCCTGAGTTGAAGCGGGAGCGGAGGTCTTCCAGATACTTTGAATCTTGCAATGAGGTTTCCTCGGCAATTGGCTTTGCGGTGGGAGATTTAGTATGACGAAGCAGGGTAAATTTCGATCGATGGGATTACTTGTCTTTGCTGGTGCAGAGTTTTCTCGGCACCGTTAACACGGCGTTGTGCTCTGTCACGCCTTGCCAAAGCCAAACAATGAGCGCAGCCAGCCTGCCGACTTCCGTTCATAGAAGGGGGTGGTTTGCTTGAGGAAGTAATCGCCAAGGCCTGGATCACCTTCTTGAACGCGGTACAGGTCCACGGGTTCGCCATCCGGAGCGGTGTCCCCGGCAACGTTGCCGGCTTCAAGCATGACCCGTTCAATATCGCCGTCCGCTTCGATACCAATGACCAGATGAGGCTTTTGATCAGACGATGCATCATGCATCAACGCCAGAAACGCACGCTTCACGTTGTGATGTTTGGCGAGTAATTGGGTGAGCGAGTTGACCATCTTCGCGGGATATTGCGATGGCTGCCCGAGCAGCACTTGAGTGTCTTTTTCGACCGTGCGCTGCGTCGGCTTTTGGCCGATCTCGTCGCCGAGCAAATGGCGCACTTCCTCCGGGAAGAACTCTTTCCCGTAAGGAGACTTTGGATTAAGGAAAAGAGGGGTGCCCTGTGTGATTTCAAACAGCGATCTGGCCGGGATCTCGATGTAGGACTCTTCGCTGTCTATGGATTTCTGTAGCGTTTGCAACGAAGAAAAAAACGGGATGACCGCGGTGCCTTCGGGCTTTTGCCAATGCGCGATGCTGATGTTGCTGCCAGCCTCAAGGTTGACTTGACCTTCGCCAGTGTCGGTCGTGCCAAGAATGTAGATAGTGGAATTCAACAGTGTCTTGAAAAACTCGGGTCGATGGGCCGGTTCATCCGCCGCCAGCCTGAGTGATTTTTCGAGGGCGTTTTCTTGCTGGGTATCCATGATGTCCATCGGTAGTTCCATCAAAACAGACAAAAAAGTGAGTAGCAAAGCGTGCGCAGTTTTTCACGCTGCTGTGAAAACGGGAAGAACACAAGCCTGATGAATCTGCAGCACAAGGAAGCCGACACCACGTGATCTGCCTTGCCTTCACTTCATTCGCGCACCATAGAAGTGGTTGAGTAGTATCAGCTCAACCACAGCTACAAATACGCACAGCACGAGAAAGCCAGGACTGAAGACACGCTTGCGGCCGGATGAGCTTATATCCATCCAGTTAGCGCCTGAATCGCCGGAAGTCAGCAGCAGGAACGCTATCCAGGCACAGGCCCAGACTTTGCCCCAGAAGCCAAGATTTCTGAAAGAAGTCATCCGTGTTTTTCCGTATGCCGCTTGATTCGGCAGATGTTTATCTGTTGGTTAGGCTTGAGAAAATAAAGGGGGCCAGTCCTCATAGAAAGAGCCGCCTATAGGGATCGGGTTGCCATCCATGTGGTATGCAGCCCATGCCAGTAGGTGTGCCATGCGTTCTGCACCAACTGGCGACAGTCCGCAAGACTCTATAACTTCGCCTAGTCGTGCTCGGCAAACATCGAGGTGGCGTCGAACGCCTGAAAACCCGCCAAGATAGAGATAGAACTCGTCGAGAACGATACCCACGCCTGGAATACCATAGGTGCCCGCTACACCTGGAGCCTCGTCGTATATGGCCTTCACATCATGACCTTCCAGGATTGCGACCGCGGTTAGTACCTCGCAAAAGGTATCTTTCATGCTGTTGCTGACCCAGAGGTCATAGCTGTTGCCAATAATAATGGGCGCGCCCATGAGTCTTATCCTGATTTTGCTAATGGAACGATAATAAAGGTTTTTATTTTAAGGAGAGGGTGCGGGCGCTTTTCTCCAGACGACAGGCGAAAGTAGAACTACCGCTATAAGAAACGCCACCTGAGACAGGTAGAACAGCTCCAGCCACTGGTGATTCAGGGCAACGTAGTAGGTGTTGTGGGCGACGTCCGCCAGAATGATTGCTGCAGTCAGGAAGATTCCAGCCCTGGGCTTTATGAACAGCAGCAGCGCTGCCAGCGGGTCCAGAAACGTAAGCGCTGCCCAGAAAATGCGGCTGGCCCAAAGAGTGCTTGCCCCATATCCGTAATCCCAGAACAACCCATGCTGGAAATCCGCTCGAATGTGATTGGTAGTCGCCACCAAAAGACAGCAGGCGAACAGAATTCGGATGGCGAATGACAGCCTTGTCATGGATTGCTCGGTTTTCTGAAGGACCGCCATGATGACCGCAGAATTTTCAGAACACCAGAAACGACAAAGCCCTGAATAATCAGGGCTTTGTCGTATCAAATATGGCGGAGGCGATGGGATTCGAACTCATGGACCTGTTACAGTCGACGGTTTTCAAGACCGTTGCCTTAAACCACTCGGCCACACCTCCGTTGCGTTGCGGGCGCCATAATACCTGAATGAAACACACTGTCAAACTCTGTGCATGGCTTGTTACAGAGCGTCTGTTATGATCTTTGCGACTGAACGTTTCAAACCAACAGGAGTGTCGCCATGCGCGAACAGGATTACGCAGTTCACAACAGCGTGCAGGCTGAGCAGCTAGAGGTTAGCCGCGTCCTGCGCAACACTTATGGCCTACTGGCGCTGACCCTTGCATTCAGCGGCGTGATGGCTTTCGTAGCTCAGCAGATGCGTGTTGGCTACCCGAACATTTTCGTGGTGCTGATCGGCTTCTACGGGCTGTTTTTCCTCACCAACAAACTCCGTGATTCGGCCTGGGGCCTGGTGTCCGCGTTTGCCCTGACCGGTTTCATGGGTTTCCTGCTCGGCCCGATCCTCAACCGTTACCTGGGCATGCAGGGCGGCGCTGAAGTGGTCAGCTCGGCGTTCGCGATGACTGCACTGGTGTTCGGTGGTCTGTCGGCCTACGTGCTGATCACCCGCAAGGACATGAGCTTCCTCGGTGGTTTCATCACCGCCGGTTTCTTCGTGTTGCTGGGTGCCACTCTGGCGGGCATGTTCTTCCAGATCAGCGGCCTGCAACTGGCGATCAGCGCAGGTTTTGTGCTGTTCTCGTCGGTCTGCATCCTGTTCCAGACCAGCGCCATCATCCACGGCGGCGAACGCAACTACATCATGGCGACCATCAGCCTGTATGTATCGATCTACAACCTGTTCATCAGCCTGTTGCAGATCTTCGGCATCATGAGCCGCGACGACTGATTGGTTTAATCGGCGTTAACAAAAAACCCGCGAAAGCGGGTTTTTTGTTGCCTGCGAAAAAGCGGGCAGGGCGCAGCGATCAGTTGATCTCTATGCTGCCGTCGGCGTGTTGCTTGTAAATCGTGTAGGGCAGCAGAAATGTATCCAGCACCCCGGAAACGGCTCCGTCGACCACCAGCCCCAGGGACGGGTTCTTGTAGTTGAACGCATCGACGTCATCCGGTTTTTCGGCGTGCAGCATGCAGAAATCGTACGTCACGCCGCTGTAGATGCGCGGTACGGCGCCGCAGTAGGTTCTATTTGCCTTCAACTGATCCACGTTCGCCTTATCGCTGAGTACCACGGTCTGTATGGTCCCGCAACCAGCCAGCATCAATGCCGCCAGTATCACCGCCTGAATTTTCATGCCGCGAATCCTTCGCCGGAAAAACGCCAATCTACGCTTCTCACGCCATCGGCGGCAATCGTCGTTTGACCGGGGTCTTCTTGACGATCGCGGTGTTGGTTTCGGCCAGCGTATTGAGTCGATCGAGCAAGGTATCCAGTTGCTCCATCGAGCGCACATGCAGGCGGGCAATGAAGCAATCTTCGCCGGTCACCTTGTCGCACTCGGTGAATTCGGGAATCGACATAATTTGCCGTTCCACTTCCTGCAACTGCCCCGGCAACGGCCGCACCCGGACAATGGCCTGCAACTGGTAGCCGAAGCACTTAGGATCGATCTCCACGGTGTAGCCCTTGAGCACGCCGCGCTCTTCAAGGCGTCGCAAGCGTTCGGCCACGCTCGGTGAAGACAAGCCGCTGATTTGCGCCAGCGCCTTGAGCGAACGCCGGGAGTCTTCCATCAAGGCCCCGATCAGGATCTGGTCGATATCGTCGGTCATACAAAAATCTCCCGCATTAGGCGAATGACGCAAACCACCCTTGATAAAAAAGGCAGAAATCGAGTTTAGCCTGCTTTTTGCGCTGGAGAAGCTCCGGTCTCGCTTGGCATACTTTGGCCACACATTAAGGAGATTGATGATGGACAACCCAATCCGTCGCGGCTCATTTGAAATGACCGCTGCCATGCTGATATCCGGGACGATCGGCTGGTTCGTGCTGGTGTCAGGCCAACCGGTGCTGGACGTGGTGTTCTGGCGCTGCGTATTCGGCGCCGGCACCTTGCTGCTGATCTGCGCGGCGTTCGGTTTCTTGCGTCCGGGGATTCTGACGCGCACCACCTTCCTGCTGGCGGTGCTCAGCGGCATGGCGATCGTCGGCAACTGGGTGTTGCTGTTCGCCTCCTATTCCCGGGCGTCGATTGCCATCGGCACGGCGGTTTACAACGTGCAGCCGTTCATGCTGGTGGGATTGGCCGCGCTGTTTCTTGGCGAGAAGATCACCCTGCAAAAGCTGTTCTGGCTGGGAATTTCCTTCCTCGGCATGTTGGCGATTGTCAGTGCCCACGGCGAGCAAGGCGAGGGCGGCAATGACTACCTGATGGGGATCGCCCTGGCCCTTGGCGCAGCATTGTTGTACGCCATCGCCGCGTTGATCATCAAGCGCCTGACCGGCACGCCGCCACACTTGATCGCGCTGATCCAGGTCTGCACCGGGGTGTTGATGCTCGCACCGTTCGCTCACTTCAGCGCTCTGCCGCAAGCGCCCAGTGCCTGGGCCAGTTTGGTCACGCTGGGCATCGTTCACACGGGGCTGATGTATGTGCTGCTGTATGGGGCGATCCAGAAACTGCCGACCGCATTGACCGGCGCGCTATCGTTCATCTATCCGATTGCGGCGATTTTCGTCGACTGGTTTGCCTTCGGCCATCAATTGCAAACCCTGCAATGGGTGGGCGTGGCGGCCATCCTGCTGGCCGCCGCCGGGATGCAACAGGGCTGGGGTTTCAAGTCGCGACGGCTGGCGGCGCAGTAACCTCAGATGTTCCAGCGCGGCGCGGTTTTCGCCAGGCGCTGGCGCATTTCGCCGATGTTGGACGCCAGTTGCCGGGTCAGCAGACGGTAACCGTCCAACGGGCTGTAGACCGGGGCGTCGAGGCTGGCGTCCGGTAATTCCACCGGGCGCCCGAGACGCTGGGTTGCACCGGTTTTCAGGGCCCGGGCCATGCCAATCAGTTGCACGCGAATCTGCCGGTGCTCGGCCTTCAATGCCGATTGCAGATGCGCCATGGCTTCAGGGTCGCTGGTGTCCGGCCGGGTATTGCCGAGGATTTCCAGGGTGCTGATGCACATGCGCAGGTTGCGCTGGATCGCATCCAGTTCGGTCATCGAGACCTTCACTTCCTTGGACACCGACGGCATCAGTGAGCGCAGTTGCACCATCACCGTGTTCAGCCGGCCCATCAGTTTCAAGTGTTCATCGGCCGAAACCGGTTCACCACTGATGATCCGCCCGTACACCGTGGCGCAATCGCGCAATGCGTCGGCCAGGTTGTAGCGCCACGAATACACCGCGTACAGCGGCAACGCGAAGGAAAAAGCCAGGGCCAGGGCGATACCGATCAGGATATCGACCCCGCGCCACAGCCCGTCGGTGATCGGGTTGTCGCCATGCCCGGCGACAATGAAAACGGTGATGGCCGAAAGCAGGGCGGTGTAGCCGCCCTTGCCGATGGCGTGATACGAGAAAAATCCGCACACCACCGCCATCGCAAAATAGGTCAGCCACGGCAGACCGAGCCATGCCTGTTGCGCCACCAACAACAAGCCGACGCCGGCGCCGATCAAGGTGCCGGTGGCGCGTTCGGCGGCTTTCTTGCCGATGTTGCCGTGGTGCTGCAAACCACCGATGACCACCAGCATGGTCACTGACGCCCACTCGCCGTGGGGCAGGTTGATGCCGGTGGTCAACAGAATCGTCGCCAGCAACCCCAGCGCCACCCGCACCGCATGAATCAACCGCGCGTGTCGGTAGCGACGGTACGGGTCCAGCAATGGCCGCAGGATCCGCCGCAACAGCGGCGGCCAGCGGTGGGGGCTGAAAGTGCTCAGCGCTGATTCCTCCTTAAAAGATGTAATCGGTCGCGATGAAGTTCGAATCCCGCCCGCGAATGATTTCGCTGATCAGATCCTTGTTGGGTTCCTGGAACTTGGTCGCCACCAGCGTACGGATCGAAAACACCCGCAGCGCATCGTGTACCGACAGCGTGCCTTCGGCGGAGTTCTTGCGCCCGTTGAACGGGTAGGTGTCCGGGCCGCGCTGGCACTGGGCATTCAGGTTGATACGCCCGACCTGGTTGGCGAAGGTGTCCACCAATCGGCCGACGGCCACCGGGTTGGTGCCGAAGATGCTCAGTTGCTGGCCGAAGTCCGATTCCAGTACGTAATCGATCACGGTATCGAGGTGACGGTACGGCACGATTGGCACCACCGGGCCGAACTGTTCTTCCTGATACACGCGCATCTGTGGCGTCACCGGGTACAGCACCGCCGGATAGAAGAACGACTCTCGCGACTCGCCGCCATTCGGGTTGACCACTTGGGCGCCTTTGCTCTGCGCATCGGCCACCAGGCCGTGCAGGTAGTCGACCTTGCCCGACTCCGGCAGCGGCGTCAGCGAAACCCCGCTGTCCCACGGCATGCCCGGTTTGAGGCTGGCCAGTTTGGCGTTGAATTTCTCGATGAAGCTCTCAACCACGTCTTCATGCACAAACAGGATCTTCAGCGCGGTGCAACGCTGGCCGTTGAACGACAGGGAACCGGTGACCGCTTCACTGACCGCGTTATCCAGATCGACCTCGGGCAGGACGATGCCGGGGTTCTTCGCATCCAGCCCCAACGCGGCGCGCAAACGGTGCGGTTTCGGGTGCAGTTTCTTCAGGTCGCTGGCGGCCTTGTTGGTGCCGATGAAGGCGAAGATGTCGATCTTGCCGCTGGCCATCAGCGCACTGACGGTCTCGCGGCCGCTGCCGTAGATGACGTTGATGACACCGGTCGGGAAGCTGTCGCGGAAAGCTTCGAGCAATGGACGGATCAGCAGCACCCCGAGCTTGGCCGGTTTGAACACCACGGTGTTGCCCATGATCAGCGCCGGAATCAGCGTGGTGAAGGTCTCGTTCAACGGATAGTTGTAAGGGCCCATGCACAGCGCCACACCGAGCGGTACGCGGCGGATCTGGCCCAGGGTGTCCTGTTCCAGCTCGAAACGGCTGGAGCGGCGGTCGAGTTCTTTCAGCGCATTGATGGTGTCGACGATGTAGTCGCAGGTGCGGTCGAACTCTTTTTCCGAGTCCTTGAGGTTCTTGCCGATTTCCCACATCAGCAGTTTCACCACGGCGTCGCGCTGTTGGCGCATGCGCCCAAGGAAGGCTTCGACGTGCTGGATGCGTTCGGCCACGCGCATGGTCGGCCACAGGCCCTGGCCCCGGTCGTAGGCGCGCACGGCGGCGTCGAGGGCGGTGAGGGCGGTCTCGGCGTCCAGCAGCGGCGTGCTGCCGAGGATCACTTGTTCGTCGCCGTTGTCACCCTTGAGATAGACCGGGCTGCGCACGGTGGCGAGCGGGCCGTCCCAGCGGCGCAACTGGCCATCGACCAGGTATTCGCGTTGCTCGACCTGACCGTCGAGGCGGTATTTTTCCGGGATGTCGCTGACAGAAGGGAACAAGTTGCCAAGGATGTTTGCTGTGGTCATGTCGCTACCCTGCTTGCCAATTGAAAAAGTCTGTACAGGTTATACGCCTGAATGCGCTGAAATTTAAACCCGCAAATGTCACCCGAATGTCACTCAAAGGCGCAGGACAGAGGGCTCAACAAGATTCCCACCTTTTATTCGATCCCGAGTCGCATCCCGACTGTCCCCGTTTGCCCCCTTCACTGGCCCGCAATGCCCTCAACCCGCCGCCGTCGCTGCCTTAAGGTGTGGTCACAACAATAAGTGGCACCCCACGCGAGGATCGTTATGCGGGCATCCCGAATCACGTTGTTGCTGATGCTGGTCACTGCACTGGCCGGCTGCGGCGAAGACCCCAAACCCCCGGCCAGCACCAACAACGCCATGCCCAAAGACCCGGCGTTGGCGCAGATCTATGCCAACAGTTGCCAGCTCTGCCACGCCAACCCCGCCGCGAATGCGCCGCTGACCGGTGACCGCAAGGCCTGGGAACCGCGCATCCAGCAGGGCGCCGACACGCTGCTCGACCACGCCATCAATGGCTACAACGGCATGCCGCCAATGGGCCAGTGCGTGGAGTGCTCGGAAGAACAATTCCTTCAGTTGATCGGCTTCATGGCCGACCAGCCGCTCCCACAATAAGGATCCTGGCATGCCGATAGATCTGACACGCCGGCAGTTGTTGCAACGGGCAAGCATCGTCGGGGCGTTCAGCGCGCTGGCCTCCAACCCGGCGCTGGGCCAGTTGATGCGCGCGCCCCGGCTGATTCCCTGGCGCAACTGGTCGGGCGGGCAGAGTTGCCTGCCGGCGGCGCGGGTGGCGCCGAAGAATCTGGATGAACTGACGTCGGTGATTCAGCAGGCACCGGGCAAGATCCGTCCGGTCGGCTCGGCGCATTCATTCAGTGCGCTGGTGCCTACCGACGGTACGTTGCTGTCGCTCAGCTACTTCAACGGTTTGCTCGATCACGACCCGAAAACCTTGCAGGCCGAATTCGCCGCCGGCACGCCGATGTCGCGCATGGGCACGCCGCTCAAGGACATCGGCCAGGCCCTGCAAAACATGGCTGACATCGACTACCAGACCCTCGCCGGGGCCATTTCCACCTCGACTCACGGCACCGGCAAAACCTTCCAGTCCTACTCGGCCCACGTCTGCGGGATGCAACTGGTGACCGCCAACGGCGAAGTGCTGGACTGCGACAGCCAGCGACATCCCGAAGTATTCAGTGCCGCCCGGGTATCCCTCGGCGCGTTGGGCGTGGCCACCAAAATCCGCCTGCAAAACCGCCCGGCCTATCGCCTGCGCGAAACCCAGTGGATCGCCAAGACCGAAGAGCTGCTGGAAGACATCGACAAGAACACCCGCGAAAACCAGCACTGGGAAATGCTCGTCGTCACTCATTCCGACTACGCCTTGTCGATCGCCCTCAACGAAACCACCGACCCGCCCACGCCACCGATCCCGCCTGAAGAGGAGGGCGGCAACGAGTTCGTGACGCTGATCGAGAAGATCGACAAGTACGGCAGCGACTTCCCGAACCTGCGCAGTTCGCTGCTCAACAGCCTGCGGCATCTGGCGAGTTTCGATGACCGGGTTGGCGACTCGTTCGACATCTACGCCAACGTGCGTACGGTGCGCTTCAACGAAATGGAATATTCGGTGCCCGCCGAGCAGGGCCCGGCATGCCTGCGCGAGATTCTCAAGCTGGTCCGTGACAAGGACCTGCGCACCTGGTTTCCCATCGAGTATCGCTACGTGAAGGCCGACGATATTCCGCTGAGCATGTTCGAAGGCCGCGAAAGCTGTTCGATCTCGGTCCACCAGCATTACCAGATGGACCATCACAACTTCTTCGCCGCCGTCGAGCCGATCTTCTGGAAGTACAACGGCCGCCCGCACTGGGGCAAGTTGCACACACTCAATGCCCGCACGTTGCAAACGCTCTATCCGCGCTGGCAGGAGTTTATTCAGGTGCGTCAGGCGCTGGACCCGAGCGGCAAGTTTCTCAACGGGCATCTGTCGTCGATTCTGGGGGTGAGCTGATGGCGGTCAATCGACGTAATTTCGTGCTCGGCACTTTGGGTGTCGGTGCCTTGTTGGTGGGCGTTGGTGCATGGCTGCGGCCGGGGGATCGCGGCGGGCCTTACAGTGAATATTTCCGGGCGCTGAACAATGAGCTCAAGGCAAAAGGCCCGATGCGCCCGGTGTTGCTGATCGATCTGGATCGGCTGGATCACAACATCGATGTGGTGATGCGCTCGGTCAAACGCACCGGCAAGCACCTGCGGTTGGTGGAGAAATCGTTGCCGTCGCCGGGGCTGCTCAGCTACATCGGTCAAAGAGCAGGGACGCAGCGATTGATGTCGTTTCATCAGCCGTTTCTCAATCACGATGCACAGGTTTACCCGCAGTCCGACATTCTGCTCGGCAAGCCCTTGCCGGTGCGCTCGGCGGAGCTGTTCTACCAGACCCACAAAGGCCCGTTCGACTCGGCGAAGCAACTGCAATGGCTGATCGACAACCCCGAACGTCTGCAGCAATACCTAGCACTGGCCCAGGGATTGGGCACGCGGATGCGGATCAACATCGAACTGGACGTTGGCCTGCACCGTGGCGGCGTCAGTGACATGAACGTGCTCGGGCAGATGCTCGCGCTGATCGCCGCCAACCCGCAGCATCTGGAGTTCGCCGGGTTCATGGGCTACGACCCGTTCGTGGGCATGGGCGTGCCGGGGATGCTCGGTTCGCCCGAGGAATTGTTCGCCAAGGTGATGGTGATTTATCAGCACTGCGTCGATTTCACCCGTCAGCAATACCCGGCGCTGTGGCATGACGGCTTGTGCCTGAACACCGCCGGCAGTCCGAGTTACCGCATGCACGAAAACGAAAATCTCAGCAGCGAAGTGTCGGTGGGGACGGCGATGCTCAAACCGACTCATTACGATCTGCCGTCGCTGGTCGAACACGAGCCTGCCGCGTACATCGCCACGCCGGTGTTGAAAAGCACGGGGGCGGTGAACATTCCGGCGCTGGACGACAAGTCGAAACTGTTTTCATGGTGGGATGCCAACCAGCGCCAGACCTTCTTCATCTACGGCGGCAACTGGATGGCTGAGTTCGAATCGCCACCGGGGCTGCAGAGCAATGGCGTTTACGGGCGCAGTTCGAATCAGGAGATGGTCAATGGTTCAAATGCCGTGGGGCTGACGGTGGAGGATCAGGTGTTCCTGCGACCGACCCAGACTGAAGCCGTCCTCCTGCAATTCGGTGACTTGCTGGCGGTACGTGGCGGCAAGATCGTCGATACCTGGCCGGTGTATACATGAAGGTTAGTCGGGTTTGAATCCCGGCAGGCCTTGGGATATGCGCCATTCTTTTATGGTTCGGGTTATTCCTTCCGCTGAGTCATCGGCCTCGGGCAGCGGACGATAGATAAGGTTCATCTTCTCCGGATGCCCGACGATCTTGTTGAAGTGGCGAACCAGCAAGTCGGCGCGGGTATCAGAAGGCGCCTGGTCCTCCTTGAATATTTCTTCCAGAAAACTAACGAACTCGCGCTCCGTGTATTCAGAAATGTTGTTTTTGATAAAGGGATCCTTCATTTTCTTTCCTTAATTCTGATGTACGTCAATGTGGTTTCGAGGTGTGTTAACTCGCATGTTATCGACGTCGTAAACCGGACCACCCTCTGAAATCAGCTCCACGTGATGTATCTCATGCGAGATCCTTGAGCCTGCCACATCCGAAATATCGACACGCGGGGCTTTTCCTGCTCGCATACGATCCAGATCCCTGCGCGAAAACTGGGAACTCAATTCCGGCCTTTTCGATGCGGCGGTCCAGAACGCTCGTCGGAATGCATCGAAGCTGGAGAAACGACGTCCTCTTAATTGACTGGCCATATTGGTTGGAATTGGCGCTCCGAGTCCGGAACGGGCAGTGTCGAGCCATCGTCCCTCAACATCCTCACCCACCCCCGTCACAACCCCCGGCTCATACCGCGTACTGAGCACCACATAAATCGGTGCCAGCCCCGCATCCACCGGAAACCAGACGATCGCGTCGTGATAATCCGGCGGGTGCTGCGGGTTGACGAGAATGCGGTCGGTCTTCTCGCCCGGCGGATAGACCCAGATCGTCGGCAGCGGCGGGGCGCCTTCCAGGGCGGGGATGGGGGGCGCGTCGTCGGGATTGGCGGCAGGTGTCCAGATCAGGCCGATGCCGTGGCCGAGGTCGGCGATGAAGTGTTCGCCTTCTCGTTGCGCCTTGATGACCGGGACGAACTCCCAGTCTTTCTTGCCACCCGTGTAGAAGCCGTAGGCGCTGATTGAGCCGTCGGGCAGTGTCTTGGCACTGAAGCGCACACGGGTGCGGCCGCTGGCGAGTAGTGCGTATTGTTCGGTTGTGTAAAAAGCGCTGTCGGACGAGGTATCCGTGTTGGGGATCAACAACGCCAGCGTGCCGACGGTACTGGCGCCGCTCAGCAGGCTGAGCCCGAGTGACCCGCCGAGTCGTTGGGCCAGCGCCCGACCGCTTCCGGAGCCTGCCACCCATTTCAATGGCACGCCTTCAGCGCTGATCGGTACCTGACTGCCGAGAACGGCCCACTGACCGTACTCGGCCAAGCGTTCGGTCGGGATAAAACCGGCCGAATTTTTGTGATCTATCACGCCGTCCGAAAGGTTGCAGCTTTTGGCGAACACACAACCCCGGCCGGGCGCTTGCGGACGCTGCTCGATCTGGCGCAAGTGCCGATCTTCATACGCCTGCTGGCGGGCGATCATTGCGTCGTAGGTCGCTTCTCGGGCTTTGAATTCGGCGAACTCGGTCGACGTCATGTCCCGTGGGACAAGCCTGCCGTGTCCGGCGCCGCCATTGCCGCCCCGGTCTTCCCAGACCTGGGGAATGTCGTTGTCCCGCGCCATGGTTGTTTTTCTGCATGTAACCGAAGAAGCGCGAAACCTAACCGGGCGGCCCCTGACCTGGCGTTAGGACGTTTCCTAAATGCAGCGCTGAAATTTCCTGTTTCGCGGTGTTGCTGCAGCTTCCTCAACCCTCACTGGATTTCTGTAATGAAGCTTTTATGACAAAAGTTCGGTAGCACATCGCCAGTCCGGTCATGCCTATGTAACGCGCTTGAGGGGCCCTTTGGGCGCTTTTCACAAGCCGAGGCGGGACGCCGGGAGTGAGGCAATGGGGACTATGGAACGCTACTCGAAAGTGGGCATGCAGGAACTCGATCAACGCCTGTCGAAGATCGTCGAAGCCGCGCGCAAGAAGCCGGTTTCGGTGTATCGCTACGGCGCGCCGTGGGTCTGGATCGTGTCGCAGGATGACTGGCAGGGCGCCTTGAAAGAGGTCTCCAGCTACATTCCCCCAGGGCATTCGCTGGTGCTGCTGCGCCCGCAGATCGACGACCTGTTCGACGCTCACAGCGATCTTCTGCACGACCTCAACGCCCAGCCCGGCATGCTGATCCCGGCGCAAACGGTCATGCACATCCTGCTCCTGCAACTGCTGTATTCGGTGCCCAGCGAGCAGCAGCTCTACGAACAGCTCAATTACAACCTGCTGTTCCGCTGGTTCGTCGGCCTGGGCCTGAATCAGAAAGTCTGGAGCTTCAACGTCCTCAGTCGCGACATCGCCATGCTGCTCAACGAGCCGCGTGCGGTGCAGCTCATCCAGAAAATCATCGGTGAAGTGTTCTGCGGCGCGCTGCTGCAAATGCCCGAGTTCTCCTTGAACTTTGCGCTGCTGCACACCTGGCTGGGCAAACACACCGGGGCGTGCACTTCAGCAATCAAGAACGCCAGTAACTGACGCACACGCAAGGCGCATGAGCGCCAACAGGTCATCGCGAATTTCAGGGGGTAGTGTGGATCAGATTTTCACGTCACGGCTGGCGCTGTGGGGCTGGCTGCTGGTGACGGCCGGCGCGCAGCCGGCGTTCGCCGAGGAGGCCGAAAACACAGCGGCGCAGCGTCTGGTGGACGTCAACGAATACTTCGTGCGCGGCAACACCGTGCTCGATGCGCGGGCGATCGAAGAAGCGGTGTATCCGTTTCTCGGCCCGCAAAAAGCCTTGAGCGACATCGAAGGCGCGCGGGACGCCCTGCAGAAGGTCTATCAGGAACGCGGCTATCAATCGGTGTTCGTTGAACTGCCGGAGCAAGCGGTGGCCGACGGCATCGTCTACCTGCAAGTCAGCGAAACCAAGGTCGGCCGGGTGCGGGTGGTCGGCGCCAAACACTATTCGCCGCTGGATATTCGCGACAACGTCCCGGCGCTGAAGGAAGGCGAGGTGCCGGACTTTGCCAAGGTCCAGGGCGAACTGGCGCAACTCAACAAGACCCCGGGCCGGCAGGTGATGCCGCTGGTTCGCGAAGGCCAGCGCCCCGGCACCATGGACGTGGACCTGCAAGTCGAAGACCAGAACCCGTGGACCGCCAGCGTGGGGCTGAACAACGACTACAGCGCCGATACCGAAAAACTCCGCGCCGTCACCAGCCTCGGTTACAACAACCTCTGGCAGCTCGGCCACAGCGTCAACCTGACGTTCTTCACCGCGCCGCAGGACACCGACAACGCCAAGGTCTGGTCGGGCTCGTACACCGCGCCGCTGACCGAGCGCTGGAGCGTGCAGTTCTCCGGTTACCAGTCCGACAGCAACGTCGCCACCATCGGCGGCAGCAACGTGCTCGGCAAGGGCCATTCCTACGGCGTGTCGGCGATCTACACGATCCCGTCCAGCGGCAACTGGTCGAACTCGCTGTCGGCCGGCATCGACTTCAAGGACTTCGACGAACGCCTGACCCTGTCCGGCGAGAGCGACAAGGTGCCGCTGAAATACGCGCCGTTCACCTTCGCCTACAACGGCTATCGCTACACCGAAAAGAGCCAGCTCGGCCTCGGCCTGAGCCTGGTCGCGGCCACCCGCAGCATTTTCGGCTACGGCAGCTCCGACGAAGAGTTCGACTACAAACGCTACCGCGCCAACCCGAGTTTCGCCGTGCTCAAGGGCGATACCAACTTCACCTGGACCTTCGACAGCGACTGGCAGAGCGCGAGCAAAGCCGCGTTCCAACTGGCGTCGGGGCCACTGGTTTCCAACGAACAATTCTCTGCCGGCGGCGCGACCTCGGTACGTGGCTATCTGGCCGCCGAACGCACCGGTGATGACGGCGTGCTGCTCAGTCAGGAAGTCCGCACACCGTCGCTGGCCAAGTACGCCGGCACCTGGATGCAGGACTGGCGCTTCTACGCCTTCGCAGAAGGCGCGCAACTCTATCTGCGCGACGAACTGCCGGACCAGGACGCCAGTTATGCCCTGGCCAGTGTCGGCCTCGGCACCCGCGCCAGCCTGAGCAAATGGCTGTCCGGCAGCGTCGACTGGGGCTACCCGCTACTCGAAGGGCCGAACACCTCGAAACAGGAATCGCGCCTGCACTTCAACCTTCAGGCCACTTTCTAACAAGGAGCACTTCCATGCAGCGCCTCTTCCTTTCGTTGTTGATCTGCCTGGGCTTCGTGCTCCCGGCCACGGCTCAGGCCTGGTGGCAGGACGACTGGCATTACCGCAAACAGATCGCCGTCGACACCACGCCGCAGGGCGCCGGGATCAATCAGGCCCTCGGCCGCACCGCGCTGCTGGTGCGTCTGCACACCGGCAACTTCACGTTTGATGGCGTGAAAGAGGACGGCTCGGACCTGCGCTTCGTCGCGGCCGATGACAAGACCGTGCTCAACCACCAGATCGAAAGCTTCGATGCGCTGATGGGCATGTCGCTGATCTGGGTCGATGTGCCGAATGTCGAGGGCGGTCAGCGCCAGGACATCTGGATGTACTACGGCAACCAGAAGGCCCCGGCGACCGGCAACGGTCAGCTCACATTCGATCCGAATTACACCGCGCTCTATCACTTCGAAGGCGCCACCGGCACCCCGGCGAAAGACACCACTGCCTACGGCAACACCGCGCAGAGCGCGACCGGCGCCGCCATCGACGGCGTAGTAGGGCGGGCCTTGCAGTTCAGCGGTCAGCCGTTGCTGCTGCCGGCCAGCCCGTCGCTGCAACATAACGCTGGCAGCGCGTTCACCTTCAGTGCCTGGCTGAGACTGGATCAGGCCAACGGCGAGCAACTGATCCTGGCCCGCCGCGAAGGCGCCAACAGCCTGCTGGTCGGTGTGAATCAGGGCGTGCCGTTCGTGGAAATCGACGGCCAGCGCGCTGTGGCCACACAACCGCTGAATCCGGGCCAATGGCAGCACGTTGCGCTGACCGCCGAAGGCGCGAAAGTGACGCTGTACATCAACGGTCGCGAAGGCGCGGCATTGGCCCAGGCGATGCCGGCGTTCAATTCGGTCATGGCCATTGGCGCCGATTTGCACGAAGGTCCTTTCCAGCCGTTCGTGGGCGCCATCGATGAACTGCGCCTGTCGAAAGTCGCCCGTCCGGCGCCGCTGTTGCTGGCCGACGCCACTTCCCAAGGCGCCGAGTCGAAACTGGTGGCTTACGGTGTCGATGAAGAACAGTCCGGTTTCGGTTTCGGCAGCCTCGGCTTCCTGCTCAACGCCGTGCCGGTGGACGCCTGGGTGATCATCGCGGTGCTGGTGCTGATGATGTTCCAGTCGTGGATCATCATGCTGCGCAAGAACCGCACCCTGAGCCGTGTCACTGCGGCCAACGAAGACTTCCGCGTGCAATTCGCCAAGGTTGGCACGCGCCTGGAGATGTTCGCGGACGACGCGCAACTCGCCCAGCGTTTGCAGCACTCGCCGCTGTGGCACCTGTACCAAGTGGCGGTGAAAGAGATTCGTACCCGCCGCGAACAGGGCGCCGATACTTCGTCGGTTTCGGCGGCGACCATCGAAGCCATCCGCTGCTCCATGGACGGCGTGCGCACCCGGGAAAACCAGCAACTGAGTTCGAAACTCTCGACCCTGTCCAACGCTATCGCCGGCGGCCCGTACATCGGCCTGCTCGGCACCGTGCTGGGGATCATGGTGGTGTTCCTCGGCACGGCCATGGCCGGCGACGTCAACATCAACGCTATCGCCCCAGGTATGGCCGCAGCCTTGCTGGCCACCGCCATGGGCCTGTTCGTCGCGATCCCGGCGCTGTTTGGCTACAACCGCCTGATCACCCGCAACAAGGAAGTCAGCGCCGACATGCGCGTGTTCGTCGACGAGTTCATCACCCGTCTGGCGGAGATGCACGGCGAAGGCCAGTCCAGTGAAGCGGCGCATCAGCGCGGTCATCACGCCAACCATTCCGTACCGGCCTGAGGAGCACTGACATGGCGTCCGTAAATGCCTCCCACGACGATGACGAAGATGCCGCAGTGGACAGCATCAACATCACGCCACTGGTGGACGTGCTGATGGTGGTGCTGGTGATGTTCATCCTCACCGCCACCGCGCAGGTCTCCGGGATCCAGATCAACTTGCCCAAGGCCAGCGCCGCCGTGTCGCTGTCCGAGGCCAAGACCAAGGCGATTTCGGTCAACGACGGCGGCCAGGTGTTCCTCGACGCCTACCCGGTGACCCTGCCGGAGCTGGAAGAGCGCCTGCGCATCGAGAAGGCACAGAACCCGGACTTTCCGGTGATCGTGCGCGGTGACGCTACGGTGCAGTACCAGAAGGTCATCGAAGTGCTGGATCTGCTGCGCCGGCTCGAACTGTCCCAGGTCGGTCTCGTCACCGGCAAACCGAGTCAGGGCTGAGTCATGACCGCACAACTTCCGATCGAACCGCTGCCGGTGAAGCCGTCGCCCTTGCGCTATGCGAAGTGGGGCGCCGGGCTGGTTCTCGCCGCACTCGCCGCGTGGTTCCTGTGGCAGTGGGCCAACGACATGAGCGGCATTCGCCGCGAAGCGCCGAAAGTGCCGACGATCATCCCGTTGCCGGCACCGCCACCTCCGCCGCCGGAAAAACCACCGGAGCCGGAAACCCCGGTGGAAGAAAAAATCGTCGAGCCCGAGCCGACACCCGAGCCACAAGAGGTCAAGCCCGAGGAAGAAGCACCGCCATCGCCGGCGGACGACCTGGCCAACCCGATGCAAATGGACGGCGACGCCCAGAGCGGCAACGACGCCTTCAACATCGGTGCGGGCAAGGGCGGCGGCATGGCGGGTGCCGGTGGTGGGCGCGTGGGCAACGGCACCTACAGCCAGTTCCTCGCGTTCACCTTCCAGAAGCTGCTGCGCGAGAACCCCGACCTGCGCAACCTCGCGTTTTCGCTGCAGGCCGATGTGTGGCTGAGCAGCGTCGGCGAGATCACCCGGGTCGAGCTGATCAAGTCCAGCGGCAACCCCGAGATCGACAGTCAGGTGCTGGCCGCCTTGCGTAACGCGCCGCACCTGAGCGAACGGCCGCCGGCCTCCATCACCTTGCCTGTGCGCATGTCCCTGCAAGGGCGGCGTCCGGGTTAACCGAATTCATAAAGCTGTATGAAAAGGAGTTGTGTGCAGATGATTTCCAACGTGAATCGATTGTCCCTGGCGGTCGGCATGGTCATCGCGACCCTGGTCGGTCAGGCCGCGGCAGCGCCTGCGCCCTCGGAGAACGCCACGATCAATCTGATCCGCTTGCTGGTCGAGCAGGGCATTCTGAAACAGGACAAGGCTGACGCACTGATCGCCCAGGCCCAGAACGAAGCGGCCCAGGCCAAGCAGGCTGCGGCGTCTACCGCCGTGGCGGCCGGGCCGGTCGCCGCACCGGGCGATGTGCGGGTGCAATACGTGCCGGCCGCGGTGCGCGACCAGATCCGTGATCAGGTCAAGGCAGAGGTCATGGCCACCGCCAAGCAAGAAAACTGGGCCGCGCCCAACACCTTCCCGGACTGGGCGTCGCGCATCAGCTTCGACGGCGATATTCGTCTGCGTGACGAGTCGCGCTACTACTCGGGCAGCAACAGCAACGAAATCGTCGACTTCGCCAAACTCAACAACAACGGCCCGTACGACGTGAACCCCAACAGCAGCACCGCATTGCCGCCGTTGCTCAACACCCGTGAAGACCGTACCAACCTGTTCCGCCTGCGCGCCCGACTGGGCATGAAAGCGGTGATTTCGCCGGAATGGACTGCCGGCATCCGCATCGGCACCGGCTCGGACAATAACCCGGTGTCGACCACCCAGAGCCTTGGCGGCGGCTTCGCCAAGAAAGACATCTGGCTCGATCAGGGTTACCTGACCTGGAAACCATCGGATGAGCTGACCCTGACCGGTGGCCGGTTCGCCAACCCGTTCATGTCCACCGACATGCTGTATTCCAACGACCTGAACTTCGACGGCGTGGCGGTGATTTTCGACCACAAACTCAGCAGCGACTGGGGCGTGTTCGGCACCATCGGCGCGTTCCCGGTGGACTACACCAACGACACCACCACCAGCAACGGCTTCGACAAGGAAGAAAGCGACAACAAGTGGCTTTATGGCGGGCAGGTCGGCGCCAAGTGGGCGATCAACAGCAACAACCGCTTGAAAGGTGCTTTGGCTTACTACCGCTTCCAGGACATCCAGGGCCAGCGCTCCAGCCCTTGCGAGCCTTGGGCCGGCGCGCCGGGCTGCGACAGCGACGGTACGCGTGCGGCGTTCATGCAGAAGGGCAACAGCGTGTTCCTGCTGCGTGACATCACGCCGAACCCGCTCAACCCGAGCACCACGCCGCAGCCGCAATTCGTTGGCCTGGCTTCGGAGTTCAACCTGCTGGACCTGAATCTCGTGTGGGACGCCGACCTGCCGGAAGACTTCAAGCTGCGCACCCAGGGCAACTACATCCACAACCTCGGCTACGACGAAGGCGACATGCGCAAGCGTGCGGCCGGGCAACTGGTCAACAACCTCGACAGCAACGGCAACATCGAAAGCGGCGCCAATGCGTGGATGGTCCAGTTCACCCTCGGCAGCGCGCTGGAGCTGAAGAAGCAGGGCGACTGGAATATGTTCGCCGGCTACAAGTACATCCAGCCTGACGCCTTGCCGGACGGTTTCAACGACTCGTCGTTCCACCTCGGCGGCACCAACGCCAAGGGCTATTTCCTGGGTGGCAACTACGGTCTGGCGAAGAACGTCTACGCCACCGGCCGCTGGATGAGCACCGAGGCGGTGTATGGCGCGCCGTTCGACATCGACGTCTTGCAGCTCGAGATCAACACGCGCTTCTAAGGCGCCGGGAGAGGGTTATGAACGCGCGATTTTTAGTGTTGGGTCTGGGCTTGATAGTCGCCAGCGGGGCCAGCGCCGAAGGCATGGAGGAACGTCTGCGCACTCAGTTGCGCAGCACCACCCAGCAGCTGCAAACCCTGCAAAGCCAGCAGGCCCAGGCCAGCGCCGCGCAGCTGGCGGCGCAGAACGAAGCCAAGGCAGCGCAGGCGCAAATCAAGCAGTTGACCGCCGAACTGGCCAAGGCCAAAGGCGTCGCCGAGCAACTGGCCGGGCAGCAGCAAAGTCTGCACAGCCAGGCTCAGGCACAGGTGGCGGCGAGTAACGAGCAGACCGGCAAGTTCAAAAAGGCCTATGACGAGCTACTGGTCATGGCCCGTGCCAAAGAGGCAGAACGGTCTAAGCTTCAAGCGCAATTGACTGAACGTGACACACAAGTGCAGCAATGTTCGGTCAAGAATCAGCAGATGTACGGCGTGGCCAAGCAGATTCTCACCGCCTACGAAAACATCGATGTGGCCGAGGTAATGAAAATCCGCCAGCCCTTCGCCGGCAGCGCCCGGGTCAAGTTCGATGAACTGGCTCAGGGCTTCGGCGATGAACTGTACAAGACTCAATTCGATGCGCCGCAAGCCGCGATCGCGCACTGATTAAAAGACTCATAAACAAGGAAGAAGTAATGACTCAATTGATCTCCCACGTCTCCCCGCAATCCCTGACCGACGTACTGCAAGCCGCCGGTTATCGCGTCAACCAGACCGAACAGAACGGCATCGTCCAGTTGCTCAGCGCCAGTCAAGGCATCGGTTACGCGGTGCGCTTCGGCAACCCGGCGGTGGCGGAGCAGGGCAGCTACGTCGACTTCACCTTCAGCTGCGCCTTGCGCGTGCAGGGTGAGCTACCGGCGGGTGTGGCCGAGCAGTGGAACGCGACCCGTCGCTTTGCCCGGTTGTCGTTGCAGGGCGAGTTTCTGGTGATGGAAATGGACGTGGTGGTGGCCGCTGGCGTCAGCAGCGATTACCTGCGCGGCAACCTGGAATTGTGGGATCGCCTGCTTCAGGAATTCATCGTTTACCTGCGTGACTTCACCCAGAACGCTGCTGCCGCCCAGGCTCCAAAGGTTGAGCAAGAGGAAGTCGCGCTGTGACGAAACCTGCCATGGTAATCAGCGCCGCTGCGGTGGCGCTGTTGGTGGTGGCCGTGGCGCTGGTGGTGCGGCCGGGCAATGACCCGGTCGCCGCCCAGCAACCGGCGCCGGTCATTGCGGCGAATGCCGGGCCGGCGGTGGCGCGGCTGGGCAATCAGCAGGTGTCGCCGGAGGAGTTGCAGGCGCTGCTGGCGGCCGTACCGCCGCAGACTCGCGAGCAACTGCGTGGCAATCGTGAAGCGCTGGAGCGCTGGATTCGCTCACGCCTGGCCGAAAAAGCCGTGCTGGAACAGGCCGATGCCCAAGGCTGGGCGCAGCGTCCGGACGTGGTACGGCAGACCCGTGCAGCCACCGAGCAGATCGTGTTCCGCGACTATTTGCAGTCGGTGAGCAAAGTACCGGCGGATTACCCGAGTGCTGCCGAGTTGCAGCAGGCGTATGACGCGGGCAAGGCCAATTGGCAGACGCCGGCGCTGTATCGGGTCAGCCAGATTTTCCTCGGCGTGAATGAGCCGCAGAATCTTGACGCTGTGCGCAAGCAGGCGGCGGAGTTGAGCAAGAAGGCGCAGTCGACCCCAGCAGAATTCGCGGCGTTGGCCAAGGAGTTTTCCCAGGATCGCCTCACCGCTGAACGCGGCGGCGATACCGGCCTGCAACCGTTGCAGCAGCTGGTGCCGGAAGTGCGTGGTGCGGTGGCGCGGCTCAAGGTCGGCGCGGTCTCCGAACCGGTGCAAAGCAGCGCCGGGTTTCACGTGATCAAACTCACCGAACAACAACCGGCCCGCACCGCGACCCTCGACGAGTTGCGCGACCAACTGACTCAGGCCTTGCGTGCCCAGCGTCAGGAACAGATCGCCCAAGCGTATCTGGACGGCATGCTCAACACCGCGACCCTGAGCATCGACGGGGCCGAGCTCAACAAGGTGCTGGAGACCAAACCTTAAGCGCTGCACACCAAAACAAAGATCGACAGGGAGTCATCGATGTCATTCACCGAACCCGCAGCACGACAGAGCAGCGCCGATTTCCGCTGGCCCCGGGACAAGGAAGAACCCTGGCCGGCGCACGCCGCGACCCTCGACGGCGACGTCGCCCAATACTTTCTGGTCAGCGCCCGTTGCGGCTGCTTCATGCAGGCCGCCCGCAGCCTCAACGTGCGCTCGACCCTGCTGCGCAAACAACTGGCGCAGCTTGAACAGCAACTGCAATGCGCGCTGTTCAGCTTCCAGGGCAGTGCCTTGACCCTGACCCGCGAAGGCCAGCAATTGCAGGCGCAACTGGTTGCCCTGGCCCACGAGCGCAAACTGCCGGTGATCGAGCAGCCGCTGATAAGGCTGGCCGTCGCCGAGTCGATCCTGCACGACATCCTCGGCCGAGACCTCATTGCACTGCTGCGCCGCAACGCCAGCGTGCGCCTCGAGATCATCGCCCTCGACAGCGAATTGGCCCTGCATGCGGTCAGTGCCGACATCGTGCTGTGGCTCGCCCATGGCGACACCCCGCATCCCGGCCCGACCTTCGCCACCAGCGAACCGCAACGCCTCGCGCAACTGGAATATCAGCCGCACATCGCCAAACGCTACTCCCGCGTGACTGCACGCCCGGAAAGTCCCGACGACCTTGCCGATTTCATGCTGGTGCAATGGCAGCATGATCGGCAGATCGACAGCTTCCGGCCGTGGAACGAACTGGTCGAACAGCGGTTGGCCGGGGTGGTGCAGATGCAGTCCTATGAGCTGATGCTGGAGATGATTCGCTGCAGCGCGTGCATTGGTTTGCTGCCGATGTACATGAGCCGGTTTGATCGCGGGCTGGTGGCGTTGCCGGGGTTGTTTGGGGAGGCGATGCGGTTGCAGGCTTGGTTGGCGGTGAACAGGGAGTCAGAATCGGTGGGGGAGGTGCAGACGTTGGTTGAGTTGATTCAGCGAACGTTCAATGAGCGACAGGAGTGGTTCGAGTAGGTCTCGCCAGAATCAGTTGCGCCGGTTTACAGTGACCGGCCACGCACTGATCCAGGAGGGATCTTTCATGCCTGAGCACAACCCCGCCATTCACCTCGAACGTTTCAACGAATCCCACGTCGAGGGCATCACCGCGCTCTATAACGACCCGGCCGTGACCCGGCAGGTGTTGCAGATGCCGTTTCAGACCACCGAGGTCTGGCGCAAACGCCTCGCGCCGGACAACGAGCGGGTGGTGCAACTGGTGGCGCTGCATCAGGGGGTGGTGATTGGCAATCTGGGGCTGGAACAGTTCTCACGGATTCGCCGCAGTCACGCCGGCAGTGTCGGCATGGCCGTTGCGGTGGCGTGGCAGGGCAAGGGTGTCGGTTCGAAGCTGTTGGCGACGGCGCTGGACGTGGCGGACAACTGGATGAACCTGCACCGGGTCGAGCTTTCGGTGTACGCCGACAACGAGGCGGCCATCGGGCTCTATCGCAAGTTCGGTTTCGAAACCGAGGGCCTGTTCCGCGATTACGCCGTGCGTGACGGGCAATGGGTCGACACCCTGAGCATGGCGCGCCTGCGCAAACGCTGACCTTCTGTCCGTCAATGGCTGACGAGGCGACCGTGCAGGCAAATGACTTGCACGGTCGTCTTCGGCATCTGCCATGCTCAAAGTCCGCAGCACCGCTTCCTTGAAGGAACACCGCAATGGACGACGTACAGCAACTGGGCGAAATGCTTCGCCACTATGCCGACAGCGAAGCGCACAAGAAGCAATTGTTCGAGACCCAGTCGGCGACCTGGGCTACACGGATCACTGAGTTGTTCGGGCAGATCCAGCAATGGCTGGCACCGGTGCAGGCGCCGGGTTTGCTGGAGGTGAGTCGGGAGGCGTACGTGGCGTTCGGGCCGAGCATTCCGGTTGAGACGTCAACCTTCAAGACTGAAAAACTGAGCATCGTGATCGCCGGCAAACCGGTGGAGTTCGTGCCGGATGTGATGGGCAGTGGCGGGCAGATTTCGTTGGCGGTGATGGGGCTGACGGCGGCGCGGTACGGGAGTATTTCGCTGGTGGGGCTGCCGGGCGGGGAGTGGCAGTGGCGCAAGACCAATGGGTTGAAGGATCCGGATACGTTTGTGTTTGATGCGAACTTTCTGGCGCAGCAACTGCAGAGCCTGATTCCGCGCGATCGCACCTAGGGCCAAATCGATCCCACACCCAGTGTGGGATCGATCATCGGGTGCAACTACATTTCGAGGTTGACCCACCCCGGCTTCGCCACCTCCGGCGCCACCGCCTTCACAGTCTTGCCCGTAGCCAACTCAACCCGCCGAGCCACCTCCGGATCATCGGCAAACGGCGTCAGACTCGCATCATCCAGGCTTTCAGCCGTTTCGTGGCGCAAGCAATACTCCACCGACAGCCACAAAAACAGCACGCCCAACACATTCAAAAAAACATCGAACATGACCGGCTCCCTTGATCAGGCGATCTGCGCTTCACGGTGGGCAATCGCAACATCCGCCACCCGCACCGTGCGCCATACGTTGTAGGCCATCAGCAACATGCCCGTCAGGAAGAACACCCCACCGGCAAACCGTACGACAAACCCCGGATGGCTGGCCTGCAGCGCTTCGACGAACGAGTAAGTCAGCGTGCCGTCCTCGTTGATCGCCCGCCACATCAGACCCTGAGTGATGCCGTTGACCCACATCGAAGCGATGTACAACACCGTGCCGATGGTCGCCAGCCAGAAGTGCAGGTTGATCAGCGGCGTGCTGTGCATCCGCTCGCGGCCGAAGACCTTGGGCACCATGTGGTAGGTCGCGCCGAAGGTGATCATCGCCACCCAGCCGAGGGCGCCGGCGTGTACGTGGCCGATGGTCCAGTCGGTGTAGTGGGAGAGGGCGTTGACGGTCTTGATCGCCATCATCGGGCCTTCGAAGGTCGACATGCCGTAGAACGCCAGCGACAGGACGAGGAAACGCAGGATCGGGTCGGTGCGCAACTGATGCCAGGCGCCGGACAGGGTCATCATCCCGTTGATCATCCCGCCCCAGCTCGGGGCCAGCAGAATCAGCGACATCGCCATCCCCAGCGACTGCGCCCAGTCTGGCAGCGCGGTGTAGTGCAAGTGATGCGGGCCGGCCCAGATGTACAGGGTGATCAGCGCCCAGAAGTGCACGATCGACAACCGGTACGAGTACACCGGCCGATTCACCTGCTTGGGCACGAAGTAATACATCATCCCGAGGAACCCGGTGGTCAGGAAGAACCCCACTGCGTTGTGCCCGTACCACCACTGCACCATGGCGTCGGTGGCGCCGGAATACACCGGATAGGACTTGAACCAGTCCACCGGAATCGACAGGTGATTGACCACGTGCAGCATGGCGATCACCAGGATGAACGCGCCGAAGAACCAGTTGCCGACGTAGATGTGTTTGGTCTTGCGCTGTACCACGGTGGTGAAGAACACCACGGCATACGCGACCCAGACCACCGCCATCCACACCGCGCCGGAGAATTCGATCTCGGCGTATTCCTTGGTGGTGGTGTAGCCCATCGGCAGGGTGACCAGCATGATCACGATCACCGATTGCCAGCCCCAGAAAGTGAACGCGGCGAGTTTGTCCGAGTACAGTCGCACCTGGCAGGTCCGCTGCACCGCGTAGTAACTGGCGGCGAATTGCGCGCTGCCGGCGAAGCCGAAAATCACCAGGCTGGTGTGCAACGGTCGCAAGCGGCCGAAGGTGGTCCACGGCAGGTCCAGATTCATGTCCGGCCATACCAGTTGCGAGGCGATCCATACCCCCATCGCCATGCCCACGACACCCCAGAAAACAGTCGCGATGACGAATTGGCGGACGACCTTGTAGTTATAAGCCTGTCCGATTGTTGCTGTGCTCATGGTCAATTCTTCCACGGTTGCAAAGTCTTGCCAGGCCACCCGGTCTGGCACGAGCTGCACTGTAGAAACCCCACCGGAAACAAAACAGGCTCAGGAATTGATCATTTGTGCGGATCAGATCGAAGCGCTGCCTGCGGCCATCTGCCGCGCCCTGATACGGTTTTTATGTGTTCAGGTGAATCTGTTGTGCACTGCGCCGTTCGTCCATAGTCAGGGGAAATACTGTGGGAACGGGCGAACCCGAGATAGCGCCAGACGCGAACTGGCGCTATCTCGGGTTCGCCCGTTCCCACAGGAATCTGTGCATTCCTGATGAGGTAGCCGATGTATCAATACGACGATTACGACCGGGCACTGGTGTTCGAGCGCGTTGCGCAGTTTCGCGATCAGGTCGAGCGCTTCATGGCCGGGGAGTTGAGCGAAGAAGAGTTCCTGCCGCTGCGTCTGCAAAACGGCCTGTACATGCAAAAGCACGCTTACATGCTGCGGGTGGCCATTCCTTACGGCACGCTGAGCGCCGAACAGATGCGCACACTGGCGAGCATTGCCAGTGACTACGATCGTGGCTACGGCCACTTCACCACGCGGCAGAACATGCAGTTCAACTGGATCGAACTGCACGAGGTGCCGGACATTCTCGAACGTCTGGCGCAGGTCAACATGCATGCGATCCAGACCTCGGGCAACTGCGTGCGCAACATCACCACCGAAGCCTTCGCCGGGGTCGCGGCAGACGAGTTGATCGACCCGCGCCCGCTGGCGGAGATCCTGCGGCAATGGTCGACGATCAACCCGGAATTCCTGTTCCTGCCGCGCAAGTTCAAGATCGCCATCTGCTCGGCGAAACAGGATCGCGCGGCGATCATGATGCACGACATCGGCCTCTACCTTTACCCCGGCCGCGACGGGCAGATGCTGCTGCGAGTGATCGTTGGCGGTGGTCTGGGGCGCACGCCGATCCTCGGTCTGCAGATCCGCGACGGTTTGCCGTGGCAGCACTTGCTGTCCTACGTCGAGGCGGTGCTGCGGGTCTACAACCGTCACGGCCGACGGGACAACAAGTACAAGGCGCGGATCAAGATTCTGGTCAAGGCGCTGGGTATCGAGGCGTTCGCCAAGGAAGTCGAAGAAGAATGGCAACACCTCAAGGATGGCCCGGCGCAACTGACCGAGGATGAATACCTGCGGGTTGCCAGCGCCTTTGTGCCGCCGAACTACTGCACGCTGGCGGGCACCGATCTGGATTTCGGCACGTACCTGGCCGACAACCCGGCGTTCGCCCGCTGGGTCGCGCGCAACGTGCAACCGCACAAGGTGCCGGGCTACACCAGCGTGGTGTTGTCGACAAAACCGGGCATCGCCGCCGCACCGGGTGACGTCACCGGTCTGCAGATGCTTGCCGTGGCCGACTGGTCCGAACGTTTCGGTTTCGGCGAAATCCGTATCGCCCACGAGCAGAACATCGTTCTGCCGGATGTGCCCAAGTCCGAGCTGTTCGCGTTGTGGCAACTGGCGAAAGAGCAAGGGCTGGGTGCTGCCAATGTCGGCCTGTTGACCGACATCATTGCCTGCCCCGGTGGCGATTTCTGTGCGCTGGCCAACGCCAAGTCGATTCCGATTGCCCAGGCGATTCAGGCGCGTTTCGACAACCTCGATTACCTGCACGACCTCGGTGATATCAGCCTGAACATTTCCGGCTGCATGAACGCCTGCGGCCATCACCACATCGGCAACATCGGGATTCTCGGCGTCGATAAGAACGGCAGCGAGTGGTACCAGATCACCCTCGGCGGGTCGCAGGGCAAAAACAGCGCGCTGGGTAAAGTCATCGGCCCGTCGTTCAGCGCTGCCGAAGTGCCGCAGGTGATCGAACGGATCATCGGCACCTTCGTGCGCTACCGCGAGAGTGAAGAGCTGTTTGTCGATACCGTGGCGCGCATCGGGCTGGAGCCGTTCAAGGAACGGGTCTACCCGAAAACGCTGGAGGTGTCGGCATGAACAATCTGCTGCGGATGGAGGCGAGCGGGGCGCGGATTGTGCTCGACGATCCATGGACGCTGATCCGTTCACCGGATACGGATGGCGCCGCTGACATGTCGATTCTGCCGCTGGCCCACTGGCTCGAATCACCCTCGACCCATGCTGTCTGGCTGGGCCCGGACGACGGTGTCGAAAGCCTGCTGCCGTGGTTGGCATCGCTGCCGCTGATTGCCCTCGATTTCCCGAGTTTTCGCGACGGCCGCGCCTACAGTCAGGCTTATCTGCTGCGCAGCCGTTTTGGCTGGAAAGGCGAATTGCGGGCGATTGGCGATGTGCTGCGCGATCAACTGAGCCACATGCGCCAGTGCGGGTTCGACAGCTTCGCGGTGCGCGAGGACAAATCCGCCGAGGATGCGCTCAAGGGGTTGGCGGGGATGAGCGTGTTGTACGGGCGCTCCGTCATCGAGCCGCGACCGTTGTTCAGGCGGCGTTGACGCGAGGCCCGCACAGGGGAAACCCTTAGAACCCTTACAAATCGGGGATTTTTCCTTGGGTCGATGGTGGCCTTTTGGTAGAGTCCCCGTCGCCAGCGGGTTTTCGGCTGGACGACGGAACGAAGAAGGGAGTCTGTTTGTGAGTGCGGGCAAGAAGATCTTGGGCCTGACGGCGTTGCTGTTGATGCTGACGTTGTGGGCCGGTTACATCTACGTATTCAACGAAAGCCGTGGCGGTCAGCTCGGCGGTGTCGGCGAAAGCACCGCGTGGTGCGGCACGCCGCCGTCCTCGGATGCGGCGCTGCTGGGCAAGGATCAGTTGACCTTGCGCATCACCAACAACCTGCGCGGCGAGTTCATGCTCAGCGGTGCGGTGGTGGTGTCCGAACGCACCTTCAACCGCTATGACCTGGGCCGCAACGAACTGCGTCTGCGTCTGGAGCCTTTGCAGTGGACTTACGGCGCCACGCCGATCTTCCTTGAGCAAGTGAAGGTCCTGCCGCTGAGTCGCAACCTCGCCTCGACTGACAAGAGTGCCTTCGCCCAACTCGAGTCGCGCCCGATCGGCGTTCAGGGGCGGGTCACCGAGTTTCCTTTCGACACTTATCGCTACGGCTACAAGCCAGTCCTGTACTACCTCAAGGGCAACGAGCGTGTCGACCTGCGCTTCAAGAGCATCACCACGCTGATGGAGATGTCCAACACCTTTACGCCGATCCAGAAGTACAACCGCGCCGACTACATCAACGAGAAAAACGTGATGGTCCGCGACGAGGACTACAAAGCCTACGGCCACCACGAATGCGCGTTCAGCGTCGAGCGCAAAGGCGCGTTCAAGGTCGTGGTGCTGCTGATGTTGCTGGTGTTGTGCCTGCCGTTGCTGCTGGTGTTCTACCGTGATGAGCCGGGGATCGACTTCCTGGCCACTCTGGTGGGGATCGGCGTGGTGCGCACGGTGCTGGTGGGGCCGGTGCAGGATTTCCAGCTGTACAACATCGACTTCCTGTTTGGCGCGGCGCTGCTGCTGGTGGGCACGGTTTCGCTGATCAAGGCGATGCGGATTAACAGTCGGCGGGAGATGGCGTTGCGTAGTGGAGAGACTTCGACCTGGTAACGCAATCGGGCGGGAGCAACCAAGCGTTGCTCCCGCCCGTTTTCATTTCAATGCCGGATCCCCCATATTCATCCTCTTCCACCCCTGCAACAGCACCTGCGCCTTCGGCTCCTGCCCGCTGTCCAGATACCACTGAATCAGCGACAACCGCGCATTGCGGTTCGCCGGTTGTACCTTGAGCAGTTTCTCCAGTTGCTCGTTCGCCTGATCCCCCTTGCCGCTGTCATGCAGCGCCACCGCCAGCACGTAACCGTATTGCGCGTTCTGTGGCTCCAGTTGTGCGGCTTTGCCAAGCGCCGACATGGCCTCGGCGGTCTTGCCCGCGCGAATCAGTGACAGGCCTCGGGTGTGCTGCAGCAGGGCCGCGTCAGGGTGTTGCTTGAGGCTGGCATCGAGCAGTTGCTGCGCCTCCGAGCCACGACCGTTGGCCTCCAGCCATTGCACCAGCGTGACCAGTGCCGGGTAGAAGTCCGGGTCGCGTTTCAGCGCTGTTCGCAACAGCCCTTCAACTTCCGAGCCGCGACCGCTGGCCTGATAGAGCATCGCCAGGTTCAGGTTGGCTTCGGCACGTTCGGCCAGGCTCTTCTGCACGGCTTCGTACTCGGCAATCGCCGCGTCCCAATTGGCCTGAGCCGGGCCCAGGCCATTGCGGGCGACACTCAGCAGATCCCGCGCAGCGACGATTCGTACTGCTTTCACCGGATCACCGAGCAACGGCGTCAACAGCGGCAAGCGCTCTGGCGGTGGCAGGAACGCGCTGATCGCCCGTACCGCGCTTTCGCGTACCTGTGGCGCCGGGTGCTTCAGGTCCGTGGTCGCCAGTTTCAGCGCCTGTTCACTTGGATAGAGTGGCAATTCCGCGAGCAATGTCGCTCGCTGGATTGCCGGCAGGTTGCTGCGCTGCAATTGCTCGTACAACGCTTGTGCGGCGCCGGGCTGGCCGTTGCGAATCAGCCACAGGCTCTCGTCGTAACGCGGCGCTTGAGGTTCGGTCGAGGCAGTCCACAATTTGAATTGCGCGGTGACCTTGTCGCCGGCCTTGCCCTGATGACAGGTCAGGCAGGCGTCTGGCGTGCCGAGCTTTTGCGCACGCTCCGGGTTGGGGATGCTGAAGCTGTGGTCATGCCGGAAGTCGTTGCCCATGTAGAACTTGCCAGGCATGTGGCAATCCACGCATTGCGAGCCGGGCTGACCCATCGTATGGCGGGTGTGTTCGATACTGTCGTAGTTCTTCGCTTGCAGGCCCTGGCCGTCGACGCCTTCCACCGAGGTCTTGCCGGCGCTGTTGTGGCATTGCAGGCACACCGCGTTGCCCGGTGCTTTCAACTCGGTGCTGTGAGGGTTGTGGCAGTTGCTGCAGCGCACGCCCTTGTCGAACATTTTGCTCTGGGCGAAGGAGCCGTGTTCGAACACTTCGTCCTTGATCTTGCCGTCCAGCGCATACAGCTCGCGGGTCAGGGTGCTGGGCAGGTAATCGTCCATCAGCCGTTTGCCGACGGTATAGCCATCGCCCAGCGGCGCGCGGCGAGCGTGGCAGCGGGCGCAGGTTTCGATCTCGACGGTGGCGTTCTTGTCCTTGAGATCGACGTCGAAGCCGGCGTGAATCAGGTCGGTTTTCTTCGCCGTCCATTGCAGATGATTCGACGCCGGCCCATGACAGGCCTGGCAACCGACGCCGAGGCTGTTCCAGTGGCTGGTGAAGGTGTTGCTGGCCGCGTCGAAATTGCGTTTGAACCCGGTGGTGTGGCACTCGACGCACATGAAGTTGGCGTTCTGGCTCGGCTTGCTCCAGTGCAGCGGATTCTTGAAGTTCACGCCCTGGCCGGGGTAGAGGTGAAACCAGCGGTTTTTCTCGGTATCCCAGGCGACGCCTAGGGCCTGCAAGCGGCCTTCACCGACTTCGATCAGGTATTGCTGAAGCGGCGCGATGCCGAAGGTGTAGGCGACTTTGAAGTCGGCGTTCCTGCCGTCGACGCCAGGTGTATTGACCCAGAACTCGTCGCCCTTGCGCGCGAAACGGGTGGATTCGTTTTCGGCTTTGAAGGTGACATTGTTGAAGTCACCGAGCATGGTTTCGGCATTCGCCGGTTGCATCGCCAACTGATGATGGGAGCCTTGCCAGTCCTTGACCTGTTCCTGGTGACAGCCCTGACATTGCTGTTCATCAACCATGGACGCGGGCAGTGTGGGTGCAGGTTTGGCCGCTACCGCAACAGGCGTGCTGACCGGCACGACTTTGACCGGTGCCGGAGCGGGGCTGAACAGAAACCAGCCGATCCCCGCCACGGCCGCGAGCAGCAGACCAATGGTGACAGGAAACAGGTAGCGTGAAATCGAGGTCGGTGAAGCATCAGGCTGGCGCGGTGCATCGTTATTTTTATGCTTGGGCATTGCGACTTCCGTAGTCCAGGTGCATTGGCCTTCTGGCGTGCGTTCAAGCTCGATGCAGCTTTGCCGGATGCCCGGCATCTGTCAAATGACCGTTGTGAACCGGTACACGGCACCGCGCCAATATTGTGTGTTCTGATCGCAATTCGCGGGTTTTTAGCTATACCTGTAACTCCCCAATGCAACAAATCAGGCCTTCTGACAGGAGTTACAGCATGAAGCTAGCCGTGATGATGAGCACCCTGTGCATTGCCACTCTTGGCGTGGTGGGTTGCTCCAGCAAAACCGTCGCTCCAGATGAGTACTCCGGGTTTCTCAAGGACTACAGTCAACTCAAGGAGGCCAAGTCACCGTCCGGGGCCGAGGTGATGCGCTGGGTCGACCCCAAGCTCGATATCAACAAGTTCACCAGCGTCTATATCGAACCGACGCAGCTCTACCCAAAACCTCAACCGACCGTGAAGATTCCGCAACAGACCCTCAATGGCATCACCGCTTACTACGATCAGGCGCTCAAGCGTGAGGTGGGCAAATCCTTGCCATTGGCCAGCGGCCCTGGCCCGGGCGTGATCGTGGTGCGTGCGGCGATCACTGCCGTGAGCAGCAAGACCGAAGGCCTGCATGCCTATGAAGTGATCCCGATTGCCCTGGTGGCAGCAGCGGTCAGTACCGCCAGCGGTATCCGCGATCAGGAAACCACCCTGGCCACCGAAGCGGTGTTCCTCGATGGCGGCAATAACAAGGTCGTGGCCCAGGTCGTGCGCAAAGGCACCGGCAAACCGCTGCAGAACGACTCCCAGGTGATGAAGGCCGATGACGTGAAAGCCGTGATCGATGGCTGGGCGTCGGACATGCATCAGTCGTATCTGAAGATGAAAGCCAAATAGTCCCGGAAATCATTCCCACGCACCGCGTGGGAATGATCGGATGACGAGAGTCACTGCCCGACAAACCAGCGGAAATACGGATTCCCTCCATCTCCCTGCATCACCTCGCGAATATCCCGGCCCCAGGCATCCCGATCACCGTCATAGGCGTGCAGGCTTGCGCGATAGAACTGCATCAGGCGTTGTCTGTGCCCCTGCATCCGTTCAGCGAACCCGGCATCGGCATTCACCAGCGGCGGTGCGACATACAGATCCAGCAGCGAAGGCAGCACCCGGGTGATCTCTTTGGACCGGACCCACGGCGCGTATTCGATGCGCGGCTGATCGTCAGTCACCGCCGGTGCGTCGGCGGCAAAACGTTCCAGACCGGCGCGATCGGTGACCCAGGTCGACAGCAACGCCGGCGCCGAACCGATGCCGACGTCCTGCAAGGTGCTGCGTACGCTGTCCTGTTGCAGGCGTCGGGTGATTTTTTCGGCATCCAGTTCGATGGGTGTCTGCGAGCCTACCAGCAGCATCTCGTGGAACTCGCTGGTCCACAGCGTCGCGTACGGGAAGACGTCGAGGAAGCTGCGCACCAGTGAACGCGAGTCGTCGATGTTCTGGGTCGGAAGCGGCAGCCACTGTGCGACCAGACCCTGTTTCTCCAGACGGTTGACCGCCAGTTGATAGAAGTCCCGGGAATACAGATTGACCACGCCGGCCGCGGAGGGCGGTGGCGGCTCGAGGGTGATCAGGTCGTAGGTCTGCGGGCTGCGCAGCAGTTCCTGACGACCGTCGCGCAGCCGCACATCGACGCCGGGATCGCTGGCGGCGTTGAAGTTGCCCTTGAACAACGGCGCAGCCTTGATCACCGACGGCAGCAGCTCGGCCACGACCCGATGTTCAAGCCCCGGATAGCGCAGCAACGCGCCGGCAGTGATGCCGGTACCGAAACCGATGACCAGCGCCGAGCGCGGCTCGCCGTTGTGGATCAGCAGTGGCAGCAGCGCCTGAATCCGCATGTAACGCAGTGACGGCATGGCATCGCCGGTATTCGACACGCCCTGGATGTACAGGCGCTGGAAAGCGTTCTGGCCCCGGCCTTGAGTGACCACCGCGACCGTGCCGCCGCGTCCCTCTTCATAAAAGGCCAGCGTGCCGTTGCGCGCGCCGGGGAGCAGGCTGGCGAGTTTGTCGACCGGCGTCAGCACGGCCAGTGCAACGGACAGCAAGCCCAACGCGGCCACTGCCTGACGCCGGCCTTTCTTCACGCCATGGCCCTTGCGCACGGCGAACCAGCCGATGCCGGCGGCAATGATCGCCAGCAGGCCCAGCGTGCGTACCAACCCCAGCAACGGAATCAGCAGGAAACCGCAGAGCATCACGCCGATGATCCCGCCCAACGTGTTGAACGCCACCACCGCGCCGACATCGCGGCCGACATGCTCGTGGCCGACACTCAAACGCAGGGCCAACGGAAACGCCGCGCCCAGCAGCAAGGTCGGCAGGAACACAATGCACAACGCCGCAACAGCGAAACGTGCGCTCATGCCGGCCAGTTCACTGGCGCCTTGAGTCACGAGCCAGATTTCCGCCTGACTCTGGGCGATCACCAGCCAGCGACCGAGCAGGGCGATTTCCAGCAGGGCGATCAATCCCGCGCCAGCGATCAGCAAGCCGAACACGCCCCACGGATCGCGAATCCGTTCGACGCGACGGGCGAGCAGGGCGCTGCCGATAAACAGCCCGGTCAGGTAGGTTGCCAGCACCACGGCGAACGCGTAAGTGCGGGTACTCATGAATTGCACGATCGACTGCGACCACACCACTTCGTAACCGAGGGCCACGCCGCCGGCGATGGAATACAGCCAGAGGGCGGTGCGATCCGGCGCTTTTTCAGTGTGATGTTTGAGCGGGGCTTCGACCGGCATCGGATGTTGGCGCTGCCAACCCAATGCGCCGGCGGCGGCCAGCAGATTGAGCATCGCTGCGGCCAACGCACTGCCGCGCACGCCGAGGGTGGCGATCAGCACGAACGTCGCGAGCAGGGTGCCGACAATCGCCCCCAGGGTATTCGCCGCGTACAACTGGCCGCCGCCCTTGCCCGGCGCACTGCCCAGCGAGCGCACCAGCACCGGCAGCGTGCCACCCATCAACACGGCGGGAACGCCCACCAGCATGAACGGCAACACCCAGGCCAGCAGACCGACATGATCCTGCAACCAGGCAAACGGGCTGGCCGCCACGCTCATGGCAAACGTCGCACCGACGCCCAGCACGGCCACCAGCACTTCCAGCCCGGCATACAGCAAAACCGGTTGCGCCAGGCGATCCGCCCAACGCCCGAACAGCCAGCCACCGATGGCCAAACCGGCGAAGAAGGCGCTGATGCCGGTGGTGATCGCGTAGACCTCGACCCCGACCACCAGCGACAGCTGCTTGATCCACAGCACCTGATACACCAGCGCCGCCGCGCCGGAAATGCACAGCAGCAGGGCGGGGATCAGCAACGCCGGGGCGGCGGTGTGCGGGAGGGGATGGGCCGACGACTTGCTGGCGACACGTGAGGACATTGCGACTGCCTTGTTCCAGTTCATGAATGATTGTTCCCATGCATAGCGTGGGAACGACCACTAAAAAGGGCCGCTCGCCATTGACGGCGAGCGGCGGTCCAGCGGTCTTACTGTGCAGGCTGGTTCTTCATTTTCTCTTCAATCTTCGCGTCCACCGCCGCACGGATCTGGTCGATGCTGAAGCTCGCCGGTTTCTGGCTTGGCGGATACTCGATGAAGGTCTGGAGGAAGCGCGCTGCCTTGGTGGTGGCGACGGCGACCAGATAAACGTTCTTGGTCGACCAGTCGTAATACTGATCGGACACCACGTCGGCCCGCTCATACGGGTCCATCCTCAGGTTGAAGATTTTCGGTACGCGCAACGGTGTGAACGGGTTGCTCCACACCGCGAAGCCACCGGGCGCACGCTGCTCGGCGAACACGGCTTTCCAGTTGCCGAAACGCATCGATACCAGCATGCCGTCGTCGTTGAAGTAGAAGAATTCGTTGCGTGCACCGTTCGGTTGTTGGCCCGTCAGGTAAGGCAACTGGTTGTAGCCATCCAGATGCACCTTGAAGTTGGTGCCGCCGCTGGTGGGCGCCCAACCCTTGAGCAGCTTGCTGGCGACATCGGTATCACCGGCCGCCGCGAGCAAGGTCGGGAACCAGTCGAGTCCGGAGAACATCTCGTTCGAGACCTCACCCGGTTTGACCTTGCCCGGCCAGCGGATCATCGCTGGTACGCGGTACGCGCCCTCCCAGTTGGAGTTCTTCTCGTTGCGGAACGGCGTGGTCGCCGCGTCCGGCCAGGAGAACTGGTTCGGCCCGTTGTCGGTGGTGTAGACGACGATGGTGTTGTCGGCGATTTTCAGGTCGTCGAGGGTCTTGAGCAGTTTGCCGACGTCGCCGTCGTGCTCGACCATGCCGTCCGCGTACTCGTTGCCGGGCATGCCGCTCTGGCCCTTCATCGAATCACGCACGTGGGTGAACAAGTGCATGCGGGTGGTGTTCATCCAGACGAAGAAAGGCTTGTCGGCCTTGGCTTGTTTCTCGATGAACGCCTGGGCGGCGGCGGTAGTTTCGTCGTCGATGGTTTCCATGCGTTTGGTGGTCAGCGCGCCGGTGTCTTCGATCTTGCCGTCGGCGAAGCTGTGGATCACGCCACGCGGGGAGTTGGCCTTGACGAACTCTGCATCGTCTTTCGGCCAGTAAGGACGTTCCGGTTCTTCTTCGGCGTTGAGGTGATAGAGGTTGCCGAAGAACTCGTCGAAGCCGTGGTTGGTCGGCAGGTATTCGTCCTTGTCACCGAGGTGGTTCTTGCCGAACTGGCCTGTCGCGTAGCCCTGGGACTTGAGTGCCTGGGCAATCGTGATATCGCGCTTTTGCAGCCCGACCGTGGCGCCCGGTGCGCCGACTTTCGACAGGCCGGTACGCAGTGGCGTCTGACCGGTGATGAAGGAGGATCGTCCTGCGGTGCAGCTGTTCTCCGCATAGTAGTCGGTGAACATCATGCCTTCCTTGGCGATCCGGTCGATGTTCGGCGTCTTGTAGCCGACCACGCCCATCGAATAGGCGCTGATGTTGGTCTGGCCGATGTCATCGCCGAAGATCACCAGAATGTTGGGTTTTTCAGCGGCTGTGGCAGTTGCCGACAGCGCCATCACCGACGTTGCCACGAGGGCGAGTTTCGGTAGCCACTTGCGTATGCGAGTCATCAGACTTGCTCCTTTTGCGCGGGGGTGGTGTGGTGCGTCAAACGTTTCTTGCAGTCCTGCGTCACGCTTTTGTTATTTCACTTGCTCGGGGGCGGGTGGATCGAACGGGTAGATCCGGCGCCAGTCGCTCGCCATGTCCACAACGGTCCAGCCACGGGAATTCGCTTCGTCGAGGGCCTTGTCCAGGCGCCCGATCTCGGATTTTCGGTCATAGGCCCATTCGCGTTTGGCATCGGTGTGATGCACCAGGCCCATGAAGCGTTTGCCGGGGCCTGCCGCCGTCCACTGGAGCATTTGCAGGTCGCCGTCGGAGTTGCCAAACGCGAGGATCGGCCGGCGACCGATCACCGCATCGATGCTTTCCGGTTTGCCGGGACCGTCGTCGTTGTGCGCCAGTTTGGCGGTGCGCACGATCGAGGCCTTGCCGTCCTTGTAGCTGAACGCCGTCACGAAGGTGGTGCCGATCACTTGCTCCGGCGGGATGCCGTAGACCTTCTCGGCGAAGGCACGCATGAACGCCGTGTCGCCGCCGGAAACGATGTAGGTCTTGAAGTCCTGGCTGCGCAGGTAGTCGAGCATTTCCAGCATCGGCTGGAAGATCATCTCGGTGTACGGTTTGCCGGTTTTCGGATGCCGGGCCTGGGTCAGCCAGGTTTTGGCGTAGTCATCGAAGGCGTCGGTGGTCATGCCGGTGTGGGTGGCGGCGAAGATCTTCAGGATGCCGTCCATGCCGGCGGCGGCGAGCGCCTTGTGGTCATTCTCGATCACGGCCTTGAACGGTTGTGTGGTCTTCCATTCCGGGTGCTGCGGTGCGGTGCGCTTGACCTCGTCGAAAGCGAACAGCAACTCGAAATACGCCGGTTGCTCGCTCCACAGTGTGCCGTCGTTGTCGAACACGGCAATGCGTTCGGCGGGTTTGACGAAGTCCTTGCCGGATTGATCGGTGATCGCCTGGACGAATTCGATGATGTGCTTTTTCGCCGGCCCGTCGTTCCATGACGGCAGCGGCTCGCTGGCCTGGGCCAGCAATGGCAGTGCGAGGCTGAACAACAGGGCCAGACCAAAACGTTGGCGGTGCAGCATCGGGTTCGTCATGGGAAATCCTTCTCGTGGACGGGATTGAGCGGGCGCAAGGCCGGGGCCGATCGGGCCTGCTGCTGTTCGGCCTGACTGTGAAGCGTAGACAACGATTGGCGCAGTTGGCCCAGTGTTTGTTCGGTGGCCGGTTCGCGGCCGTAAAGGCCACGCAACAGTCCTTGCAGGCGTTGCCCTGAATCGACCAGTTTCAAGCCCAGCCCACGGCGGCGCAGCCACAGATAAACAGCGCTCAATTGCGCAGGCTTGCTGGTGAGTTGCGGGGTGATTTGTTGCCACGCGCTTTCGGCTGATTGCTGCCAGGCCAGCGCTCGTTTGTGCTTGCGGGTTTGCCACTGCTGGCGGGCACGGCTGAGCGCTGGCCAGCCCAGATAGCCGCCAACGACCAGTGCGACGAGCAAGGCCAGCCATGTCAGCCACTGGGTGGAAAGGTGCAGGCGATTGTTTTGGCCGAGTCGCTTGAGGTCCTCGGTGATCGAGAACACCGGCTTGTACGCACTGTTGGCGACGGCCTCTAAAGTGATCGCAGGAACCTGCGCGGTGCGACTTTGCTGCGCGCGCGAATCCCACCATTTCACCTCGATGGCCGGCAGGGTGTGGGCGCCGGCCGTGTCGATGCGATAGCTGACGCTGTCGATGCGCTGACCGCCGAGGATATCGCCGCGACCGTCATCCAGATTGCTGATCTGTGGGGTCTTCACATAGCGACTCAGTCCGTTGACCTCCACCAACGCTGGAACGGGCAGCGCCATGGCGAGTGCGCCGTCGGCCTGCAGCGTCAGTTGGCGGGTGATGCTGTCGCCGACTTTCAGCGGCGTCGCCGAGTTGATGAGGGTTTGATTGAAGCGCAGCCCCGTGGCCACCAGCGGCGTTTCACCGGGTTTGAAACCGGGTGGCTGGGCGGCGCTGAACTGTAGCGGCTGGCTCTGGGCACTGATCTCGCTGGTGGCTTGACCGGGGCTGGCGCGCACGGTCAGGGCCGGAATGTTGAAACCCCGGGCAGCGTTTGGCGTGATCAGATAGCTGTAGCGCAGGCCCGTGAAATTCTGGCCGTCGAAGGTCTGGTTCAGGTGCTGGGCCTGACCGTCCGGCGGCATGACCAGCGCGCCGTCAAGCTTCAGGTCGGGCAGGGTGGGGGCGCTGGTGAACCAGGTGTCGGTGAGAACATCGAGTTGCAGCGCCAGCAGGCCGCCGACGATGGCGCCATCGGCGGGTTGCAGGTGAGCCTGCACGCGCAGCTGCGGTTCAGCGGCTGCTATCTGGGCGCTCAAAAGGCATACAAGCCCTATCAACCGGTTCATGGCTTGGCCCCCGCCTGATCCTGCAAGCTGAATTTCTGCTTGAGGAATTTCGCCGGGGAGGTCGTGAGGTTCTGCAACCACAGCGCATCCGACGCCGCTTGTTCGGTCTCGACCGCTTTGCTCTGGCCCTTGCCCGGTGCCTTGTCGAACTTGACCTCGTCCGGTTTGGTTTGCGGCGCGTTCTGTTCGGCGCTCGCGGTGTCTTTCTGCAAGGCAATCGCCAACGCCAGATTGGCCGTGGCTTCGGGGAATTGCGCTTGCAGCTTCAGGGCCTGGGTGTACGCCGCGATGGCCTCGTCGAACTTGAAGCGGCGCACGTAAATGTTGCCCAGATAGAAATACGCCTGCGGCGTGTCCAGCCGCGCGAAGGTCGCCAGCGCCAGGTCGTAGTCAGCCGCGTGATAGGCCGCCACGCCTTTCCAGTACGGATCGACAAACAGCGCCGCCGCCTGCGGGAAATGTTCATGCTCGAAGGCCCAGCGCCCTTGCTGGTCGCGGGTAAAGAAAGCGTCGGTCAGCGCGTTTGCCTGAGCCGGCGCTGCTGGCCAGCCAAGGCCCACGGCGAGTACCAGCGCCGGCATCCAGTTCACGCTCCAACCCTTGCGCACGTTTAACAGCGCCAGCAACACCAGCGGCCAGCACAGCCAGTAACCGGCGTCTTTCCAGTGCAATTCCCGCTGTTCGGCGCTGGCGCTCTGGAAGTGCTGCTGCGCGTGCAGTTCGATCCAGTCCAGGTCGTCGTCATTCAGCGTCAGGCTGCCGAGCGGCGCATCGAGCGCCGAGGCCAGTTGCTTGATGGCGGCCGGATCGAAACTGCCCAGGGTCGGGCGACCGTTGGCATCGATGCGCGGCTGGCCGTTGGCGTCCTGAATGGTGCCGGCGTCCTGATTGCCCACCGCGAGTATCAGCACTTGCAACTGTTCATCCGTATTTACGATCGGCGCGGTGTCGGCGCCGTCGGTGATCAGCAGCAGGCTGCCGGGGATCTTTTCAGCGTTGAGCAAGCGCCTGGCCTGATCGATCACTGCGCCGACGTTCTTGCCCGGTTTGTCGATCAGCCCGGTGCCCAGCGCTTGAATGAACGTGTCGAGCAGCGCCGGATCATCGGTTGGCGGCAGCACCAGATGCGCGCTGCCGGCGTAGGCAATCAGCGCGGTGCGGGCACCGGCGCGGCGCTGGATCAGGTCATGCAGCTTGTGTTTGACGGCCTCAAGGCGAGTGGGCTGCACGTCGTTGGCATCCATCGACGGCGACAGATCGACAGCCACGATCAGCGGCGCGCGATTCTCCAGAAAGTCCGGGCGATCCTGCTCCCAGGTCGGCCCGGCCGCTGCCACCGCGCCGAGCATCAGCAGCGCACACAGCCAGTGCACCGGGCGCAGGCGCTGGTGATCCTGCGGGGTGACCAGCAAGTGCGGCAGCAGATGCCCGGCGATGTTGCCGCGCAGCCTGCGTTGCAGGTCACGGCCACGGCGCCAGAGCCACGGCAGCAGGGCGCCGAACAGCGCCAGCAGCAGCCACAACGGGCGCAGGAAGTGGAAGTCGCCGAGATTGATCTCCATCTCAGGCCTCCTGCCGCTGACGTGCAACCGCCAGCCGTGGGTGCAGCAGCGCGCCGAGGTGGTACAGCGCCAGGACCAGCAGGGCCGCGCCCAACGGCCAGTGGAACAGTTCGCGTTGCGGCTGATGACTGAGGGTTTTCACTTGATGCGGCGTGAGACGGTCGAGGGTGCTGTAGACCTGATCCAGCGCGTTGCGATCTTCGGCGCGGAAGAACTGGCCGCCGGTGGTTTTGGCGATTTGCTCCAGCCCCGGCAGATTGACCTTGGCCTCGCCGGAGGCGCTCGGGTCGCCGATGCCGATGGTGTGAATCACCACGCCTTTGGCAGCGGCCATTTCGGCGGCATGGTCTGGCGTGATCGCACTGCTGGTGTCGTTGCCGTCGGTGAGCAGGATCAGGACTTTTTCCTGTTCATGGGTCTTGTCCAGCAACTTGAGGCTGAGACCGATGGCATCGCCAATCGCGGTGTTCGGGCCGGCCATGCCGATGCCGGTGTCGGCCAGCAGCAGCGATAGGCTGGCGTGATCAAGGGTCAGCGGCGCCTGCGGATAGGCGCCGCTGCCGAACACGATCAGGCCGAGGCGGTCGTCCTTGCGCTTGTCGATGAAGGTCTTGACGACGTCTTTGACCGCTGCGAGGCGATTGATTTTCTGGCCACTGGCGTTGGTGAAATCTTCAGTTTCCATCGACTGCGAAATGTCGATCGCGAGCATCAGATCGCGCACCGGTTGCTGACGCTCGATGGGCTTTTCGATGAATACCGGACGGGCAACGGCCAGCAGCAACAAGGCCCACACCAGGAAGTTGAGCAGCAGTTGCCAGTGATTGCGGCGGCTGCCGGCGGTGCCCGGTGTTTCACCCACGGCGCGGCTCATGGCGTTGAAGAATGGCACACGCACGGCGCTGCGGGCTTCCTGATACGCGGGCAGGTAACGGTAGGCCAGCCAGGGCAGCGGCAGCAGGAGCAACAGCCACGGGTAATCAAGCTGCCACATGATGGTGCTCCACCCAGTGTTTGCAGGTGTCGAACAGCGCCTGACGCTGCGGTGCAGGCAGGTTGCGCAGAACGTCGTCGGGGGCGTAGGCCAGTCGGGCCAGTTGCTGGCTGAAATCGGCGGGCAGCGTTTTTTTGCTGTGTTGCTGCAAGAAGCATTGCCAGTCTTCCTGTTCCGAGGCAGCAACGGATTGCGATTGCGGCATGGAAATAGCCACACGCTTGAGCAACTCCGGCAATTCGCGCAAGGCATTCAGGTCATCACTGCGATCACGCAATTGCGCCAGTCGCATCAGCGCTTCCCGCCGATACCGGTCGCGCCGCCATTGCCGATACCGCCGCGCCCCGATCGCCAGCGCTGTCAGTAGCAGAACCGCCAGCAATACCCACCAGCCCCAGGTCTGTGGCGCGTAACTGATTGGCGCGGGCAGGCCCAACTCCTTGAGTTGTTCGATGCTCGGAATGTTCGGGTTCACCGCCGGGGTCCGGCGCTTTTGCCAAGCTCGGCGCGCAATTGCTGATGGGCTTCTTCGGCGGTGCTGAACATCATCAGCGGCACCTGACTGCGGCGCAGCAGGGTGGCGACGTCCTTGAGCCGGCCACCGAGAAAATCCCCCAGCGGCTGATGCACGTTGCGTTTCTCGACCGCCAGTTCCACTTGCAACTGGCCCTGGGTGACCAGCAGTCGACCATCGCTCGGCAGCTTCATCGCCAACGGGTCGTAGACCTGCAACGCAATCACATCGTTGTGCGCCGACAGCTGCCGCATCAATTGCAAGGTGCGTTCGCCGGCCCCGGCAAAGTCGCTGACGATGCAGATCAGATGGTCGTGCCCGGCCAGCGCCAGGCAACGCTGCAAGGCCTTGTCCAGTTGATCCTCGTCTTCGGCGTCGGGGTTGCCGGCGTTCAGCGCCTGGTTCTGTTCGGCGATGCGACTGAGCAAGACCTCGACCCGTTTGCGGCTGCGCAGCGGCGCGATGCAGTCGATGCGCCGATCGTTGAAGACCAGCCCGCCGACCCGGTCCCCGGCATGGAATACCATCCACGCCGCCAGTGCGCCGAGTTCGGCGGCGACAGCGGATTTGAAGCTGCGCTGCGATCCGAAAAACATCGACATGCGCTGGTCGACCACGATCAGCGCCGGGCGATCGCGTTCCTCGGTGAAGGTGCGCACCACCGGTTTGCCGGTGCGCAGCGAGGCGCGCCAGTCGAGATGGCGCAAGTCGTCTCCGGGTTGATAGCGGCGCAACTCATCGAAGTTCAAACCCCGGCCACGCAGGCGCGAGGCGTGGTTGCCGGCGAGGATGCTGCCCTGTGGCTGGCGGGCCAGGAAACTCAGATCACGGGCCTTGAACTCCAGCGCCATCAACTGTGCGAGAGAGACATAGACCAGCCCGTCGGTGCTTTCCATATCAGGCCTCAGGCGGGAATCGCCACCTTGTCGAGAATCCGGTCCAGCACCTGATCGGCGCTGACGCCATCGGCCACCGCGTCATAGCTCAGTTGCAGGCGATGGCGCAGCACCGGGTGCACCACGGCGCGGACGTTGTCTGGCGAAACGAAATCCTGGCCCTGCAACCACGCATCGGCGCGGGCGCAACGGTCCAGCCCGATGCCGCCACGCGGACTGGCGCCGATGGCGATCCAGCGGCCGAGGTCTTCGTCGTAATCGGCCGGATGGCGGGTGGCGTTGATCAGGTCGATCAGGTAACGGTCGATGGCAGGGGAGACGTGCACCGCGCTGACTTCCTTGCGTGCGGCGAAGATCACTTCCTGCGCCAGTTCGAAGCCCTTGGCCGGCGCGGTATTGGCGCCCTGGGCGAACTCTTCGGCGCGCAGCAGTCGCAGCACCTGGCTCTCGTTGTCGGCGCTGGGGTAATCGAGCAGCACTTTCATCAGGAACCGGTCCATCTGCGCTTCCGGCAGCGGATAGGTGCCTTCCTGTTCAATCGGGTTTTGCGTCGCGACGACAATGAACAACTCCGGCAGCACGTGGCTGTTACCGGCCACGGTGATCTGCCGTTCTTCCATGGCTTCGAGCAATGCCGCTTGCACCTTGGCCGGCGCACGGTTGATTTCGTCGGCCAGAATCAGATTGCCGAACAGCGGGCCGGGCTGGAAACGGATCTCGTTTTTGCCTTCGACCTGATGCAGCACCTCGGCGCCGGTGATGTCCGAGGGCAGCAGGTCAGGGGTGAACTGGATGCGGCTCATCTTCGCGTCCAGATGCCTGGCCAGCGCCTTGACCGTGCGGGTCTTGGCCAGCCCCGGCAGGCTTTCCAGCAGCAAGTGCCCGTTGGCCAGCAGGCCGAGCAGGATCTGCCGGATCACCTGATCCTGGCCGAGCACCGTTTCAGCGATGCTGGCCTGCAGGGCGTTGAGGTCGGTGAGTGCGGTCATGGCGCGAGTCCTTGCTCAAAACATGAAGGTCGGGATGACCGGAACGAACGACAGCCGGAAATTCCAGCGGCTGCTGATCTGGTCTTCGGGGTGGATCGCCGAGTACTGGATCTCGCCGGAAATCCGCACCGGCAACTTGCCGAAATTGAAAATCCGCCCGGCACCGATGCCGACGGGAAAGGTGACCTTGTTGCCGCCGTCAGCCTTCCAGTTGACCGTGACGTTGGGCGTCATGCCGACCCGCCATTGGGCCGGGCCGGGAATCACGCGCTGGATGAAGTACTGCACGTTGGTCAGGCTGACGTCCTTGCGCTGGCTGTCGCCGCCGACCGACCACCAGTGCTGCGGGAACACCCCCAGCGTCCAGTCTTCGCCCAGATACGCAGCGACAAACGCCGGGCCCAGCGAGTATTTGCCGGTGCCGAGCACGTCCTTTTCAGCGGTAGGGAACATCGCCGTCGGGCCGAAGCCCCAGACCATCTTGCCGCCGCCGGCAAAGCGCACCGGTTGCTTGGGCGAGAACACGCCAACGTAGGTCAGGTCGCCGAAGCCGCTGGTACGGTCAAACGGATCCTCGACCACCGAGGCGAAATCGTCGCGATCACTGAGGATTTCATTCGGCCCCATGCCGATCAGGTTGCCGGCCCTGTGGTTGACCGGAGCGCTGACGTAGCTGATCGGCACGCGGTTGATCAGATTCCAGTCTTCGCCGAGGGAGATCGGAAAGGTCGGCATGAAGCTGTACTTGCCGAGCATCCGTGTGCCGTTGCTGTTCGGGCCCTTGAGCGCGGTGTAGTCGAACTGGTTGACCAGCAGCACCAGATTGCCCACCGGGTTATCCATCAGTTTGGAGATCTGTTCGGTGGACGGGTCGCAACCAGCCTTCACGACGTCCTTCAGGTCGATGTCGAAGTTCTGTTGCAGGCGATGGCAGGTTTCCGGATCGCCCTTGGTGACCGGGTTGGCGGGGGCGCTACCGAGCCCCGGTAAATCACCGCCCGCGCAGGCCAGGCTGCTGAACAATGCGCTGCATAAGGTCAAGCGGCGAGCGATGGCCATCCCTGGCGCCTCCTTAGAAAAACGCCAGGGTCAGGTTGACGGAAACGCCATTGCCTTCAGGACGGTTCTTGGTGTCGAACTCCGGCACCCAACGGGCACTGACGCTGGCCTGGGCGTCGGCGAATTTGCCGCTCCAGCCAACGGTCGGGCCGGCACCGACCGAACGACCGCGAAAGCCGTTCAGGGTGTCGGCGGTGTCACCCTTGTCGTCGCTCACCTGCTGGATGTAGCCGGCGACCAGCCCGGCATTCCAGCCGTTGCCAAAGCCGTGGGTCCACAGGGCTTCGAGGGAAAAGATGTCGCCCGTACGGTAATCGGTGGCCTTGTTCTCGGTGTAGAACTGCAGGTTGCCGGACAGCGTGAACTCGCCACCCTTGCCGTCCAGATGCGAGAACGCCACGGTGGGCATGAACGTGTAGTTGTTCTGGCCGGGGTTGGCCAGGCGATTGTCGTTATAGGCACCGGTCGGTACGTAAATCGGCAGCGAAAACGAGATGTGGTTGAGCTCGTCGAAGTGGTAGCCGGCGGCGATCGGCGTGATCAGCGCGTCGGCAAACTGGGTGCCGGAATCGCTGGTGCCGAGGGTGCGTCCACGGGGGCCGGTGATGGCCGCATCGATGTCGGTATATTGAACCGGTATGCCGATGGCCGAGGCATAGTTCCAACGGCCTTTGCCGGTGTCCCAGACGTGAGTGACGTTGGCCATGGTGTAGGAGACTTTCATCTTGATCCCGGCGCTGACCGCCCCGGAAATCGGTGCGCCACGACTACCCTTGAGCTCGCCGTCGTACCAGATGCTGGTAAACGACGTCACCCAGCCCGGTGCCGGCGGGACGACCCCGGCATTGGAAAACACCTGCTGGCCGGTAATCGGTCGCCCGACACCGCCCTCGGCGGCGTACAGCGCCGGGCTGCCGAGCATGCACAGCGCCAGCAACGGGCGCACAACGGAAGGCTTGACCATCACTGACTCCGCTTATTGTTTTGTGTCGACCGGGTTGAGCAACGGCATTTTCCATTCACCGCTGGCGACTTCCGGTCTTGGCAGATACAGGCGCAAGACCCCGTAGAACGGGCCATCCGGCGCAGGCAGCCAATTGGCTTGCTTGTCTTTCCCCGGATTCTTGTGCTGCACGTACAGGGTCAGACCGCCATCGGCATCGAGCTTCAGGTCCGGCAGCATCCGCGAGTTGATCAGGTAGCGGTTGAGCGGGTTGGCCACCAGCAGTTTGGTCTTGCCGTCGTACATCGTCAGTGACCAGAACGCATCGGCGGGGGGCAGGGCGCCCTTGTCGAAATGCAGGGTGTAGTCGTGTTTCGAGGCATCGGCGTGCTGCCCGTCCTTGTCGACGAAATAGCCGATGTAGTTGGCCTCTTCGGCGGAGTTGCCGAAGATCCCCATGTTGGCGCCAGCGTAGCGGTACAGGTAATTGCCCTTGAGGTGATCGCGAGTGCCGAACAGATCACCGCTGGAGACCTGATGGGTGTCGACCTTGTCTTTCTGGAACGCGGCGAACTCGGCTTTTGCATCGGCAATGCCGTCTTCCAGTGCCTTGCGTTGCTCGGCGCTGAGGGCCTTCAGATCGAAGGGTTGGCCGGCACCGATACCGATTTTGGCGAAGCGGGCCAGCAGGTCTTTCTCGACATCCTGCGGCGGCGTGAAGGCCAGCATGAAATTCAGGTAACGGAACAGGTCCGGGGTTTCGCTCATGGTCGGCGTCGGTTTCGGCCAGCTGACTTTCGGCGCTGGCGCCGGGGCTTTCTGTTTCACGTAATGGCTGAGGGGTTCGACCTTGTAGCCTTTCTGGATCTGCTTGACCTTGGCCAGGTCCTTGTCGTCGAACAGTTGTGTGCGGTACAGCGCGTAGGTGATGTTGCTTTCACTGCGCAGCAGACGGTCGATGTTCAGCGGCTGCTGGCCCTGCCAGTTCGGCCCGGCAATCATGAAGTGACCGCCGTTGTTACCGGTGCTGCGGGTGCCCAGGTAAGCGAAATTCTGCGTGTAGGCGTCGATCAGTTGCACCGAGTAATAACGGTGCTCCTCGATGGGCGGCAGGGTGAGAATCAGCGGCTCGGCACGCAGGTCCATCCAGACGAACGAGTAAGGCGTGTCGGCGTTGGGCGTGACGAATGCGGTGTCTTTTGCGGTGAAGGCTTTGGCGGTGTTGCCGATCCTGTTCAGTGGCGCCTTGTAGTTCGGGCTCTTGGTGTCGATGGCCTGGGTGTAGAGGGTCTTGTACATCTCCACGACCGGGAAACCGTACAGGTAGGCTTCCTTGGCGATGCCCCGGGCTTCATCGGGGCTGGCGGTGAAATCCTGAGCGCCGACGCCACAGCTGACAAACGTGGCCATGACGCTGTATGCCGCCACTTTGAGGGCTGGTTTCGACCGGTTACAGAGGACGGACGTCAGCGAGCGCGCCGACGAAAAGGCGTGAACTTCCGTTTTATTCGACATGATTCCCCGATTCCCTGGTGGCTCAGTGGACGACTCGGCACTTCGCGGCCGTTAAGGCGTAATCCTTTTCTTATCAAGCCTGTAGGACATGTCTGTTGAAGCTAGCAGTTAATCGGGGGTTAGCCAGTCAGAGGGATTAATTCTTTGGTTTTGTGCGCAGGATCACGCCAGTTTGTGTACTGGCGTGGGCCCTGTGCAAAGTCAGTGTTTTTTTGCCTGCTCGCGTACCCGCTCTTCCTGTTCGCGCAGTTCCGGGGTGAACTCGGCGCCGAAATCTTCCGGGCTGAACACCTGGCGAATCTCGATCTCGGCTTCGGTGCCCGGCATGGGATTAGGGCAGCGCTTGACCCACTCGATGGCTTCTTCCTTCGACTTCACGTCCCAGATCCAGTAACCGGCGATCAGCTCCTTGGTTTCGGCGAAGGGGCCGTCGATCACGCTGCGTTTTTCGCCGCTGAAACGTACCCAGGCACCTTTACTGCTGGGGTGCAGGCCATCGGCGGACACCAGAATGCCGGCCTTGGCCAGTTCCTCGTTGTAGTTGCCCATGTCGGTCAGCAGTTGTTCGCTGGGCATCACGCCGGCTTCGGAGTCCTGGCTGGCTTTGACAATGATCATGAAACGCATGGTGTTTCTCCGCTGGAAAGTGAGGGATTCACTGCTTTGTCGAATGGCGGGGGCTTGAATCGACAGGTCGTTAAATAAAAGATGCAGACTCGCGTTTTAACAAGCATCGCCTCCATACGGAATGTGTCCGCCATGCCCACACTGGAACTCACGACCCTGATCCCCGATCGCACCCCGAGCGAGGTACTCGACTTCTGCCTGGAAGGCGTCAATTTCCCGAAGATCTTTCCCGAACGCGTCACGCCACTGGGGGATATCGACCTGAACAACTTGCGTATCGAAGCCGGGCGGCAATTCCGTTTCCGGCACTGGATGTTCAATCTGATCCCGTCGAACTGGACGGTGACGATCCGCGAAGTCGGCGATACGCATTTTGTCGATGAAATGCTCAAGGGACCGCTGCGTGCCTTTCGTCATGAACATCGGGTGGCGGCGGGTGAGGGCGGTACGCTGTACACCGACCGCGTGACGTATTCGGCGATTGGCGGGGCGTTCAGCGAGCGATTGCTGGTGAACGGCTACATGCGGCGGATATTCGAGGCCCGCCATCGCAACATGCTGCAATTGCTTGGGTAGCGCTCAAGGTTGTATCCAATCTTGTGTGGTGGCACATGACAATTTCGGTTCAGGCATAGGTCGTCGGACAATTTCGTGGTTAACTTCCGCCTCTTGCATGCTTTCCCAACAACGTTAAGAAGGACTCCGTTCATGGCTCAAGTCACGCTCAAAGGCAACCCGGTTCAAGTCAACGGCCAATTGCCACAAGCCGGTTCCAAGGCACCAGCCTTTTCCCTGGTAGCCGGCAATCTGTCCGACGTCACCCTGAAAGACTTTGCCGGCAAGCGCAAAGTGCTGAACATCTTCCCAAGCGTCGACACCCCGACCTGCGCTACTTCCGTGCGCAAGTTCAACGCTCAGGCCAACGAACTGGCCAACACCGTGGTGCTGTGCATCTCGGCTGACCTGCCATTCGCCCAGGCCCGTTTCTGCGGCGCTGAAGGCCTGGAAAACGTACAGAACCTGTCGACCCTGCGTGGCGCCGAGTTCATCCAGAACTACGGCGTGGCCATCGCTGACGGCCCGCTGAAAGGCCTGACCGCCCGTGCGGTAGTCGTGCTGGACGAAAACGACAATGTGCTGCACAGCGAGCTGGTCAAGGAAATCGCTGAAGAGCCGAACTACGATGCAGCTCTCTCGGTTTTGAAATAAGTGTTCTGAAACAAGCGCTTTACAATTGTTAACGGCCTGGCCCTGTCCAGGCCGTTTTCATTTGTGTATCAGTGTTTTGGCTCACACCTTGAAACGTAAGTTGAAGGTAAATTGCCGGTAAAGCTGCTTTGCTTTACCCCCACCAGTGCTTATCGTTCAGCCTCCCGTAAAAGAAGCCCACGCGCCCAATGGTTAATCACTCCATGCAATCGTCTTCCCGAAACTCTCGTCGCTGGCTGCTCAGCCTGCTTGTCCTGCTGGTCATCGCCGGTCTGTGCTGGAAATTCTGGCCCGCCGGATCGACCCACAAAGAGGGCGGCGAGAAAGCCGCGGCCGGTCATACCGGTCGTTCGGGGATGATGCGTCCGGGCTTCGGCGGCGCGGCAGGTCCGATCCCGGTGCGCGTGGCGCCGGCCGTCACCGGTGACTTCCCGCTGTATTACAAGGCGCTGGGCACCGTGACCGCGCTGAACACCATCAACGTGCGCAGCCGGGTCGGCGGCGAACTGGTGAAGATCTATTTCGAAGAAGGGCAGATGGTCAAGGCCGGCGACCTGCTGGCGGAGATCGATCCGCGCTCGTACCAGAACGCCTTGCTCCAGGCTGAAGGCACCTTGCTGCAGAACCAGGCTCAGCTGAAGAATGCCCAGGTCGACGTCGAGCGCTATCGCGGCCTGTTCAAGGAAGACAGCATCGCCAAGCAGACCCTGGACACCGCCGAAGCGCTGGTCGGCCAGTACCTCGGCACCGTGAAGACCAATCAGGCGGCGGTCAACGACGCCAAGCTCAACCTCGAATTCACCAAGATCCGCGCACCGATAGCCGGTCGCGTCGGCCTGCGTCAACTCGACGTCGGCAACCTGGTGGCGGCAAATGACACCACGTTCCTCGCCGTCATCACCCAGACCCAACCGATCAGCGTGGTCTTCACGCTGCCGGAAAACACCCTCGAAACCGTACTCGCCCGCTACCACAGCGGCGCCAAGCTGCCCGCCGAAGCCTGGGACCGTGGCGACACCAAACTGCAAGCCAGCGGCGTGCTGCAAAGCCTCGACAACCAGATCGACGTGACCACCGGCACCCTGAAGTTCAAGGCGCGCTACGAAAACCGCGATCAGTCGCTGTTCCCCAACCAGTTCGTCAACGTCCACCTGCTGGCCGACACCCTCAAAGGCGTCGTGCTGGCTCCGTCGGCCGCGATCCAGTTCGGCACCAACGGCACCTTCGTCTACGCGCTGGACGGCGACAAGAAAGTCACCATCCGCCAATTGAAGATCGGTGCCAGCGATGGTCAGAACACCGTGATCACCGAAGGCCTGGCCGCCGGCGACCGCGTGGTGCTGGAAGGTACCGACCGTTTGAAAGAAGGCAGCGAAGTCGAAGTGGTCAACGACAGCCAGGACGTGCCGGCCACGCCGACCGAACACCTGCAAGGCAAGTCAGCCGCCACCGCGCCTGACGCCGCTGCCACCAACAAGGCCAAGAAGGGCGCATGAACATTTCGCGTCTGTTCATCCTCCGCCCGGTCGCCACCACGCTGAGCATGCTGGCCATCGTGCTGGCCGGCCTGATCGCCTATCGCCTGCTGCCGGTTTCGGCTCTGCCGCAGGTGGATTACCCGACCATCCGGGTCATGACGTTGTACCCGGGCGCCAGTCCAGACGTGATGACCAGCGCCGTCACCGCGCCGCTCGAACGCCAGTTCGGGCAGATGCCGGGCCTGACGCAAATGGCCTCGACCAGTTCCGGCGGTGCCTCGGTGCTGACCCTGCGTTTCAGCCTCGACATCAACATGGATGTCGCCGAACAACAGGTGCAGGCCGCGATCAACGCCGCGACCAATCTGCTGCCGACCGATTTGCCGGCGCCACCGGTGTACAACAAGGTCAACCCGGCGGACACCCCGGTGCTGACCCTGGCCATCACTTCGAAAACCATGTTGCTGCCCAAACTCAACGATCTGGTCGATACGCGCATGGCGCAGAAGATCGCTCAGATCAGCGGCGTGGGCATGGTCAGCATCGCTGGCGGTCAGCGTCAGGCGGTGCGGATCAAGGTCAACCCGGAAGCGCTAGCCGCCAACGGCCTGAACCTGTCGGACGTGCGCACGCTGATCAGCGCGTCCAACGTCAATCAGCCAAAAGGTAACTTCGACGGTCCGACCCGGGTGTCGATGCTCGATGCCAATGACCAGCTGACTTCGCCCAAGGATTACGCCAATCTCATCCTGGCCTACAAGAACGGCGCGCCGCTGCGACTCAAGGATGTCGCGCAGATCGTCGACGGCGCCGAGAACGAGCGTCTGGCCGCGTGGGCCAACCAGAATCAGGCAGTGTTGCTGAATATTCAGCGGCAACCGGGCGCCAACGTGATTGAAGTGGTCGACCGGATCAAGGCGCTGCTGCCGAGCATCACCGACAACCTGCCGGCCGGCCTTGAAGTGACCGTGCTGACCGACCGCACCCAGACCATCCGCGCCTCGGTCACCGACGTGCAGCACGAACTGCTGATCGCCATCGCTCTGGTGGTGATGGTGACGTTTCTGTTCCTGCGTCGCGCCAGTGCCACCATCATTCCGTCCGTCGCGGTGCCGCTGTCGCTGATCGGTACGTTTGGCGTGATGTACCTGGCCGGTTTCTCGGTCAACAACCTGACGCTGATGGCACTGACCATCGCCACCGGTTTCGTGGTCGACGATGCGATCGTGATGCTGGAGAACATCGCTCGTTTCATCGAGGAAGGGGACAGTCCGATGCAGGCCGCGCTCAAGGGCGCGAAGCAGATCGGTTTCACCCTGATTTCCCTGACCCTGTCGCTGATTGCGGTACTGATTCCGCTGCTGTTCATGGCCGACGTGGTGGGGCGGCTGTTCCGCGAATTCGCCATCACCCTGGCGGTGGCGATCCTGATTTCCCTGGTGGTCTCGCTAACCCTGACGCCGATGATGTGCGCGCGGTTGCTCAAGCGTGAGCCGGAAGAACATGAACAGGGCCGTTTCTACCGGGCCAGTGGTGCGTTCATCGACTGGATGATCGCGGCTTACGGGCGCAAGTTGCAGTGGGTGCTCAAGCACCAGCCGCTGACGTTGCTGGTGGCCATCGGCACGCTGGCGTTGACCGTGTTCCTTTATATGGTGGTGCCCAAAGGCTTCTTCCCGGTGCAGGACACCGGGGTGATCCAGGGGATTTCCGAAGCGCCGCAGTCGATTTCCTTTGCCGCCATGGGCGAGCGTCAGCAAGCGCTGGCCAAGGTGATTCTGGAAGATCCGGCCGTTGAAAGCCTGTCGTCCTACATTGGCGTCGACGGTGACAACGCCACGCTCAACAGCGGTCGTCTGCTGATCAACCTCAAACCTCACGGTCAGCGCGACCTGACGGCCGCCGAAGTGATTACCCGCCTGCAACCGCAACTGGACAAACTGGTGGGCATCCGCCTGTTCATGCAGCCGGTGCAGGACCTGACCATCGAAGACCGTGTCAGCCGCACCCAGTACCAGTTCAGCATGTCCTCGCCGGACGCCGAACTGCTCAGCCTGTGGAGCGGGCGCCTGGTGGAAGCACTGGCCCAGCGCCCTGAACTGACCGACGTCGCCAGCGATTTGCAGGACAAGGGTTTGCAGGTGTTCCTGGTGATCGACCGTGACGCGGCCTCGCGCCTTGGTGTGTCGGTGGCGAATATCACCGATGCGCTGTATGACGCCTTTGGCCAGCGGCAGATCTCGACCATTTACACTCAGGCCAGCCAGTACCGCGTGGTGTTGCAGGCTCAGGCCGGGGAGAAGATCGGCCCGCAGGCGCTGGATCAGATTCACGTCAAGACCACTGATGGCGGCCAGGTGCGGTTGTCGAGCCTGGCCCATGTCGAGGAGCGTCAGGCGCAACTGGCGATCACCCACATTGGCCAGTTCCCGGCGGTGATGATGTCGTTCAACCTTGCTCATGGCGTGGCGCTGGGCCATGCGGTGGACATCATCGAGCAGGTGCAGAAAGACATCGGCATGCCGATCGGTGTGCAGACTCAGTTCCAGGGCGCGGCCGAAGCGTTCCAAGCGTCGCTGTCGAGCACCTTGCTGCTGATTCTGGCGGCGGTGGTGACCATGTACATCGTGCTGGGCGTGCTCTACGAGAGTTACATCCACCCGATCACGATTCTGTCGACCCTGCCGTCGGCGGCGGTCGGCGCCTTGCTGGCGTTGCTGCTCAGCGGCAATGACCTGGGCATGATCGCGATCATCGGCATCATCCTGCTGATCGGTATCGTGAAGAAGAACGCGATCATGATGATCGACTTCGCTCTCGACGCCGAACGCACCCAGGGCATGGCCCCGGAACAGGCGATCTATCAGGCGGCGCTGTTGCGCTTCCGGCCGATCCTGATGACCACGCTCGCGGCCTTGTTCGGCGCGGTGCCGCTGATGCTGGCCACCGGTTCCGGCGCTGAATTGCGTCAGCCGTTGGGTCTGGTGATGGTCGGCGGTTTGCTGGTGAGCCAGGTGCTGACACTGTTCACCACCCCGGTGATCTACCTGTACTTCGACCGCCTTGGTCGGCGCTGGGGCCGTGCGCCTTCGGCCGTGGAGCCGGTAGAACAGCCATGAACCTGTCCGGTCCTTTCATCAAGCGCCCGGTGGCGACCATGCTCCTGAGCCTGGCGATCATGCTGCTGGGCGGCGTGAGCTTCGGCCTGCTGCCGGTGTCGCCACTGCCGCAAATGGACTTCCCGGTGATCGTGGTGCAGGCGAGCCTGCCCGGCGCGAGCCCGGAAGTCATGGCCTCGACCGTGGCGACGCCGCTGGAACGCTCGTTCGGCGCCATCGCCGGCGTCAACACCATGAGCAGCCGCTCCAGCCAGGGCTCGACCCGGGTCATTCTGCAATTCGACCTCGACCGCGACATCAACGGCGCGGCGCGGGAAGTGCAGGCCGCGATCAACGCCTCACGCAATCTGCTGCCGAGCGGGATGCGCAGCATGCCGACCTACAAGAAGGTCAACCCGTCGCAGGCGCCGATCATGGTGTTGTCGTTGACGTCGGATGTGCTGGAAAAAGGCCAGCTCTACGATTTGGCCTCGACCATCCTGTCCCAGAGCCTGTCCCAGGTGCAGGGCGTAGGCGAGGTGCAGATCGGCGGCAGTTCCTTGCCGGCGGTGCGCATCGAACTCGAACCCCAGGCGCTGAACCAGTACGGCGTGGCGCTGGACGATGTGCGCAAGACCATCGCTGGCGCCAACGTTCGCCGGCCCAAGGGTTCGGTCGAGGATGACCAGCGTCTGTGGCAGATCCAGGCCAATGACCAACTGGAGAAAGCCAAGGACTACGAGTCGCTGATCATCCACTACAACGGCGGTGCGGCCCTGCGCCTGAAAGACGTGGCCAAGGTCACCGACGGCGTGGAAGACCGCTACAACAGTGGTTTCTTCAATGACGACGCGGCGGTGTTGCTGGTGATCAACCGGCAGGCCGGCGCCAACATCATCGAGACGGTCAACGAGATCAAGGCACAGTTGCCGGCGTTGCAGGCCGTGTTGCCGGCCAGCGTCAAGCTGAACCTGGCGATGGATCGTTCGCCGGTGATCAAGGCCACCCTGCACGAAGCAGAGATGACCCTGCTGATCGCCGTGGCGCTGGTGATCCTGGTGGTGTTCCTGTTCCTCGGCAATTTCCGCGCGTCCTTGATTCCGACCCTGGCGGTGCCGGTGTCGCTGGTCGGCACTTTTGCGGTGATGTACCTCTACGGCTTCTCGCTGAACAACCTGTCGCTGATGGCGCTGATTCTCGCCACCGGGCTGGTGGTGGACGACGCCATCGTGGTGCTGGAGAACATTTCCCGGCACATCGACGAAGGCGTCAAACCGATGAAGGCCGCGTACCTCGGGGCCAAGGAAGTCGGGTTCACCTTGCTGTCGATGAACGTGTCGCTGGTGGCGGTGTTCCTGTCGATCCTGTTCATGGGCGGGATCATCGAGAGCCTGTTCCGCGAATTCTCCATCACCCTGGCCGCGGCCATCGTGGTGTCGCTGGTGGTTTCCCTGACCCTGACCCCGATGCTCTGTGCCCGTTGGCTGAAGCCGCACACTCCGGGTCAGGAAAACCGTCTGCAACGCTGGAGCCGGCGCACCAACGACTGGATGGTCGGCAAGTACGCCACCAGCCTCGACTGGGTATTACGTCATCGGCGCCTGACGCTGTTGAGCCTGATCATCACGGTCGGCGTCAACGTCGCGCTGTACGTGGTGGTGCCGAAGACGTTCCTGCCGCAACAGGACACTGGCCAGTTGATCGGTTTCGTGCGCGGTGACGACGGTCTGTCGTTCAGCGTGATGCAGCCGAAAATGGAGACTTTCCGCCGCGCCGTGCTCAAGGACGAAGCGGTCGAGAGTGTCGCCGGGTTCATCGGTGGCAACAACGGCACCAACAACGCCTTCATGCTGGTGCGTCTGAAGCCGATCAAGGAGCGCAATATCTCGGCGCAGAAAGTCATCGAGCGTCTGCGCAAGGAAATGCCCAAGGTGCCCGGCGCACAGTTGATGTTGATGGCCGACCAGGACCTGCAATTTGGCGGTGGTCGTGAGCAGACCACGTCGCAGTACACCTACATTCTGCAGAGCGGTGATCTCGGCGCTTTGCGCGAGTGGTACCCGAAAGTGGTCACCGCGCTGCGAGCCTTGCCGGAGCTGACCGCCATCGACGCCCGTGAAGGGCGCGGTGCGCAGCAGGTGACATTGATCGTCGACCGTGATCAGGCCAAGCGCCTGGGCGTGGACATGAACATGGTCACCGCCGTCCTGAACAACGCCTACAGCCAGCGGCAGATTTCCACGATCTACGACAGCCTCAACCAGTATCAGGTGGTGATGGAGGTCAATCCGAAATACGCCCAGGACCCGGTCACGCTTAATCAGGTACAGGTGATTACCGCTGATGGCGCACGGATTCCGCTGTCGACCATCGCGCACTACGAAAACAGCCTGGAAGACGACCGGGTCAGCCACGAAGGCCAGTTCGCCTCCGAAAGCATTTCGTTCGACATGGCCGAAGGCGTGACGGTGGAGCAGGGCAGTGCCGCCATCGAGCGGGCGATTGCCAAGGTCGGCCTGCCGGAAGACGTGATCGCGAAAATGGCCGGCACCGCCGACGCCTTCGCGGCCACCCAGAAGAGCCAGCCGTTCATGATCCTCGGTGCACTGCTGGCGGTGTATCTGGTGCTGGGCGTGCTGTATGAAAGCTACATTCACCCGTTGACGATTCTGTCGACGCTGCCGTCGGCCGGGGTTGGTGCGTTGCTGTCGATCTATGCGCTGGGCGGCGAGTTCAGCCTGATCTCGCTGCTCGGGTTGTTCCTGCTGATCGGCGTGGTGAAGAAGAACGCGATCCTGATGATTGACCTGGCACTGCAACTGGAACGTCATCAGGGCATGGCGCCGCTGGAGTCGATCCGCAGTGCCTGCCTGCAACGTCTGCGACCGATTCTGATGACCACGCTGGCGGCGATTCTCGGTGCCTTGCCGTTGCTGCTCAGCCGGGCCGAAGGCGCGGAAATGCGCCAGCCGCTGGGCCTGACGATCATCGGCGGGCTGATTTTCAGCCAGGTGCTGACCCTTTACACCACGCCTGTGGTTTACCTCTATCTCGACAAGGCCCGCCACCGCTTCAACAAGTGGCGTGGCGTACGTACCGATGCCGCTCTGGAAACTCCGCTATGAATGACCGTTCGCTTATCCAACTGGCCAGTGTCCGCGGCTCGCGTTTGCTGAGCCTGTCACTGTGCGTGGCGATGCTCAGTGCGTGCGCCGTCGGCCCGGACTACCAGCGCCCGCAGACCGCCGAAATTGCCCAGTACAAAGAGGCCGAAGGCTGGCGTCAGGCCAGTCCTGCCGACTCTCTGGCCCGTGGCGCCTGGTGGGAGTTGTACGGTGATCGCCAGCTCAACGAGTTGATCGAGAAGCTCAACAGCGCCAACCAGACCGTCGCCCAGTCCGAGGCGCAATACCGTCAGGCCCAGGCCCTGGTGCGTGATGCACGCGGGGCGTTTTACCCGAGCATCGACCTGAGCGCGGGCAAGACCCGTTCCAGCCAGGGCACCGGCAGCAGCAGTTCGAGCCTGAGCAGTTCTTCCAGCGGGATTCGTGACACCTACAACGCCCAGTTGGGCGTCAGTTGGGAGGCCGATGTCTGGGGCAAGCTGCGTCGTGGCCTGGAGGCCAACGAAGCCAGCGCCCAGGCCAGTTTCGCCGATCTGGCGGCGATGCGCCTGAGCCAGCAGTCGGAACTGGTGCAGAACTACCTGCAATTGCGCGTGATCGATCAGCAGAAGCGCCTGCTGGAGTCGACAGTGGCGGCCTATGAGCGCTCGCTGAAAATGACCCAGAACCAGTACAACGCCGGGGTCTCCGGGCGTGACGCGGTAGCCCAGGCGCAGACACAACTCAAATCCACCCAGGGTGATCTGGTGGACCTGATCTGGCAGCGGGCGCAATTCGAAAACGCCATTGCGGTACTCACCGGCCAGCCTCCGGCGCAATTCAAGCTAGCCGAAACCCAGGACATCCCGAAGCTGCCGCAGATTCCGCTGAGCCTGCCGTCGCAATTGCTGGAGCGTCGCCCGGACATCGCTTCGGCGGAACGCTCGGTGATCGCGGCCAACGCCAACATCGGCGTGGCCAAGGCCGCGTATTACCCGGACTTCAGCCTGAGCCTCAGTGGCGGCTACAGCAGCAGTACTTCGCGGGACCTGATCAGCCTGCCGAACCGTTTCTGGTCGGTGGGGCCGAAAATGAGTCTGCCGCTGTTCGACGGCGGCCGACGCTCGGCGGAAGTTGATCGCACCGAAGCGAAGTACGACGAGACCGTGGCCAAATACCGGCAGACCGTGCTCGACGGCTTCCGTGAAGTGGAAAACTATCTGGTGCAGTTGAAGGTGTATGAAGACGAGGCGGCGGTACGCCAGGAAGCCCTTGATGCCGCGCGCGATTCCTTGCGTCTGACCCAGAACCAGTACAAGGCCGGGCTGATTGCCTACATCGACGTGGTGGTGGTGCAAGCCACGGCGTTGAGCAACGAGCGGACGGTGCTCAATATCCTGCAGAGTCGACTGATTGCCAGTGTGCAATTGATCGCGGCGCTGGGCGGTGGCTGGGACGGGCAGCTGGAAACCAGCCAGAATCCGTAACCCTGAATTCCCACGCAACGCGTGGGATCGATCAGTACTGCGACTGCCGGGCTAGAGCCTTGTCGAACGATCAAACAAGCGTTTCATCGGCTTGATGGCCATTTGATTACTTTGTCAGTGCGTTCTTCTGTGCAATCAGTACAATCGGCGCATTTGGCCCCGCTGAGAACGGAAGCAGTACGGTGGGGTGGTCACGAGAATTCTCATGCTCATCGGTAGTTATTCCTTCACGCTGGTTTTCATTTCGCTGTGTGTGGCGATCCTCGCGTCCTATACCGCGCTCGACCTTACAGGGCGCATCGCCACCGCCAAGGGTCGCGCCGTGCATTTGTGGACGGCCGGCGGGGCGTTCGCCATGGGCATCGGCGTCTGGTCGATGCACTTCATCGGCATGCTGGCCTTCAAACTGCCGATCAGCCTGGGTTATGACATTCCGATCACAGCGCTTTCATTGCTGATCGCCGTGCTGTCCTGCGGTTTTGCGCTGTGGCTGGTCAGCCAGCCGAAACTGCCGGCCTGGCAACTGGCCTTCGGCGCCTTGATCATGGGCGCCGGCATCAGCGCCATGCACTACACCGGTATGGCCGCGATGCGCATGCAACCGGGCATCGATTACGATCCGACGCTGTTCGGCGCTTCGCTGCTGATCGCCGTCGGCGCTTCGGCCGCCGCGTTGTGGATTGCCTTTCGTCTTCGTCAGCATTCGCCTTACGTGCGCCTGTTTCGTGCCGGCGCAGCCATTGTCATGGGCATCGCGATTGTCGGCATGCACTACACGGGCATGGCGGCGGCGCGGTTTCCCGAAGGCAGTTTCTGCGGCGCAGCGCTTAGCGGTCTGAATGGCAATGGCCTCGATAATCTGGTGCTGATCACCACGCTCGCGGTGCTGAGCATCGCACTGCTGACCTCGATTCTCGATGCCCGCCTCGAAGCGCGAACCGCCGATCTGGCTCATTCGTTGACCGTGGCCAACCGCGAACTCACCCAACTGGCCCTGCACGACACCCTGACCGGCCTGCCGAACCGCATGCTGCTGGACGACCGGATCAATCAGGCGATGAAAAAGGTCAACGAGCAGGGCGGTTGTTTTGCGCTGATGTTCATCGATCTGGACGGCTTCAAACCGGTCAACGACGCTTTCGGTCACCACATGGGCGACCAGTTGCTGCGCGAAGTGGCGGTGCGTCTGCGTGAAGATTTGCGCAGCCTCGACACGCTGGCACGGATCGGCGGCGATGAATTTGTCCTGCTGGTGCGCCTGACCGAGCCCAACGATGCGCTGGGTCTGGCAGCACGTCAGGTCGGCTTGATCGCGCAGTCGTTCCGCGTGGCCGAGCATGACCTGCAGATTTCCGCCAGCGTCGGTATTGCCCTGTATCCGGGCAACGGCCAGAACGCTCAGGAACTGCTGATGAACGCCGACGCCGCGATGTACCACGCCAAGGGCGGCGGTAAAAACGGCTACAGCTTCTTCGACGCCTCGATGAACAGCAACGCCCGCAAGCAACTGCAACTGTTGCAGGACCTGCGTGCGGCGCTGGAACACAGTCAGTTCAGCCTGCATTACCAACCCAAGTTCCACGCGGCCGACGGTCGTCCGGTCGGTGCCGAAGCGTTGCTGCGCTGGGAGCACCCGCTCCACGGCATGCTGATGCCGGACAAGTTCATCGACCTGGCCGAAAAGACCGGGCTCATCATTCCGATCGGCGAATGGGTACTCAACGAAGCCTGCCGGCAGATGCGCGAGTGGTACGTGCTGGGCTACACCGACTGGCGAATCGCAGTGAACCTGTCGGCGTTGCAGTTCTGCCATACCGGGCTGGTGCAAAGCGTCGCCAAGGCCTTGGCCACTCACCACTTGCCGGCCAACAGTCTGACCCTGGAAATCACCGAAACCACGGCCATGAGCGATGCCGACGCGAGCATGACGGTGTTGCAGGAACTGTCCGACATGGGCGTCGATCTTTCCATCGATGACTTCGGCACCGGTTATTCGAGCCTGATGTACCTCAAGCGCCTGCCGGCCAACGAGTTGAAGATCGATCGCGGTTTTGTCCGCGACCTGGAGCATGACAGCGACGACGCCGCCATCGTCTCGGCGATTGTCGCGCTCGGTCAGGCGCTGGGCCTGCGCATCGTGGCCGAAGGCGTGGAGACCGGCGTGCAGCAGGACTTTTTGACGCAACTGGGCTGCGATTCGCTGCAGGGTTATCTGCTCGGCCACCCGATGCCGGCGGATCGCTTCCTGCAGGACATCGTGCGTGGCAAGCCATTGGCGGTGAACTGAACGACTGACACAGGCCATGCAAAACCCCGCAATGACGGTTATTCTTCCTGCGACTGTTACGTGTGCATTGGGGGGAAAGCCTGCATGGATAAAGTCATTGTGATCACTGGCGGCGGTCGCGGAATCGGGGCCGCCACTGCGCTGTTGGCTGCCGAGCAAGGCTATCGGATCTGCATCAATTACCAGACGGACGAACAGGCAGCCCACCACGTACTCGACCAGGTGCGTGAACGCGGCGCCACTGCCATTGCCGTGCGCGCCGATGTCAGTATCGAAGACGAAGTGATCGGCCTGTTTCATCGGGTCGACACGGAGCTGGGCCGGGTCACCGCCCTGGTGAACAACGCCGGCACCGTCGGGCACAAATCGCGGGTCGACGAAATGTCCGAATTCCGCATCCTCAAAATCATGAAAACCAACGTTCTGGCGCCGATTCTCTGCGCCAAGCATGCGATCCTGCGCATGTCGCCCAAACACGGCGGGCAGGGCGGCAGCATCGTCAACGTCTCTTCGGTGGCCGCACGCTTGGGCTCGCCGAACGAGTACGTCGACTACGCGGCGTCCAAAGGCGCTCTCGACACGTTCACCATCGGTCTGTCCAAGGAAGTGGCGGGCGAGGGGATTCGGGTCAACGCGGTGCGCCCGGGCTACATCTACACCGATTTCCACGCCTTGAGCGGCGATCCGGATCGGGTCAGCAAGCTGGAGTCGGCGATTCCGATGGCCCGTGGCGGGCGGCCGGATGAAGTGGCGGAGGCGATTGTGTGGTTGCTGTCGGACAAGGCCTCATATGCGACGGGGACGTTTGTTGATCTGGGCGGGGGGCGTTAAAACTCTCATATATATGAGAAGTCCCGATCTCTTTTTAATCATGTACCGCCCGTATTGGTTTGCGTGTATCACAAAGTGAAAGGGCCCCGTTTAGGGGCCCGATTTTTGTTAGTCGTCCAAGGATATATTAATCATTGGACTCAATGGACTCAATGGACTCAATGGACTCAATGGTGATATTGTCTATAAACATGCGGGTGGTCGGTTTTTGATCACCCCTGTAGAAGGCGACAATATCAAAGTCTGCGTGCGAAGCCTCACGCAGATCCAAAGGAATGGAATATCGTTGCCACCGGCTATTTGGCACAGGGTTTTCCACAAAGGAAATATTATTTTTACCAGCGTCAACTCTAACGTGAATATAATCTTCAGGGGGGAACTCAACTCGCAGGTCGAAATTAACGATAACGTTCCTGCCCGCAAAACCCTGAAGTGTTCTCTGTGGGCATGTAAGATCAGCTCTAGGCTCAATGTTTTCTAGGGTGGCGAGGCACATGCCGTGACCAGTCAAGTCATCATCTACCAATTCACATAATCGTACAGTTTTAATCCATCCCCAGCCTTTTTGTTCGCCATTATCGAAGTCGCATGAGTGTAGAATTGTTTTGCCAGACATTCTCAATACTCCTTTAGTTAAATTGCTCCTATATTTCATCAGGGCGAGTCAACTTTGTAACCTGTCAGATCTGACAGGTATTATCTGGAAAAACAACCGCTCATCGGAAATGTATGTAGTGGTATAGAAATGAAACTTCGTAGATCGGCTGGTGTTCAATCGGGACATCCATCTCGGCAATCTAGCGTTCTTACAAGCGCAAGCGCGATGCACGGGGGAACATCGATCCGTCAGAACGACCGCACAATCCGCCCCAACGTCTCCATCGCCTTCTCCGAACTCTCGGTCCACGGGCTGCCGTAGTTCAACCGGATGCAATTCCTGAATCTTTGCGTCGGCGAAAAAATCGGCCCCGGCGCAATGCTGATGCCTTGCGCCAACGCCATCTGAAACAACTTCAACGAATCCATCTGCGGTGGCAGTTCCAGCCACAGGAAATAGCCGCCGGCCGGTTGGCTCACGCGGGTCTGGGCCGGGAAGTAGCGGGCGATGGCCGCGAGCATGGCGCTTTGCTGTTCTTCCAGGGCATAGCGCAATTTACGCAGGTGACGGTCGTAGCCGCCGTGTTGCAGGTAGTCGGCGATGGCCGCCTGGGCCGGCATCGAGGCGCAGAGTGAGGTCATCAGTTTCAGGCGTTCGATCTTCTGCGCGTAGCGTCCGGCGGCGACCCAACCGATGCGGTAGCCGGGAGCCAGGCTTTTGGCAAACGAGCCGCAATGCATCACCAGACCTTCGGTGTCGAAGGCTTTGGCCGGTTTCGGCGCCTGCTGGCCGTAATAGAGTTCGGCATAGACATCGTCCTCGATCAGCGGCACTTGATGGCGTTTCAGCAGTTCCACCAGTTCCTGTTTCTTGGCCTCGGGCATGGTCGCGCCCATCGGGTTCTGGAAGCTGGTCATGCACCAGCAGGCCTTGATCGGGTGCCGTTCGAGCGTCTGGGCGAGTACGCCGAGGTCGATACCGTCGCGCGGGTGCACGGGGATTTCCACGGCTTTGAGCTTCAGCCGCTCGAGCACTTGCAGGCTGGCGTAGAACGCCGGGGCTTCGATGGCCACTAGGTCGCCGGGTTCGGTCACCGCTTGCAGGCACAGGTTCAGCGCTTCGAGGGCGCCGTTAGTGATCAGCAGTTCTTCCATCGGCAGCATCAGCCCGCCGACCATGTAGCGCAGGGCGATCTGCCGGCGCAGTTGCGGGTTGCCCGGCGACATGTCGGTGACCACCATGCGCGGGTCCATTTCCCGGGCGGCGCTGGCCAGCGAACGTGACAGGCGTTGCAGCGGGAACAGTTCGGGGCTGGGGAAAGCCGAGCCGAACGGTACGGTGCTCGGGTCCTTGATCGATTCGAGCACCGAGAACACCAGTTCGCTGACGTCGACTTTGGTGGACTCATTGACCTGGCTGCTGATCACCGGCTCCGAGAACGGGCTCGGGGCGTGGGTGTTGACGAAATAGCCGGAGCGCGGCCGGGCGCGGATCAGGCCGCGACGCTCCAGCAGGTAATAGGCCTGGAACACCGTGGACGGGCTGACGCCATAGGTCTGGCTCGCGTAGCGCACCGACGGCACCCGCTGACCGGGGCCGAGGACGCCGGAGCGGATCAGTTCAGCGATGTCGTCGGCGAATTTTTCGTAGCGTTTCATCGGTGTCCTGCAATGGATGGGATTTGGAAAACGGTTGTGCCAATGGGCGCAGCGCCATTGGCACAAAGGGTTGCATCTTAAAGGTTCAACGATTCATCGGCGCAACAAACCGGCTCTTCGCCACGCTATAAACCTCAGGCTCATCGCTGTCGGCAATCTTGAAGCTCAAGGTCTGCGAGCTGCTGGCCGGGCGATCCGTGGTCATCGCCACCGACACCGGCACATCGACGATCTCGCCTGCTGCAAGGCTAAGCTCGGTCTTGCCTTGCAGCTGGAAGCCGTCGCCATCCACCAGGCTCAGGTTGTAGTCCTGGCGCTGTTGGGTCTTGTTGATGACTTTGAGGGTGTAGATGTTTTCGATCTGGCCCTGGCCGTTCTCGCGGAACAGGCCACGGTCCTTGGTCACGTCCAGCGACACCATCGGCCGTTCGACCAGGGCCAGGGCGAGGGCACCGATCATCAGCACCAGCACCGCGACGTAACCGATCAGCCTTGGACGCAGCAAGTGCGTCTTGCCACCCTGCAATTCACGCTCAGAGGTATAGCGGATCAGGCCTCGGGCGTAATTCATCTTGTCCATGATCGAATCGCAGGCGTCGATGCACGCCGCGCAGCCGATGCATTCCATTTGCAGGCCGTCGCGGATGTCGATGCCGGTCGGGCAGACCTGCACGCACAACTGGCAGTCGATGCAATCACCGAGGCCGGCTTCGGCCGGTTTCACGTCACGTTTGCGCGGGCCACGGTTTTCGCCCCGGGCCACGTCGTAGGAAATTGCCAGGGTGTCCTTGTCGAACATCACGCTCTGGAACCGCGCATACGGGCACATGTGCATGCACACCGCTTCGCGCAGCCAGCCGGCATTGATGTAGGTGGCACCGGTGAAAAACAGCACCCAGAACAGACTGACACCGCCGATCTGCAGGGTCAGCAGTTCTTCGGCCAGCGGGCGGATCGGGGTGAAGTAGCCGACAAAGGTCAGGCCGGTCAGCACGCTGATCGCCAGCCAAAGCGTGTGCTTGGCCGCACGCCGTGCCAGTTTGTTCAGGCTCCACGGTGCCGCTTGCAGTTTGATCCGCTGGTTACGCTCGCCTTCGGTGATCTTCTCGCACCACATGAAGATCCACGTCCACGAGCTCTGCGGACAGGTGTAACCACACCAGACCCGGCCTGCGAACACGGTGATGGCGAACAGGCCGAACGCGGCGATGATCAGTAGCGCCGACAGCAGAATGAAGTCCTGCGGCCAGAAGGTCGCGCCAAAGATGTGGAACTTGCTTTCGGAAAGGTCCCAGAGCACCGCCTGACGTCCGCCCCAGTTCAGCCACACGGTGCCGAAAAACAACAGGAACAGAAACCCCGCGCCGCTCATGCGCAAGGTGCGGAACAGGCCGGTGAAGCTGCGGGTGAAGATCTGGTTGTCGCTGCTGGCGTTCTTCGCCTTCATTGGGCGCGCCGGTACTTTTTTTATGTGAGGCGTTGCTTCTACGGTTCGGACGGGGATTCGTTCGCTCATGGTCGTTCGCTCATCAGCCTCCATCAGGCCAGTGAACTATGAGCGCCGATCTGTTTGCATAACAGACTCAGGTATTTCAATAAAAAGCGTATCAGATGGGTTTTGCGCCCGGCCCTGCGACAACTTGAAGCAGTTGACGGGGCGGGGTGCAGACGCCTATCCCAGACGTCTGCGCAGGATCTTGACCAAGGTCAGTCAAATCACCGAATCACTGTCGGTGGCCTTGAGGTGTTTACGTCCGTCCCTGGCACCTGCGACGGTCAGCGCATCGGCTTCGGCCTCGGTGATGTAAATGCGCCGGCCTTCGATTTCCACGGCTGACATCGATTTTTCACTGTCGGTGATTATTGTCAGGTCACCGCACAGGCGAATCTGCTCACCGTTTTCGGTGGCGAAAAAACAGGTCTGGTTTTCGATGCGCACGGTCATGGGGCTGTCCTTTTTCCAAGGGTGTTGAAAGGTTAGGGCGCAGCCCCGGGGGATCGTTCTGCGCAACCGATTAATGGTCGCTAGACGATCACTGGCGGCATGGTCGTCGGTGGCTCTTCCTTGGGCGGCGGCGTGGTGCCCGGTGGCTCCTGTTCGGGGATCGGCTGCGGCTCGGTTTCGGGCAGGACGGGTTTGTCGATGTTCGGATCGGGCGTTTCAGCGGGGATCGGAATACTCATCAGATGAACCTCCGTGTGGCACATGGCGTGAGAAGTGCTTAAGTGGGTTGACCACTTCACCGCGAATTCGATCCGATTTTGTGGCGGGGCAAATCCCTGTGAACTTTTGCCGGCGAGGGTCGCTCGGAACCTGAGAGAGTTCATTGTCGGGCGCAGGCCCGGCCGTGATCGCCAAACAGGCAAGCGAGCGTCCTTGGGGCGTTAAGGAGAGATGCTCAATGACTGCTGAAAAACCCTCCGAACAGAGCTACAACCCGCACATCCCGCTGTCGCAGGCGTTGCTGCTGCCACGCATCGTCATCGAAAACACTCAGCCTTCGCTGGAGGGCGGGCAGTTTGCCGTCAAGGCTGTGGTCGGGCGCGAAATCGTGGTCACCAGCAAGATCTTCGCCGATGGTCACGACAAACTGGCGGTGCGCATCCGCTGGCGCGAAGAAGGCGAGGAAGTCTGGCAAAGCGAAGTCATGGCCGATCAGGGCAACAATGGCTGGGAGGGCCGGTTCCGTCCTCAACGCATGGGCCGCTATCTGTACCTGATCGAAGCCTGGATCGACCTGTTCGCCAGTTTTCAGTACGAGCTGGAGAAAAAGCACACCGCCGCCATCCCGGTCAGCCTGGAGTTGCAAGAGGGCCGCACGATGGTGCAACAGGCGGCCGAACGCAGCGAAGGCCCGCTCAGTGAGCGGCTGGCGGCGCTGCACCACGAATTGTCCGGGCTGCTCGAAACCGAGCAGGTCGCGCTGTTTCTGCACCCGCAGAGTGCGCAACTGATGACCGAGGCCGATCACCGCCCGTATCTGAGCATCAGCAATGAATTTCCGCTGGACGTCGAGCGCGAACTGGCCGAGTTCGCCAGTTGGTACGAGCTGTTTCCCCGCTCGATCACCGACGATCCCGCCCGTCACGGCACTTTCAATGATGTGCACGCGCGGTTGCCGATGATTCAGGACATGGGCTTCGACGTGTTGTATTTCACGCCGATCCACCCGATCGGTCGTAGCCACCGCAAGGGCCGCAACAACTCCCTGACTGCTGGGCCGGACGATCCGGGCAGCCCGTATGCGATCGGCAGTGAAGAGGGCGGGCACGAAGCGATTCATTCGCAGCTCGGCACTCGCGAGGACTTTCGTCGTCTGGTGGCGGCTGCCGCTGACCATGGTCTGGAAATCGCCCTCGATTTCGCCATACAGTGTTCCCAGGACCACCCGTGGCTCAAGCAGCACCCGGGCTGGTTCAACTGGCGGCCGGACGGCACGATCAAATACGCGGAGAACCCGCCGAAGAAATACCAGGACATCGTTAACGTCGACTTCTATGCGCCGGAAGCGATTCCGAGCCTGTGGGTCGAGCTGCGCGACATCGTCGTCGGCTGGGTCGAGGAGGGCGTAAAGATCTTTCGCGTCGACAACCCGCACACCAAACCGCTGCCGTTCTGGCAATGGCTGATCGCCGATGTGCGCACGCTGTACCCGGAAGTGATCTTCCTCGCCGAAGCGTTCACCACCCCGGCGATGATGGCGCGGCTGGGCAAGGTCGGTTACACCCAGAGCTACACCTATTTCACCTGGCGCAACACCAAGGCCGAACTGGCGAGCTATTTCAGCGAACTCAACGAATCGCCGTGGCGCGAATGCTATCGGCCGAATTTCTTCGTCAACACACCGGATATCAACCCGGCGTTCCTGCATGAGTCGGGGCGTCCGGGGTTTCTCATTCGTGCGGCGCTGGCGACCATGGGCTCGGGCCTGTGGGGCATGTACTCGGGGTTCGAACTGTGCGAATCGGCGCCGGTGCCGGGCAAGGAGGAATACCTCGATTCCGAGAAGTACGAGATCCGCGTCCGCGACTTCAATGCGCCCGACAACATCATCGCCGAGATCGCCCAGCTCAATCGCATCCGCCGACAAAACCCGGCGCTGCACAGCCATCTGGGCCTGAAGATCTACAACGCCTGGAACGACAACATTCTGTACTTCGGCAAGCGCAGCGCCGATGGCAGCAATTTCATTCTGGTGGCCGTCAGTCTCGATCCGCACCACGTGCAGGAGGCCAATTTCGAATTGCCACTGTGGGAAATGGGCCTGCCGGACGACGCCACCACCCACGGCGAAGACCTGATGAACGGCCATCGCTGGGACTGGCACGGCAAGTACCAGTTCATGCGGATCGACCCGGCTTATCAGCCGTTCGGGATCTGGCGGATCACCGCCCCTTGATCCGGGCCGACGCATTCATGCATCGAACAGGAGTTTCACATGGCGAAGAAACCCAAGTCAGCCACCTTCATCAAGGACCCGCTCTGGTACAAGGACGCGGTTATCTATCAAGTCCACGTCAAATCCTTTTTCGACTCCAACAACGACGGGATCGGCGATTTTCCCGGCCTGATCGCCAAACTCGATTACATCGCCGATCTTGGCGTCAACACCATCTGGCTGTTGCCGTTCTACCCCTCGCCACGGCGCGATGACGGTTACGACATCGCCGAATACCGTGGCGTACACAGCGATTACGGGACGATGGCCGACGCCAAACGCTTCATCGCAGAGGCGCACAAGCGTGGTTTGCGGGTCATCACCGAACTGGTCATCAACCACACCTCGGACCAGCACCCGTGGTTTCAACGAGCACGCAAGGCCAAGCCCGGTTCAGCGGCCCGCGACTTCTATGTGTGGTCCGATGACGACCAGAAGTACGACGGCACCCGGATCATTTTTCTCGACACCGAAAAGTCCAACTGGACCTGGGACCCGGTGGCCGGCCAGTACTTCTGGCACCGTTTCTATTCGCACCAGCCGGATCTGAATTTCGACAACCCGCAAGTCATGAAAGCCGTGCTGTCGGTGATGCGCTATTGGCTGGACATGGGCATCGACGGCTTGCGGCTGGATGCCATTCCGTACCTGATCGAGCGCGACGGCACCAACAATGAAAACCTGCCGGAGACCCACGACGTCCTCAAGCAGATCCGCGCCGAGATCGACGCCAACTACCCGGACCGCATGCTGCTGGCCGAGGCCAACCAATGGCCGGAAGACACCCAGCTGTACTTCGGTGACACCGACGCCGAGGGCGTCAACGGCGACGAATGCCACATGGCGTTTCACTTCCCGCTGATGCCGCGCATGTACATGGCGCTGGCCCAGGAAGATCGCTTCCCGATCACCGACATCTTGCGCCAGACCCCGGAGATCCCGGCCAACTGCCAATGGGCGATTTTCCTGCGCAACCACGATGAACTGACGCTGGAGATGGTCACCGACAAGGAACGCGACTACCTGTGGAACTACTACGCCGCCGACCGTCGTGCGCGGATCAATCTCGGCATTCGCCGGCGTCTGGCGCCGCTGATGGAGCGCGACCGCCGGCGTATCGAATTGCTCAACAGTCTGCTGCTGTCGATGCCCGGCACGCCGACCCTGTATTACGGCGATGAGATCGGCATGGGCGACAACATCTACCTCGGCGACCGCGATGGCGTGCGCACGCCGATGCAATGGTCGATCGACCGCAACGGCGGATTCTCCCGGGCCGACCCGGCCAGTCTGGTGCTGCCGCCGATCATGGATCCGCAGTACGGTTATCAGTCGGTCAACGTCGAAACCCAGGCCGGTGATCCGCATTCGCTGCTGAACTGGACTCGTCGCCTGCTGACCGTGCGCAAGCAGTCCAAGGCCTTCGGTCGAGGCACCTTGAAGATGCTGTCGCCGGCCAACCGTCGCGTTCTGGCCTACACCCGCGAATACACCGGACCGGACGGCAAACACGAAATCATCCTGTGCGTGGCCAACGTCTCGCGCAGCGCTCAGGCCGTGGAGCTGGACCTGTCGGCCTATGTCGGCATGGTGCCGGTGGAGATGCTCGGCGGTAATGCGTTTCCGCCCATCGGTCAGTTGAACTTCCTGCTGACCCTGGCGCCGTACGGCTTCTACTGGTTCGGTCTGGCGGCGGAAAACCAGATGCCGAGCTGGCACGTCGAACCGGCGCAGAGCCTGCCGGACTTCACCACGCTGGTGCTGAAAAAACGCATGGAAGAACTGCTCGAAGCGCCGTCCCGGGACACGCTCGAACATGGCATCCTGCCGAACTGGTTGCAGAATCGCCGCTGGTTCGCCGGCAAGGACGCGGCGATCGAGCAAGTCCGGCTGGCCTATGGCGTGCGTTTCGGCGACGCGCAGCATCCGGTGTTGCTCAGCGAAATCGAAGTCAGCAGCGGCGGGCAGACCAGCCGTTACCAACTGCCGTTCGGCTTCATTTCGGAAGATCAGGTCGGACCGGCCTTGCCGCAGCAACTGGCCCTGGCGCGGGTGCGTCGGGTACGTCAGGTCGGGCTGATCACCGATGCCTTCAGCCTTGAAGCGTTTATTCGCGCGGTGCTGCAAGGTATGCAGAGTGGCACGGTGCTGGAATCGAGTGACGGAGAAATCCGTTTCGAAGCCACGCCGCAACTGGACAAGCTCGGCCTCGGTGCGGAATCCGAAGTGCGCTACCTGTCCGCCGAGCAATCCAACAGTTCGGTGGTGATCGGCAACAGTCTGGTGCTCAAGCTGATCCGCAAAGTCGCGTCCGGCGTACACCCGGAACTGGAGATGAGCGCTTATCTGACCGCCGCCGGGTTTGCCAATATCTCCCCGCTGCTCGGCTCGGTGATTCGTCGGGACGGGAAGGGCGAAGACAACCTGCTGATGATCGCCCAAGGCTACTTGAGCAATCAGGGCGACGCCTGGGAATGGACGCAGAACAACCTCGAACGGGCGTTGCGCGACGAACTGGCGGACGCCGTTTCCGAACAGTCGCAACACTACAATGCGCTCGGCGAGCTGAAGGATTTCGCCGGCATGCTGGGTCAGCGTCTGGGGGAAATGCATCAGGTGCTGGCGGCGCCGAGCGACAACAAGGACTTCGCACCGCAGGTCAGCTCGGCCAAGGATGCGCAGGCGACCGGCAAGGACGTGGGCGCTCAGGTCGAGCATGCGCTGAAGCTGCTCAAGCAGCATCAGGGCGAACTTGATGCGGCGGATCAGAAGCTGGTCGGTCGTCTGCTCGACCACAAGAAAACCATCCTCGCCCATGTGCAGGAGCTGGCGAAAAAATCCGCCGGCGGCTTGCGCATCCGCGTCCATGGCGACCTGCATCTGGGCCAGGTACTGGTGATCAAGGGCGACGCGTACCTGATCGACTTCGAAGGCGAACCGGCGCGGCCACTGGCCGAGCGCCGTGGCAAGCACAGCCCGTACAAGGATGTCAGCGGGGTGCTGCGCTCATTCGATTACGCCGCCGCGATGACCATCAATGTGCACAACGTCGACAACAGTCCCGAAGCAGAGGCGGCGCGTCGCCGGGTCGCCGAACGCTATTTGCGTGAGGCCCGCGAAGCATTTGTCGAGGCATATCGCCGGGCGGCAGCTAGTCTTGATCATGCCTGGCAAGATCCTGAAGGTGCCGACGCCGCACTGGCGTTGTTCGGCCTGGAGAAAGCGGCCTACGAGGTGGCCTATGAAGCCGAAAATCGCCCCACCTGGCTGCCCGTGCCGTTGCACGGTCTGTATGGGTTATTGACGGGGCTTGAACCCTTTTCCGATCTTGGTGGAGAGTAGTCATGAGTTTCTCGAACAAGGAACAGGGTCACGTTAAAGAACGCTTGCTGCCCAGGGCGAAGGACATCGATGCCTTGGTGCGCGCAGAACATCAGGACCCGTTTTCCATTCTCGGACCCCACGGCGATGGTGCCGGCGGGCAGTTCATCCGGGCGTATCTGCCCGGTGCATTGAGTGTCACGGTGCTGGACAAGGACACCGGCGAGGAGCGCGGTCCGCTGGAGGCGACCGAAACGCCGGGGCTGTTCGTCGGGCATTTCGAGCCTTCGCGGCCGTATCAGTTGCGCACCCGCTGGGCCGGTGGCGAACAGGTCGCGGAAGACCCCTACAGCTTCGGGCCGTTGCTCGGTGAAATGGATTTGTACCTGTTCGCCGAGGGCAATCATCGCGACCTCAGCGGTTGCCTCGGAGCGCAGCTGAAAACCGTCGATGGCGTCGACGGCGTACGGTTTGCCGTGTGGGCGCCGAATGCCCGACGGGTGTCGGTGGTCGGTGACTTCAACGTCTGGGACGGGCGTCGGCATCCGATGCGTCTGCGGCATCCGTCCGGGGTCTGGGAGTTGTTCATTCCGCGCCTGCAGGCGGGCGATCTGTACAAATACGAAATCCTCGGCGCTCACGGTATCCTGCCGCTCAAGGCTGACCCGATGGCGCTGGCCACCAGCCTGCCGCCGGATACGGCCTCTAAAGTCGCCACACTGCTGCAAGTCGACTGGCAGGATCAGGACTGGATGAGTGGGCGCAGCGAGCGCCAGCAACATAATGCGCCGCTGTCGATCTATGAGCTGCATGCCGGGTCCTGGCAGTGTGAACTCGACGATCTCGGTGAAGTCGCCCGTCAGTACACGTGGCCGGAGCTGGCCGAGCGACTGATTCCCTACGTCAAGGAACTGGGTTTCACCCACATCGAACTGATGCCGATCATGGAGCATCCGTTCGGCGGCTCCTGGGGTTACCAGTTGCTGTCGCAGTTCGCGCCGAGCGCGCGTTACGGTACGCCGGACGAGTTCGCGGCGTTCATCAATGCCTGCCATCAGGCGGAAATCGGCGTGATTCTCGACTGGGTGCCGGCGCATTTTCCGACCGATACCCATGGCCTGGCGCAGTTCGACGGCACCGCGCTGTACGAATACGGCAACCCGCTGGAAGGCTTTCATCAGGACTGGGACACGCTGATCTACAACCTGGGCCGCACCGAAGTGCATGGCTACATGCTGGCTTCGGCATTGCATTGGCTGAAGCATTTCCACGTCGATGGATTGCGGGTCGATGCGGTGGCATCGATGCTGTACCGCGACTATTCGCGCAAGGCCGGGGAGTGGGTGCCCAATCGCCACGGCGGTCGGGAGAATCTGGAAGCCATCGACTTCCTTCGCCATTTGAATGATGTGGTGGCGCTGGAAGCACCGGGAGCTTTAGTGATTGCCGAGGAATCCACGGCGTGGCCCGGCGTCAGTCAAAGTACCCAGCAGGGCGGCCTCGGTTTTGCCTACAAGTGGAACATGGGCTGGATGCACGATTCGCTGCATTACATCCAGCAGGATCCGGTGTACCGCGCCCATCATCACAACGAGCTGAGTTTCGGTCTGGTCTACGCCTGGTCCGAGCGATTCATCCTGCCGATTTCCCATGACGAAGTGGTGCACGGCAAGCACTCGCTGATCGACAAGATGCCCGGCGACCGCTGGCAGAAATTCGCCAACCTGCGCGCTTACCTGAGCTTCATGTGGACCCATCCGGGCAAGAAACTGCTGTTCATGGGTTGCGAGTTCGGCCAGTGGCGTGAGTGGAATCACGATCAGCAGCTGGATTGGTATCTGCTCCAGTATTCCGAGCACAAAGGCGTGCAGAAACTGGTCGGCGACCTCAACCGTTTGTACCGCGAAGAGCCGGCGCTGCACGAACAGGACGACGCGCCGCAAGGGTTTCAGTGGCTGATCGGTGACGATGCGATCAACAGCGTCTATGCCTGGCTGCGCTGGAGCAAGGATGGCTCCCCGGTGTTGGTGGTGGCCAACTTCACGCCAGTGCCGCGTCAGTCGTATCGGGTGGGTGTGCCGTTTGCCGGGCGCTGGAGCGAGTTGCTCAACAGTGATGCCGACACCTATGCCGGTTCCAATTACGGCAATGGTGGCGGGGCGTTCACCGATGATGTGCCCAGCCATGGCCAGGCGTTGTCGCTGGAGCTGAATCTGCCGCCACTGGCGGTGTTGATCCTCAAGCCCGAACGTTGATGAAGCACCTGCGGGAGCGAGCGGCTCGCTCCCGCAGGGCGACTGGAAGTGTCCTTACCAGCGCATCCGGATTCCCAGACTGCCGATCAACCCGTTCAGATCATTGTCATCCACGTCACTGCTGTAGTCGGCGCTGACGTACAGGCTCACCGACGGCGTGACCTTCGCCACCAGACCCAGACCCAACTCCACCGTCGATGACTTGCGGCTGCTGCTGATCTTGTCCACCTGATCGAGGGTCACCGTGTTGCCGGTGTACACCGTGTGCCACAAGTTGGTGCGAACGTAGGGTTCGACCGGCAGACCGCTCAGGTCGTAACTGCCTTTCAGCCGAGCGCCGACCCGGCCGCTCCAGGACGAAATGTCACTCGATGAAGCGTTGCCCGAACCCGCGTAAGGCGTGTCGAGGGTGATCCGCTGATTGATCAACTGCGCCTGTGGCTCGACAACCCAGTTTTCGCTCAAGCCGATCGGGAACCCGCCCTCCACCGAGAACGTCATCGCACTGCCCTCAGTGGCCAGGCGCGCGCCCTGTTCATTACGGCTGAAGCCACTGACCCGGCCACCGCTGGCCGACAGGTCGACGTGCCAGCCTTCGGATCCGGTCAGGCTGTAGTAGGCGCCGAGGCTCTGGCCTTGCAGGTTGAGGGTGTCGGTGGTCGGATCGACGAGGGCGCGGTTGACGATCAGACCGTTGCCGTTGCCCTGGATCTGGTACGTGCCGCCGATCAATCCGATCCGTTGGGTCTGGCCGCTGCTGCCTTGCAGAGTCAGCACTGGCGGTCCTTTGAGCGCTCCACCGCCAGGTGTCGCGAACCCGGGGTTGAGGAGGTCGGTCTGTGCCTGGCGAGAGGCTTGTCCGTAGAGTTGATCCCAGGCCGAGGGGGTAAGGTCTTCGGTGATCAGGTGGTTGCCGCGCAGGTCGGGGCGCGGGCTCAAGCGTTGCGGGTCGGGGGTGATGACGGTCGCGGGCAGCGTCAGGATCGGCACGTCCTGGCGATACCAGGGCGTGGTCTCATCCGCCACAGGACCCGCCTGCGCCTCCATGGATGAGCACAGCAAGATAGAACTTGAAACGGTGCAAAAGGTGATTTTGATCTCGTGTGGGGTGAGTGAGGTTTTCATGAAGATCTACCTTGCTAGCGCATGTGGTATCTCGCCTTGGCGTCTCTCCTACCCCGAACGAGGGGCGACCGAATGGAGCGAGGCGAACCCGCAGCCACCCGTTTTCACGAGTGTCCGAAGGCCCGCCCCGGGTAGTGTTTCCGGGGGTAGTAAGGTAGAGCTAAGAAGACCGATGTCCCTGCGTCAAGAAATTGGACGATGAGCGGTATGGCTAAATCAGAGGTTGCAAGCGTTTGTTTTTCTGCACATATCTAAGTTGTTGTTTGCAGGGAAAAACACACCTGAAACCGCGAAACAGAGCGTTTGCTTAGCCTGCTATCGGCTTGCCAACTGATGCGAACGCCCAGATTTCCTGCCAGGCCACGCAGGTCATTGCTGTCAATATTGCGACTGTAGTCGGTGCTGGTGTAGACACTCGTGGCGCGGTCGAACTACAGATGCACCTCGACCGCCAGCGGCAAGTGATCCGACAAATGCGTCCAGGGCTTGTTGCCGAGTATCTGCGGATCATGGCTGCTGGCATTGCGCAGGTAGACCCGGTCCAGCCGCAGCAGCGGGAAGCGCGCCGGGTAGGTCTTGGCGGGCCGGCCGTGATGACGCTCGAAGGCTTCGTGCAGGTAGTCGCGGCGGGAGAGGGTGAGGTTGCCCTGCATCTGCCAGTCATTGAAGTCGCCGGCGATGATCACCGGCGCGTCCTCCGGCAGGGACTCGAGCAACTGACAGAGCAGTTGCAGCTGCAATTGACGGTGGCTTTCGAGCAGGCTCAGGTGCACGCAGATCGCATGAACCTCATCGTGCCCCGGTACATCCAGTACGCAGTGCAGCAGACCGCGGCGTTCCGGGCCGGTTATCGAGACATCGAGGTTGCGGTATTCGCGGATCGGGTACTTCGACAGCAGGGCATTGCCGTGGTGGCCGTCGGGGTAGACGGCGTTGCGTCCGTAGGCGAAATCGCTCCACATGCTGTCGGCGAGGAATTCGTACTGCGAGGTTTGTGGCCACTCGTTGTAGCGATTCGAATGCCGTTCGTGTTCGCCCACCACTTCCTGAAGAAACACCAGGTCGGCGCGGGTACTGCGCACCGCTTCACGCAGCTCCGGAAGGATGAAACGCCGGTTGAGTGCGGTAAAACCCTTGTGCGTGTTGACCGTCAACACCCGCAGGCGATGGATGGTCGACGGGTTCAAGGGCTGTGCGTCGATGACGTGACGCTTGGGGTCGCTGGACACGGTCGCTCCTCTGAATCATGACTGCCTTTTCATGCGACTGATCCGGGCGCGGGCAGTTCACATGGAGTGACTGCCCGCGCCTGGCCCTCAATCTACGAAGACAATTTCATAAGGCAGGCGCATGCGCTCCAGAATAGCCCTGGGCAACAACGGTGCAATGCCGATGGCCGGTTCGCCGTTCAACTGGCTGGCGTAGGCGTGGGTGGCGTGGCTTTTGCGCGCGACGGTCCAGGTATCGAGGCGCAGCTTGCGCGCGCGGTGCCACGGAATCTGTGCCTGATCGCGCTCGGGCCAGTGCCAGGCCCAGACCGGCACATCGTGGTAGCTGGCACCGGCCAGTCGTGCGGCTTTGGCGCTGGCCCGACCGACCACTTCATGATCTTCGGTGCCGTCTTCGCACCAGGTGCTGAACACCACGTCACCGGGTCGCAGGTAACGCGAGATGAACTCGGTCAATTGGGCTTCCTGTTCAAACAGGGCATTGTCTGTGAAACCGCCGCGCACCCATTTCAGGCTGTGCATCGGCAGGCCCAGGCGGCGCAAGGCTTCGACGCTTTCCTGGGGGCGGAACACGCTCAGGCGTTTTTCCGACCACTGGCGCGAGCCGGGATGGCTGGCGCTGCCGTCGGTGATCGAGAGCAATTGCAGGGGATGACCAAGGGAAGACAACAGTTGCAGCAAGCCGCCGCAGGTCACCACTTCGTCACCGGGGTGTGGCGCAATGACCACCGCACGCGCGCCGGGCGGCACGAGGCTATGGGTGTTGATGACGGGGATGTTGTCGAGTTGCGCGGCGCTGTTCCAGATTTGCGCCGGCAGGCCGCTTTCGCTGAGAGATAACGGTTTCATGGGGCAGGACGTCCTTGTTGAGTCTGGCCTTCAGTCACCCACGGCAACGCGTGTCTGACCCGTGAAGGCTGGTTGATAACCCTGCAGCGCTCCGAACCCTGGATTGCCGCGATGCTGAGTATTGCTCAAGACGCACGGTTCGTCGCGTTGCAGATCAATCTGCTCCGGTTTTTTTTATTCAAGCTGTGCCGTAACTCTCAAGTCGTGATCGCAGACCCAGCGGTGGAGGCCGATGTGTCGGTGTCTTGCGCTCAGTCTTCTTCGTCGCGTTGCAGTTCAAACAACAGCAGCGAGCGCCCTGTAACCGAATATTGATGCCCGAAATTGAAGCGCTCCTGACCGCGGATCGACGGTTGGTTGGTGTCGACCATGCAGGTCCAGAAACTGCCTTCAGGCACTTCCGGCAGCGTGAAGTTGACGATGTCGTGATGGGCGTTGACCACCAGCAGCAACGTCGCGTCGGCGCCCTTGCGGCGGATGCCGGTTTCCTGGGCGCGGCCATCGAGCAACATGCCCAGGCAGCGGTTGTGCGCATCGTGCCAGTGTTCGGTGGTCATTTCCGTGGCGTCCGGGGCCAGCCAGGTCACGTCCTTGACCCCGATGTCTTCGTTGTATTCACCCACCAGAAAACGCCCGCGCCGCAGGATCGGGTAGGTCAGGCGCAGCTTGATCAGGCGTTTGACAAATTTGAGCAGCGCCTTGCCATCCTCGCTCAAGTCCCAGTTGACCCATCCGATCTCGCTGTCCTGGCAGTAGGCGTTGTTGTTGCCGTCCTGGGTGCGGGCGAACTCGTCGCCGGCCACCAGCATCGGCGTGCCCTGGGCCAGCAACAGGGTGGCAAAGAAGTTGCGCATCTGCCGGTGACGCAGCGCATTGATTTCCGGATCGTCGGTGGGCCCCTCGACGCCGTGGTTCCAGGACAGGTTGTTGTTGCTGCCGTCCTGGTTGTTTTCGTCGTTGGCCTCGTTGTGCTTGTCGTTGTAGGACACCAGATCGTTGAGGGTGAAACCGTCGTGGGCGGTGACGAAGTTCACCGACGAGTAAGGGCGTCGGCCGCGCTGATTGAACATCTCGCCGGAAGCGGTCATGCGGCTGGCGAAGTCGGCGAGCTGACCGTCGTCACCTTTCCAGAATGCACGCACGGTGTCGCGGAACTTGTCGTTCCATTCGACCCAACCCGGCGGGAAGTTGCCGACCTGATAGCCACCGGGGCCACAGTCCCACGGCTCGGCAATCAGTTTCACCTGGCGCAGCACCGGGTCCTGGCGGCAGGCGACTAGGAAGCTGTGACGTTCGTCGAAACCGTCGTGGTAGCGGCCAAGAATGGTTGCCAGGTCAAAGCGGAAACCATCGACGTGCATTTCACTGGCCCAGTAGCGCAACGAATCAGTGACCATTTGCAGCACGCACGGGTGACTCAGGTCGAGGGTGTTGCCAGTGCCGGAATCGTTGATGTAGAAGCGCTTGTCGTCCGGCATCAGCCGATAGTACGAAGCGTTGTCGATCCCGCGCATCGACAGAGTGGGGCCTTGCTCGTTGCCCTCGGCGGTGTGGTTGTAGACCACGTCGAGAATCACTTCGAGATTGGCTTCATGCAGGTGCGCGACCATCTCCTTGAACTCGGCGATCTTGCCACTGGCCAGATAACGCGGGTCCGGGGCGAAGAAGGCGATGCTGTTGTAGCCCCAGTAATTGGTCATGCCTTTGTGCAGCAGGTGCTGATCGTTGACGAAGGCGTGAATCGGCAGCAGCTCGACGGTGGACACGCCGAGTTTGCGGATGTGTTCCAGCACATCGTCGACCATCAGCCCGGCAAACGTGCCGCGCACGTTATCCGGCACGGCGGGGTGGCGCATGCTGATGCCGCGCACATGGGTTTCGTAAATGATGGTCTTGTCCCACGGCACGCTGACGCGATGGTCGTTGCCCCAGGTGTGCGCCGGGTCGATGACCTTGCATTTGGGTACGAAGGGCGCGCTGTCACGCTCGTCGAAACTGAGGTCGGCATCCGGGTGGCCGATGGTGTAGCCGAACAGCGCTTCGGACCATTTCAACTGACCGACCAGTTGTTTGGCGTAGGGATCGATCAGCAATTTGTTGTGGTTGAAGCGGTGGCCGTTGGCCGGGTCGTAGGGGCCGTAGACCCGGTAGCCGTAAATCAGGCCCGGGTGCGCGTCGGGCAGGTAGCCGTGGAAGATTTCGTCGGTATATTCCGGCAGTTCGATGCGTTCGAGTTCGACTTCGCCAGCATCGTCGAAAATGCACAGTTCGACGCGGGTGGCGTTGGCGGAAAACAGCGCAAAGTTCACCCCCAGACCATCCCAGGTCGCGCCGAGCGGGAAGGGCAGGCCTTCACGGATTCGCGAGGGCTCGGCGTGTGCGGCGGGCTCGGCTTTCTTTGGACGGGTCATGATTGCTCCTGCAAATCGGGGTGGGCATTTTTAAAGGGCGAGTGAACCCTCGGTGGCGAGCGAACCCGCCACACGGCCATTCAGTTCAACGGTTCGAAAAGCCTCAGGCTGCCGGGGGTTTGCGGGGCGCGCGGGGCTTTTTCTCGGCGGCTTTTTCGCCCGGTGGAATCACTTTCGCGGCACTCGCCGGTTTGGCTTTCGCCGTCGTGGCCTTGGGCTTGGCCGCAGAGGCTTTGGTGGCTGCCGTTTTGCCAGTCGCCGCCTTCGGCGATTTTTTCGGTGCCAAAGCTTCGGCTTCGGCCAGTTTGCGCGCCATCTCCCAGTGGCGGGCTTCATGGCCTTCGGGCTTACCTTCCGATTCCCAGATCTGATAGGCGAATTCGCGGATGCGTTTATCGTCGGTACTCATCGCAATGCTCCTGAACTGAACTCATGCTTCTAGAAGTGTTGGATAAACAGATTGACCGGGACATCCCCCAGCGCAGCGCTGACCTCCAGCTCCCTGTTTTTTGTGACTGCGGTGCTCGAAAAAAGTCCCTTCAGATTTTCGTCCAAGGCGGCGAACGGTAATTCGACCCGCGTATCGCCCCAGCGCAGCGCATCGACCTGCGGGACGGCACCGTTTTCCAGCAGTGTTGCGCAACGGATCGGCACGATGACGATTGCCCGTTGGCCCCCATGCTCGCGGGCAAACGCGAGCACGTTGTGCGCCTGGCTGCCCAGCACCTCGAGGGCCTGGTACGAGCCTCGGCGAAACAACTCGGTGTGTTCGGCGCGCAGGTTCAGTACCTGAGCGATCAACGCTTGCTTGATGCGCCCGTTGCGCCAGTTCGACAGCAGTTCCGATACGGGAGCAGGTTTCAGTGATTGTTCACGCAAGCTGTAGTCCACCGGCCGGCGGTTGTCCGGATCCACCAGGCTGAAATCCCAGCACTCGTTGCCCTGATACAGATCCGGTACGCCCGGTACGGTCACGTGCAGCAAGGTTTGCGCCAGACTGTTGAGGGCGCCGGCCGCGGCGATGCTGTTGACGGATTTTGCCAATGCCCCTCGCAGCAACTCACCTTCCGGAGCGAGTAACAACTGCTCGGTGAAGGATTGCGCGGCGTTTTCGTAGGCTTCGTTCGGCGCACTCCAGCTGCTTTGCAACTTGGCTTCGTGCAGGGCTTTCTGCTGCCATTGCCAGATGCGTTTGGCGTAGTCGGCGAATCCATCCTGATCGTCGTTGTGCAGTTCCAGCGGCCAACTGCCGAGCAGCGCCTGATAGAGGATCAACTCGTCAGCAGCCGACGGCATCTGATCGTCGCTGCGCAGCGGCCGGGCGAGGGCGCGCCACAGCTCGACCTGTTCGGCGTACCAGTGGCTGCGCTCACTGAGTACGGCCAGGCGCGCGCGGGTGTCTTCGCCGCGTTTGTGGTCGTGGGTGGCGGTGGCCAGCAGGTTGTCGGGGAATGTCGCCAGACGTTGCAGGTTTGTTGCGTGAAAATCACTGACCGGGGCGCTGAACTGTTCGGTGTTGTAGCCCACGTCATTGCGCGACAGCAGCACCGCCGAGCGGTACAGCGCGGTGTCTTCCACGGCTTTGGCGGCGGCGGGTGAGGTCAGTTGCTGAAAGCGTACGCAGGCGTGGCGCAGGATCTTGCGCGAGCGCCCACGGGGTTTGCGCCGCCACGGCTGGCCGCCGAGCCAGGCGGACACGGACTCAAGCACCGGCCAGTCGCTTTCGTTCAATGTCTGGCGCGCACCTTCCATGGCCTGCTGGAAAAACACCTCGTCCTGCGCCGAACGGCCCATCGCACTGATGTAGGTGCGATACACCGGGAAATGCACGATCAACGCCTGTAACACCCGGCGGATCGAGCCGAGCGTGAGGTCGCGGGTCATCAGGTCGTCCCGCGCCACTTGCAACAGCGCCTGGGCAACGCTTTCGCAATCACTGGCCAGCGAGCCGTTGAGAATCTGCTGACGCGCCAGCCGTGCTTCTTCGATAAACGCCGCGGGACGCTCGGTACGGCGTTGCCACAAGTCTCCGAGCACGTGTTCACCGGCCGGGTCGTGTTGCAGCAGCGACAGCTGATTCATGAACTCGTAACCGGTGCTGCCATCCACCGCCCAGTCGGCGCGAAGGGTTTCACCGTCGCCGAGAATCTTCTCGACGTAGATCGGCAAGTGTCGCCCCGGCGCCAGAAAGTCGAGGCGTCGACGTAGCTTGCGGCAATAGCCTCGGGGATCGGCGAGGCCGTCGATGTGGTCGATGCGCAGACCGTCGATCAAGCCTTCTCCGATCAACTGGAAGATCTTGCCGTGGGTAGCTTCGAACACGGCAGGCCGTTCGACACGCAAACCGCCGAGTTCGTTGATGTCGAAGAAGCGTCGCCAGTTGATGTCGTCCGCCGCCGTGCGCCAACTGGCCAGGCGATAGCTTTGCCGCTCCAGTAGTTGATGCAGACGCTGGAAACCGTCGTCGGTCTTTGAGTCGTAGTGCATCAAGTTGCGCTGGATGGTTTGCAGGATGTGCGGGTCGCTGGCCAGTTGCTGGAGTTCTTCCTTGAGCGGGAGGGCCAGCGAGCGGGCGTCGGTCTGGTAGCTGAGGGTGCTGAAGCGATCGGCCAGCGACTTGAGCGCCTCGTTCGCCGGCTCGTCGGCTTTGAGCAGTTCGCCGTAATCGCCGGGGCAGATCGGGAAGTGATGCTCGTAATGCTCGACGTGGAAGGTGCCGCACTCGGCGTTGAACACCAGCGGCAGCGTGCCGTCCTGCAACGCGACGCCGTAATCGCTGCCAAGAAAGGGCAGCAGCAACTGGCCTTCCATCAACGGATCGGGCGAGTGCCACTGGATATCGAAGAACTCGCCATAGGGGCTGAGCCGGCCCCATTCCAGCAAATCGAGCCACCACGGATTGTCACCGCCACCGACCGCCATGTGGTTGGAGACGATGTCGAGGATCAGCCCCATGCCGTGTTCACGCAGGGCCGCGACCAACCGGCGCAAGGCTGGTTCGCCGCCGAGTTCAGGGTTGACCCGGGTCGGGTCGACCACATCGTAACCGTGCATGGAACCGGCGCGGGCGGCGAGCAGCGGCGAGGCGTAAACATGGCTGATGCCGAGCCGGGCAAAGTACGCCACCAGCGGCACCGCCTGATCGAGGGTGAAACCTTTATGGAATTGCAGGCGCACCGTGGCGCGCAACGACTGGCCTGGCGGTGCACTCATTGGTCACGCTCGGCCGCCTGAAGGCGGGCGCAGGCGAGCAGTTCCAGACGTCGCGCGGCATCAACCCCATCGAGCAACGTTTCGCTGGTGCCCGGCAGGCGCCGTGACCAGTTGGGGTGGGTGTCGATGGTGCCGGGCAGATTGGCCTGTTCGTCCAGGCCCAACGCGTCTTCCAGCGGTAGAAGCACCAGCGGCGCGCGGGTGTGGCCGAGGAAACGGACACTGGCGTCGACCACTTGATCGGCCTCGTGGGATTCCTCGCGAAAGTTCTGCGGGTCCTGGCTCAAGGCGCCCCGGAGGCCTTCGCGCTCGCGTTCGCGATAACGGCGCCAGTCGATTTCACCGTTGGCGTCGATCAGCCCGAGTCGCGCATTCCAGTCGATGTCCCGGCCATGCCACCAGCCATTGAGCGTCGGGAGGTCGTGGGTGCTGGTGGTGGCCAGCGCGTTGTCCGGCCAGTCGAGGATCGGTTTGAAATGGGTGTTGTCCTGCTCGAACAACAGCACGCGCATGCCGAGCATGGCGCGGGCGATCAGTTTTTCCCGCAGGCCATCGGGCACGGTGCCGAGGTCTTCGCCCAGCACGATCGCCTGATGGCGGTGGGATTCGAGGGTCAGCAACCGCAGCAAGTCGTCCACCGGGTAATACAGGTAAGCACCGTCCGCCGGTGCCGCGCCGTTCGGGATCACCCACAGCCGTTGCAGGCCCATGACGTGGTCGATGCGCAAGCCGCCGGCGTGGGCAAAATTGGCGCGCAGCATGTCGATGAAGGCACGAAAACCATTGCGTATCAGGCCTTCCGGGGAGAATGCAGAGATGCCCCAGCCCTGGCCGGAGCGATTGAGGATGTCCGGTGGCGCCCCGACGGTCAGCGACGCCAGCAATTCGTCCTGAAAACTCCAGGCCTGACTGCCGGCGCCGTCGGCACCCACCGCCAGGTCAGCGATCAGACCGATGCCCATGCCGGCGCTGCGCGCAGCGTTCTGTGCACGCTCCAGGCAGCGGTGGATCAACCATTGGCAAAACGCGAAGTAGCCGATGCGCTCGGCGTACTCCTCGGCAAACGCACCGAGGGCGGCACCTCGCGGGTCGTGCCAGTGCTCCGGCCATTCACGCCAGTCGAGATTTTCGCCCCGGGCGGCACGCATTTCCTGAATGGCTTCGAAGCGGCAGTGGTTTTCCAGCGCTTCGCCACCCGCGTCGCGGTAGCTGGAAAAATCCGCCTGCAACGGATGTTCGCCACGGGTGAAACCTTCGTACAGCGCTTGCAACAGTTTTTGCTTGGCGTCGGCGGCGCTGGGCCAGTCGATCAGTTTCAGGTTTTCCAGTTGCTGGAACTGATCGTTGAGGCCGGCGGTGTCGATGGCATCACGCAGGGCGCGCTCGCCGAGAATCGTCCCCGGCGCGGCATACAGCGAATTGAGAAACAGACGGCTGGACGGCGAATACGGGCTGTAGCGCCCGGTGTCGGCGCTGAACATCGCATGCAGCGGGCTGATCGCCAAAGCGTCGGCACCGCGTTCGCCGGCGCTGCGGGCCAGTTCTTCCAGCGCCTGGGTGTCGCCGAAACCACCGTCGCCGGGGCGGCGCAGGCTGTAAAGCTGCACGCTCAGGCCCCAGGCGCGAGGGATCGGGCTGTCCACGGCATCGCCCACGCTGTAGCAGCGCTCGGGGGCCACGGCCAGGGTGAATTGTTGACCGGCGATGTGAACTTGCTGATAACCGACCGGGATCTCACCGGGCAACACCGCATCGGCATCCAGCTTGAGCGACAGCCGCGTGCCGTCCTCCAGATGAATCTCACAGGGACTTTCAGGTTCGAAATAGCGCGCCAGGTCCAGATCCGCGCCGACATCGGCAGTCAGCAAGGGCGGCAGTTGGCGGTCCTGTTGCACTTGTTGCAGTTCCAGCAGGCTGGCGTCGATTTCCTGGGCTGAGCCGGCCGGGTGACCGAGCCCGGTAAGGACATTGCGCAGCACGGCCGGCGCGACTCTCTGCGGGCGGCCATTGGCATCGATCCAGTCGACCGCGAGGCCGGCTCGGCTGGCGAGAATTTCCAGTTGCGCATCGCTCATAGGCGCTCTCCATCCAGGGGTGGCAAAGGGGTTGCGGCCGTGAGGCTGACGAGCGCGCAATACGGGGGCAGTCGGCCCGCGTCCGGCAGGTCGGCGGCGGGCGGTTGCTGCAAGAGCCACACCGCGTCGGCCTGTGGTGGGTTGACCACTGGCGTGTCGCTGAGGTTCAGGTCGATTCGCAGCTCGCTGCCATCGCCCAGACGCCAGCGTGCACTCACGGCGCCAAACCCCAGCACCTGTGCACCGAGTGCCTGGGTGCCGGGCAAATGCGGGGTGATGTGTTGGTGGCGCAGCTGCAACAGGTGTCGATACAGCGCAAGCGTTGTCTGCTGTTTCGGCGTGCCGCTGCCGATCAGCCTCGGTTGCGAGGCGTGAAACGTCTGCTCGGCGTTGGGATCGGGAATCTGCTCGCGGCGTTGCGGATCGGCGAAGGCGCTGAACGCGGCGAACTCGTTACGCCGGCCTTCGCGCACAAGCTTCGCGAGCTCGCCGTGGTGGCTGGTGAAGAACAGGAACGGTTGCTCGGCAGCGTATTCGTCGCCCATGAACATCAGCGGAATCATCGGTGACAGCAGCAACAACACCGTAGCGGCCTGGAGCGCGCGCGGATCGGCCAGTTGATGCAGGCGCTCGCCGAAGGCGCGGTTACCGATCTGGTCATGGTTCTGCAGGAACAGCACGAACGCGGTGGACGGCAGATGTTCGCTCGGCTCGCCACGGGGCGTGCCGTGGCGGGTCAGATGGCCCTGAAACACAAAACCCTGACTCAGGCAGCGGGCCAATTGCTCGGTGGGGTGTTCGGCGTAGTCGGCGTAATAGGCATCGGTTTCGCCGGTCAGCAGCACGTGCAGGGCATTGTGGCCGTCGTCGTTCCACTGGGCATCGTAGGCGTCTTCCAGCAGGCTGGCCTGATTGTGCTCGTTCTCCACGGTCAGCCAGACATGCCGCGACGGATCGATCTGCTGCCGTATGCGCTGCGCCAGTTCAGGCAGGAAGTCGGGGCTTTCTATGGCATGCACAGCATCCAGGCGTAGTCCGTCGAAACGGTATTCGAGCAGCCACATCAAGGCGTTTTCGACGAAGAAGTCCCGTACTTCGCGGCAGCGGAAATCAATGGCCGCGCCCCACGGGGTGTGTTTGTCTTCGCGAAAGAAACCCTTGGCGTAGCGATGCAGGTAATTGCCGTCGGGGCCGAAGTGGTTGTAGACCACGTCGAGAATCACCGCCAGGCCATAACCGTGGGCGCTGTCGATCAGGTGTTTGAGTTGTTCCGGCGTGCCATAGGAAGCTTGCGGCGCGTAGTGCAGCACGCCGTCGTATCCCCAGTTGCGCTCGCCGGGAAACTGCGCGATCGGCATCAATTCGATGGCGGTGATGCCCAACCCGGCGAGGCGCGCCAGATGCTGCTCGACTTCGGCAAAACCGCCGAGGGCACCGACATGCAGCTCGTAAATCACTGCTTCGTTCCAGGGCCGACCCTGCCACGTTGTATTCCGCCAGGCATAGGCGTGCGGATCGACGACCACGCTTTGGCGGTCGAGGTCGCCGTCCTGCGCCCTGGAGGCCGGATCGGGCACCTCCAGTTCGCCGTCGATGTTGTAGCGGTAGCGACTGCCGGCGGGGCAGCGGCTCTTGATCACGAACCAGCCATCCGCCTGCGGCAGCATGGGCAGAGACCGACCGTTGCCCAGCTCGACGCTGACGTAAAACGCATCCGGCGCCCACAACGCGAATTGCGTGTGGTCGGCATCCAGCATGATCGCGCCGTGGGGCCAGGTTTCAAGGGACCGTAACGGCATCGTTGAAAACCTCCCTGGTTATTTGTGGTGCGTTTTACCCAAGGCCTTGGCCACCAGTTGTTCGTAGAGTTCGGCGTAGGGTTCGACGGCCTTGCACCAGTTGAACGGGGCAGCCATCGCCCGGCAGCGCATGGCGTGCAGCAGATCCGGGAAGGCAAACACCTTGAACGCGCGGCTCAGGGCTTCGCGGTAGCTGTCAGCCGTGGACTCGTTGAACAGGAACCCGGTGACGCCGTTTTCAATGGTGTCGGCCAGCCCGCCGGTGTTGCGCGCCACCGGCAGTGAGCCGAAACGCTGAGCGTACATCTGGCTCAAGCCGCAAGGTTCGTAACGCGACGGCATCAGCAGGAAATCGCTGCCGGCGAACATCCGCCGGGCGTCGGTTTCATTGAAGCCGATGCGCACGCCGATCTGGCCGGGGAAACGCAGGGCCAGTTCGCGCATGGCCTGTTCCTCTTCCGGCTCGCCGCGTCCGATGATGGCGATCTGGCCGCCGTTCTGCACGATGTACTCCGACACCGCTTCGGTCAGGTCCAGGCCTTTTTGATAAACCAGCCGCGACACCACGGCAAACAGCGGGCCTTCGGAGTCTTTCAGACCGAACAGTTCGCGTACATGGGCGGCGTTGACGGCTTTTCCTTCCCAGTCGCCGATGGCAAACGGCGCGAACAGGTGCGGGTCGGTGGCGGCGTCCCAGCTCTCGTCGATACCGTTGGGGATGCCGCTGAGCAAACCTTGCTGGGTCTTGGCGGCGAGAAAGCCGTCGAGGCCGCAGCCGAAATCAGGGGTGGTGATTTCCTGCGCGTAGGTGGCGCTGACCGTGGTGATGTGGCTCGAATAGGCCATGCCGGCCTTGAGGAACGACATCTTGCCGTAGAACTCCATGCCTTCCTGTTGCAGGGCATGGGCGGGAATCCCGAGTTCCGGGCACGAACCCAGGCTGGTCACGCCTTGATAGGCGAGGTTGTGAATGGTGAACAGGGTCGGCGTGCGTTGCCCGCGCCAGTGCATGTAAGCAGGCGCCAGACCGGCCGGCCAGTCATGGGCGTGCACCAGATCCGGGCACCAGTGGATTTGTGCGAGGTTGGCGGCGATATCGGCGGCGGCCAGACCCAGACGGGCGAAACGGATGTGGTTGTCCGGCCAGTCGCGTCCGTTGTTGGCGCCATAAGGGCCGCCGTCGCGAGCGTAGAGTTCAGGGCAGATCAACACATAAATGACCAGGCCGTCAGGCATGTCCATGCGCCCGATCTTGCACGGTGGCAGCGCGGCGTGGCCGCCCAGTTCGCCGATGATGTGGATCGGATTTTCACTGTTCATCACTTGCGGGTAACCGGGGATCAGCACCCGGACATCATGCAGATGCGCCATCGCGCGGGGCAGGGCGGCAGAAACGTCACCAAGACCGCCGGTCTTCACCAGATCGGCGATTTCCGAGGTCACGAACAACACTTTCTTCTTGTTGGGATTCTGACTGGCTACCGGTGTCAGCGTCTTGGTGCCCGGGACGTTGATCGACCGGCTGCCGGGAACGCTCACGGTGCTCGATTCGCCGACCGGCTGATGAGCACGCTCTCCCTGAATATCCAATGCCGCACTGATCATATGAATCTCCCGTTTTGTTGATCTGATTCTTGTCTTGAACAAGCGATGTCCATGGCCAAATCCTGTGGCCGGGCGCAAACGCGCCACGCATCGGTGAGCAAACGCTACCCAACACGCGCAAGCAGAATGGGTGAAGAGGCCATTGCAAGGAATGAACCAGTCGCCTTGGCCTTGTCTTTCAGATGACCCGTCGCGATCAGCAAAAGTTTCGACAAAATTTCCACATTGTGACCGACCGGTTTCGCCCCGCGAAAACCAGTCTAGGCCAGATCCTAGAGCGGGCCAGGGCAATCGGACGAATTGTTCGACAATCTGTTGCAGGCTCACGGAAACCGTGGCTTTGAGCGGGTGATCGCACCGACGAAGTGCATGTTTGAAGGGGCGGACGGTGCAAAACGGTGACCGGCCGGTCACGTTTTCGGGCGCGAGGAAAGTGCGTGTGCACTGTTGCGGTGCGGACAGTTGTGTTGGCGTGCGGTCAGTGGGTGCTGCTTCGCGGGCAGGGGTTGCCCGCGAATCGGAGGAAGGTCAGTTCAGCAGACGAATCGGTTCTCCCGCTGACCAGGCCTGAATGTCTTCGATCATCTGCGAAAAGAACTGCTGATAGTTCTGTCGGCTGACGTATCCGACATGAGGCGTGGCCAGCACATTGTCCAGCGTGCGAAACGGATGCAGTGCCGGCAACGGTTCTTCATCGAACACATCCAGGGCTGCGCCACCGATGCGCTGTTTCTGCAAGGCCTTGATCAGCGCGGCTTTGTCGACAATCGGCCCGCGCGCCGTGTTGACCAGCAGGGCGGTTGGCTTCATCCAGTCCAGCGCCTGAGCATCGACCAGGCCACGACTGCGGTCGCTGAGCACCAGGTGCACCGACAAAACGTCGGCCTGTTCGAACAATTGCTGCTTGCTGACATAGGTGACACCGGCCTGTTCGGCGCGCTCGGCGGTCAGGTTTTCGCTCCAGGCGATCACCCGCATGCCGAACACCTGACCGAACTGCGCCACCCGTTGGCCGATGCTGCCGAGCCCGAGAATGCCGAGGGTCTTGCCGTGCAGATCGCCGCCCAGACCCTGTTGCCATTGGCCGGCGCGCAGGGCGTTGGCCTCGTTCACCAGGTTGCGGGTGGCGGCCATGATCAGCGCCCAGGTCAGTTCCGGCGCTGCATGCTTATAGCTGTCGGTGCCGCAGACCTTGATCCCGAACCGGGCAGCGGCCGGCATGTCCAACGCTGCGTTGCGCATGCCGCCGGTGACCAGCAGCTTGAGGTTCGGCAAACGCTTGAGCAGGTCTTCATCGAAGCGCGTGCGTTCGCGCATCACACAAATCACCTCGAACCGGCCCAGGCGCTCGGCCAGCGTGGCGTTGTCCGCCGGGTAGTCATGGACGAAAGTCACTTCGCCGAGACTGTCGAGCACCGACCAGTCGACTACACCCCGCGCGACGTCCTGCCAGTCATCGATCACTGCAATCTGCACCGCCATCAGCCTTGACTCCTCAACGAACGGGATTGGTTTTGTTCAGCCAGCCGAGCAGTGCCTGATGGAACTGCGCCGGCTCTTCCATCTGCGGGGCGTGGCCCAGTCCGGGGAATTCCACCAGCGTGGCCTGCGGAATCAGTTTGGCGACCTGTTTGCCCAGCACCTCGTAATGGCCGATTTTCGCTTTCACCTCGGGCGGCGCAATGTCCTTGCCGATGGCCGTGGTGTCGGAGGTGCCGATCAGCAACAGGGTCGGCATCTTCAGGTCCTTGAACTCGTAGTAGACCGGCTGGGTGAAGATCATGTCGTAGATCAGCGCGGAGTTCCATGCGACCTGAGTCTTGCCCGGCCCATTGCTCAGGCCCGCGAGCATGTCTACCCAACGGTCGAATTCGGGTTTCCAGCGACCGTCGTAATAGGTGCTGCGCTCATAGTCACGAATGCCTTGGGCGGTGACTTTCAGTTCGCGCTGATACCACTGGTCAACGCTGCGATACGGTACGCCAAGGGCTTTCCAGTCTTCGAGACCGATCGGGTTGACCAGCGCCAATTGCTCGACCTGATCCGGGTATTGCAGGGCGTAGCGGGTGGCCAGCATGCCGCCGGTGGAGTGGCCGAGCAGGGTGGCTTTCTGAATGCCCAGCGCCTTGAGCAATTGCTGGGTGTTGGCCGCCAGTTGCTGGAAGGTGTACTGGTAGTGATCGGGTTTGCTGGAGGTGCAGAAGCCGATCTGATCTGGCGCAACCACCCGGTAACCGGCCTCGCTCAGGGCCTTGATCGAACTGTCCCAGGTGGCGCCGCAAAAATTCTTGCCGTGCATCAGCACTACGGTGCGCCCGTTGGCCTTGCCGTGGGCGGCGACGTCCATGTAACCCATCTGCAATGATTTGCCCTGGGACTGAAAGGCAAAATGCTTGAGGGTGTAGGGATAGTCGAAACCTTGCAGTTCCGGGCCGTATTGCGGGCCTTCGGCGTGAGCAAACAGGGGCAGGGCAGCGGTCAGCAACAGGCCGGGCAGCCAGCGGGTCAGCGACACAGACATGGGACAACTCCACAGGAAATCGGCCGATGCTGGAACGGCCGGATTAGGGCGACGTTAAACACAGGCAATGCCCGCGCCTGATCGTTCAACCGAGCCAACCCAGGGTGAGCATCGCCAACACCGCATAACGGGCGCCTTTGGCCAGGGTGACGATCAACAGAAATCGCCCGAGCGGTTCACGCATGACCCCGGCGATCAATGTCAGGGGATCACCGATGACCGGTAACCAGCTGAGTAGCAGTGACCAGTGCCCATAACGTTGATAGTGAACGCGGGCGCGGTCCATGTGCTTCGGGCTGACCGGAAACCAGCGCCGACCCTGAAACCGCTCCAGTCCTCGCCCCAGCCACCAGTTGACCAGCGAACCGAGGACATTGCCCAGCGTCGCCACCGCCAGCAGCCCCCACAGCCAATAGCGATCGCTGACCAGCAGCCCGACCAGCACCGCTTCCGATTGCAGCGGCAGCAGTGTGGCCGCGCCAAACGCGGCGAAGAACAGCCCGATGTAACCCGCTGTCATCAATGGGCCGGGTAATCCGCCACCACCACATCAGCCCCATCCTTTTTCAGGCCGATGACTTGATAGGCATCGCTCATGCCGTCCATTTCCATGCCCGGCGAGCCCATCGGCATCCCCGGTGCCGCCACGCCAAGCAGATCGTCACGCTTGCTCAGCGCCAGCACTTGTTCGGCGGGGACGTGACCTTCGACGAATTTGCCGTTGATGATTGCGGTGTGGCAGGACGCCAGACGCGGTGGTACGCCGTGTTGTTGCTTGAAGCTGCTCATGTCGGCTTCAACGTGATCCTCGACCTTGAAACCGTTGGCTTCCAGATGGCTGATCCACTTTTTGCAGCAGCCGCAGTTGGCGTCGCGGTGGACTTCGATCGGGATGAGGTCGGCGGCTTGCGCCAGGGAGGAGATGAATAGCGCGCTCAGGGCGGCCAGACGCAGGTGGTTTCGCATGGAGGGCTCTCGGCTCGGGGTAAAAAAAACGCATTTTGACCGGATTTTCCCGCCCGGCATCAACGGAGTGTTTCCAAGTAATACAAGGCGGGTTGCCAGCATGATCGTAGATCAAGGCTGACAGCCCGCTGAGCGAGAGATGACAGATCTGTCAGGAAGCCAAAGGATCAGCGCACCTTGAACCGGCCCATGATCGCGCCGACCCGGCTGTTGGCTTCCAGCAACTGTCGGGTGTTGAGCTCGCTGGCCTGACCACTTTGCACCAGTTCATCGACCATGTGACGGATCTGCACCATGCTGCGGTTGATCTCTTCGGTGACGGCGCTTTGCTGTTCGGCGGCGGTGGCGATCTGCGTGCTGAGGCTGTTGATGTGGCTGACCGAGCCGGCCATCTCGTCGAGGCCGCTGTTGACTCGCGCCGTGGCGTCGGCGGCCGACTGGCAACTGGCCTGGGTGTTTTCCATGGCGCTGACCGACGAACTCACGCCCTGGGTCAGGCGGGTCAACATTTCGTTGATTTCCGAAGTGCTGGCCTGGGTGCGAGCGGCGAGGGCGCGTACTTCGTCGGCCACCACCGCAAAGCCGCGGCCCTGCTCACCGGCGCGGGCGGCTTCGATGGCGGCGTTCAGCGCCAGCAGGTTGGTCTGGCCGGCAATGGCGCCAATCACCCCGAGAATCTCGGTGATGCGCTGCGCGTCCTGTTGCATGCTTTCGACCTTGTGCGTGGCGCTGGCCACTTCGTCGATCAGCGCGACCACGCTGCTCGACGCTTCGCCGACCACCACCCGCGAACGGTCGGCGTTTTCGTTGGCGCGCTGGGTGAAGGCGGCGGTTTCGGCGGCATTCTGCGCGACGCTTTCAGCGGTCGAACTCATCTCGTTGATCGCGGTGACGGTCTGGTCGGTTTCCGAGGCGTGGCGCAGCAGAATCTGACTGGTGTGCGCCGACGTACGTTGCAGGTTGTCGAGGCTCGAAGCCATGGCGCCGGTGGCCTGGGTGACTTCGCCGATCATGTTTTGCAGGTAGGCGATGAAGGTGTTGACCGAGTGACCGATCGCGCCGAGTTCATCTTCGGCGCGGATGGTGATGCGGCGGGTCAGGTCGGCATCGCCGCTGGACAGCAAATCGATGTTGGCTTTCAGGGCCTTCATGCGCTGGATCAGTTGGCGGATCGCATAGACCTGCCACAGCACCAGCAGGATCACCAGCGGGATCTGCAACAGGCTCAGCGTGCTGAGCACGTCATCGCGCTGGGCGGTGATCAATTTGGTCGGCAGGGCGGTGGCGAGGAACCAAGGCGTGCCTTCGATCGGGCGCATGAAGAAGGTGCTGGCTTCGCCGTTATTGTCGAACTCGACGCGCTGGGCCTGATCACGCTGTTGCAGGCCTGCTTTTACCTGGCTGGCAAACGGTGAACTGCCGGCCAGCTCGCTGATGTTTTTCAGCACGATCGGGCCATTGATGCGCGAACTGTTGCTGATGATCTTGCCGTCGGCCTCGACGATCAGCATTTCGGCGCTGAGGTCTTTTTCCTTGCGCGCCACCAGGTCGTTGAAGAAGCCCAGCGTCACGTCGATGGTCGATACACCCCAGGTCGTGCCGTTCTTCTGGATGGCCATGGCGCAGTTGGTGCGTGGTTCGGCGCTGGCATCGTCTTTATAGGCGGCGGCCCAGGCGCATTGGCCGCGCGGGGTCTGCAGGCCGCCCTTGTACCAGCTCTGGTCGTAATAGTTGGGCGCTGCGTCGCTGTTCCAGAAGGTGTTCACGGCGAGTTTGCCGGAGCTGTCGCGATGCCAGAAGGTGCTGAACTTGTTGCGTCCCGCCTCACGCTGACCGGGTAGTGGCCAGATACCACCGCCAAATACTTTCAATTCACCGTACTGGTCCACCAGCCCCGGCAGCACCGTATCGATGGCGGCACTGTCGAGCAGCGGGATGGTCTGGGTGATGCTGCGTTGCTGCGATTGAACCTTGTTCAGTTCGCCCTGGATCTGCTCGGCGACCTCGGCAATGCGGTTGAGCACGACCTGTTCTTCGGTATGACGCAGTTTCGGCGCGACCAACTGGCTGATGCCCACCACGGTCAGGACCGACAGCAACAGGATAAATAGAACCAGAAACAGCGTGTAGCGAGCCTGAATGGTACGGAATGCGGGCATGGAGACCGGTCCTTGAGCAGCGTTTCTTATTAGGGGCGAGGAGTAAAACAGTAGGGGTATCCCTTACGTATCGTCGCGGCGCGAGGAAGCTTTAGGTACTCACGTGCTAAAAAGTTTTGAAACGCTGACCGGCAAGTAACAGATCCGACACATGCAAACTAACCAGCCCGTTCGTTAGAGTAAAAAGCCGATTTTCGCCGGACTGGCCAAGCGGCTCTGGCTCAATATCTGCGGGGCTTGCAGTGCTTTGTATCGAGAATGTACAAAATTTGTAAAAAAGTGAAAAACAGATTGGTGACATCAGTTTGCCGGCCGATACTCCGGGCAACTCAAGACGTTCCACAAGGATATTTTCATGTTCTTTTCGCAAGGAGCACGCTCATGACCGTTGGTTATACCGGCGCGTGGCAGCCCAAGGCAGGTTTGCTGGTTCGAGATGCAGGGAGCTCGGGCAAACCGGTTTCTCAAAGCGTGAAGGTCAAGCAGATGCTGGCCCTGGTCGGCAACGACCCCACCGTTCTCAACACGGCGGAAATGGACAAGCAGCGTTTGCACAAGAACATCAAGGGGTTCGATCCGGAAAACGTCACTCCCAAGCAATTGGGCAAACTGACTGACTTCCTGCGCAGCCGGGGCCTTATTTCCGAAGTGACCTCGATGACGCTGCTCAATGCCGGTGACAAGTTCGATCGGTTCGGCATTCAGAAAGACCCGGATGCCAAGTTCAATGCGCTGGAATATTTCGCCACGCAACTGGACACCATCAACAACAACAGCCTCAAGGGCAACAAGTACGCCAATACGTTGATCCCGGAGTACAAGAAAGCCATTTATGTGCTGCAGAGCCTGAAAACCTACGGACAGGGCGGTGAACGTCCGCCTCCGACCGACAAAGGCGTCAGCGCCAAGGCTTGATCGCGTAAAACCAGGCCCTCCGATGCGCAGGGCCTGGGCATTCTTGCGTTACACGGACGATGATGGCTTGGCAATGAGCGATTGCAGGTCGTCATGCAGCCGCTGCATCTGCGGGCAAATCAGCGTCAACGCCGGTGGCCTGGCGCCACGATGAAACAACGCCAGCCAGCCAGCTCCTCTCTCATCCGGCACCAGCCCGGTGAACACGAATCCCGCCGTCGTCAGCAAGTGAAAAGCGCTTGCGAATTCCTTTGCCAGCCTGAGCCTGACTGAAATGAGCCAATGCGCCGGCAGTTCCTGCAACTGCTTGAGCAAGCCGCCATCGATCTCTTTGAAAATGCCTTCATACCGGTTCAATTGTTGTTCCAGCTGTACCGGTTCGCCCACCCAGGGCGCGGCCCTGTCCTGTGTTCCGAACACGCTGCACATCTGCCTCATGAAATCCCGGCAGCTTTCGGGCCACGCCTGGGTCGGGAGCGGACGTCGGTTATCGTCGACAGGCGTGTAACCGATGACCAGCGATTCCCGCGCTGAGGCATTGAACGGAGACGGGACATGGTCGGGCAGCCATCCGACACTCTGAAAGCCGAGACTGGCTGCCATGCGCTGTGTGTAGGGATGGCCGGTGACCTGTTTGATCGTCACGCCCCGGTATCCCAGGGCTTGCGCATGAATCAACAGCTGCCGTCCCAGGCGAGTGGCAATGTTCTGACCTCGGGTTTCGGGGGCAACCACGCTCAATGCCAGCTCGGCGATGTGCGATCCCTTGGCACGAATCAAGGTCGCGTGTCCCAGCATTTGATCTTCGGCGACGGCGACCAGAGAGTGCCAGCGACCCAGCGCATGGTTGCGATCGATCATGCAGGGCAGATAGACGTGAGGCTGGGCGTAAAGATCGCCGTAGGTTTTTCGGAACAGGTTGCTCACGGCCACAGCGTCGCTGTTGCGGTAACTGCGCAGGGTGACTGTTTCCATCAGCGCTGTTCCATGGGCAGGCTGTCGTAGACGCGCAGATCCAGTACGCGCTGGCGTTTGCCGGAGCGCGGATGGCGTGACAGGTCTTGAACCGTGCAGCAGTGAATCTCCACGTCCAGCAAGTGATCGGCATTGAGTTGTTCGATCAACGGGTAGTGTTCAATCAACGCGTGGTGCAGCCTCCGGTCGGTGTCTGCCGAAGCGGATTGCACAGCGTCCGGAGCCCATTTCAGGCGCAGGATATCTTTCGTTCCGGCCTGTTCGATCACCAGTTGCCAATCGTCACTGCCGGTGAGGCGTTGCACCGTATCGCCGATTTCATCGGGCAGCAGCGTCAGGATTCCCACCCTGACTCGCTGGCTGTCGGCGCTGCGGCCCATCAGCGCGAATTTGCGCGTGGGCGTTCGCTCGAGTTCTCGCCAACAGGCGCGGTCGCCGACCGGGTAACGAATCAGCGGCATCAACCGCCGGGTGAGATTGGTCATCACCAGGCGGCCTGTGCGATCGCATTCTTCGATTACCTCACCGGTCTGTTCGTCGAGGATTTCCAGCACGCTGTGGCCCTGCGCCATCCGGTGTTCACCCAGGGCGCAGTCGCGATGATTGGCGCCGATAAAGCCGGCATCGACGCTGGCGTACCCCATGGAGGCGACGCGTACATTGGGGAACACCCGGCCGAGCAGTTGCAACTGCGCCGGGAACAGGCTTTCACCGCCGTAGAGCAGGCATTCGACGCACTCCAGCCGGCGCCCCTGGCGTTCCAGCCACGCGGCGAAGGTCAACAAATGCGCCGGTACACCGGCCAGCACATTGATCCGATGCCGGGAAATCGAATCGGCCAGCACGGTCGAGTCGACATGGCCGGTGAAAGGGAATTCCACAACGCCCGGCTGAACGTGGGCCAGCGCATCGTGAGTGAAGATGAAACTGGCATAAAGGTCGCCGACAAAAAACAGGTTGGCGACCCGGTCGCCCTTGTTCAGTTGCCCGGTGAGGCTGCGACCGAAATCCTCCACCAGCGTTTGCCATTCCCGCCGCTCGAAGACCGACAGTTTGCCATCGCTGGTGGTCCCTCCGGTTTTGAACACCAGTGCGTTGCCCAGGCTTGCGGTCAATACCGGCCAGCGGTCAAGGTCCTGGCTGCCTTTCCAGTAGTGCGTGGGGTCAATCACGGGTAAATCGGTCAGTGCCGTTACCTGCTCGGGGACGCCGGCAAAGTGGCTGGCGTAAAAGCTTGAATGCTTGCGCGCAAAAGCGACCAGCTCCTGCAATTCAATCCTTGGGATCATGGTGTGCTCCTTGCAGAACGGAGGAGGCGCGGGCTCCTCGGTTATCGATCAGCAGCGGCGTCTTGCCGCTGTGCTTGTTTCGGGTGAACCGGTCGATGGCGCAGACCTGCGCGTCCACTGTCAGCAGCCCGGTCTGCACAAGGGTTGCCAGCGTCGGGTAACCCAGCAGTCGGCGATGCACGTCCTGGGGTTCGAGCGCACTTAGAAATTTCATGCATTCCAGTCCGTCGGGGGCATGTTCGAGGATCACCTGAAACTCGGTCTGCAGGTGCTGCGCCAGTTCCGAGAGGCAGATGAAATCGGTGCCGATGCGCACCAGCCTGCCGTGGCGCTGAAGCAGTTCGAAGCGCGGCGTCTGCAGACCACACCCACACCGTCCGGGCACCCAGCGGCCGCTGTCGCCGACGTCATAACGCTGAACGTCCTGACCTTCTCGAGCGAGGGAGGTGAACACCAGGCGACCGGTCTCGTTGTCACGCACTGGCTGGTCGGTTTCGAACGCGACAATTTCCAGGTACTGGATATCGCTCAAAAGATGAAACACACCGTCGCCGGTGGCTGAACACGCGTGACCGAGCGGTCCGGCGTCGACGCTGCCGTAGATCGCCGAGCGGATCAGGCTGACGCCGCAGTCTTGCAGCAACTGGCGACTCTGCTCGCCGAGGTGTTCGCCGCCGAGAAATACTTTTTCAACCCCGCCATAGGCGCGCAGACGCGTTTGTTCGTTGAGGAACAAACGGTGCAGGGTGCTCGGCATGCCGATCAGCGTGTTCACCCGCTGATCGACGATCAACTGCGCAATCTCCCGGTAGTCATCATCGGCCGGGGCACCCATCGGCAGGTGAGTGACGTCCAGTTGCTCCAGTACTTTGGAGAAACTGAAAAAACCGCCATACAGACCACCACTGAAAAACAGGTTCATCACCCGGTCCCGACGTGGATCGAGACCCGCTGCAAACAGACCATCGGCTGTAGCGAGCATCTGTTGGCGAAAGTCCCGATAACTGAAACCAGACAAGGCCGGCACGCCGCTGCTGCCGCCGGAACGGAAATACAGTTGGGCCGAAGCGTTGATCGGGCGGGCGATGAACGCTTCCTTGCTCATGATCGGCAGGTTCATAACACAGGGCGCAATGCCTGAGCCATTGAGCGTGGCGTGGGAGGGCAGTTTTGTCGGCGACAGACTGACCGAGACTCGCCGGCTCAGGCGTTGCAGGGCATAGACGCCGTCGTGAGGTTCGCCGTTGTAGCCATCGTGAATCGCTTCCGTCGGAGCAACGCGGGTGACGCCGGCGGTGATCAGCAGCTGTGAAAGCTCTGCAATCTGCTGCTCCGGGCAGATCAGGGCGCAGCTTTGCAGCACGTTTCGCCATGGCAACAGGGTCTCGATCACCCGTGTGCGCGGCAGTGGCTTGAGCAGCAGGCTGCGAAACAGTGGCGAAGGCTTCAATGGTCGGTCATGGGTCCAGATCACCCGCCAGCCCGGTGCTGTCCAGACCTCGCCAGCCACTTCGGCGAAACTGTGTGCGAGCCTGGCCATGGCGGTGTCGGTGGTGATTTGCGAGGCTTCCTGAATCGTTGGCAGCAATGCCGGCCATTGTCCGGCGCGGCGTTCGAATGCATTGGCCAGACCCTCACCGACACCTCGCAGTACGGTCTCATCGTCGCTGTCCACCAACAACCATTGCGGGCTCGAGCACGCTTGCTGATCGAGTCGGCAGACTTCGTCCACCACGGCGTCCAGCGCCTGAGGCGAGGCGGCGTCCGGTGTCAGATAAACGAAGCTGATGCGATGTCCCCAATCGATCCAGCGGCATCCGGCGGGGATTTGCTGGCGAATCGCTTGGAGTGCCGATTCGCCGCCCCAGGCCGAGACGCCGTTGGCCCATTGGCACAGCTGGCCGATTTGCGCGGTGGTCGCCGGAACGACAGCGACATGCCCTGCGAGTTGGCCGCTGGGGTCGCATTGCGTCAGCGCGTGGAGCAATTGCGCGGTCAGCCCCTGATCGCTGCTGCTGGGGCGCAGCCAGTTGACGTTGCCGGCCAGCAGACTTTCGATCACTGCGCAGAACGCCAGAAGTGCCGCGTTGCCGGGGGTGATGTGGACCACCAGGCCCAGCGGGCTCCAGCGTTCGAAACGTGGTTGGCGATAGTCGAAGCGCCGCAGTGTAGCGGGTTGAACGCCAAGCTCCCGTTCGAGTTTGCGCCGCAGACCTTGAGGCTGGCAGAACTCGATCAGTGACTCGCGTTGTTCGGCGTCGAGCGGCAGGGTCAGGCTGATGTCGCCCAACCGAAGGGCGAGCGTGGCCGCCGCATGGATGACCGTCTCGCTGTGCAGAGGCGAGTTCAGGCGTTGGGGCAGGGCCTGACGCAACTGATCCAGGGCGGTATCGAATCCGATGTCCGCGTGAAGTTGTCCATTGATCAGGTACATATCAGTGCCTCCCCAAGAGTTCGGACGCCGCCATCGCGCAGCTTCTGCCAGCGGTGGTGGCGGCGCGGCCATGCAGTTCGAACCAGTCGCTGTCCAGACCGCAGCCGCAGCTTGCGCCGGGGTGCAGGGTGGCGAGGTCGCTCATGACCACCGCATGGGCGGGGCTCGAAGAAATGTAGGGCGAGACCGTACTCAGTAACCCCGGCCGACCATAGGGCAGGACGGTGAAATCGGATGGGCTACGCACAAATACCTTCGAATAGACCGGCACATGGAAGTGATGGTGAGCGCATTCTAGGTAAGGCACCGGATGCTCGACCGCACCGTAACCGTCGCGGCAGCGGGCGATGTCGATTCCCAATTGCTGGTGGATACGCTCGTAAAGCTTCCGGCGGGGGATTTCCTGCGCGGCGTTGGTTTTCCAGCCGCCGCCAAACAGCGTCAGTGAATCCGCTGCCAGTTGCAGATCGGCCACGCCAGTGGTCTGCATGCGTTGCAGGGTCTGCCAGAGAAATGCAGGAAACCCGAAGATCCGCACCGGCAGGCCTTCTTCGGCAAAGGACTGCAACGCCGAGATGACGCCAAAGCCATCGAACTCGTGACCGCCACCGGTCCGACGCAAGGCATACGCCACGCGGTTGACCGGAGCGAACCGGCACAGGAACTGGTCGGTGAACGACGTTCCCAGGGTAATGCTGGCTTCAGGCTCGTAGCTCAGGAGCAAGTAGTTGCACGGCGTTTGCGGACTGTCCAGGCCATAGTGGTGGAAGATCCGTTCGACCATGTATTGGGCGGCGGCCAGACTGCGTTCGTCATAACGCATGCGGCTTTTCTCGCCGCTGGTGCCTGACGATGTCAGTTCCAGTGCGTCTGCACCGGTCGGGCTGAGCAGTTGTTGCTGTTTGAAGAAACTGGCGAAGATCGGTGGCAGTCGCGACCAGTCGTCGAGGCTGTCCAGGTCCGTCACGGTCAGTCCGTTGGCGTTCAACCAGTGTTCATACCCGGGCGTATGCTCACTGTGAAAGCGGCTGATTTCGGCCATGGCCTGATCGAAAAGCCCCGCCGGTACGGATTCCGGGCAATAGGGTTGCGACAACGCACAGAGCGCGTCGCTGTGGGGGAAATGGAACATCAGGCGTCCTTATTGATGTGTCGAGGAAGCGGTTTCTGCCGGAGGTTCACGCAGAAACCGGTACAAGAGAGGCAGGCTCAGCAGCCCGCCCAGTGCAGCCCAAAGGGCGAAGGACTCGAGGCGGGCACCGCCGACGATTACCGCGATGAGCGAACCGCCGGTGCCCATCACTGCAATCGAGATCATGCCCACTGCGGCAGAGACCAGGCCTTTGCTGTCATCGCTGGAAAACAGCGCCAGTCGATACAGTGCGGCATTGCTCATGCCCAGCCCCACGGCGTACAGCGCGAGGCCTGAAATCAACAAACCAAGGGGCAGGTCTGTCAGAGCACCCGCCAGCAGGGTCAAGAGCCCGAGGCAAAACGGCCAGAGCGCCAGGCGAATCAACTGCACCAATTCGCGCGAGGCCAGCAAACGGTCGAGAATCAGATTGCCGACGATGACCGCCGAAAAGATCGGTATCTGCCACAAGGCGTATTCACGCGTGGACAAGCCAAGCCGCTGGATCAACAGCAGGGGCGAGAGCCCGATCCACGCTATCAACGGCAGGCTCATCAACCCGAGCGCGAGGCTCGCGCCGAGGAATCTCGGGTTGCGCAGCAGGGCCAGGTATCGACGAAATGTCTGTCGCCAGGACAACGGAATCGGCGCCTGCTGGCCGCCGTCTCGGCGAACGACCCCGATGGTTTCCGGCATGCAGACGTAGAGCCCGGCCCACGCGATGGCAGCGACCAGGCCCAGGGCCAGGAACAGTTCGCGCCAGCTCAGCCATTCCAGCAACAGGCTGCCCAACAACGGGCCAAGCAGCGGCGACAGCAGCGCAACGTTGCCCAGCAGCGCCATGAGCCGCACGGCATCCGCCTCACAGAACACTTCCTGGAGCGCGGGATAGCTGACAGCCACCACGAATCCCAGTCCCATGCCTTGCAGAAGTCGTAATGCATTGAAGGCTTCAATGCCGGGCGTGACGATTGCAGCCAGACAGGTCATCGCAAAGAGCGCACAACCGATGAGCAACAAGGGGCGTCGGCCAAACCGGTCGGACAATGGCCCGATCAGCCATTGCAGGCAGACGCCTCCGATCAGGTACAGATTGAACGCAGTGGGGATATGGCGTGGATCGGCGCCGAGGTCTTCGGTGACGGTGAGCATGGCCGGCATGATCATGTCGCTGGCCATGTAGGTCAGCCACTCGAACAGCGTGATGGCCAGACAGAAACCAAGGGTTTTTAGCGGCGGGATATCGATGAGTGTTCTTTGCATGCGCTTCCATGGCCTTCAAAGGGGAGAGCGCAAAGGGTAGGGGCGGGAGGTGGCGTATTCCTACGTTGTTGCTGCGACGTGGTATGTCGCAGGTTTGCAGGGTATTGCCGAAGGCGGATTACTGACTGCTGTGGGCGAAACGTCCGACATTTTGAGGAGGGATATATACGGAAAATGCCCACATCCTCGTGGGCATTTTTTACGGGCGTTCAATCAATTGTTGCATTTGAAGAAGCGGATATCAGTGTCGTTCAAATGTCAGCCTTAACGATGTTGGTAGTAGCCTGGTCCGGGCGCGCCATAATAGCGATGGTCGCCATGCCAGCCGCCGTGGGGGAAAATGATACAGCCGCTCAGCGTGAGCAGCGCCAATACAGGAATCAGCCAGGTGATTCGACGCAGCATTTCAAAAGTCCTCATGGTTAACGCCGCATGGAGCCAAAGCTCTTCATCGGCTGTAACATGAGACCCCGTTTGCAGCGGCGCATCCCCGTGACACGGTATGCCCATGGCATGAAAGCCGATACAAACCCGATACATTTCAAAGTTTCAGGAATTCGCAATGACTCAGTCGCAACGTTTGAAATACTCGATTCTGATCGCCCTCACCGTACTGGCGATCATGTTCGGCCTGTCCTGGATGCAGAACGCCGGGATGATCAGCGAAAAAGTGTTCCAGTACATCGCCATTGGCGTGGCGGTGGTCGTGGTGGTGATCAACGGGGTGATGCGCCGCAAGGTCAAACCCTGACGGCGCTCCAGAAGGGGCTCAATCGCTATTGAGGACGGCGGCAGCCTGTGGATGCAGGCTGTAGCTCTTGTCGGCGTTGAAGGTGATCACACCTTCGGCGCACAGGCGCTTCAACACTTCGCGCACGCTGAGAAAAGACAGCGGAATGCCCAGTTCCAGCAATTGGCTGTGGACACCGCGCACACCCAGACTGCGCTCGCTCTGAGCGGCGACCAGCAAGGCATCGATGACTTTCAGGCGAATCAGGCTGGTGCGCAGGCCGAAGCTCTTGAGCAGCAGTCGAATACGTTCATTGCCGTGGCGCTCGGCTCGTTGTCCGAATACGCTGGCGTGCGAACCCATGGAAGCTCCTTGTGGTGCCTGGCTACCGTCCGATGGTAGTTGCGGGTTGTACATGCGATTACTCCTTTTCAGAGCCTGATCAGGAAAGGTGTCTGGTGCTCTCTCTAAACAAGACGTTTCAGCCCGACAAATCATGAAGCGAAAAATGTAGAAAATTTGTCGTTGATTCGTCCTTTCTCCGTGATCCGGGCTCGAAACGGGCTTGTGACTGACTAAATTTTTTCCCCCGGCTTCGTTTTCTGGAAAGGCTCATTGCGCGTGGACGCGTGGGTGATTTCAGGGCGTAGCCGCTGCGCACGTATTCGAACAGGGTGCGCGGCTGCGCTCTTGGGTATTTCGATCAGGAGCGAGCGTGATTATTTCCAGGCAGTTAACCGGACTGACCCTAGCCGGCATGTTTCTCGGGCTGAGTCTGTCGGCGCATGCGTTCAGTCCTTCCACCCAGGCCGGGGCCGACATCCGTCGTACGAGTTTTGGTGTGCCGCATATCCGCGCGGAAAACGAACGTGGCCTCGGATTCGGCATCGGTTATGCCTATGCGCAGGACAATCTGTGCCTGCTGGCCAACGAAATCGTGACCGTCAACGGTGAACGCTCGCGCTACTTCGGGCCGGATCAGTTCACCGTCGAAGAGCGCGAAAACCGTGTCAGCGATGTGTTCTTCCAGTGGCTCAATACTCCGCAAGCGGTGAATGCCTTCTGGCAGGCGCAGCCGGTCGAAGTCCGAGATCTGGTGCAAGGTTATGCCGCCGGCTACAACCGGTATCTGGCCGAGCGCCGCCAGCAAGGGCTGCCGCAACAGTGCCAAGGCGAATGGGTGCGCGATATCGCAGCCGAAGACCTGGTGAAGCTGACGCGTCGGTTGCTCGTCGAGGGCGGCGTCGGTCAGTTCGCCGAAGCACTGGCCGGTGCCACACCGCCGCAAGCCACTGCGCAAAACGTAAACCACGCCCGCGCTTATGACCTCGCCGCCGCACGCCTGCAACGCTTCGCCCTGGACCGTGGCAGCAACGCGGTGGCGGTGGGCAGCGAGCGTTCCTTCAACGGCCGTGGAATGCTGCTGGCGAACCCGCATTTTCCGTGGGTCGGCGGCATGCGTTTCTATCAGATGCACCTGACCATTCCCGGAAAACTGGATGTGATGGGCGCGGCGCTGCCGGGGCTGCCGATGATCAACATCGGTTTCAACCAGCACCTGGCCTGGACCCACACGGTCGACTCGTCCAAGCACTTCACTTTGTATCGCCTGCAACTCGATCCGAACGATCCAACCCGCTATGTGCTCGATGGCCAATCGTTGCCGTTGACCAAGCAAACGGTGACGGTGCAGGTCAAGCAGGCGGACGGGCAGGTGACGCCGGTATCGCGTGATATCTACAGCTCGCAATTCGGCCCGATCGTGCAGTGGCCGGGCAAGCTCGACTGGGACCATCAGTACGCCTACAGCCTGCGCGATGCCAACCTCGACAACGACCGGGTGTTGACGCAGTGGTACGCGATGAACCGCGCCGGCAACCTCAAGGATCTGCAGGATTCGGTGCACAAGATTCAGGGTATCCCGTGGGTCAACACCCTGGCCGTGGATGACAAGGGTCAGACGCTGTACATGAACCTGTCGGTGGTGCCGAACGTCAGTGCCGACAAACTGGCCCAGTGCAGCGATCCGCGTATCGGCCTGAAAATGATCGTGCTTGACGGCGCCAACAGCGCCTGCGCCTGGGACATCGATCCGCAAGCCGTGCAAAAAGGCATCTACGCGTCCAGTCAATTGCCGCAATTGTTGCGCAAGGATTTCGTCCAGCACTCCAACGATTCGGCGTGGCTGGCCAACCCGGCGCAACCGCTGACCGGTTTCTCGCCGCTGATCAGCCAGGAGGGCCAGCCACTGGGGCTGCGCTCGCGTTTTGCACTGGATCGTCTGGCGACCCTGAGCAAAAAAGGTTCGGTGTCGGTGCAGGACCTGCAACACATGGTGATGGATGATCAGGTGTTTCTGGCCGACCAGGTGCTGCCTGATCTGCTGAAGTTCTGCGCATCACAAACGGGTGCCGATGCCGCGTTGAAATCGGTGTGCAGCGATCTCAAAGCATGGGACGGTCGCGCGAACCTGGATTCGGGAATGGGCCTGGTGCATTTCCAGACCATCATGCAAGCCTTGCAGGAATCGCCGGATGTCTGGCGCGTGGCGTTCGATCCGAAGGACGCGCAGCACACGCCGCGCGGACTGGCGACTGAAAAGCCCGAAGTGGCCAAGGCGTTGCGCGAAGCGATGCTGGCGTCCGCCGAATCGGCCAGCAAAATGGGCCTGACCGCACAAACCCGCTGGGGCGATGTCCAGGTGGTCAGCAGTGGTGGTCAGCAGACGCCGATCCATGGCGGGCCGGGTACGCTGGGTATCTACAACGCGATCCAGAGCGTGCCGCGCGAAGACGGCAAACTTGAGGTCGTCAGCGGCACCAGTTACCTGCAAGTGGTGACGTTCGACGACAAGGGGCCGCACGCTCAGGGCCTGCTCGCGTTCTCACTGTCCAGCGATCCTGCGTCGAAATACTCGCGGGATCAGACAGAAGCGTTCTCGAAGAAACAGTGGAGTGTACTGCCTTTCACCGAACAGCAGATCAAGGCTGACCCGCAGTATCAGGTGCAAAGCGTGCGTGAAGAACTGGATAAAACCGGGAAAGTGGCGGCGCAGTAATCAGTCGTCAGGATGTTGCAATAACCATTGAAGGCCGCCCCCGAAAAGGGGCGGCCTTCAGCTTTTTGGGGGTTGTTGCGGCATCGGGTTGATCACTGGATTGCCGTCCCTGTTGCGGGTGATGAACACCGGCAGGACTTTGGGCATCGAGCCGGCGAAGCTGTTGAGCTCCTTGATGTTGTAGATACCACCGACCCGGATCGACCCCGTGGCGCTGTCGGCCAGCATCAGCGGTTTGTCCAGGTAACGGTTGATCAGCGGCAGGGCTTCGTTCAGCGCCAGGTTGTCGAGAATCAACTTGCCGCTGCGCCAGGCCAGCGAAGTATCGTTGGCGTAGGTCTGGCTGATTTGTGGCATGTAATCGCCGTGTTTGTAGCGAGCCTGCATCGAAGGGCCGAGGCGCAGGCCATCGCCGGATAACTGAGTGTTGCTGGTGACCAGCACCGAACCTTCAACCAGGTTCACTTTCACCTGGTCTTCATACATCCAGACATTGAAGCGGGTGCCGGTGACGCGAATCTTGCCTTCGCCGGCCCTGACGATAAACGGATGGCTCAGGTCATGGCTGACTTCGAAAAAGGCTTCACCCTTTTTCAGGGTGACACGGCGCTCGTCCTTGTAGTTGCTGAAGGTCAGATCGGTATTGAGGTTCAGCTCGACCTGACTGCCATCGCCCAAGGTGACGTGGCGGACATTGTCGGTGGCCGCGAAATGCTGATAACTGTTGGGCAGCAGGCCAAGGTTCCATCCCGTCCAGGCTGCCAGTGGCAACGCCAGCGCGCAAACGGACGCGGCTACCGCATACTGCCGCCAGGTCCGGGCCGGTGGGCGGATCGGTACGACCACCGCAGGCTCCGGGCGCGGCAGGTGTTCGGCAACATCCCAGATTTCCAGCATGGCCTCGTATTCGAACGCGTGCAGCGGATGCGCATCGCGCCATTGCTCGAACGCCAGCCGTTCCTCGGCGGTGCAGTCGACGGCGTGCAGGCGCATGCACCAGTGCGCAGCGGCATCGGTGATCGCATCGTATTCGGCTTCGGAGAGGGTGTTCTGGGTCATTGACTCGTCCTGATTTCCAGCATTCTAACCTTGCGGGCAAGGTGCCGAGAACATCCGTCATGGCAATTGCCCATCAAAGTGGAGCTTATTTTTCACTCACACGCCCTTAAACCAGGACGCTCGATGAGCACTATCCATAAATCGAGTGAAAAAATGATCAAATGCACCTTGGCCGCTTTCGTCGCTACAGCCAGTCTTCCAAGTACCGGCGTGATGTATTGCGTGTCCGGCAGGACTGAGCTCGCCACGGTAGTCGGGACGCGGAATGCGCAGGTGTGGAGCCTGCGCATTTTTTAAAGATCACGGTGCCGGAGCAGGATCCAGCTGCCTGCCGACTTCGCAGATCAGCAGGGCGATCGAGTCGGCATTGTGCAAGATGACATCGACTCGCGCATCCGATGATTGTTGATCGAGGAAGGCATTGCGCGCTTCGTTCATGGTGGCGCTGTTGGTCAGCCTGAGGATTTCCGCACTGGTCGTGCCTTTTTCCGAGATTCTGTCGAAGTCGATCCAGGTCGCCCGTGCCGGGTCCCACTCCGCAAACAATTGCGCCCGTGGGGTGGCCAGCGACAGCCCCATTCTTCGTTCGTCCTGCAGGTCTTGCAGGAGCCTCGAGCCTGTGGGGGAGACGGGTGATATGACGTCGCTGAAGGGTTCTCGTCCCCGTAACGTTGCAATGTCCCAGGCGTTGCAGATTTGATGGGCCAGTTCGTGAAGCAAGGTCTCGGCCTGTGCGTGGCCATCAATATCAAAACCCTGCGCAACGACGGGGGCATATTCCTCCAGGCCCTGGTCGAAAAAGTGCTGGGTGAAATGCACTTTTCTCTGTTGATCGCCGTCGAGCACAAAAGCGATCACATCGTGGAACCATTTGGTCGAGCCGACGATGAAACGGTTGGTGTTGAGCAAATCATCATTCGGGTCCACCAGTGCGTTGCACAGCGGTACGATCGCCGTTGAGATCTTCTTCAGAATATGGGGTGTCACTCGCGGAACATCAAAGAACTCCATGAGAAACCGGTTGACCCGTCCACCGGGAACAGTGTTGATGTCCAGAATCGCCAGGTTATGCAGGCAGTTGAATGCATAGTCCCGGGCAAGCGCCACCGCACGCCCCAGCGTCCGTGCCTTTTCAGGGTTGCGTCGACTGATTTCTTCCATACCCTGCGCTTCGATGTTGAGCATCGTGCGGCGCATGTGCGTGTATTTGCTGCGCTCAACCATTTTGGAGAAGGCTTTACCGTAATGAACGGTCTGGCCGTGCGTGACCTGCACCATCCGTGAGCCGCTTTTGAACAGCATCGGGCCGCGCTCTTCATCTTTTGCCAGTTGCCAGGCCGAACCGTTTTTGACGACCCGGTACACCTTGCCATCAACCGCCGCATAGCTACGGTTGTTCGATGCCTTTTGATAGACGCCTTGAGTCGCACTGTAGGTGAGGTCCTTGAGCGCGATGTCCGTTGCTTCGAACGGCTGCAGGATCGTGCGCTGTGGTGACGTCGTTTCGATCTCGGCCAGGCTGGGGGCAACAATCTTTTCAACACCTGTTTGGGCCGCCTGTTCGCCGGCGTCGCTGGCAAGCGCGCTTTCGGCCGACATTTCCGGCAGAAGACCAACAAGCACCATTTGCTCCGCACCCTCGATAAACGACTTCAGCGCCTTTTTCCAATGATGATTCTGCAGGGCCTCGGCCGAGTCCTTGAGGTTGTCGTAGGCTTGCCAGAGAAAACGCCCACAGGCGAGTTTGCCTTGCAGCATGTCCGTGACCTGTTTGATCTCATCACTGAACAGGACTTTGGCATTTTCCCAGTCGGATTGCCCATCGCTGTCTTTCTGCGAGCCGAGCATCTGTTTCAACAAATCGAGGTTGTCGCGAAACAGGCACTCCAGCAGGTTGCCGCCAATCGGGCTGTAGTCGAGGGAGATTTCGCTGATCTGCCCGAGTGTGGTGGCGAACAGGTTGCGGAACGTCGCTTGCTGCGTAGGTGGCAAACGACGGAGCAGCAGGTTTTGCAGGAATCCCGGAATATTGAAGGCAGCGATCAGGCACTTTTCGTCGGTGAACTCGTGGAACGCCTGCTCGGCATAAGGCGCATAGAGCACCAGCGGTCCCTTGTGCCCGGTGCCCGGTGCCAAGACGTACAGTCCGCACGCTTCGACTGCGCTGGCCTTGGCCGTCTTGACCAGTGACAGCGGACTCACTATGGCATGTGTACCGGCGACGGCGGCGCGTGCGATGGCATCGGGCATGTCGAGGGCCTGGCGGATGTAACTGAAAGCGGCCTCGGACAAATGTTGTTGCAGCTTCAGTGCGTGGGCATGTTGCAGCAATTGCCAGGGCACCTGACGGAAGAACATCTGTTGACGGGCAAGGCCGGCAACCGTTGTGGTCGACAGTGCATCGCTGATCTTGTCGCTGTAGGTGGTCGGTATTGCCAGCGACAGCAGCAATTGTCTGACAGCGCTTTGGTCCAGACCGTCCGGCAAGGCCTTGGTGGTTTTCGAGGTGACCTTGAAACCGGTGCCTTGGGCGATATTGATGTGATTGAGGGCAAACTCGATCAGGTTTCGGGGAGGGCCGGCCAGTGTCAGATTGGGCGTTATCTGGATGTGATACGGATTGAGCTGGCTCGTGGGGAAACGACTGTCGAGCAGTGATTTCAAGGTCTGCTCGACATGGCTGACCAGTGTCGGAATACCTGTCAGGTAATCCTTGTCGTCGACGACACTCTGGCGCCACTGCTCCATCAGTTCGACGTGCAGTTTCTGTTCCGCGACCGGCGCCATACCCAGCCAGGCAGGATAGGTCTGTTGCCTGGCGATCGCTTGGGCATGGGCGGTTGCCAGTTTGAGGTTGGTGTGAACCGTCGACTCCCGCAGCTTCGTCAGGGCGTTGTTGCGCCTTGCAGGATCCTTGACGCGCGTGCGCACCTGTTCGCAGCGCCCGAGGAAATGCTCGATGGTCGATTGCATGCGGTTGTGCAGCACGTTGTGTTCGATGAATTGAAACGCTCCCAGGGTGTAGCGCCGATGAGGCTGGTATTGCGCAGGCAGGATGTTTTCCAGCAACGACAAGCGCCGCACGTTATGCAACAAGCGCTGGTCGAGCATGCGCCGGGCAACGGCGACGCTGTCGAATACCTCCAGCCCGAGCGCGGGAGTCCACAAGACCGCGCGCCCGGAGTGCTGGACGTCGAGCCCGCCGCGCTCGGTCATCAGCAGACAATGGGCGAGCGGCAGCAGATTCTGCGAACCGACGGATTCAAGGGTGAGCGCATAGGCGTCCGGGCGGAAGCCCTCGAGTGCCTGCCTTAACGCGCGCGTGGGCAGGTCAGGATTGATCACGGCGTTGACGATCGCCTGCACCGAGGCCGGCAGGCTGCCGTCCAGCGCCCGCAGCCGGGCTTCGCCGGTCACCCCGACAAACCAGGCATGGGCAAGGCTTGATTTCAGGCTTTCGAGAAACGGCCGCTGAGCGTCCTGAGTGGCCATGGGTTGGGTCTTGAGTTTTTCTGCGAGCGGCCCCTCAATGCTGCTGAACGTCTTGATGGCCGCAAGCGCCTTGTCCGCCAATACCAAAGATGGCTGTTGATCACCCGACAGCACCGGGTGCGTGCTCCAGCGTCCGGCACTGTCCAGCTCGCGCAACCGCTCGGAAATCATCGAGCGAATGTCCAGGCTCTTGTCGAACAGCGCGTGCAGATTCACCGCGCCATCGCTGTGGCGAAACACCTGCAAGGCATACTCGATGTTTTGCCGCTGTTTGGTGATGATCAATTCAAAGAGGACCCTGAACAGCTCGCCGCTGATCCGGTCACCCGACACCTGCGGATGATCGAAGCTCAGAAAACGATTGCGTTCGTCCAGGCTGAGCAGACCGTAGAGCTCGTCTTCGTGCCCCTTGGCCATGAACTTGCTCTGCAACGTCTGTTTCAGATCGTTGTAATCGGTCAGCACTTGCAGGCCCTGTGCGGGCGTGTAGAGGAACGCTTGGGTGCCGCTGATCATCAGCGAACCCGCCAGCTCGACGTAGTTGGCTTCGCGCTCCCAGAGGCGCACGGTTTCCGTCAGCGGGCGAATGGAGCCGTCCGTTCCAGGCCGTATCAACTGATGCAATGTGTTGAACTGCTGCGCATCAAGAACGCCGCTTTCGCGCTTGACCATCCATTCCGTACGCGCCTGATCCTCCAGCACGTCGGCGAAGAACGTACGGCGCGAAGAACCGTCGGCGGAGGGCGCATTCCAATATTGTTCAAGCTGCCGAAACAGCAGCGCCGGCAGCTTGCCAGACACCATTTTGACGGCGTCTTCCCATTGCGCCTGATCGCCTTCGGAAGCTGTTCTATCGGGATTGGCGAAGTCACGCAGCGCGGCGGTCGGCCATTGCTGATGCCGGTAATGCAGCAAGACCGCGTCGCTCAGGCTCATGGAGTCAAGCCAATGCTTTGCCGGTGCCGCGACAGCGGCGGTGACGTGGTCATCCACCGTATAGAAACTGACGCGTGTACGGCTTTGCTGCAGGGTGCCGAAATGGGGCTTGAGCAACTCGTCGAGAATGCTGTCCAGAAAGTGTGTGAGTGCCGGCAGTTTCTCCAGCTCTGCACGCATGGCCTGCGCATTCAACAGGTGGCTCTGTTTGAGGGTCGCGATGTGTTCTTCGAAAACATCCCCTTCGATGTGGCTGGTTGTCAGTGAGATTTTTTCAGCATCGAGCAACCGTTTGCGCAGTGGCAACGACAGAAACGCCAGCAGATTGTCCTGGTCGTCAGGGTTGTTCAGCCGCCGCTCAAGCTGCTGCTTCAGGGTGGCTCGGTCATGGTACTTCTTGATGCCGTCATACACGGTGTAAAGGATCTGGCTTTTATCGTCAGGCGTCTCGCTGAGGATAAAGGCGCCCGGCAGCGGCAGGGGCGTCTCACTGCCGACGTTGAGCAGGATGCGCTCGGCGCGCATGGGAGGGGTTTGCTGGCTGCGCAGGCTGTCGGAAGACAGTTTCGCATGGGCAAGCCATCGGAAATCATGCTCGGACAGGCCATGGGTTTTGCCCAGCTCGGACCAGAGTCCGGGGGAGTCGAAAACTTCGGGGAACAACAACGGTTTGATGGGGGTGAGCATTGTCGAGTCTCTCGGAGGCGCGTTGATACGCACGGGTAGGTCGAGGCTCGAGGTTAGGGCGGGTGCCGGCGGCACAGGTGGTAGATAACTATTGCGGGGTTGACAGGCAACCGGCCAGCCATGATTAATCCCTTCGCGGGTTGTTCGTTCGCTGTTGTTCCCTCCAATAATTACTCTGGAGCTTCAGATGTCTGCGCCACACGATCATGCGGTCTCGTCCACGGTGTCCCTGGACGAGCTGACTCACTTGCTGGAAACGATTTTCACCCGTCACGGCACCTCGACCGAAGTCGCCAGAACACTGGCCGCCAATTGCGCCAATGCCGAGCGGGACGGTGCTCACAGCCATGGCGTATTCCGGATTCCCGGTTATGTCTCGACTCTCAACAGCGGCTGGGTCAACGGCAAGGCCGTGCCGAAAGTCGAGGACGTGGCCTCAGGGTTTGTCAGTGTCGATGCCGGCAACGGTTTTGCCCAACCTGCGCTGGCGGCGGCGCGTTCACTGTTGGTGGAGAAGGCCCGCCGCGCCGGGATCGCGATATTGGCGATCCGCAATTCCCATCACTTCGCCGCACTATGGCCGGACGTCGAGCCTTTCGCCGACGAAGGCCTGGTGGCGTTGAGCGTGGTCAACAGCATGACCTGCGTGGTGCCGCACGGCGCCGATCGGCCGTTGTTCGGCACCAACCCGATCGCATTTGCCGCTCCGAGGGCCGACGGTGCGCCGATCGTATTTGACCTGGCCACCAGCGCCATCGCCCATGGCGACGTGCAGATTGCCGCACGCAAAGGCGAGAAGTTGCCGGCAGGCATGGGCGTCGACAGCCTCGGTCAGCCGACCTGTGATCCGAAGGCGATTCTTGAAGGCGGCGCGTTGCTGCCGTTTGGCGGACACAAGGGTTCGGCGCTGTCGATGATGGTCGAGCTGCTCGCCGCCGCGCTGACCGGTGGCAATTTCTCGTTTGAATTCGACTGGAAGAACCATCCCGGGGCCAAGACCCCATGGACCGGCCAGCTGCTGATCGTGATCGACCCGAGCAAGACCGCCGGGCAGAGCTTCGCCGAACGCAGCCAGGAACTGGTCAGGCAGATGCATGGGGTAGGGCTCAAGCGTTTGCCGGGTGATCGGCGGCATTTGCAGCGGGCCAGATCACTGGCCGAGGGCATCGTGCTGGATGGGCAGACCCTGGCGCAGTTGCGTGAGCTGGCAGGCGAGTGACGTTTTACCGGACATGAAAAAGGCGAGCCGCAGGGCTCGCCTTTTTTTTCGCTGCGCTCAGCGGCGGCCGAGCAACAGACCGACCACCAGACCGAAACCGGCGGAAATCGCCACGGTCTGCCACGGGTGGCCACCAATGTAGTTTTCGGTGGCGTCCACCGCCGGTTTGGTGCGATCACGTACGCTGGATACTGAATCCAGCGCCTGCTGCAATTTCAGGGCGATTTGTCCGCGCAGGGTCTCCGCTTCTTCGCCGACCAGTGAGGCACTGCTTTTGAGCAGTTTGTCCGACTCTTCGATCAGAGCCTGGAGTTCGCTGAACGCTTGATCCTTGATTTGGTCTTCAGCGGCTTGAACGGCGCTTTTGCGGGCCATTGGGTGACTCCTTGCAGGTGAATGGACAGTGAACAATGGAGTATTTGGCGATTGAAAAAGTTGCAGTGATTTTGCACCTGAAGGAAAAACCAGCGCCGGAGATTTCCGTCCAGCGTGTAAGATGTCGCCATTTCATGCAGCAGGTAATTCCCCATGAGTTTCAATCTGGCCGACAAATCCCTCGCAGAGCGCGCTGCGCTGGAAGACGAGAAATCCCGACTGTTCGAACTCTGGCAGAACAATCTGGGCAAAGCCAAGGGCGAAGCCGCGCGATTGTTCGGCGAGCGCTCCAAGCGCAAGGGCAAATGGGCCGAGTTCGTGCGCGCCGAGCTGGACGGCATGTCGCCGCCGGAGTTCGCCAACATGGTGCGCAGTGAAGTCAACCGGCTGATGGCGGCCAACAAGTAATCATTCGGTCTTGAAACTGGCGACAATCGCTTCGCGAACCTTCAGCACCACCGGATCGATCTGGGTACTGGTGCGCCAGCCCAGTTCGATCGGATAGCGTGGCAGCGCCAGCGGGCAGGGCAGCAGTGCCAGCCCGCTCAGTGACGCAATCGCCTGTGCCGCATGGGTCGGGATGGTCGCCACACTGGCGCTGCCCTTGAGCAGATGCGGCAACGCCGCAAAATGCGTGGTCGAGGCGCAGACCCGGCGAGTCAGCCCCAGCGCCGCCAGCCCTTCATCGGTGATCCCGATAAAACCACCCGACGACACCAGAATGTGCTCTCGGGCGACAAATTCCTCCAGAGTGATCTGCTGCTGACCGGGCACAAGGCTCGTCGGGTCCACCAGACACGCGTACCCCCCTTCACCCAACACCTGACGGCTGAGCAACCGTTCGGCAAACCCGCCGGCGGTGATCGCCAGGTCGATGCTGCGCTCCATCAAGGCCCGGGCGACGATCTGGCTGTGGGTCTGGCGGAAGATCAGACGCAGCTTCGGCGCTCGGCGGGCGATCTCTTCGATCAGGCGTCGGCCGTAAGCAATCTCGAAATCGTCCGACAGCCCCACCGTGACCGAACGGCCCTCGTAATGATGGGCAGCCGGATCGACCATTGCCAGGCTTTGCCGGCATTTGTTCAAGGCATCGCTGACTACCGGCTTTAGCTGATTGGCCTTGAGGGTCGGCGCCAACCCTCGACCAGTGCGCACGAACAGTTGATCGCCATACACATCGCGCAACCGGCGCAAAGCCGCGCTGACGGCCGATTGCGTCACGCCCAGACGCAACGCTGCGCGGCTGGCGCTGGACTCTTCATGCAGCGCTTCGAAGACTTTCAGCAGGTTGAGATCGACAGTGGCGATATTCATTGTGTTCATATCATTCAGCAGTGAGTCGGGCTTTATTCATGATCCCGTGGCGCCGGAGAATGAGCAACACCTGAACTTCACGGAGTGACCACCATGCCCAAATCAATCGTTGCCGCCCTCCAGATCGGCGCCTTGCCCGGCGGCAAGGCTGACACCCTGGAACAGATCCTGAGCTGGGAAGCCGCGATCATCGAGTCCGGCGCAGCGCTGGTGGTGATGCCCGAAGCGTTGCTCGGCGGTTATCCGAAAGGCGAGGGCTTCGGCACGCAGTTGGGTTATCGCTTGCCGGAAGGCCGCGAGGCGTACGCCCGTTACTTCGCCAACGCCATCGACGTGCCGGGGGCGGAAACCGAAGCGCTGGCCGGGTTGTCGGCGCGCACTGGCGCCAACCTGGTGATCGGCGTGATCGAGCGGGCCGGCAGCACTTTGCACTGCACCGCGCTGTACTTCGACCCACAGGCCGGTCTGGTGGCCAAGCACCGCAAACTGATGCCCACCGGCACCGAGCGGTTGATCTGGGGCAAGGGCGACGGTTCGACGCTGCCGGTGCTCGACACCCAGGTCGGTAAACTCGGCGCAGTGATCTGCTGGGAAAACATGATGCCGCTGCTGCGCACGGCGATGTACGCCAAGGGCATTGAGGTCTGGTGTGCGCCGACCGTGGATGAACGCGAGATGTGGCAGGTCAGCATGCGCCATATCGCCCATGAAGGGCGCTGCTTTGTGGTCAGCGCCTGTCAGGTCCAGGCTTCACCAAACGAACTGGGCGTTCAGATCGCCAACTGGCCGGCGGACCGGCCGCTGATTGCCGGCGGCAGCGTGATCGTCGGGCCGATGGGTGATGTGCTCGCCGGGCCTCTGCGCGGCGAAGCCGGATTGCTCACCGCCGAGATCGACACCGAAGAGCTGGTGCGGGCCCGTTATGACTACGACGTGGTCGGCCACTATGCACGGCCCGATGTGTTCGAGTTGAGCGTCGACGAGCGGGCGAAACCGGGCGTGCGCTTCATGGTTTGACGGACTGTCGGCGCCGCCATTCTTCACGGGTGATTTCCCAGATTTCCCGTGGGAAACGTCCGCCGACGAAGTTGTCCTCATCGGAGCGGACCAAGCGCATGCCGGTGCGCTCCGAGAGCTTTCGCGAGCCAAGGTTCGGTGCGGCTTTCGGCGCGCGCAGCACCGGTTGATCGAGGGTTTCGAACCAGTAGCGGGTCACGGCTTCGCTGGCTTCGGTCATCAAGCCCTGGCCCTGCCAGGCCGGGGCGAGCCAGAACCCACGGTTGTCGTCCGGCCCGACCATCAGGCTGATGTTGCCGATCAATTGCTCCGGTGCCGATTTGAGGCGGATCGTCCAGTGCCACTCTTTGCCCGCCGCAATCGCCGGCAGCGCAATGTCACGCAGGTAGGTGAGGGCGCCGTCGTCCGGATACGGCCAGGGCACGAAGGCGTTCAGATAACGCACCACTTCCCAGTGGGGAAATTGCTGCTGGATGGCCTCGGCGTCCGCCAGTTCAAGCGGACGCAAGATCAGCCGTTCGGTGTGCAGCGTGGGGGTGTCTTCCATAAACCTGCGGCTTCCCTGTTTCTGTCAGTGAGCCGTGCAGGCTACCGCATCTTTACCAGGTTGCGGCACTGGCCTTGGGCAGACTGAGCTTGCCGGAATCGACGAAGCGCATGGTGCCAAACACACCGCCCGCCAGTTTGCCGCGCAATACGTAAGGCAGATTGTCGAGGGTTTGGGTCTGGCTCAGACCCAAAGTCTGGCGCAGCACCGAGAACGCCGAAATGCTCACCGGGACGCTGACGATGGCTTCGGAGAACCGTGGAATGGAACCGCTTTGATCGCTGACACCGGAAGCGAACGAATGACCGTTCACGTCAAGGTCCAGCGCAATGCCGTTGTAGTCGATGGCGGTTTCGTTGGGGTTCTGCACCCGCAGCTTGATGGCGAAGCGCACTTCCAGATCCTGGCTCGGCAGCGGTTCGACGCCGACCACGTTGATGTTCACTGGGTCGCGGTTGGGAAACAGCGCACAGGCGCTGAGGGAGAGCAGAAGCAGGGACAGGATGACGGCTTGGATGCGGCGCATTGATGCTCTCTCATTGAAAAAGGGCTGAACCGTTGCCGGTATCAGCCCTTTTTTCATCGAGCGGACAGGATCAACGGTTCAACTGTGCGACAGCGGCCTTTGATGTGGGTTCAGCTTTGGCCGGTACGTCCGGGTTTTCCATGACCTGAAGGATAGAGGCTTCCGGGTCGAAGTCATCTTCTTCCAGTTCGATGAACTCTTCCGGCAGGAAGATATTCAGCACGATCGCACACAGCGCGCCAACGGTGATCGGCGACTCGAAAATATTGCGCAGCGCCTGCGGCAACTCACGCAGCACTTCCGGCACGGCGGCAATGCCCAGGCCCATACCGAGGGAAATGGCCACGATCAGCATGTTGCGACGATGCAGGCCGGCTTCGGCGAGGATCTTGATCCCGGCCACCGCCACGGTGCCGAACATCACCAGCTCTGCGCCGCCGAGCACCGGTTTCGGCATCAGTTGCAGCACCGCGCCAATCATCGGGAACAGGCCCAGCAACACCAGCAAACCGGCAATGAAGAACGCGACGTAACGGCTGGCCACTCCGGTGAGCTGAATCACCCCGTTGTTCTGGGCGAAGGTCACCATCGGCATGCTGTTGAACACCGCCGCCATGGCCGAGTTGAGGCCATCGGCCAGCAGGCCGGACTTGATTCGGCGGATGTACAGCGGGCCTTTGACTGGCTGCCGGGAAATCATCGAGTTGGCGGTCAGGTCACCGGCAGCTTCGAGCGGCGACACCAGGAAAATCACCGCCACCGGCACAAACGCCACCCAGTCGAAGTTGAAGCCGTACTTGAACGGCACCGGCACGCTCACCACTGGCACTTCCGGCAGATTGGCGAAATCCACGGTGCCCATCAGCCACGCCACCACGTAGCCGAGGGTCAGGCCGATGACGATCGCGCCCAGACGCAGGAACGGCACGTCGACCCGGTTCAGCACCACGATGGTGCCGAGCACCAGCGCCGCCAGGAACACATGGCTGGCCGCGCCCAGATCCGCCGCGCCGAAGCCGCCGGCAATGTCGGTCATCGCCACCTTGATCAGCGACAGGCCCATCAGCGTGATGATGGTGCCGGTCACCACCGGGGTGATCAGCATGCGCAGTTTGCCGATGAACTGGCTCAGTACCACTTCGATGAAGGCGGCAAAGAAGCACACACCGAAGATCGTCGACAGGATCTCGTCGGTGCCGCCGCCCCGGGCCTTGACCATGAAGCCGGCGCTGAGAATCACGCTGATAAAGGAAAAACTGGTGCCTTGCAGGCACAGCAGCCCTGAGCCGACCGGGCCGAAACGCTTGGCCTGAACGAACGTGCCAAGGCCGGAAACGAACAGCGCCATGCTGATGAGGTACGGGATTTCGCTTTGCAGACCGAGGGCGCCGCCCATGATCAGGGTCGGGGTGATGATGCCGACGAAGCTGGCCAGCACGTGTTGCAGCGCGGCAAACACCGTGGCGGTGAAGTGCGGACGGTCGTTGAGGCCGTAGATTAAATCGTTGTTGCGCGGGGCTTTTTCAGAGACGGTCATGGTGGTTTGCGTGCCGCAATGCGGGGCCGGGTCGAAAAATGGGTGCGCAGGATGCCGCAAGCGGGGAGCGAGGGCAACGCATTAAAACTGCCCAAAAGGTCAGGTTCGACCAAAGGCTGACAGCAGATCCTGCTCAAACGCCTTCTGCGCATCGCCGGGCACCTGCGCTCGATGGCGGGCCAGATGGAACGCCACTTCAAAGCTCAACTCACCTTCGCGCACCGCTCGCAACAGACCTTTGTCCTGCCATTGGCGTGCGTAATGGTTGGGCAGATAACCGACGTGTTTGCCGGACAGAATGAAGGCGAGGGTGCCTTCGACCTGCTCAGAGCGCGCCGAACACAGCTTGCCCTGAAACGGCTCGTCACTGCGCAGGAACCGATAGGGGTGATCGACCCGGTCGCAGGCCAGCAGCGCTGCGTCATCGGGTGCATCGTCGGTGAACAGCGGATGGCCGGGCGCGCAGTACAAATGCTGGGTTTCGCTGAACAGCTCGCGGTAATCAAAGGCGCTCTGCACCTGGGAGAAATAACCGATGGCCAGGTCCAGCCGCTGTTGCAGCAGCAGGCGCTCCATTTCACCGGGCATGGCGCTGATCAGCTCGATGCGCACGGACTCGTCCCGTTCGCGAAAACGCCGGATCGCCTCAGCCACCCGTTGCAGCACCGATTGATCGACCGCTTCCGACAGGCCCAGGCGCACTTCGCCGATCAAACGCCCGGCGACGCCGTTGGATTGATGACGGAAGGTTTCGATCGAATCAAACAGGCTGCGCGCGGCAATCAGCAGTTGTTCGCCCTTGGGCGTCAGGCTGAAACCACCCTTGCCACGGTTGCACACCCGATAGCCGAGACGGGTCTCAAGCTTGGCCATTTGCTGGCTGATGCTTGACTGGCTCAGCCCCAGTTCGCCTTGGGCAGCGCTGAAACCATTGGACTCGACCACCCCGAGAAACAGGCGCAGCAGCTGCAAATCGACATCGTGGAGTTGACCGAGCATCACATTAGCCTTGGATAAAGTCAGGTTAACAAACTTGATATTTCTGGAATGTATCTGACGGCGCATCCTGAGACCACTTCCTCCGGTCAGGTGTTTCGTCATGGCTCCCTTGTTCAAGCTGTGTTTACCCGCGCTGTTGCTCTCTGTCTCCATCGCCGCCCAGGCCGAGGACAAGACGCTCAACCTCTACAGCTGGGCCGATTACGTGGCGCCTGAAACCCTGCAGCGCTTCGAAAAGGAAACCGGCATTCACGTGCGCTACGACACCTTCGATACCTCCGAAGTACTGGAGACCAAGTTGCTTACCGGCGGCAGCGGCTACGACGTGGTGGTGCCGTCGTCCAGCGTGCTGGCACGGGGGCTCGCTGCGGGCGCGCTGAAGGAAATCCCTCACGACGGGCTCAAGGGTTACGCCAATCTTGATCCGGACCTGCTGGAAAAACTCGCGGCCGTCGACCCGGGCAATCGCTACGGCGTGCCTTACACCTGGGGCACGCTCGGTCTGGGCATGAACGTCGAAGTGCTTAAGCAACGGCTGCCGGATGTGCCGCTCAACAGTCTCGATCTGCTGTTCAAGCCCGAATACGCCAGCAAGCTCAAGGATTGCGGGATCGCCATTCTCGATTCGCCGCAGGAAGTGATCGGCCTCGCGCTGCACTACCTCGGCAAGGATCCCTACAGCACCGACAAGAACGATCTGGCCGCCGCCGAAGCCTTGTTGCAGAAGTTGCAGCCCTCGGTGCTCTACGTCGCCACCGGCCGGCAGATCAGTGATCTGGCCAACGGCAGCGTGTGCCTGGCGCTGACCTACAACGGTGACGCAAGCATGGCCGCCGATCAGGCGCGCAAGGCCAACAAGCCGTTTGAAGTCGCTTACCGGATTCCGAAAGAAGGCACGCTGGTGTGGCAGGACAACCTGGCCATCCCCAAAGACGCGCCGCACCCGGAGGCCGCTCGGGCCTTCATCGAGTTCATGTTGCGCCCCGAATCCGTGGCGGCGCTGACCAATACGCTGTTTTTCGCCACCGCTAACCAGGCCGCCACGCCGCTGGTGGACGAAGCGGTGCGCAATGATCCGGACATCTACCCCAAACCTGAAGTGCGCGAGCGGCTGTACGCCGACCGCAGCATGAGCCTCAAGGACATGCGTCAGCGCACGCGCTTGTGGACCACTTTCCGTAGCCATCAATAACGCTGGATAAAAACCAAAGGAGCACACCGATGGACGTGCCAATGCAGAACGATCAGGCCCTGACCCGTGACAGCCTCTACGGCACCGCTGCCGAAAGCACCTACGCCGGGATCACCAGTTTCATGCGCCGGCGCTACAGCCGAGATTTGCGCGGCGTGGACGTGGCCGTCAGCGGCGTGCCGTTCGATACCGCCACCAGCAACCGTCCGGGCGCACGTTTCGGGCCTCGCGGAATTCGTGCGGTGTCCACCGGGATTGCCTGGGAACGGCACTGGCCCTGGGCGTTCGACCCGTTCGATCATCTGGCGGTCATCGATTACGGCGATTGCGACTTCGATTACGGCTCGCCGCACACCATTCCCGAAAGCATCGAGGCCCACGCCGAGCACATCCTCAGTTCCGGCAGCGCCATGCTGACTTTCGGCGGCGATCACTTCATCAGCTACCCGCTGCTCAAGGCTCATGCGCGCAAGCACGGCACGTTGTCGCTGATCCACTTCGACGCCCACAGCGATACCTGGCCGGACGAGGGTGGCAAACGCGTCGATCACGGCACCATGTTCTGGCACGCGGCGCGAGAAGGGCTGGTGGATCCGGCGCGCTCGGTGCAGATCGGTTTGCGCACCACCAATGATGATCATCAGGGCTTCCAGGTGCTGGACGCGCGGCAGGTGCATCGCCGTGGCTGCGAGGCGATTGTCGAGGCGATTCGTGCGCGGGTCGGGGACAACCCGGTGTACCTGACATTCGACATCGACTGCCTGGATCCGGCCTTCGCACCGGGCACCGGGACGCCGGTCTGCGGCGGGTTGAGCACGGTGCAGGCGCTGGAAATCCTCGGCGGTCTGCGCGGGATCAATCTGGTGGGCATGGACGTGGTGGAAGTGGCCCCGGCCTACGACCACGCAGACGTGACGTCGCTGGCGGCGGCGACGCTGGCCATGGAGATGCTGTGTCTGTACGCGGCAAGGCACAAAGTCGACGCGTGATCGGCTCTGAGCTTGGTGAAAGCTCCTGACAATTTCTGACACCAGGCTCTGCTAAGCTCCGGCAAATTTCTGCCCGGAGCCTCACACTGTGTCGCGCACCACTCGTCTACTGACTTTGCTGCAAGTGCTTCGCGGCAAGAAACGCCCGGTCACTGCGGCGACGCTGGCGTCCGAGCTGGAAATCTCCGAGCGCACCCTCTATCGCGACATCGCCGAATTGACGGCGCTCGGCGCGCCGATCCACGGCGAGGCGGGCATTGGTTATGTCTTGCGCAGCGGCCTGTTTCTGCCGCCGCTGATGCTCAACGCCGACGAGACCGAAGCCATCGTCCTGGGCCTGCGCTATGTCGATCAGCGTGGCGACGAGGTCCTGAGCAAAGCCGCAGCCGACGCTTTGGCGAAAATCGCTGCGGTGCTGGATCCCCAGGCCCAGGAGGCGATGCGCAATCCGACGGTCATGCCCGGGCCGCCCGGTTACGGGTTCCCTCAGAACGCGGTGCCGTTGAATGTGTTTCGTCAGGCGATCCGCGATCAGGCCAAGCTGCACATCGATTACGCCGACGCACAACAGGTGCCGAGCCAGCGCTTGATCTGGCCGTTGGCGCTGGGGTTTCTCAACGAGGTGCGGATCATTGTCGCGTGGTGCGAGTTGCGCAGCGCGTATCGCACGTTCCGAACCGACCGGATCTCAGCGGCCAGCCTGCAGGGCGAGCGTTATCCAGGACGTCGCAGCGACCTGCTGCGCACTTGGCAGCGGCAGATGCAACTGGACGAAAACGGACGTTTCACTCCTGACAAAAACTGACGCAGGGCTGTTCTAGGATGGCGACAGAACCCGAAAACAGGAGCTGCAACCATGTTCCATCCCACCTCGATACTCGCCCCGGCCATCGTTGAGTACATCAACGCCGCCAACGCTCGCGATACGACCCGGGTCGGCAGTTTTTTTGCCGAGGATGCCCACGTGTTCGATGAAGGCAATCATCAGGTCGGCCCGCAGGCCATCGCCCACTGGATGCAAGACACCGCCCGACGCTATCAGCCACGAGTTGAAGTGCTGGGCGTCCAGCAGCGCACCGGCAAAGTGCTGGTGCAAGGGCTGATATCCGGGACGTTCCCCGGCAGCCCGCTGGAATTGCGTTACACCTTTCGCCTCAACGAGCAGGGCAAAATCGCACGGCTGGATATTTCCGTGTAGCCATCGTGGCATACTGCCGCGCATGACTTTCGACTCCCCCCTAAGCGCCTGGCAACATGCCGTCGAGCACAAGGGCTTCATCCAGGATGAAGCCCAGGAGCACGCGGTCTGGGCGTTGCAAAAATGCCATGAAGCCCTGCACGCCGGTGCCCGTTCGGTCACCGGCGTTTACTTGTGGGGGCCAGTCGGGCGCGGCAAGACCTGGCTGATGGACCAGTTCCATCAAAGCCTGCGGGTGCCGGCCCGGCGTCAGCACTTTCATCACTTCATGGGCTGGGTCCATCAGCGCTCGTTTCAACTGACCGGCATCGCCGATCCGCTGCGGGCATTGGCCCGGGAACTGGCGGCCGAAGTGCGGGTGCTGTGCTTCGATGAGTTGTTCGTCAATGACATTGGCGATGCGATCATCCTCGGCCGGTTGTTCCAGGTGATGTTCGACGAAGGCGTGGTGGTGGTCTGCACCTCCAACCTGCCGCCGGATCAGTTGTATGCCGACGGATTCAACCGTGATCGCTTCCTGCCGGCGATCACGGCGATCAAGCAGCATATGCAGGTGGTCGCGGTGAACGGCGCCGAGGACCATCGTTTGCATCCGGGCGCCCTCGAGCAGCGCTACTGGGTGGCGGCGCCGGAGCAGGATTGCGCGCTGGCCGGGGTGTTCGATGCGTTGGCGGGCGGGCAGGACGCCAGCTCCGAACCGGTGCCGGTCGGCTACCGCGCCTTGAATGTCGTGAAGGCCAGCGAGTCGGTGTTGTGGTGCCGTTACGCCGATCTGTGCGAACAACCGTTCGCGGCCATGGACTTCATCGCGCTGTGCGACAGCTATCGGGCTATTCTGTTGAGCGAGGTGCCGAACCTGAGCGCACAAAAGCGTGAAGGGCGGATCGCCCGTGGCACCGAAGACGGTGCGGAGCGGGTGGTGGCCGGCGATCGCGAGTTGCCGCAACTGTCGGTGCACGATGACGGTGTACGGCGCTTCATCGCGCTGGTCGACGAGTGCTACGACCGCAAGGTGCCGCTGTACATCGAGGCCGATGTGCCGATGGACGCGCTGTACACCGAGGGTTATCTGGAATTCCCGTTCCGCCGGACCCTCAGCCGCTTGCAGGAGATGCAGCTGCAACGCTTTGCCGACACTTGATGCACGGAGGGTGCGACATGACTCAGCCACTGTCCCATCACTTGTTGACCCAGGCTTATCAGAACGCCTGGGCCAACCATCGACTGGCCAAGGCCTGGCGGCAACTCGACGATGCACAACTGGCGGCGCCCAGGGTGAGTTTCTTCCCGAGCCTTCGCCTGACCCTCAATCACATCCTCACCTGCGACTGGTTCTACGTCGATGCGCTGGAGCGCGAGTTGCGCGGTGATGAGCCGCATCCCGACTGTTACGTGTTTTTCAACGTGGATGAACCCTTCACCGAGGCGCAGGCCTTGCGCCGTGAGCAGGCCCATGTCGATCGCCGCTTGATCGCTTATTGCGAGCAGCTGCGCGATGCCGATCTGGGGCGCATCGTCACCATCGCCCGCGACACGCCGCAGCACGACAGCCGTCTGCGGATGATTTCGCACCTGTTCGAACACCAGATCCACCATCGTGGTCAGGTCCACGCCATGCTCAGCGGCACACCGGTGAAACCGCCGCAACTGGATGAGTTCTTCTGTGTTGGCGAGTCCGGTTTGCGGGCCGAGGATTTCGCCGAACTGGGCTGGACGGAAGAACTGATCTGGGGCCACTGAAACGGCTGGGTTGTGGCCGGGGGCCGCCTCGCGCTAAGGTCGGACAGCCTATCAGTGCGTATCAAACGTGCCGGGGCCCCGTGCGATCGAGGAAGGAAATGGATTCCGCAGAGATTCTTGTGCTTCAAGCCAGCTATACCAATCCGGTGCATGCCGAGGCCATCGGTGTGGTGCTCAATCATTACGCCGAAGACCCGATGGGCGGCGGCCATCCGATTGCCCCTGAACTGCTGCAGCAACTGCCCGCAGAACTGGCCAAGCGGCCTCACGCGTTCAGTGTCCTGGCCTTTGTCGGCGGCGAACCGGCAGGGCTGGTGAACTGCTTTGAAGGGTTTTCGACCTTTGCCTGCAAGCCGCTGGTCAACGTCCATGACGTGTCGGTGGTAACGAAGTTTCGAGGCCTGGGGCTGAGCCAGAAAATGCTGCGCAAGGTCGAGGACATCGCCCGTCAGCGCGGGTGCTGCAAGATCACCCTGGAAGTGCTCGAAGGTAACGCCGTGGCCCAGGGTTCCTACGCCAAATTCGGTTTTGCTCCGGGCATGTTCGACCCGAGTCACGGGCGCATGCTGTTCTGGATCAAGGAATTGCAGGCATAAAAAAAGGCGCCCGAAAAGGGCGCCCAACTGTCATCTGCGAAGCCAGAGCGGAGCCATCGCAGGTCCATCGGTAAACCTGTCTACATCAAGGACGGTAGTGCTCGGTGACCTGTGCGGTCTGGTCGTCCGGGACGCGAAGCTCGTTGGCTTTCGTGTCTGTCTGCTGGCTTTGTTCGGTGTGGACCGGGAAGTTTTCCCAGTGATATCGCATCCGCTCGGCACCGCCCTCGGCGAAAGCGCCGGCGGATGCAATAGCGAGTAGACCGGCAAGGATTGCAGTCGTGGTTTTCATGGTGCCTCCTACGAAAAAAGTCGGAGCCGTTCATCCATGAATCAGAACCTCGGGGCGCAGTGTCCGTCGAGGGCATTAACCAAGGGTTAACGCGCGTTCCGTGCAGGTTTTACCGAATGTTTCCAAGGGTGGCGGACGAAGGCTGCACGCGCCGCTGACGCGTGCAGCTCGCGGGGAAGGGCGTCAGAGTTTCCAGTCGAGGCTCAGCGTCACCGTGCGCGGATCGCCCCAGAACACGCCGTTGTAGAAGCCGACGTTGTCGTAATACTTCTTGTCAAACAGGTTGTCGACGTTCAGCGATGCCGACAGGTGTTTGTCGAACTCGTAACGCGACATCAGCTTGACCACCGAATAGGCGCCCTGACTGATTCGTGTCCGTTCGGTGATGACCCGGCCATTGGCACCGCGTCCGACCGGGCGGTTGGAATTGCCGTAGACGTCACTCTGCCAGTTCACCGCGCCACCCACGGTCAGGGCGCTCCAGTCGCCGGGCAAGCGATACGCGGTGGAGAGGCGGAGCATGTTCAGCGGCTGGTTGGTGTTGGTGCGGTTTTTCTCGCCGTTGAGCGCGTGGGTGTAGGTGTACCCGGCGGTCATGTTCCAGCCGTCATGGATTTCGCCCGAGAGCTCGGCCTCAAAACCGTTGACCTTGTTGCCTTTGCCGCCGCTCTTGTAGAACTCCTCACCGGTGACCGGATCCGGTGGTACCGAGTCGTCGAGCTCGGCGACGTTGTCCTGCTTGCTCCAGAACACGGCCGTGGCCAGGTTCAGGCGCTCGTCCAGCAGGCTGCCCTTGAGGCCTATTTCATAGTTGCTGCCGACCACCGGCTCAAGGAATTTGCGATTGGCGTCGCGGTATTCCTGAGGGTTGAAGATGTCGGTGTAGCTGGCATACACGGTGTATTCGGGCGTCAAGTCGTAGAGCAGCCCCGCGTATGGCGTCCACATATCGTTGTGTTGCTGGCGGCTGGCGTCGACCGCGCTCACTTGCCGATTGTCGTCATACGTATTGTCGGCTTTTGACGCCTTCCAGCTGCCATAACGACTGCCGAGTACCGCATGCAAGTCATCGGTGAAACTCAGGCGAGTGGCCAGATATCCGGCTTTCTGGCGGGTGCTGGAGGTGGAGCCGATCAAACCTGTGACGGTGTCGGGGAATTTGGCGATATCGCCCATGTATTTCCAGTCGCGAATCCGCCCGTAACCCGGTGGAAACGTGCCGTCGATCGTATAAGGGGAGCGCTCGCTGCGCTCGGCCTCGCCATAACCGAACATCATTTCGTGTTCGCGGCCGAACAGCGCATAGGGGCCCGACACGTTGAAGTCATAGGTCTTCATTTTTTGCGTGCCGATCATGTGTGATATGTAGGCCGCCATCCCGCTGCGGTCGTCTGCGGGAAAACCGGTGCCGCCGTAGTAGACCTTGCCGTCGGTATCGCTCTGGCGATGGGTGTACGCCGCTTTCAAGTGCCAGCCGCCCGCCAGTGCCTGATCGAGGGTAGCGAAAGCGGTCTTGTCCTTGATCGGCCAGGAACTCCATGACGTTGCCATGTTGGTCGAGCGGCCCAGACCGGCCTTGCCGCCGTCGGCATTCCAGTAGGGCACCGTGCCCCATGAGCTGCCTTGTACGTGCTTGTTCTGATAGTCATAGCCGACCGCGAGCACGGTCGATTCCGTCAGGTCGCCTTCGAGAATGCCGTAGCCGACTTCCCGTTGCAGCGCGTAATGGTCGCGAATTGACTGGCTGTCGCGATACGCCAGCACGCTGCGTCCGCGCAAACGGCCGTCGAAAGCAAGCGGGCCGCCCACGTCCACGTAGCTGTAGTAATCGTCATAACTGCCGCCACTGACCCCGGCCAGCGCCTGCAATTGCGCGGTAGGGCGCTTGCGTACCATGTTGATGGTGGCCGAAGGATCACCTGCGCCGGTGGTCAGGCCGGTGGCGCCACGTACCACTTCGATACGGTCGTAAATGATCGTGTCGGAATCGGACTTCATCCGGCTGAAGGTGTTGAGCATCCCGTCGATCTGGAAGTTGTTGATCGAGTAGCCGCGAGACGAATAGTTGACCCGGTCTGAATCGTAATGCTGAACCACAACGCCCGTGGTCTGGCTCATGGCTTCGGACAATGTACCGAGCTTGAAATCATCCATCTGCTGGCGGGTCACCACGGACACCGATTGCGGGGTTTCCTTGATCGACAGGTTCAACCGCGTGGCCGTGCTCATGGCGCCGGTGGTGTAGGAAGCGGTGTCTTCAGTCGTACTGCCCAATCCTTGGGCGGTGACGTTGGTGGAGGCCAGCTCGAGTGCCGGAGCGACGGCCTCGGGCTGTTTTTCGGCGTCGGATTCAGCCAGCAGATCCGGGCTCAATGCAGCACTGCACAGGCCCAGGGTGAGGGTCATGGAACGGGTGATGGGCGCGAACATCGCAGCCGACTCCTTGTCTTCGAGAGAAAATTTCCTTTGGTTCAAAGACGAAGAGGGGGAGTGCGATTTAGTAACAAACGAGAAATATTGTCATTTCTAGGTGTTGCGAGAGCATGAAAAAAGGGCCGTTTCCGGCCCTTTCCAGGTTACTGCTTGACGACTTCCTTAGGCGCTTCGTCGGGCTTTTTCGGCTTCATCAGGCTGAAGTCGATCAAGGCTCGCTGCTCACGTTCGTAAGGGTTGCCGATCAGCAGCGGACGCTGTTTGAAGCTGTCGCTGACCACGCTTTTGCTGCGGTCCAGTTCATCGAAGCTCAAACCCGCCAGGTCTGCCCAGGTGTGGATCAGATGCGCGCTGCTGTAAGGCCGGCTCAAGTCAGCGGCGAAACTCCAGTCGTGGTTTTCACGCCACTTCGGCGACGCCCAGGCCATGAATGGAATGGTGTACATCGGCGCGGTCGGTTTGTTTTCGTTACGGCCCAGGGTGTTGTGGCCCGCCGAGTCGAACACGTCTTCACCGTGGTCGGAGAGGTACAGCAGGAAGCCGTTCGGATCGGACTTGGCGTAGTCCTTGATCAGGCTCGAGACCACGAAGTCGTTGTACAGGACTGCGTTGTCATAGCTGTTGTAGGTCGGCACCTGGTCGTCACGCACACCGGCCGGCACGCCGTTGCGGTCCTGGAACTTGTCGAAGGTCGGTGGATAACGGTACTGGTAGCTCATGTGCGTGCCGAGCAGGTGCACAACGATCAGCTTGCGCGGTGCCGGATCGGTCAGGGCCTTGTTGAACGGCTCGATCACGTCGCCGTCATACTGCGCGGCGTTCTGGTTGCGGTTGTTGTTCAGGTACACCTGCTCGTCGGCCTGTTCGGAGAAGGTCGTGAGCATGGTGTTGCGCTTGGTCATGGTCTGCTGGTTGGTGATCCAGAACGTCTTGTAGCCGGCCTGTTTCATCATGCTGACCAGCGAAGGCGTGGACAGGTACAGATCCGGGTTCTCTTCGTCGGCGAAGGTCAACACCTGCTGCAACGCCTCGATGGTGTACGGGCGCGGGGTGACGACGTTATCGAAGACCGAGAGTTGATCCTTGAGCTTGTCCAGTTCCGGTGTGGTCTTGCGCTGATAGCCATAGAGGCTCATGCGCTGACGGTTGGTCGACTCGCCGATCACCAGCACCAGGGTCGCAGGCTGATTGGCGCCAGCGTCCTTGAGGTTGTGCAGCGGCGGGATCTTGCTCGCGCTGTCGAGCATGCCCTGCATTTCGCCCAGGGTCTCGAGGTAACGGTGGTAGGCCACGGCCATCTGCCAAGGCACGGCCGGTTCGATGCGGGTTTCGAACTTCTCGAAACCGCCGGCGAAGCTGCCGGTGCGCTGGGTCTGCTTGATCAGCGGATAACCGACCACCGCGATCAGAATCGCCATGGCTGCCACGAAGGCCCGGCCGCGCGGCATGTAGACCGGACGCAGGCGGGTCCACAGGAAGTAGGCGAACGCCGTGTGAGCGAGGAACGCAGGGATCATCCACCAGGCAAAGTACTGGGTCATGTACTCGCCGGCTTCCGACACGTTCGACTCGAACATGATGAAGATGACGCTCTGGGAGAATTCCTGCTGATAAATGAAGAAGTAACCCAGACTGGCCATCGAGCAGGCCCACAACACCACGCCGATCAGGGCGGCGAGCAGACGGGTGCGTTTGGGGAACAGCAGCATCGGTGCCAGCCACACCGCGCTCATCACGAACGCCTGGCGGAAGCCGGAGAATCCGGAGGTGCCGGTCAGCTGGATCAGCAGTTGAGTGATACCGGAGAAGTACCAGAAGAAAACAAACAGCCAGAGGAACCCGGCCCAGTCAAAACCTGCCGCAGCAGTTTTGCTGCGTTTGAACAATGCCATTCAGCACTCCAACTCGATCACCATTACCACCGCCGGGACGTTTCATGAACCAGAGCATGAAAACCGACGAACGGAAGCCGCGCGCAGACACGCACGACAGAATGGGCCGGAGTATCAACAAGCGAATGTGAAAACTTCGTTAGTTGCCGCAAATGGCAGAGAGCGGATCATGTCGGGAACAGCAGGGCAGCGGTTCCCGGATCAGGCGGGCGGTCAGGCGTGGGGTAAGCGCTGTACGCGGGGCAGAGGCTGCGGCTCAAGGCCCTGGGTCATCAGGCGCAATTGCGCCAACTCTTGTTTAAGCTGGTCGCGTTCGTCTTTCAACTGACGCAGTTCATCGCGACGGATCGTGACATACAGGGTTTGTGGCGGCATTGCTGTGTGTACTGTGCCCATTGCTCACCTCGCAAATGGCGTGTCTCAACTGCAGGTCAGCCCCGGTTTCGAGCCTTGACCTGCTATCGGCGCCGATTTTGGTTTCTTTTGCCCGCGAATGGAACTTTTTTATTTTTCATGGTCGTTGTGTCTTCGGCACGTTTCCCGACGTTATCAGTCTGGATCGGGCACAATGCCCGGAAACTTCACACCGACGCTCTGGACTAACCTCCATGAGAGCGTTGGGCTATAACCTTTGACACACTTTTATTTGTAGTAAGGAGCATCAGCACATGCAACTCGGGATTATTGGACTGGGCCGCATGGGCGGCAATATTGCACGGCGTCTGATGCTCAACGGTCACACCACCGTTGTTTACGACCGCAATACCGCCTTTGTCGACACCCTGGCCGCCGAGGGCTCTACCGGAGTCGCCGATCTTCCTGCACTGGTCGCAGGCCTGGCCAAGCCGCGTGCCGTGTGGGTCATGCTGCCGGCCGGCGCGCCGACCGAAGACACCATCGAAACCCTGAGCAATCTGCTTGAGGCGGGCGACACCATCATCGATGGTGGCAACACCAACTATAAGGACGACATCCGCCGGGCCAAGACCCTGGCCGAGAAAGGCCTGCACTACATCGACGTCGGCACCTCCGGCGGCGTCTGGGGCCTGGAGCGTGGCTACTGCATGATGATCGGCGGCGATGCCGAGACCGTTAAGCGTCTGGACCCACTGTTCGCCGCTCTGGCGCCAGGCATGGGCGACATCCCGCGCACCAAGGACCGCAAGTCCGATGACTCGCGTGCCGAGCACGGCTACATCCACGCAGGTCCTGCTGGCGCCGGTCACTTCGTGAAGATGATCCACAACGGTATCGAGTACGGCATGATGGCGGCCTTCGCCGAAGGCTTCGACATCCTCAAGACCAAGTCCAGCGAGCGCCTGCCGGAAGATCAGCGTTTCGACCTGAACGTGGCTGACATCGCCGAAGTCTGGCGTCGTGGCAGCGTGGTGTCGTCCTGGTTGCTCGACCTGACCGCCGACGCCCTGGCCAGCGATCCGAAACTGGACGGTTTCTCGGGCTCCGTGGCTGACAGCGGCGAAGGCCAATGGACCATCGAAGCTGCAATGGAACAAGCGGTGCCGGTCCCGGTGCTGTCCAACTCGCTGTTCTCGCGCTACCGCTCCCGCGGCCAGGGCACCTTCGGCGACAAGATCCTCTCGGCCCAGCGTTTCGGTTTCGGTGGCCACGTGGAGACGCCTAAGAAATGACCCATACGATCCGCAGGAAATCCAAGGCAGACCCCGCGCCACCGACCACGCTGTTTCTGTTCGGCGCCCACGGTGATCTGGTCAAGCGCCTGCTCATGCCGGCGCTGTACAACCTGAGTCGCGACGGCCTGCTGGATGATGGCCTGCGGATCGTCGGCGTTGATCACAACGCCATCACGGATGAAGCCTTCGCCAAAAAGCTCGAAGACTTCATCCGCACCGAAGTGGCGGCGAAGGTCGGCAAGGGCGATCAGATACTTGATCCGGCCTTGTGGGCCAAGCTCGCCAAAGGTATCAGCTACGTTCAGGGCGACTTCCTGGACGACAGCACTTATTCCGCGCTGGCGGCGAAAATCGCCGACAGCGGCACCGGCAATGCGGTGTTCTATCTGGCCACCGCGCCGCGTTTCTTCAGCGAAGTGGTGCGCCGTCTTGGCGCTGCGCGTTTGCTGGAGGAAACACCCGACGCTTTCAGAAGGGTAGTGATCGAAAAACCGTTCGGCTCCGACCTGCAGACCGCCGAGGCGTTGAACGCCTGCCTGCTCAAGGTCATGTCGGAAAAGCAGATCTACCGGATCGATCACTATCTGGGCAAGGAAACCGTGCAGAACATTCTGGTCAGCCGGTTCTCCAACAGCCTGTTCGAAGCGTTCTGGAACAATCACTACATCGACCACGTGCAGATCACCGCCGCCGAAACCGTTGGTGTCGAGACCCGTGGCAGTTTTTACGAACACACCGGCGCCTTGCGGGACATGGTGCCCAATCACCTGTTCCAGTTGCTGGCGATGGTGGCGATGGAGCCACCGGCCGCGTTCGGCGCCGATGCGGTGCGGGGCGAGAAGGCCAAGGTGGTCGGGGCGATCCGCCCGTGGACCACTGAAGAGGCGCGGGCCAACTCGGTGCGCGGTCAGTACAGCGCTGGCGAAATCGACGGCAAGCCGCTGGCCGGCTATCGCGAAGAAGCCAACGTCTCGCCTGAAAGCAGCACCGAAACCTACGTGGCGCTCAAGGTGATGATCGACAACTGGCGCTGGGTTGGCGTGCCGTTCTACCTGCGCACCGGTAAGCGCATGAGCGTGCGCGACACCGAGATCGTCATCTGCTTCAAACCGGCGCCGTATGCGCAGTTCCGTGACACCGAGGTCGACGAGTTACAGCCGACCTACCTGCGCATTCAGATCCAGCCCAACGAAGGCATGTGGTTCGACCTGCTGGCCAAACGGCCGGGGCCGGCGCTGAACATGGCCAACATCGAGCTGGGTTTCGCCTACAAGGATTTCTTCGAAATGCAGCCGTCCACCGGCTACGAAACGCTGATCTACGACTGCCTGACCGGTGACCAGACGCTGTTCCAGCGCGCCGACAACATCGAGAACGGCTGGCGTGCGGTGCAACCGTTCCTCGATGCCTGGCAACAGGACGCGAGCGTGCAGAGTTATGCCGCCGGTGAAGACGGGCCTCAGGCTGCCGACGATCTGCTGACTCGCGATGGTCGCGTCTGGCATGGTCTCGGATGAGTGAGCCGATCCGTTTTCTGTTGAGCGACATGGACGGCACGCTGTTGCTGCCCGATCACAGTCTCAGTCAGCGCACCATTGATGCCGTTCGTGAGCTGCGTGAGGCGGGCGTATTGTTCAGCCTCGCCACCGGGCGCCCGCCCAAAGCCATGTTGCAGCAGATCGAAGCCTTGGGCGTCGATCTGCCGACCGCCGCCTTCAACGGCGGCACGATCGTCAACCCGGACGGCAGCATTCTGGTCGCACATTACCTGCCAGCCACAGCGGCACTTACGGCACTGGCGTTGTTTGCCGATCAGCCGGAGGTCGAGATCTGGGTGTTCAGCGGCGGCGACTGGCTGCTCAAGGATCCGCATGGGCCGATGGTCCCGCGTGAGCAGCATGGCCTCGGTTATCCGCCGGTGGTGGTCGACAGTTTCGAGCCGTACCTGGAGCGTATCGACAAGATCGTGGCGACCAGCAACAACACCGAACTGTTGATCGAACTGGAGGCACGTTTGCTGGCGAAGGTCGAGGGCATGGCGCAGGTGTCGCGTTCGCAACCGGTGTATCTGGACGTGACGGCACTCGACGCCAACAAGGGCGCGGCTCTGGCAACTATTGCTGCCCATCTGGGCGTTCCGCTGGCGCAGACTGCAGCGATTGGCGATGGCGGCAACGATCCGGCGATGTTCCATGTCGCCGGCCTGTCGATCGCCATGGGGCAGGCAGAAGACGCCGTGAAGCGTCAGGCGGACGTGGTGACCGGGCCGAACACCGAGGACGGTGTGGCACAGGCCATCGAGAAATACATGTTGTCGCGCTGATCGACGCATAAAACAACGGGAGCCCAAGGGCTCCCGTTGTTGTTTCTACAGCCAGTAACTCACGGCATACCAGCCCAGCAAACCCATCACCACGGTGTAGGGCAACGCCATCCACACCATTCGCCCGTACGACAACCGCACCAGCGGCGCAATCGCGGACGTCAGCAGAAACAGAAACGCAGCCTGACCATTGGGCGTCGCCACGCTCGGCAGATTGGTGCCGGTGTTGATCGCGATGGCCAGCGTCTCGAAGTGTTCACGGCTCATATGGCCGGACAGGAATGCCTGTTTGACCTCGGTGATGTAGATCGTCGCCACAAACACGTTGTCACTGATCGCCGACAACAGACCGTTGGCGATGAACAGCATCCCCGGTTGCTGCTCGGCGGGCAATGCCAGGACCCACTGAATCAGCGGCACGAACAGTTGCTGATCATGGATCACCGCCACCACGGCAAAAAACACCACCAGCAAGGCTGTAAACGGCATGGCGTCCTTGAACGCGCTGCCCAGTCGATGCTCGTCGGTGATGCCGGTGAAAGCGGTGATCAGCACAATGACCATCAAACCGATCAGGCCCACTTCGGCGATGTGGAACGCCAGCCCGGCAATCAGGATCAATGCGGCTGCGCCCTGTACCAGCAGCGCGGCACGTTGACGCGGGGTGCGTTCGGCATCGTCTTCGCTGGCGTAATTGGCGAGAACCGCGCGGACGTTGTCCGGCAGCAAGGTGCCGTAGCCGAACCAGCGCAGCTTCTCCAGCAACATACAGGTCAACAGACCGGCCACCAGCACTGGCAGGGAAACCGGCGCGACCTTGAGGAAAAACTCGGCGAAGTGCCAACCCATCTCATGGCCGATCAGCAGGTTCTGCGGCTCGCCAACCAGCGTGCAGACGCCGCCCAGCGCAGTGCCGACGGCGCCATGCATCAGCAGACTGCGCAGGAAAGCGCGGAACTGTTCCAGATCCTCATGATGCAGCTTGGGAAGGTGTTGATCGTCGCTGAATTCGCTGTCCTGACGCGGATCGTTACCGGAGGCGACCCGGTGGTAGACCGAATAGAAACCGACGGCGGCGCTGATGATCACGGCGGTCACGGTCAGTGCGTCGAGAAAGGCCGAAAGAAACGCCGACAAGAAGCAGAACATCAGCGCCAGCAGCATCTTCGAACGCACGCCGAGCAGCAGGCGCGAGAACAGAAACAGCAGCAGATCCTTCATGAAGTAGATGCCGGCGACCATGAACATCAGCAGCAGAATCACCGGAAAATTGTGCTGCAACTCTTCGTACAGCGCCTGGGGCGTGGTCATCTTCAACAGCAGCGCTTCGATCAGCAGCAAGCCGCCAGGCATCAGCGGATAGCACTTGAGCGCCATGGCCAGGGTGAAAATGAATTCGATCACCAACAGCCAGCCTGCGGCGACAGGACCTGCCGACCACAGCACCACGGCGTTGAGAATCAGGAACCCGACGATGCACGCCTTGTACCAGCGGGGCGAATGCCCGAGAAAGTTGTGCGCGAACGCCTGGGCCATCGAACCGGACATCGGTTGCTCCTTGCTTTAAGAAGCGCGCAAGTTGCCGTAAGCGTTGAGCAAGATCAAGCGCAGGAGGTTTCGATTTCCGGATTTGCCGTTTTATGGGTTCAGATAACGCACCACCACGGCGCGGTAGTTGCCATCCAGTGAATAACCGCCGACCAGAATTCCACCTTGCGGTTGCAGTGCCAGCGATGTGGCGGTGTCGAGACTGCGGCCCAGTCGCGTACGCAACCAGCCGTGACCGGCGCCGAAACTTTGGTCGAGACGACCGTCGGCCAGATAGCGGGCGACGATGAAATCAGCCTCGACCCCGCCAATCGTCGCGCCTGCCGCGATGAGTCGACCGTCCGACATACGTTGCGCAGCACTCCACTGGCAGCCGCTGGGGCCGATGTCCAGCAGGTTGGGCTGACCGTTGTTGCAGTGCAGGTCTGGGCGACCATTGCTGTGGATAGACAGCGCCATGCACCGGATCGGGTCGCGGCTGCTGCCAAAGCAATGCAAACGGTCCATGGACTGGATGACCTGATTGACCAGCGCACTGTGCCCCTGGGCCTTGAAGGCCAGGAATCCGTCCAGCGCAAAGCGTTCGTCGAGCTGCCCGTCCGGCAGGTAACGTGCGAGCAGGCCTTCCTGGGGGAAGTCGATCGCACCGGCCACCACGATTCGCCCGTCTTCCTGCAGCAACAAGCCCCCCAGCCAGGTGTTCAGCAGCAAGTGCCGGACCATCACAAAACCTCGACCATTGAAGGTTTCGTCAAGATTACCGGTGGGCGTGACGCGGATCAGCATGCCGACATGGTCGGCCAAAGAGCAGTGGTGGTTGGCAATCAACAGAATATGTCCATCATTCTGGACGGCGAAGTCGCAGGCTTCTGCCCCTGGAACGCCCGGCGGCAGCCAGGTGTCGCGGGTGCCCATGGACAGATCGCCGGGCAGGCGAATGATTTTCCGGCCGTTGTCACCGAAGTCCAGGGCGGGTCGGCCGTGCCCATCGAACAGCGCCAGGGCGGGCAACGTCCGATGTTCGGATTCGTAATGCAGACCTGCCAGCAGGATTCGCCCGTCAGGCAAGACCTGGACCTTGCTGCCCGTGGCTTCGAAGCCGGAAGTGAACTGGCCGATCACGCTGCCCTGAAAGCCGAAGCCAAGATCCGCAGAACCATCATCCAGTAGACGCGCCAAGCCGAAACGGCTGCCTTGAGGGGTGACGACCTTGGCGGCGACCAGGATTCGACCTTGCGGGTCGAGCGCTACGTGTTGAGTCAGGCTGGACGTGCTGCCGGCAAAATAAACCTGAGCCACGCCGTTATTGGCAAATGTCTTGTCGAGTTGTCCGGCGTTATTCGCTAGCGCCGGGAGCGCAATAGCGGTCTGGGTTGACATGCATGCTTCTCCTTGCGAGTTGACCGATACCCGGGAGCCGGGTTGGCAACTGCATGAGCGAAACATTCAATCCCTGTAGACGCACAAGTACAACTGACAGAACTAACAGGTGGAGGGTCGTACTGTGCCAGAACAGTGTCTTTTGGAACCAGTCGCAAGCCTGCCAAGCATTCAGGTGCGAAAGTATTTGGGGAAGTTGTACGCGCAGGCTGAAGTTTAAAAAGATTCAGCAACTAACAGAAAAGGGCGGATGGCTCGAAAACCATCCGCATCGCCCTCGAATCAGTGCGGCATCGACCAGGATTGCAGTGCGTAACCCTCGTCGCTCAGTTCAGCGCGAGCCTGTTGCAACAGGTATTCAAGTTGAGCTGGATCGGAATAGGCACTGCTTGGAATGCGGGTGCGACCAATCTGCGAGTTGGTGCGGTCGATAACGGTCAGGCTCAGTTCGCCATTGCCGTCTTGTGGGGCCCAGGCCACGCATTGGAAAGGTTTAAATGCGTGGTTGGCAATCAAAAGAGCTTCGTTGATACGGAGCGGGGCGGTCATGGGGTCTTCTCTCTATAGTGCCCAATCAAGTGATGTGCCGTCGGTTGGGCTTACCGTTCGGCGAGTTACTTGTACTGATGCACGCAACCCGCTGGCGGGTCACACCGAATTTGAAGAAATTTCGACTTTCTTACATACAATCAGTCAATCGACAGATTTTGAAAGCCTGGTGAAAGATTCAAGTCGATAGCTAACTAATAAAGCAGCTTCTTATAACTGCTTCCCTTGTACATCTATAAGCAATCGATACAAGGCGCCGTCAAATTCTTGCTAATGTTACAGCCAGGTCTGCCAAATGACTGTTTTTACAATCATTTCCTATAATTTGGCGCCAAGGAACAGTCATGAGCGAAGCGCCTGCATTACGACGTTTATTGGTCGTCGACCCTTGTGACGACTGTCACCGATTACTGCCCGGTTTACGCGCTGTCGGCTGGGACGTAGACAGTTGCAGCCTGGAGAATGCCGCCGACCGCAGTTGCGATGTCGGCCTGTTGCGCTTGCAACCTTTTCACCTGGAACGTCCCGAGGCGGTCAAGGAACTGATCAGCCGCAGCGGCACCGAATGGATCGCCGTACTGAATCAGGAAGTGCTGCGCTTGCAGAATGTCGGGGATTTTGTCTGCGAATGGTTTTTCGATTTTCATACCTTGCCGTTCGACGTGTCGCGGGTGCAGGTCACCCTCGGCCGGGCGTTCGGCATGGCGCGCCTGCGTGGCCAGGGCACGATTCACGTCGATCAGCCGGAACACGAGTTGCTGGGTGACAGCAAACCGATTCGCGAGCTGCGCAAACTGCTGAGCAAACTCGCTCCTACCGAGTCGCCGGTGCTGATACGTGGCGAAAGCGGGACCGGTAAAGAACTGGTCGCACGCACCTTGCATCGGCAATCGCAACGGCACAGCAAACCGTTTGTGGCCATCAACTGCGGGGCGATTCCCGAGCATCTGATCCAGTCCGAGCTGTTCGGCCACGAAAAAGGCGCGTTCACCGGCGCCCATCAGCGCAAGGTCGGACGCATCGAGGCCGCCAACGGCGGCACCCTGTTTCTGGACGAAATCGGTGATCTGCCGCTGGAACTGCAAGCCAATCTGCTGCGCTTCCTCCAGGAAAAACACATCGAGCGAGTCGGCGGCAGCCAGCCGATCCCGGTGGATGTCCGGGTATTGGCGGCCACCCACGTCGACCTGGAAGCCGCGATCGAGAAAAAACGCTTCCGTGAGGACTTGTACTACCGGCTGAATGTGCTGCAAGTCGTGACCGCGCCATTACGTGAGCGCCATGGCGACCTGTCGATGCTGGCCAACCACTTTTCCCATTTCTACAGCCATGAAACCGGCCGTCGTCCGCGCAGTTTCAGCGAAGACGCGCTGATCGCCATGGGTAAACACGACTGGCCGGGCAATGTCCGGGAGCTGGCCAACCGTGTACGCCGGGGCTTGGTGCTGGCCGAAGGGCGGCAGATCGAGGCCCGTGACCTGGGGCTGATCAGCCAACAGTCGATTGCCACACCGATGGGCACCCTCGAAGACTACAAGACCCGGGCCGAACGCCAGGCGTTGTGCGATGTGTTGAACCGGCACAGCGACAACCTCAGCGTGGCCGCCAAAGTGCTGGGGGTTTCACGGCCGACGTTCTACCGTTTGCTGCATAAACACCAGATCCGCTAGGGCGCGGTGCTTCTTCCGGCAAGAAGCTGAAAAGGCCCGCTGCGATGCAAGTCGCAGCGGGCCTTTTCATAGTGTCGCGGGTTAGAAGTAGTACGGGAATTTCAGGCTGAAGGAAAAGTCCGGGGCATCGTCGGTCATGCCGATGGACAGGTTAGGTACGATGGTCAGGTTGTCGGTGGCCGCAATGGTCATGCCGACGTTGAAGTAACCGGCGTTGGCGTCACTGGACACCACCGATTCCCAGTCCGCGCCATCCTGTTTCAGCTTGCTCTTGCGTTGTACAAGGTCAGAGACCGAGAACGACATACTCATTTTTTCGTTCAGTGCGAAGGCTATGCCTGCGCCGATCTGGAAGCTGTCGCCGATACGGACCTTGCCCGGGGTTTTCTGGTTGACCGTGGAACTGATGTCGTCAAACGATTCCTCCAGGTTGTGGGTGTAGGACAAGCTGCCGAACAACACGGCCGGGTCAAACGTCTTGACCAGCGAAACACCCGGAGTGATCGACCAGACGCCGTTGCCGGTCGGCAGGGTGTCAGGCACGAACAGGTTGGTGTTGGCGTCGGTCTGACGCAGCTTGATACCGAACGGGTCCTTGCCGGTCGGGGCTTTCACCCGCAGGGTGACCACCGCGTCCGGGGTGTTGGCCGACTCGTCCAGGAACTTGTAGGCGATGCCGAAGTTAACGTCGCCAATGGTCGGATCCCGCGAAACATCCTGTTCCGTGGTGACGTTGGCTGCGCCCTGATTGCCGCCGCCCGACTGATAAGTCGAATCGCGATACACGACCGGCACGTTCACGTCGAACTGCCAGCGGTTATCGAAGTTGTAGCGGCCCGTCAGGTCGAGGGTCCAGGTATCGGCCTTGATCCGGTCGAGGTTGATGTTGCCCAGAAAGATCGAGTCCAGTGCCAGGAAGCCGTTGAGAATCAGCTGGCGAGTGTCATAACGCGAATAGGTTATGCCGGTTTCAAAGCTGAACTTGCCGCCGCCAAAGAAGCCGCTGGCCTCGTCGTACAGGTTGGACACACTCTGTGCAGGTTGCGAATCGTCGGCAAGCGACTGGCCGTAAGAAGCGCCACTGCCCCCGGCGGCGCCCCCCGACGCTGCTGCGGCCCCGGTACCGGTGGCCACTTTCGGATTGCCTTTCATGTCGGCTGGCGATTTGGCCAGACGTTTCGGTGGTGGGGAAGCTGGTTGATCTTCGACCTGGCGGACCCGTTGCTCGAGTACCGCCAGGGCTTTTTGTTGTACTTCGTATCGTTGCTTCAGCTCCAGAAGTTCCTGTTTCAGGGTCTCCACATCCGCATCGGGTGCTGCTTGCAGCATCGCCGCGGGTAGAAGAGTACTCAAACATACAGCGGCACGCAGTGATACTGATCGATACATGAATAAGCCGTCCCTTTAAGCCCAATGATCGAGACTCAGCGTAGTTCAATATCCGATATTGCGTAGTGCTCTGAGTTGACTCAAATTGCAGTCAAGCGCGCCGGCGCTCATGCCGTTATTACTAAGGACAACATTGAGTTGCGTCAGGTTGTTGACGACGTTTGCGTTACCGAGCAAACGGGTGTTTTGCAGCAGCCCGCCCTGGGCTACCTGTTGCAGGGCTGTGCCCTGATTGCCTGCGGCCTGGATGGCCATTTGCACGCCACCACCGGTGGCCGAAACGGCGACGCTGCCGGCGGCATTACTGCCGGAAATCGTTTGTCCGGCCATCAAGGCTTGCCCTTGAGCCGGCATCAGCGCCGGTGCCTGGTTGGCTTCCGAAACGTTGATCGCAACGTTGTTGTAGGCCGAGTTGCCGTCGCCGGCGGCGCGAACGCTTTGTGTCACGCCTTGGGAACTGTTGAGTCCTGCGCCACCAATGACTGAGCCGGTACCCGTTTGCAGGGTGCTGCCGTTACCGGTTTCCTTGATGGTCGAGACATAGAATTCGGGTTTTACGGTTGCTGCTTGTAGTTGCATCGCGGTTGAGGCCCCGATCAGATCTCCGCTGGCGTTGCGCCAGGTACTACTCATGACGATGCCGAAGCTGATGATCCGCCCCGGCATGACATAACGACCGCGAAGCTGTGACAGCTCCGAATCCTGGATTTCGATGGGTTTGAATCCTGCATTGGCATAGCCTGAAGCACTCGCTGCCAGGCAGGCAGCGGCCAGCCAGTATGAGGTTTTCATCTGCTGCTCCCGGGACATCCAGCCCCATTCTTTATAATCGGCGATTAAAAGAAGTCGCTCTGTATGAACCCGAAGTCCATCAATTCAGCATCTTTGACGGGGTTGAAGTTATCCAGCTTGTTCTTGGCGGTCAGCGGTGCCGGAGGACTGCGTAATGCATTGGTCTTGTCGTATCCGGGGCCGACGATGGCAAAGACAATGCCGTTCCAACCTTTGACAAAGTCATCATGTTTGTAGCGTTTATGGCCGAGAACCGGGTCTCCGATGTAAACCCAATCCTTGTCCGCTCGCTGCAGCACGACGAAATGCTTGTAGCCGCGAATTTCCATCAGTACCACCACCGGGATAGTGACCGCGTCGAGTTTTTCCGGCGGGATCTTGTAGCCCCTGGCGCGCATGCCGATGCTTTCTATGTAGCGCTTCATGTCCAGCATGGAAAAACCTTGAGTACGGACAAGGTCCTGGTCAGCGTTGACCAGCATGCCTTTGATGATGTGCTCTTCATCGACGTCGAGCCAATAAGCCTGGCGCAGTACCGTAGCCAGTGCGGCGGCGCCGCAGCTGAAATCGGTTTTTTGCTCGACGATGTCGGAAAACTTGCGCTCACGAATGCTTTGCACGTTTTTGTAGACCAGTACGCCACCGGGCAGGGCAGCCACGGGCATCTGGGCAGCCTGGGTCAGACCAGAGAGGCAAAGCAGGGCGAGGAGGGCAGTCTTACGCATGATCGATACGCCTTTGCGGACTGAGGAAAAGCCCCGTTTCCGGGGCTTTCGTTTCGATCGCGATTACATGCAGGCTTTGCAACCTGCAGCGATGGACAGCGAGTTGCTTTGTTGGTTGCCAACGCCAGCAGCGTTGTTGAAGCCACCGTTACCCGACCAGCCATTGCCAACGTTGGTCATGCTGGCATTGTTGGTGACAGGGTTTTTCCAGCCGTCTGGGGTCATCACTTGTTGAGTGGTTACGCCAGCCAGACCGAAGACACCCACGGCAACGAAGTCAGATTTCTGATCTTTGCCGCCGCCGTTGCCACCATGGCCACGGTCGTCGTTGCCATAACCGCCACCGCTGTGACCATGACCATGATCATCGTCTTTGGTGGTTGCGGTGCCTGCAGCTACGAATACGCCGCCTGCGGTAAATGTGCCAGTAAGCGTATCTTTTTTGTAGGTCTGGGTGCCGTTGTTGGCCACTTGCAGACCGGTGGTGCTTTGGTTGGCGGCGGCAGCGGCTTGCGCTACACGACCACCGGACACAGCGATTGCCAGGTTGTTTTTCTGTTGGTTGAAGTTGCCGGCAGCGTTGTTCACGCCAATGTTACCCGAGCCGCTGTTGCCGACGTTGTTCAGGCTGGCGTTGGCAGTGCTGGAGTAGTTGGCGACACCGTTGTTGGTGTTGACTTGAGTCGCGCTGGAGGCGGATACGGCGGAGCCGAAGATGAAGCTTTCATCAGCGGTTGCCAGAGCAGCGGCGTTGTCTTGTTGGTTGCCATCGCCAGCGGCGTTGTTCACCCCGATGTTGCCGTTGGCGCCATTGACGGCATTATTCACGCCAGCGTTGTTTTGGGTGCCCTGGTTCAACACGGTGTTACCGCTGTTGTTTTGCACATCAAGCACTGCGGCACCGGCGCCTGCGCCGATTTGCAGCAGTTCTTCCAGGGTTGGGCCTTTTGGATCATGGTCATGACCATGTCCATTGCCGTGCCCGTTACCATGACCGTGATTGTCATCATCACGACCGCCTGCCTGTGCTGCGATTGCCATCACTGCTGCGAGAGCGAAAACCAGTGGTTTGAGGGCCATTGTAGGTTTCATGGTGTTTCTCCGTCGTGCTTATTAGTTGGTTAAGTGTTGGTACTTTCTAATTGCACTGCTTCTTGTTTGGGTCAGTCAGCGACCCGGATGCTCAGGGTGTTAGCCATTCGGTTCCCCACCCCGGCACTCTGGTTCACCTGGATTACCCCTCGGCTGCCGGTGAAGGCCTGATCACTTGTCGTGACCTGGCGACTGCCGGGTGAGGTACCAGTTGCTCCTGAGCTCGGTAACAACGCCACGTTCTGTTGGGAAAGGGCGCTATCGTCAACGCTCTGCGGCGCAGCACTGATGCTGATGCGCATGGCGTTGGCCATCTGGTTGTTGGCCCCGGAACCCTGGTTCACGCCCAGTGCACCGTTGCCATTACTGAATGAGGTACCGCCGATGGTGGAGCTCGCGTTGATCGAGCGGTCGGCGGGGGTATCGAGTTTTTGGTGAATGGTGGTGGTGGCGCTGGCCGACGTGCCGATGGCAATCGACTTGACGTTGGTCTGTTGCTGTTGGTCGCCGGCGGCCTGGTTGACGTTGAAGTTGCCGTTGTACTGCACGCCGGAGCTCTGAATGTTGGCGCTGTCCACGGCGCTCGGATCGGCCATGACGCTGGTGCAGCCAAGCAGAGCAAGCAGGAGCAGGGAACGATTCATCTTATTGGCCTCCGGCCATGCGGGTCAGCGGAGCCAGACCGGTGCTGAGGGAGCGGTTGATGGTGTTGGAAATCGTGCCACCGCTACCGCCGCCATGACCGGCTCCCATGCCGGGCAGACCGTTTGGATTGGTCAAGACGTTGGTGCCGGGCAGGCTTGACCCTACGGCCATGTTTCCGCGAATGGATGCACCACTGGCTACACTGGCAAATTCACCGTCACTGAGTTCGGTGCTGGTCATTGCCTGGTCGATACGACCGGAAGGGTTGGCATTCACGGTGGTCGGGTAGGGGTCTTTGCCGGGAGCGCTGCGTCCGATGGGGATGGGCTGGACGTCGCGATTGAGCACGATCACGCCATTGCCTTCGGCCTGAACGTTGAAACTGAGGAAAGTGCTGGCAGCTGATCCGATCAGCAGAAGGCAAGTGAAGGCTTTATTGAAATTTCCCACGGCGGCAATTCCTTCTTCAGTGGGCTGGGCCTGGTCAGCGTTGTGAAGGAGAGAGCGAAAGCTGTGCCGCTTTTTAAATATTCAAGGATCTCAATGGGTTGGATGGATGGCGTGCAGCCTTGATACAAAAGCTGTTTCACGATTGAAACAACCCCCTGTCGGTGCAGGTGGCTACAGTCGTTGCAAAGCTCTGGAACAAGGGTTTGCGAGCATGTGTTTCACAGGCGTAACAAGTCGGGTGACAAAGCGATGAAGGCCGTTGAGACGGGCACTTTGCACCCGAGGGAGTGTTTCAGGATCGGACACTTTAGCCCCAAAGCAGGGGAAACCGACCCGGGAAACGGGGTCAGCCTTGCAGCAGGTTTCGCACCGCGTCGAAGGCTTGAATCTGCCGTGCGGCCCAGTCGCCCTGAATGATCCGGACCGGTTGGCGATGCTGCTCCAGCCAGGCCTTTGTGGCGTCGTAGAACGCCAATCGTTCACTCAGCTGCGGCTGGCAGCGTTGGCCATCGTCAGTCCAGTCGATCTGCTCCGGGGAGAGCAACAGGTGCAGGTCGTAATGACGGGCCAAAAGCTCTGTTTCCAGCCAGGCCGGGCAGTCACCGAACAGCGTCTGGCTCCACAACATGTTGCTCAACAGGTGCGTGTCGAGGATCAGCAGCGGCGGTTGTTGCGCTCGTGCGTCGTCTTCCCATTGCAACTGGCCGCGAGCGATCTCGGGGATATCGGCGAGGCAGGTGTCCCGTGGATTCTGCTCGATGAACCAGCGCACGTACTCGTCCACCCGCAGGCCGCCGAACTGTTGCTGAAGACCGGCCGCCAGCCAGCTCTTGCCGCTGGACTCCGGCCCGGTGAGAACGACGACTTTCATGTGCGCAACGCCGGATCGGCGCGCCATTCTCGCCAGCCCAGCACCGCGATCAGGGTGAACAAGGCGTACAACGCTGCGGTGAGGTAAAGCGCCTTATAAAGGAACAGGCCGACGAAGATCACATCCAGCACGAACCACAATGCCCAGCATTGCAGGCGCTTGTGGGCCATCCAGAATTGCGCGACGAGGCTGAAACCGGTCAGTGCGGCGTCGAGCCAGGGTTGCGCGGCATCGGTCCAGTGCGCCATGGCGGCGCCCAGCAGCAGACTGCCGACGCTGCCGATGGCCAGCCCTTTGATGATTGAAGGCGTGTCGAGCCGGCTGACCTGACGGCCGTCATGCATCGTCCCGGCCCGGGTCCATTGCCACCAGCCGTAGACTTGCAGGGCGGCGTAAACCACCTGCAGCAACATGTCCGAATACAGCTTCACCTCGAAGAAGACCCAGCTGTAGAGCAACACCATGACCAGCCCGATCGGCCAGCACCAGGGATTCTGTTTGACCGTCAGCCAGACGGCGATCACACCGAGGGCGGCGGCAAACAGTTCGAGCCCGGACATGCAAGATCCTTGGAGGGAGTAAAAGAGGGGGCGGATTGTACCCAAAAACCTGTGGGAGTGAGTCTCCCACAGGGTGAGAACGTCAGACGCGGAACTGGCGCAGCAATCCGTTCAACTGCTCGCTCAACTGGCCCAGCCGCACACTGGCGGCACTCGACTGCTCAGCGGCCATTGCGGTGCTGTGGGACAGGCCGGCGGCCTGGGTGACGTTCTGGTTGATGTCCTCGACCACGTGCGCCTGTTGCAGGGTCGCACTGGCGATCGACGCGTTCAGGCCGTTGAGGTTGCGCAGCGCCTGGCCGATGGCATTCAGGCTCGCACCGGCCAGTCCGGCCTGCTCGATGGTCAGTTGTGAAGCCTTGCTGCTGTCACCGATCACTTTCACGGCGGCTTCCGAATGGTTTTGCAGACGCTCGATCATCGACTGGATTTCCGCCGTGGATTTCTGCGTGCGTTGCGCCAGCAAGCGGACCTCATCGGCCACCACCGCAAAACCGCGCCCCTGTTCGCCGGCGCGGGCGGCTTCGATGGCCGCGTTGAGCGCCAGCAGGTTGGTCTGTTCGGCGATCGAACGGATCACCTCCAGAACGCTGCCGATCTGCGTGCTTTCGGTCGCCAAAGTACGAATGACTTCGACCGCCTGATCGATGGTGCCGGACAGTTTGTCGATCTGTTGCAGGCTGCCGTCGATGTTGATCTGGCCCTGTTGCGCCTGCGCCTCGGCATCGCGCATTTCGTTGGCGGCATGCTCGGCGTTCTTCGCCACATCCTGCACGCCGTAAGTGACTTCGTTGATGGCGGTCGCCACCAGTTCCATCTGTTGCGACTGTTGCTGGCTGCGCTGCTGGGCCTGGCTCGCGTCATTGCCCAGTTCAGTGGAGGACTGGCCCAGCGCACTGGCCGACACCTGCAAATCGCCGATCACCCGGCGCAGCTTGGCGGTGAAGGCATTGAAGTGATGCGCCAACTGCGTGACTTCGTCCTGACCGTGGGTGTCGAGGCTGCGGGTCAGGTCGCTTTCGCCGCTGGCGATGTTGGCCATGGCGTTCACGGTTTCCTGCAACGGGCGGACGATGCTGCGGGCAATCAGGATCACCAGCACGCCCATGATCAGCGCGATCACCAGGCCGACGACGGAAGCCTTGATCACCTGGCCCTGAAACTCGGCCTGTACATCGTCGACGTACACGCCGGAACCCAGTACCCAGCCCCATGGCTCGAACAGTTTCACGTAGGAGGTCTTGGCCACCGGTTCACTGGCACCGGGTTTCGGCCAACGGTAGTCGACCATGCCGGCGCCCTTGGATTTGGCGATGGCAACCATTTCGTTGAACACCGCAAAACCGTCCGGATCGCGGATCGCCGAGAGGTTCTGGCCTTCAAGCTTGGGATTGGTCGGGTGCATGACCATCACGGGCGTGAGGTCGTTGATCCAGAAGTAATCGTTCTGGTCATAACGCAGGCCGCGAATCGCGGTCAGTGCCTGCTTCTGGGCGGCGTCGCGGGTCAGGGTTCCGGCCGCTTCCAGGCCCTGGTAATAGGTCAGCAAACCGCTGGCGGTCTGCACCACATGCTGGGTTTTCTGGGCCTTGGCGTGATACAGGTCATCGTGGATCTGCTTGAGCATCAACAGGCCCAGGGTCAGCAGCATGACCACCGCCACAATCAAGATGAGCCACAAGCGTCGGCTGATCGACACACTGCGCAAGCTGTTCATAACGCTGTCACTCCGATTTCTTTTTCTTGTAATAAATCACCGCCAGCATCCAACCACGTTTCCATGGCCGGGCATACGCGACCCAAGTCGTAGAACGCGGCAGCGCTATTACGGCTTGTCTGATAGGATTTCGGCCCCGCGCGTGAAAACCTGAACCCAAGTTGCCATTTCACGGAATTTTGACCGTTTCGTGTGGATCCTTTGTGCGCGGAATCGGTACAGCAACAAACAGCTACGCTGAACGCAGTGAACGTAAAAAAATACTATCGGGGCATGCCGCTGAGCATCGCTCTTTGGGGGATTGATGGATCTTTGGACCGCCTTGCAGGCACTGATTCTTGGAGTTGTAGAAGGGCTGACGGAGTTTTTGCCCATTTCCAGTACCGGACACCAGATCATTGTCGCCGACCTGCTGAACTTCGGTGGCGAACGCGCCATGGCGTTCAACATCATCATCCAGCTCGGCGCGATTCTCGCGGTGGTCTGGGAGTTTCGCCGCAAGATTCTCGACGTGGTCATCGGTTTGCCGACTCAGCCGAGTGCGCGACGCTTTACCGCCAACCTGCTGATCGCCTTCCTGCCCGCCGTGGTGCTGGGCGTGATCTTTGCCGATCTGATTCACAAGTACCTGTTCAACCCGGTCACCGTGGCGACGGCGCTGGTGGTGGGCGGCATCATCATGTTGTGGGCCGAGCGTCGGCAGCATGAAGTGCACGCCGAAACCGTGGACGAGATCACCTGGAAAGATGCACTGAAGGTCGGCTTTGCCCAATGCCTGGCGATGATCCCGGGCACCTCGCGCTCCGGCTCGACCATCATTGGCGGCCTGCTGTTCGGCCTCTCACGCAAGACTGCCACCGAGTTCTCGTTTTTCCTGGCGATGCCGACCATGGTCGGTGCGGCGGTGTACTCGGGCTACAAGTACCGCCATCTTTTCGTGCCGGCGGACTTCCCGGTGTTTGCCATCGGTTTTGTCACGGCGTTCGTTTTCGCCATGATCGCTGTTCGCGGCTTGCTGAAGTTCATCGCCAGCCACAGCTACGCGGCATTCGCTTGGTACCGGATTGTTTTCGGCCTGTTGATTCTGGCGACCTGGCAGTTCGGCTGGGTGGACTGGGCGGCGGCCAAGGCATGAGTGATTCCCGCGCACGCCGGCCGGATCGCGGTCCTTCCGGTGGCAGCATCCAGCATCTGAAGTTGAAGCTGATGGTGTTGCTGATCGTCTGCGCGTTGCCGCTGTTCGGTTCGCTGTCGATGTGGCTGCGCGGAATCTCACTGGTACCGCTGACGGCCTATGGGCTGGTCAGCGTGCTGGCGTTTTTCCTGTACTGGGCCGACAAGCGCAAGGCCCGCGCTGAGGCCTGGCGCACCCCGGAGAACGTCCTGCACGCCGTGGAACTGGCGGGAGGCTGGCCGGGTGCGTTGATCGCCCAGCAAGTCTTCCGGCACAAGACGCGCAAGGTGTCGTTTCAGATCCTGTTCTGGGTGATCGTCGCGCTGCACCAGGTGTTCTGGATCGATCAGTTGTTCCTCGGCTCGAACCTGTTGGCGTTGGGTTAGGGCTACAGCAGCAAACCCACCTGGGTTTTCTTCGGCAGCTTGCTCACCACCAACTGGTGGGAACGTTGCAGCAACCCTCGCAGTTCCTCGGCGCCCAAAGGGTAGGGCGGGTGCATGATGATCCACTGCGCCCGCGCCAGATACGGCGCCGGGTGAATGCCCGGCCGGTCGCAATGACCGAGAAACAGATCCTTGTCGACCTTGAACGCCAGCGACTCGCCACGCAGCCCCTGCAGGGCGAACATCTTGTTGCCGGCAATCGAAAACACCCGCACGCCGCCCCATTTGTAGTCTTCTTGAGCACCGGGCAATGCCAGGCAGAAATCCGCGACGTCCGCTTCGCTCAACTTTCCTTGTTTCATAACAATCGCTCTCCACAGGCATTAAACGACTCAACCAGATGATCGATCCAGGCACGCACCGCTGGCATCACTCCTCGCCGGTGCGGATACACCGCTTGCAACCAGCCGCCGGGCAATGACCATTCCGGCAGCAACTGCACCAGCGTGCCGTTGTTCAGCTCCGCTTCGCAATACATCATCGGCAGCAGGGTGAAGCCCTGGCCGGCCAGCACGCAGGCCTTGCGCACGATAAAGTCGTCGATCCCCAGCCGTGCTTCCAGCGCCAGATCGCAACTTTTGCCGTGCTGATCGAGCAGGCGCACATGCACCATGCGATCGGCTTCCAGTGCGCCCAGCACCGGCAGGTTTTTCAGATCCTGCGGATGATTGATTTCCAGACCCTCTATAAAAGAAGGGCTCGCCACGACCACCATTTGCGCCTGACGCAAACGGCGGGTGACCAGCATCGGCTCCTCGGTGCCGTGCTCGCGCACGCGCAGGGCCACGTCGATGCCTTCGGTGATCAGATCGACCCGGCGATTGATCAGGGTGACTTCCAGTTGCACCTGAGGGTACTTGCCCAGGAAGTTGCTGATCACCATCGGCAGCATTTCATGGGCAAGCCCCGTCGGGCTCGAAACCCGCAGACGTCCACGGGGCTCGCTGGACATACTGGCCACCGTCTCATCGGCCATTTCCGCTTCCAGCAGCATCGCCTGACAATGACGCAAATAGCGCTCGCCAACCGCAGTCAGCTTCAGTTGGCGGGTGGTGCGTTGCAGCAAACGTGCGCCGAGGCGTTCTTCCAGTTCGGCAATCCGCCGTGACAACCGTGACTTGGGAATGCCCAGCAAACGGCCGGCAGCGGCGAATCCGCCGGCCTCGACCACTTTGGCAAAATAGTAGAGATCGTTGAGGTCTTGCATGGGAATTCCGACTGTTCTATCAGTGGGACAAACTATCGCATTGTTGCCGTCTAATCAGCTATTGGTTTCGTAGGTAGGATTGTCTCCATTCCGTCGCCACCGGCGATTCTTTCCAGGAGATTCCAAATGAAACTGCTGCACATCGATTCGAGCATTCTGGGCGACAACTCCGCTTCCCGTCAGCTGAGCACCGAAGTCGTCAAAGCCTGGCAAGCCGCTGAGCCAGCTGCTGTCGTGACCTACCGCGACCTGGCTGCAGACGCCATCAGCCACTTCTCGTCGACCACTCTGGTCGCCGCCGGCACCACCGCGGAACTGCGCAACGCCGCACAACAGCACGAAGCCGAGCTGAGCGCCACCACCCTGGCCGAATTCATCGCCGCTGACGCCATTGTCGTTGCCGCGCCGATGTACAACTTCACCGTTCCAACCCAGCTCAAGGCCTGGATCGACCGCATCGCCGTCGCCGGCCAGACTTTCCGCTACACCGAAGCCGGCCCTGAAGGCCTGTGCGGTGGCAAGAAAGTCGTGATCGTCTCCACCTCGGGCGGCATCCACGCCGGTCAGGCTTCGGGCGTCGCTCACGAAGACTACCTGAAACTGGTATTCGGCTTCCTCGGCATCACTGACATCGAAATCGTCCGTGCCGAAGGCCTGGCCTACGGTGAAGAAGTCCGCAACAACGCCATGAGCGCGGCTCACACCCGCATCAGCGAGCAACTGTTCGCCGCTGCGTAAGGCTTGCGTAAAGAACAGCTCTCGTTCAGGCAACATCCAAAAAACTCTGTATTCTGGTTCTGCAAGGGCCAGATACGGAGTTTTTTGTTTCCGACTGTTACATAATCTGGCCCGGGTTATGCAGTCTGATGATCAACGTCTGAGTGCAACGCCGCGCCGGATCACCGAACCTCGGAGTTTCGGGCGTCGTAACACAACGGATCTTTCGATTGAGTAACAACAGGGTGGGGCATCCCATGATGCGTCTTTGTGCAACGTTACTGATTTGCCTGCTCGGCAGCCTGAATTCAGTGCACGCAGCCCCCGGCCAGCACCCGCGCTGGAGCGTCGGTTATCACGAGATGACGTTCCTCGACCCGCTCGACCTGCAACCGATGCGCGCCATCGCGTTCTACCCCTCCACCGACCGCGAACACATGAGCCTGCTCGAGGGTTACTCGGTCGAAGCCGGCGAAGACACCAAGGTCGCCCTCGGCCGCTTTCCGATGCTGATGCTGTCCCACGGCAACACCGGCACGCCACTGGCGCTGCACGACCTCGCCACATCGCTGGCCCGCAAGGGCTTTGTGGTGGTCGCGGTGATTCATCCCGGCGACAACTCCAAGGATCACAGCCGCCTCGGTACCTTGAGCAACCTCTATGGGCGCCCGATCCAGATTTCCGAAGCCATTACCGCCACCCTCGGCGACCGCATGCTTGCACCGTTCGTGAACGCCGATCAGGTCGGCGTGATCGGTTATTCGGCGGGGGGCGAGACCGCGTTGATTCTTTCCGGCGCGCAGCCTGACCTGGATCGCCTGCGCCGTTACTGCCAGGAACGTCCGGACGACCGCGACGCCTGCAACACCCAGGGCGAGCTGATCGTTGATCGCGATGACTTGCAGCCGGTGGCCGATCCGCGCGTGCATGCGTTGCTGCTGATGGCGCCGCTGAGCCTCAAGTTTGGTCGTCACACCCTGGCCGACGTGCATGTGCCGGTGCTGCTGTACAGCGGCGACGGCGACAAACTGGTGGCCTTCGACAAGAACGCCGCCGCCCTGGCGCGCAAACTGCCGACTGCGCCGGACTTCAAGTTACTGGCCGGGGCAGGGCACTTCGTGTTCATGGCGCCGTGCAATGAAGAGCAGATCCGTGCGATGCCGGCCCTGTGCACTGATGCTGACGGCGTAGATCGTGAAGACATTCACCGCAACCTGATTTCCGAGGCCGGGCGGTTCTTCTCCCATGCGCTGGGCAAACCGGATCGGGCGGGGATGCAGACGGCGGATCAGTGAAGGCTCAGGCCATCGCCCGACGCTTGAGCCACAACGTCAACGCCAGTCCGGTCACGGACAACAGTGCTGCGATCAGGAAAATCCACGAATACCCCAGATTCAACGCCACCGCGCCCATCAACGGTCCGGCAATCGCCAGCGCCAGATCGAAAAACACCGCGTAGGCACTCAGCCCGGCCCCGCGGCTGGAGTTCGGCACTTGCTTGATCGCTTCAACCCCCAGCGCCGGATACACCAGTGACAGACCAAACCCGGCCAGGCCAGCGCCAATCAGTGCATACCCGGTCGACGGTGCGAGCCACAGCAGCAACAGGCCGACGGTCTCGATGCTCATGCAGGCGATGGCGGACGCAAAGCCGCCAAATCGAGCGATGGCGGAAATGAACAGCAGCCGGGAAAGGATGAAACACACGCCGAACACCGTCAGGCAGTACGCCGCGCCGGTCCAGCCGCGATTGAGGTAATAAAGGGTGATGAAGGTGGTCAGGGTGCCGTAACCGATCGAGGCCAGGCTCAAACTGGCGCCAAATGGCGCTATCCGCCCGAACACCGCCCAGAATGGCAAACGCTCGCCACGCACCACCGGCACCGAAGGTTTGTTGCGGATCAACAGCAGGGCACCGGCCGCCAGTACCGATAATGCGAGCCCGAGGCTGGTAAAACCGTAATCGGCCACCATCAGCACGCCCAGCGGTGCGCCGATCGCAATGGCGCCGTAAGAAGCAATGCCGTTCCAGCCGATGGAGCGGGCGGTGTGTTCCGCGCCCACCTGGCCCATGCACCAACTGATGGTGCCGACACCGATCAAACCCTGCGCAATGCCGAGCAGCAAACGCCCGGCGATCAAAATGATCAGGCTCGCCAGCGGGGAGTCCTGCAGTAGTGTGGAAACCAGCGTCAGCAAGCCGCTGAGCACAATCCCCGACAAGCCATAAACGATCGCCCGTTTGGTCCCGACGGTATCTGACATGCGCCCGGCCATCGGCCGGCTGAGCAGGGTGGCCAGGTACTGCGAGCCAATCACCAGCCCCGCAACGATAGCGCTGAAACCCAATTGCTCATGTACATAGCCGGGTAACACCGCAATCGGCAGACCGATGCAGAGGAAGGCAATAAAGGTATAGAAAACAATGGAGACGATCTGCAGGGTGATCGCCATGGAGCTTTGCGGTGGCTGTTGCTGCGCAGACATGAGGGCTCGTTCGCGGGCGGCGGTGGGAGAGTCCGCATCATGGCGTGGCGCTGAAATAAAAGGAAGCAGGCTAACTATTTTTCCTCGGTGCAAAAAAAAGCCCCGTCACAAGGACAGGGCTTTCCGTTTACAGCTCGAATCGACTTAGAACACCACGCCTTGGCTGCGCAGGTAATCGTCGTAGGTGCCGCTGAAGTCGGTCACGCCGTTCGGGCTCAGCTCGATGATGCGCGTGGCCAGGGACGATACGAACTCACGGTCGTGGCTGACGAAAATCAGCGTGCCCGGGTAGTTTTCCAGCGCCAGGTTCAGCGCCTCGATCGATTCCATGTCCAGGTGGTTGGTCGGTTCGTCCATGATCAGCACGTTCGGCTTTTGCAGGATCAGCTTGCCGAACAGCATGCGACCTTGCTCACCACCGGAGATCACCTTCACCGACTTGAGGATCTCGTCGTTGGAGAACAGCATCCGGCCCAAAGTGCCGCGAATCATTTGCTCGCCCTGAGTCCACTGACCCATCCAGTCGAACAGGGTGACGTCGTCTTCGAAGTCGTGAGCGTGGTCCTGAGCGTAGTAGCCCAGTTCGGCGGCGTCGGTCCACTTGATGCTACCGGCATCCGGCGTCAGTTCGTTGACCAGGGTGCGCAGCAGGGTGGTCTTGCCGATACCGTTCGGGCCGATGATCGCAACGCGCTCGCCCGCTTCAACCTGGAAGCTGAAGTCCTTGAACAGCGGCTTGCCGTCGAAGCCTTTGGCCATGTGCTCGACGATGACCGCCTGGCGGTGCAGCTTCTTGTTCTGGTCGAAGCGGATGAACGGGCTCACCCGGCTCGAAGGCTTGACTTCGGCCAGCTGGATCTTGTCGATCGCCTTGGCGCGGGAAGTGGCCTGCTTGGCTTTCGAGGCGTTGGCCGAGAAGCGGCTGACGAACGATTGCAGTTCCGAGATCTGCGCTTTCTTCTTGGCGTTGTCCGACAGCAACTGCTCGCGGGACTGGGTCGCCACGGTCATGTATTCGTCGTAGTTGCCCGGGAACAGGCGCAGCTCACCGTAGTCCAGGTCAGCCATGTGAGTGCACACGCTGTTCAGGAAGTGACGGTCGTGAGAGATGATGATCATCAGGCTGTTACGCTGGGTCAGAACGTTTTCCAGCCAGCGAATGGTGTTGATGTCCAGGTGGTTGGTCGGTTCGTCGAGCAACAGCACTTCCGGATCGGAAAACAGTGCCTGCGCCAGCAACACGCGCAGTTTCCAGCCCGGCGACACTTCGCTCATCGGGCCAAAGTGTTGCTCGATGCCGATCCCCAGGCCCAGCAACAGCTCGCCAGCACGGGATTCGGCGGTGTAGCCGTCCATTTCAGCGAATTCGGTTTCCAGCTCGGCCACGGCCATGCCGTCTTCTTCGCTCATTTCCGGCAGCGAGTAGATGCGATCGCGCTCGGCCTTGACCTTCCACAGCTCTTCGTGACCCATGATCACGGTGTCGATCACGGTGAATTCTTCGTAGGCGAACTGGTCCTGGCGCAGCTTACCCAGACGCACATTCGGCTCGAGCATGACCTGACCGCCGGACGGATCGAGATCGCCGCCGAGGATTTTCATGAAGGTCGACTTGCCGCAACCGTTGGCGCCGATCAGGCCGTAACGGTTACCCGCACCGAATTTGACCGAAACGTTTTCGAACAGCGGCTTGGCGCCGAACTGCATCGTGATGTTAGCTGTGGAGATCAATTACCTTACCTATCAATGGTTTAGAGCTGGTCTGTTTTGCCTGATACCGAATTGATACCAATCTGGAGCTTTTCCAGCCCCCCAGTCTGAGCTTGAGTTGAGCCAACGCGCATACGTCGTCAGCAACATTTGGACGCTGTGGCCAAGCTGCTGAGCGATGAGTGCGGGGTTCATGTTGGACATTAAGCATATTGTCGCATAAGTATGACGACAGTTGTATGGCGGCCGATAAGGCATCGCGAGCGTCTTCAGGGTCGGGGCCCTTGATTTTGCAGATCCGACGTCTGCCTGATGCACTCGCTCGTCCTGGAAGGCGGGATCATGCAGGCTCGACCGCGCCGTAACCCAAGGTTACTCCGACGCCGTCATCACCGAACGTTGAGCGCCTCGAATGGAACGTTCTCGTTTGGGTGTGTCGCCCCCCGAAGGCACATAGACAAAATAACTGCCCACAGCAAGGGGCAGTTCGGGATGTTGTGTTTTGGCTTTGGTTGTCAAGCCAGCAGATACGCAACTGATGCGACGGTGGCAACGTACGCTATCAGTAAGTAGTAAAAGATGGAGTTCTGAGCTTTTCTGAGATCTTCTTTTGTGACCATCTGCTGGAGAATTGAGTTTACTTTGTCTGTGGCTTCTTTTGTTTTGATCGATGCAAGGTCTAACTTGTCCTGGATTTTCTCAAGAGTGGCTGCCTGCTTTTTGCCTGGCGTAACATCACTAACCAATGCGGCCTTTGCTCTTTGACGAATGGACAGCGGAGCGCTTTCATCCAGAGCGATTGCTGATGTGAACGCCATAACGGATTCCCGTTGTAAAATATCTGCTGTTGTTGCTGCTGCTGCGTTGGCGGTTAGATTCATTTTTCTTGTCAGCAGCTCGACTTCTTGATTCATTTAATGCGCACTCCTTGAGCGACATTTTTAGCGTATTGATATTTTGTATCCCCGCTTTCTTGCGGTCGGGATGAAATCCGGCGCATATCATAACGTGATGACAGGCATTCGTCGCGGCAACTATTTTTTGCAATGGTGAAGAACAATTGGGCTCTTGCCAGGCTGGGGGGCACTCCCGGAGGGCCCTCCATGTCTCACTCGGCAGCAGTTGCTGTGAATTCTCCCGGACGCCCGCGCCAAAGCCTGCGTTTTTGTGTCCGCCCTCAACGCGGCGATGTAGCGTTATCAGATTGTCGGGGCCAAAAGATCTACCACGTTCCTCGCTCAAGTTGGCCAAAAGTCTGGGTAGTTGGTGGGGGCACGGCAACCAGGGTTGTAAAAACTAAAGGATCCTGCTCAGACAACCGGGACCATGCATCGGTTATCGACCCAAGCGGCGTTCCGGGCGTGCTCAACGGTGACAGAGGTTACTGGAACCCTGGTCCTGCATTGCCACCTGGCATTCAGAAAAATCTGGCGCGCGGAAAGCCTCTTCCGCCGGGTATCGCTAAAAAACTGGATGGCGACTTGTGGGGTGGTTGCCTCACGACGATGGGTATGAATGGCAGCAGGCGGGAACAGGCCTGACTCTGGTGGCTGTCGCAAGCAGGATTATCTACGAAGTTCTAAATGGTGCTTTCGATTAGTCCGGTCTTGTTCTATTCGATTTGAATCTTGTTTGACCATTTCAAATGGGAAGTGAAAGCAATGCATTCTCACCCACTTTATATGTGAGGTGTTGCTGTCTCCGCTTGTCGCTTGTGGTTGAACTGGATGTCATTGAGTGCGTCCTAGAGGGCAGTAAAATCAACCCTTGTGGATGCCATCATGCGTTTAAAAAAGAAAAAACTCGTTGCCGTCATGTCGTGCGTAATGATGTTTGCAGCTGCGCCGTTGCTGCCTGCTGAACTGTCCATCGTGGCTTCTGCCTTTGCCAAGGATGGTGGTGGTCATGGCGGTGGTGGCGGTGGCGGAGCAGGCGGCGGTGGCAGTCACGGTGGCGGTGTTGGCGGTGCTGGACATGGAGGCGACAGTGCCGGGCATTCAGCCAGCGCCTCCAACAATGGCCGCGCCGAAGGCCAGGAGGCGGATCATGCCGGCAGGGCCGTTCGGGATCACGGCGTGAGTGGCCAACACACCGGACGTGATCACAGCACTGACCGTGGGCACGGAACAGCGACCTCGGGTGTCGCGCACTCTAAAGCCACACGGGGCTTGTCGAAGGCCACGGCGATCTCGGCCACAACGCCAGGCGATCACAACACCAAGGGCTTGAGCAAGGCCAGCCTTTCAACCTCTAAATAAACGCGGTTCGCTACTCACCAGGCCTTCGTACTTCGTTGAACGTTTGGCCTGGCGGTACACCCTGATCGCGCGTCTCCCTTTCCAGCACTCTCGTCCAGGCACCCGCGCCATCTACACGTTGTGGCGCGGGTTTTCGCTCGTCTGGTAGAAAAGCGATGAGTCCAGCGCCTGAATGCTCAGAGGCAAACTCTGCAGCGCCTCTTTGATTTCCTCGATTTCGTTCCAGGAGATCCAATCCTCAAGCTTCAGTCAGGTGCCGCGTCTGGCCCGCTGTCTCCACGTCCTCTCGTCAAACTCGATCTGCTGTAGCGCTGATGCGACAGGCACGGCTCACTGGCGTGAAGCCTCCGCGGTTGCCATTTGGCAGATTCAGCGGACAGTTTTTCACAGATGAGGTTCACCTTTGGTTACAAAGTATGGCTAAAATGCCATCCGATCACCCAATAGCCGCTAACGGCATGGGCTCAAGGAAGTGCCACCGGGATAGTATTTGTATTCATGCCACTGCATCAGACCCTGGGCCACCGGCCGGCAGGCGCGCAGTTTGTTCACTTTTGACGTGTGACGATTTCCGTGAAACTCATCATTGCTGCTATTTATGTCATTTCCATTGCATACGTTCACTTGCGCGGTCGTGTGCGCCACAAACTGGGCCGTCAGCTGAGCGATCACTCGACGTTTCTGGCGCCGATCAACTGCTTCCTTTATCTGTTTTCGAAGAATCCGAACAAGCCCTACCTTGATCCGAAGGATTTTCCCGATCTGAGCCCGTTGCAGGCTCATTGGGAGGAAATCCGCGAGGAAGGGCAGAAGCTGCTGCGTGCCGGCGAGATCAAGCGTTCGAACCAGTACGACGATGTCGGCTTCAACTCCTTCTTCAAGACCGGCTGGAAGCGCTTCTACCTGAAATGGTACGGCGACAGCCACCCGTCGGCGTTGCAGCTGTGCCCGCGCACCACTGAACTGGTGCAGAGCATCGGTTCGATCAAGGCCGCGATGTTCGCTGAACTGCCGCCCGGCTCGAAACTGGTGCGTCACCGCGACCCGTATGCCGGTTCCTACCGTTATCACCTGGGCCTGGAAACGCCAAACGATGCCGGTTGCTACATCAACGTCGACGGCGAGAACTATCACTGGCGCGACGGCGAAGCGGTGATGTTCGACGAGACTTACATTCATTACGCCGAAAACACCACCGACAAGAACCGCATCATTCTGTTCTGCGATGTCGAGCGTCCAATGAAGTACCGCTGGGCGGCCGCGTTCAACGGCTGGTTCAGCCGTACCGTGATGTCGGCAGCCGGTGCGCCGAACGATGCGGGTGACCGCACCGGCGGTATCAACCGCTTGTTTACCAAGATCTACAAGATTCGCCTGCGCGGCAAAGAGCTGAAAAAGCGCAATCGCAAGCTCTACTACCTGGAAAAGTGGGCAATCTTCGGCGGTCTGCTGGCGATCTTCATTCTGATCTGATGAATCGGGCGACTGTTGAAAGACAGTCGCCCGATTTCATTTACGAGGCCCTTTTGGTTTTTTTGGCCGCCGTTGTCTTGCTGGCAGCCTTGGCCTTCGATTTGGCGGCAGTCTTGCCACCCAGGCTGCGCTTGAGCAGCTCCGTCAGATCGATCACATCAGCAGATTTACGCTCTTCTTCGCCGTCAACGGTCTCAACGTCCTCGATCTTGCCTTCATGGGCCTTTTTGTCCACCAGGGCCATGATCTTGTCTTCGAACGCGTCGGTGTAATCTTCGGGTTTCCAGTCGGCGCTCATGTCTTCAACAAGCCGTTTGGCCATGTCCAGCTCGGCTTTGGCCAGTTGCGGTTTGGTCACTTCGCTGCCCAGCTCCAGTTCGTCCAGGCTGCGTACTTCCTGCGGCCAGCGCAGTTTCACCAGTACCAGCGCAGACTCCAGCGGCATCAACGCCGCCAGATACTGGCGCGTGTGTAAAACCACGCGGGCGAGGGCGACCTTGTGCGTCTTGCTCAGGGTTTCGCGCAGCAACGCGTAGACTTTGCCACCGCGCTTGTCCGGGGCCAGGTAGTAGGGCGTGTCGATGTTTTGCAGCGGGATCTGCTCGCTGTCGACGAAGGCGAAGATGTCGATGGTCTGGGTCGAAACCGGGTGCGCCGAACGGATTTCCTCCTCGCTGAGCACCACATAGCGACCTTTCTCGAACTGCACGCCTTTGACGATGTGCTCCTTGGTGACTTCCTTGCCGGTGACCTTGTTGACCCGTTTGTAGCCGACCGGGTCCATGCTACGGCTGTCCAGCCAGTCGAAATCCACGCCCTGGGATGAGGTTGCCGAGACCAGCGCCACGGGGATGTGCACCAGACCGAAACTGATTGCGCCTTTCCAGATTGCCCGAGCCATGGTGACGTTCTCCGAGTGATGTTCGGGTGACCCGTGGCCCGGCGCAAAAGTTTCCACTGTCTTCGGGGGAAGGCGGGAGGCAGGTCAAACCGTGTTACACCTTGTTTATCGATGACGGGTTAACAAATCCGAACCCTGGGCGTAGCGTGGACTCGAAGGCTCTAAGCCACATGCATCAAAACACGCGCATCGAGAGAGGCCGTTCATGAACCGTTTTCTGCTTGGCATCGCATTGCTGGCCCTCAGTGGCGGGGTGGTTCATGCCGATACCCTGTTGCTGGCACAAAGTCCGACCGGCAACAGCAACAATCCTTACAACAGCCCGATTCACCGGGCCAATCCCAACAGCATGCAGGGTACGCAACCGGCCAATCCGGTGATCCGCGGGCCGAATACCGTCCCCGTCCCTCGACCGCCCACGGTGGAAAACGGCGGCATCGGCAATGGCCAGCCTCTGCGGTCGGTGCCGGGCACACCGCCGAAATTCATTCCCAATCCACCCGCCCGTGACGGCGAGAGCAACCGTTGAATGGCAGAACCGTTTCTGTCAGCCCTTCAATCGAACAAAAGGAATCGTGCATGTTGCGTAAAACCCTTTTAGCCGGCCTGTGTGCCAGCGCAGTAATCTGCAGCCCGGCATTCGCTGCCGCCTCGAAGGAACTGCAAAGCGAGCAGGGCACCCTCGAAGTCACGACGGTCACTCAGGGACTTGAACATCCATGGGCCCTGGCGTTCTTGCCGGATCGTCAGGGCATGCTGGTGACAGAACGCCCTGGCAACCTGCGGGTAGTGGGCGTGGACGGCAAACGATCGGTGCCCATCGAGGGCGTTCCGAAGGTCTGGGCCAAGGGGCAGGGCGGATTGCTGGACGTGGTGCTGTCGCCAGACTTCAAACAGGATCGGATGGTGTACCTGTCGTATGCCGAGGGCGGTGGCGCCGGTGACAAGGCGGGGACTGCGGTCGGGCGCGGGCGTCTGTCGGATGACCTGAAAACCCTCAAGGACTTCACTGTTATTTTCCGTCAGGAACCGAAGCTGTCGGTCGGTAATCACTTTGGCTCGCGGCTGGTGTTCGACCGTGACGGCTATCTGTTCATCACCCTCGGCGAAAACAACGACCGGCCAACTGCACAGGATCTGGACAAATTGCAGGGTAAAGTCGTGCGGATCTATCCGGACGGCAAGGTGCCGGATGACAACCCGTTTGTCGGCCAGTCCGGTGTGCGTCCGGAGATCTGGTCCTATGGCCATCGCAACCCGCAGGGCGCGGCGCTCAATCCATGGACCGGCACGTTGTGGGAGAACGAACACGGCCCGCGCGGTGGCGACGAGGTGAACATCATCGAGCGCGGGAAAAACTACGGCTGGCCGTTGGCAACCCACGGCATCAACTACTCGATGCAGCCCATTCCGGAAGCCCAGGGTAAAACCGTTGAAGGCACTGTCACTCCGCATCACGTCTGGGAAAAATCACCCGGTGTCACCGGCATGGCGTTCTACGATGCCGATCGCTTCAAACCCTGGCAGCACAACGTATTCATCGGCGCACTGGCCACTCAGGAGCTGATCCGTTTGCAGTTTGACGGCGACAAGGTGGTGCATGAGGAGCGTTTGCTGGGCGATCTGAAACAACGTATCCGTGATGTACGCCAGGGGCCGGATGGTTACCTGTATGTGCTGACAGATGAGTCCGACGGCTCGCTGTACAAGGTCGGACTCAAATGAGCACTTCATGCGGGTGAGCGGGCGTAGAGCACCACCGCTGCTCGTAACTTGCCGCGCCCGAACCGACACATTTTTTCGAACTCCCCATGGCTGACCGGCACATGCTGGCAGTCCATGGGCTGGCGATGCTGGCTGTGGTCGACATCCGGGTCATGCAGGTAGACGAAATCTTCGTCGCAATCGGTGACGATGACCCAGTGCGGCGATTTGGAGCGGGTCAGGCGATAGCTGCTGATCAGCACCAACGGCTGCCCGCCTGCGCTGAGCAGCCGGGATAAATCCAGTGTCGTGCCGATGATTTGATCAACGTCGGTGTCGTTCAGTTGTGCCATGAACTCGTCATGCACCAGGCGCATGACGTCTTTTTTATGCGCGTCGCGCACGCCGTCGAGAAACAGCGGCCCGGTCATGCTCAGTTGCAAACGCACGCGAAACCCTCGGCGCCATGCAGCCAATGCCAGCCCTTGAGGGCTGCAACCGCCATGGCCGGCGGTCATGAACACGGTGGTCGCTTCACGCCAGAGCTGCAATTCCTCGCGGCGCTCCAGCAAGCGATCGGCTTGCAATGCGCCCATGGCCATCAGCAAACAGGCCGGACCACAGGTGAAATCGGTGGTTTGCCGGTAATAGGGCACCTTGAGGCTGCGCGAGTCGTGGTGTTGAAGGATGCGTTTTTCCAGGCGTAAGGCGTCCGCGTGGTCTTCGTAGTAGTCGTGAATCAGCGCAAAGCGCCGATAGCCACTGCGTTCGTACAGCGCGATGGCGGCGGGGTTGTCGGTGCGCACCTCCAGTCGCAGGTAAGCGCAGTCGTGCTCAAGGGCGCACGCCTCGATGCGTTGCAGCAATTGCTTGCCCAGGCCACCGCCCCGGGCTTCGGGGGAAATGGCGATGGAATACAACCGCGCAAGCGACGTGCCGCGATGGAACAGCACCAGCGCATAACCCAGCAGTTGACCTTCGCGTTCGGCCACCAGCAACTGGCCGTGGGCGCGGGTAATCATCCATTGAAAGCTGCGGCGAGTGAGCCGGTCCGTGGTGAAACAGTGCATTTCCAGTGCCAGCAGCGCCGGTAAATCATCAACTGTCGCCAAGCGAAAAACAGTGTTCATATGACCGCCGTAAAAGTTGCGTAACGAAACGGGACTTTCGAAAAAGTTCGTGCTTAATAGAAAAGGTCTTGTTCTCCAACGGATCAATTTCTATGTCAGCGGTACAGGGTCATTGGCGCGAAGTATCCAAGCAAAGTTTGCCGGCGGCAACTTTTTTAAAACCGCAAATCAGAACTTCCAGTCAAGTGTTGATCATCGTCGAACGCAAGGAGGACTGGGCCTCCTATTTTCCCAGCGAAGACATCCTGACGGCGCAGGAGTACCTCGAACAACCCCCCGACAGCGAGCCGGGAAAACGGGTGCAGGTAATCAACCTGTGCCGCAGCTACAAGTATCTGGGGCACGGCTACTACTGCTCGTTGCTGGCCGAGGCCCGGGGGCACAAGGTGATTCCGTCGGTGCGCACCATCAGCGAACTGACCCGTAAATCCCTCTATGGCCTGGCGCTGGATGATCTGGATAAAACCCTGGAAAAAGCCCTCAGCCATCACCTCTACAGTGATACCGAAGGTTTTACGCTGACACTTTATTTCGGCAGAACGCACATCGAGCCGTTGCAGGATCTGGCCCGACAATTATTTGAAGTGTTTCCGTGTCCGATTCTGTTAGTTGAATTCCGTAGAACTAACGGTTGGCACATCGAAGGCATCAAGTCCGGTGCCTTGCACAAGTTGCGCGATGATCAGGAAGATCAGTTCGCCAACGCGCTGGACGGTTTCAGCCGCAAGATCTGGCGTGTACCGCGTTCGCCGCAAGTGGCGCGTTATGACCTGGCGATCCTGCACGATCCGCAGGAAGCCTTGCCGCCGTCCAACGCCCGTGCGCTGGAAAACTTCGTGCGAGTCGGCAAAGGCATGGGTATCGATGTCGAACTGATCGAACGCAAGGACTACGCACGGCTGGCCGAATACGACGGCTTGCTGATCCGCGAGACCACCAGCGTCGACAACCACACCTACCGCTTCGCCAAGAAAGCTGAAAGCGAAGGACTGGTGGTGATGGACGACCCGACGTCGATCCTGCGCTGCACCAATAAGGTTTATCTCACCGACCTGCTCAACAGCCACCAATTGGGTATGCCCGCCACGGAAATTCTCTACAAGGAGCGACCCGAAGACTTCGAACGGGTCGGCGAACGCCTCGGTTTTCCGTTGGTGCTTAAGATCCCTGACGGCTGCTTCTCCCGGGGCGTGATCAAGGTCGAGAGCCAACAGGCATTGCTCGAAGCTACCGCCGAGCTGTTCGAACACTCGGTGCTGTTGCTGGCCCAGGAGTTTTTCTACACCGAGTACGACTGGCGCATCGGCGTACTCAACCGCAAACCGATCTTTGCCTGTCAGTACTTCATGTCCAAGGGCCATTGGCAGATCTACAACCACAAAGCCAAGGGCCAGGACGTCAACGGCGAGTGCCGCACGCTGGCGATCCACGAAGCGCCGCGTGCCGTGGTGGAACTGGCGGTGAAGACCGCCAACCTGATCGGCGACGGACTGTATGGCGTGGACCTGAAACAGGCCGGCGACAAGGTCGTAGTGATCGAGGTCAACGACAACCCAAACCTCGACGCCGGCATCGAAGACGCTTACTTGCAGGACGATCTGTATTCGCTGGTGCTGGAGGAGTTCGTGAGGCGTCTGGAACTCAAACGCCGCGGTCAGGCCTGGTGACCGGCCGATGATCAACAGCTTTGCACTGAGCCACGGCGCCTTGCAGCGGGTCGAGCGGCTGGACGCCGAGGTGATGCTGTTCAGCAACCCCGACGCTGGCGAGCGCGACGTGCTTCACAGTCATTTCAAACTGGATGAACACGCGTTGGCCTCGGCGCTGGACCCGGACGAGGTGTCGCGGATCGAGTTTCACCCCGACCATCTGTTCCTGATCTGGAAGCGTCCGGAGAACTATTCCGGCGGCGGCAGCCTGGCGTTCGAGGTGTCGTCCTGCGGTTTGCTGTTTTCGCCGGGCCAACTGTTGGTGATCGCCACGGATGAGACGCCGTTGCACGGTCTCGGCACACGCCGACCACTCAATACGCCAATGGATGTGTTGCTGGACCTGTTGTTCAACAACATCCATCACTACCTCGGGCACCTGAAGGTGATCAAACTGGTCGCCCGGGAGTTGCAGCAGAAATTCAACGCTTCGATGCAAAACCAGCATCTGGTGCAGATGTTCAACCTCAGCGAAAGCCTGATCTATTACATCAACGCGCTGCACAGCAACGGCGCGGTGCTCACGCGGCTGCGCAACCACGCGGAAAAGCAGCATTTCGGCAGCGAAGCCATTGGCCTGATCGACGACCTGATCATCGAAAACAACCAGTGCTACAAGCAGGCGGAAATCTACTCGACGGTGTTCTCCGGGCTGATCGACGCCCGGGGCAACCTGATGAATAACAGCATGAACAACCTGCTGCGCAAGCTGACGCTGATCAACGTGGTGTTTTTGCCGCTCAACCTGATTGCGAGCATTGGCGGCATGTCGGAATTCAGCATGATGACCGCCGGGACACCGTGGTGGGTGTCGTACCCGATATTCCTGGCGGTGATGCTGTTGGGGGCCGGCGGGATGCTGTTTGGGCTCAGGCGTCTGGCGAAATGACGGCGGCCGGGCGTTTGCGGTCCTGCAGGCCCCGGACCACCAGGTACAACAACGGCCCGACCGAAACAAACACCGCCGTCAGCAACAGATATGGCACTACCGACCAGCCCGATTGCCCACGCTTGCGCGCATCCTTGAACATCCAGATGCCGGCGAGGGTCGCCAGCAGATAAAGATCGATCACCACCTGCGCAGTGTCTGGCCGCGACATCAGGCCGATGCCGAAGTCGATCAGCGATTGCTCGGCTTGCAGCATCACGCCAACGGTGTAGCCGCTGAAGGCAATCAACGCGGTGAGGGGCAGGGCGATGGACATCATGTATTCCTTCCTTGGGCAGATGAGCGAAAGGCCAGCCTACAGACCCAACGCAAAAATCGCCATTGACTTGCCAGCAACGCCCGGGCTAATTTCGAGCCCATGACTTCCACCGTACTGCGCTGCCAGCCAAGCATTATTACCGCCATTCCTCATTTGGCGGGCTAGCTCACGACTGCAGCACCCAACCCGCCCTATAGGCGGGTTTTTACTTTCTGTCTCCGGGGTTCTGAATCAAACGTCAGGAGACGACCATGCGCCACAGCCCCGCCCAGCAAGCCCTGCTTGAGCAGTACGTGAAAAAGATCCTCGCCGCGCCGGTGTATGAGCTGGCGGTGCGCACGCCGTTGCAACCGGCGCCGGCCTTGTCCGAAGCGCTGGGCAACCGGATCCTGCTCAAGCGCGAAGACCTGCAACCGACGTTCTCCTTCAAGATCCGTGGTGCCTACAACAAACTCGTGCAACTGAGCGACGAGCAAAAGGCGCGCGGGGTGATCACGGCGTCGGCGGGCAATCACGCTCAAGGCGTAGCGCTGGCGGCGCGTGAATTGGGCATTGCTGCGACTATCGTCATGCCGGCCACAACACCTGAGTTGAAAGTGCTGGGCGTCAGCAGTCGCGGCGCCGAGGCATTGCTGCATGGCGAAAGCTTTCCGTTTGCCCTGGCCCACGCACTGCAACTGGCTGAGCAGACCGGGCGAACGTTCGTCTCGCCGTTCGACGATCCTGATGTAATCGCTGGCCAAGGTACGGTTGCCATGGAAATCCTGCGCGAACACCAGGGCGCGCTTGATGCGATCTTTGTCCCGGTGGGCGGTGGCGGGTTGATCGCCGGCATCGCGGCATACGTCAAATACTTGCGGCCGGAGGTGCGGATCATTGGCGTAGAGTCGGAGCACTCGGCCTGCCTGAAGGCTGCTTTGCAGGCAGATGAACGGGTGGTGCTGCCGAGTGTGGGCACCTTCGCCGATGGCGTAGCGGTGGCGCAGATCGGCGCCTACGGGTTCGAGGTTTGCCGTTTCTGCGTGGATGAAGTGATCACCGTCAGCAACGACGAACTCTGCGCAGCGATCAAGAATATCTACGACGATACCCGCTCGATCACCGAGCCTTCCGGGGCGCTGGCGGTCGCGGGCATCAAACAGTACGTGGCGCAAACCGGCGCACGGAACCAGACGCTGATCGCCATCGATTCCGGCGCCAATATCAACTTCGACAGCTTGCGTCACGTCGCCGAGCGGGCGGCGGCGTGCGGTGTTGTGGCTTGAGATTATTCGGGAATGGCGACGCCGACCTTGTCCGAAGCCGACCAGATGCGATAGCGCACTTCGACATCCGACGGTGCGTAAACCACGATTGGCAGCTTGCTGTTGTAGCGCACGGTGAAGCCGTCACCGATCACCGGGACGAAGGCGCGTTTTTTCTGGGTGCCGGGTGGGCAGGCCATCAGCGTGCTCATCGGGCCGCTGACTTTTTCCAGGCGATAGAACGGATAGCCCCAGCCTTCGAGGTTTTTCTCTTCAAGGGTGCCGCCCAGACGCTGGCGGTTGCAGTCCACCTCAAGGGTCTTGCCGGCGAGGATTTCGACTTTGAAGTTGTCTTCCTGTGCCTGCTGCGGCAAATGGATGACCTGACGAGTGAAGCCCGCTTCGGCTTTGGGGTAGGGCGCTGTGTCTTCGAGTTTGGCGGCGTGGGTGAGGGTAGACAGGCTGGCGAGCATCAGGCCGGCGGTCGCGTAAACAGTGAAATTTCCCATTGAAGCCTCCTGGCGGGTGTACGTTGGTAGACGGGCATTCTCACTGTCATGGACGGTGAATGCAAACCGCCAGCCGCTTGCAAATTGCAGTGCCTGCACGATCGGATCTTGCATTCTGCAACTGGCCAGTTGCCTGCTTTTTTGCCAACCCATTGATTTTGAAGGAGGAGAAATCGACCCGATGAAAGGCACGGTTTATGCGTTGATTTGGTGCGGCGCACCGAGTTTGTGCGCCTACACTCCAATGGGCATTTCGCAGTACAGCCGCTTGCCACACCCAGGGATTCAGCGGGGATACACCCGTGGGGAGGCGTGGTAACGGTCATGTGAATACTTGATTGGCAGTCTCACAGTAAGGAGAGGGTTCGCCATGTTTCTGTCTGCCTTGGAACTACGCAATATCATTGAAAGCAGCTTTCTGCCGAAACGCTGCCAGTGCACGCTGTCCCCGGATCTGTCGATGACCGTCAAGGTGTATGGCGATCACCAGACCGATCAGGTTGATTTGCTGGTGAGTGGCATCGACGCCAGTCACTTGAACAGCTGTCGCGAAATCAATGGCCTGATCGCCGGGTTGCGCTCGGATCTGGCGCAACACACGGCAACCCATCATTCATTGCCGCGATCAAAAGCCGTTTAACCGACCGTTTCACCCAGTTCGATCGTAACGCGCCGGGCCTGGACAAAATCGAGGCCCAGCGCGAACTCGACCAGCACCGCGAGCAGAATCCCGGGGCCGGCGTGGCCGTTGAGCCATTCTGCGAAACCCAGCACTGCCAAACCAAAACAGCCGACGATAAAACCGTTGCTCAGTGCATTGCGCGCGATCGACACCGGCGCATTGCGCACCAGATAAAACATCACCCCCAACGCTGCAAACAGCACCGCCATGCGTCGAGCTACAAAACCTGCGGCCTCGGAGTATTCAATGCTCCAGATCGAAAGCAGCACCTGCGGCGCCAGGCCCCAGGCCAGTGCCAGCAAGAAACACAGACTAAAGGTGACGGTCGACAACGTGCGAAACGACAACTGCATGGCGAATCCTTGCGGCAGTGAGAAGTGATCCGAGGATAACCTTCGAGACCCTTGCTCGCCTACCGCAAAGCCGCAATTCAGAGCTTTCTGTCAGTTCTGGAAGTCGCAGGCGTCAGACATTTTCCGGTAAGTGATTTCTTCGGGTTTACCGGTGGTGTCGATGTACTTCATGTCGGCATCGATCACCTTGCAGGTCTTTGCGGGCTGCTCGGTCATCGATACCACTTTGGCCACATTCAAAGGCATGCCGTAGGTGTAAGGCACGGCTTTGGTTGTTGCGGCGGTGTCATTGGCCTGGGCCAGCCCGGCAAACGCGGTGCAGGCGAGGGCGGTGGTGAGCAGGAACGGACGAATGTTCATGGAGTGACTCCCGTGCGACGGAATGAAAGCCCGGCGTGAAACACGCCAGACCTGCCGCACTGGGCGTCAGCATCGGGCTGAGGGTGTGCGGTTCAGTAGAGTCTTTGACCGCGGCGTTAAGCGAGGGTTAACCCGGCTGAATGCCGGCTGTCTGGCGGGGGGATTGTTTCGTGGGGGAGTCTCGGCGGATTCCTACAAGGGTGGATGCCTTGTCTGCTTTCGGCGGCTGGAGGGGGGCGGTTATGGTTTGGTGTCGCTGCAAAATCAGCGGCTTAGGTTTGGTCACCTGAAAAACTCGACACATCTGTGCCATGATTCGCGCCGCGGACACTCACGTCTTCGGAGTACATTGCTGTGGCGGCTGTGTGCAGGGGCGCCTTCGGGCGAGCTGATCGGGTTTCTCAGTTGACCAAGCCTTGCATACAGTCCGCCTCCCATCGTTTGGTCACTGTGTCGGCGGGTCATTGAAGCCTATCGAGTAATGACAATGCCAATACTGAAATAAGCTCCGCCCGCTACCTCCCGCTCAACAGCGGCGTCACCGACAGCGCACCGCTGGTCATCGACACCGAAGCCAACCCCAAAGACATTCTCGAAGCCGCCGTCCAGCGCGTACGCGCCGCCGCCGACCTGCTCGAAACCCTGCACTGCCTGTGCTTCAAACACGCCGATGTCCAGGACATTCCCCACATCACCCATGCGCTGTACCTGCTGGCGCAGGATGGCAATGACCTGCTGCAGGTTGCGCAGCAGAAAATGTTGAACTGGCAGGCGCCGGTTTAACGGAACGCAAAAGCAAAAAGGGGAGTCCGTCTGGACTCCCCTTGGTCATTGGGCTGGATGAAATCAGCTAGAGCTGAGGATCATACTGAAATCACGCAGTCCTTAGCTGAGCGCTGCCCGCCTGAGGAATCATCGCGAGCTGAACCTCTACATTGTTCTCTTTCTTCGCCAGCCAGCGTTCAATATCGATCTCATGTTCTGGCCCTTGGGTCGCGGAGCCGTAGATATCTTCCGGCGTGAGTTTCTGGAAGCTTAGAGTGTGTAGTCGTTGTCTTGACGTATCGATGCGCCCCATCTCAGCTCGGAGAGAATTGATTTGTTGTAGAACAGTTCGACGATCAGGCTGGAAGGAATGATTGAGTTCAGCTTCCTTGGCTTTCAAGCGTTCCTGCATTTCCTGTAGTTGATAGTAGATCTGATCGTATTCAGTCTTGGTCACCACTGTACGGCCGGCATCTTGAGTTTGCTGCCATCGGCGAAGCGTCGCCCATGCATTTGGAATGTAGGATGGGACCATGTAGTGGTCAGACATCTGGAACAGTTGCTGGATAAACATGGCACGATCAGGCAAGTCGCCGAACTTTTTCACTGCTCGTGTACAGGCGGCTTCTTCGATGGACTCGCATCCGGGATTCCAGAGCACAGCAGATTGTTCGCGTCCCTTGAAATGCACCGGCATGAAATGGCGCAACTCACCTTGGTGCTCATAAGGTGCTCCACCTATTCGCGTCAAACCCAGAGCAAAAATCAGAGCACCTAGAGGAGCAGTAACGAAGCTGAGTACCAAGCCAGGTATCCAGACGCTTTTTCTGGTGTTCATCCAAGGCGCCGGAACACTCGGGATTGGGTCGTTGTCGTTGACCATGCGGTGATGCGCCAAAGCTGCTGCGCCATTCACGAAGTCGGCATCGCCGGCTCTTGGCGAGCCGTAGGTATAAAGCAAAATGTCATAACCATTTGGATGCCGTCTTAAGGCCTCAGCAAGGAGTGTAGCGATTGCTCCCCCCAAGCTGTGCCCGCAGATAATTATCTTTTGCCCAGTGTGAAATTGGCCGAGATAAATTTCGACAAGTTTACTCAATGCGTCATAGGCCTCGTAAAAGCCTTGGTGAGACTTGCCGACACCCGCTGCAAAGGGAATCTGCTCAGCATCTGTATCGCGCACAAAGTCGACGAGTTCCAATGTGCCCCGGACGGCGATCAATACTATTTCGTCATGATGAGTTATGAAGGCTTGAGTGTTAGTTCCTTCATCGCTGTCGTCAAAGAAATGCAGTTTCGCAGGGTGCTCTTGTTTTTCCTTTAAGTCAGGTTTGTTCTGATCATAAAGAGTTGGATCGAAAGGCAAAATCTCGAATCGCTTGGAATACGGAACATCTTCGTATAAAGGGTAGTAAGGTTTTGCCTGTCCAGCGTTAACTTTCCAAGGTTCCTTGTAGCTAGCCATTCCCTCGGCAAACATGTTTCCGACACTAGGATCGAGAGGGAAGCTAACCGTATCTATCGGATTTTCAGCAGGTGATTGACCGAAATTGCAATAGCTTAAAGCGGCGAATAAAGAAAGTTGATAAAGATTTAATGCGCTGAATTTGTTGTCTTTCGAAAGTATTGGCCGGAAAGCGCGTAACGGTCTGACCTCCAGAACGGTATGCTTGTTAGGTAATAATGCAACTCCGCCAAGCTCTGACTCCTCTGGGCCAAATCCCAAGTCACCCATAATTTTAAGCAGGCTAAAGTTTGGTGGGTACTTTCTCGTTGAGTAAGGGGGCAGGTGAGCGGATTTGCTTACAAGGTCCTTAACTTCAACGTGAAAAAATTGCTGAGCGTTATTTTTTGCAGGGTTGTTTTCAACGCGCGTGCCATCCTTTCTTACAAAGCGTGTTTTCTCTGCCCTTACTTGGAGTTCAGTAATTGGGAGCGGATAGCTGCTTCGTTGAGAAAGAGCGTTGTAGAGGTTCTCTGTACCTTTGTAAGGGCTATCAACCGTGAGTACAACAGGTCCTTGATAGTGGTTTATGACCTTGGCCGAACCATTTGCATCCAGTACGCCGATGTATTGTTGATGGGCGCTATCGCTTAAGACGTACGCAAGGCCTGCGTATGGCTTGCCGTCGCCATTTTCATCAACCAGTTGAAAGCTGATCCAGTCGCCACGCAATGGGCATGCTTCCGACTTTTCGCTTAACATGGGATCGCAAGTGTTTTGGGATGCCATAAAAAATATCCTTATTCAGTACAGTTTGGGTAAACAGTGCACTCGCGACCGTCGGGCATTTTAAAGGACTTAAAGTCTTTTTTGTTACCGCGACAAAATCCGTATTGATCATCAAGATTTTCGCCCATGCAACGCTTCCATCCCTCTGGGAACTTGATCCACGTATCGCCCATATATGGGCGTTCCTCCTTTGAAAGGGAAAACTCTACAGTCAGCGTCTTTCCTGCCAGTTGAGCTCGCGACAATGAACTGGTGGCAGAGTCTTTTTCATCTTGCGAAGTACCTATTGCCTTGCATTTCAATATCTTTGTTATGTATCGATTTGATCCGATTGTTCGAAATAGCCACTCGCATTCTCTTTTTAATAAAAGAGGTGAGAGAGAAGGCTGGTTATTTGCTGTGGCGTCTTCGAACGCAATGCTGGTGTAATCTCGCCCCAAGTTAAGTCTGGCTGCACCATATTTTGCATCTACTTCGTAATCAAAACGCTCCAAAACCAAAGGGCAGCCGCCGTCAGTGCTGGAAAGCGGGATCGTAAACTGCGCTGTCTGAGCTTTTTCACTCAGTTCCTGTTTAAAAATTTTTAACCCAGGATGATTCTTGCCATTTTTTGGCGGGACTTTGCAGGTTTCTCCAGTGCGAGGAGCATAGATGGCTTCACCCTTCACCTCAAACCCCGGCGGAAGCTCCGTCACCAACGTAAAGCTGTCCTGCTGAGCAACCGAACAACCAGTAGCCCCAATCGCACCCAGCCCAATCATCAAGCTGCGAACAAACCCATTGAAAACATTGCGATGACGCATTTGATTGTCCTTTGTCCCGTGGCGGTCGTTTCGAGCGAGTGACGCCCAAGGTCTTGAATTCAATTCAGTGCGGCGGCGTCGCTGTGATCGGCGAAAAAACGTTCGCACCGCTCGAAATGCTTCTCCGGCGTTTCCCCCGGCAGGGGCTGCCAGGCCAGGTCCTCGGCATTCCTGGGATCGAGGCGCAGGGTCAACATGAACTCCCGCTGCTCCGGCGTGTTCCATTGCCAGGCTTCGAGCAGGTCCATCTGTTCTTCCAGCCATTCGAGGATGGGGCGGGTTTCGGAAAGTTTTGCAGCGGTTTCGGCGTGATACACCAGCAGCCAGCATTTCAGGTTGGCTCGCAGATTTCGCGTGTTCGTTCCGGTGGGGTAGGGACTTGCAGCCAAGGCGCCGGATTCAAGCTATCTCTGAGTCAGTGCTCTTTGTTCCGAAAAACTAACCAGCCCTCGTACATTAGTGCGGGGGCTGGCTGAGAGCAAAGCTAGGCAAGGTCAGGCTGTGCTGGACGTTGCGCCTTGCGGAATCTGAGCAACTCGGACAACGGCCTGATTTTCCTTGTGTGCCGCCCAACGCTCAACGTGTTTCTTGAGTTCGGGAAGGTCGGCTCGGTCGCCGTAAACGTCGGCGATATTCAACGGTGTTGATTCAAGCGATCCTATTCGTGCCAAGGATTCACTGATTTCTACCATTTCGTTCTCATTGTGTCGGATAGCCAAGTCGATCTCTTTTTGACGAGATTGCAAGTCGGACATCGTCGATCGTCTTTGGGAAGCAGTGGCTCGATCCTGCGGTCGGCCCTCAATCGTTCGACCTGGGAATTCGACCCGTTGTGCTTGCTGCCATTGTTCAAGAGCAGAACGGTAATTTTCCAACTGCGTGCGAAGGTTAACCGCTTCGCGCGCGGTCAAAATATTCCCGCCACTGGTTTGCGTATCTTGCCAACGCCGCAGGGTTGCCCAGCACGCCGGAATATAGCCGCTCAGCATCGTGTGATCACCAGCGTTAAGCGCCTGGACAGCCAAACTCTTCCGATCTGGCGTATCGTTATTCTTGAGGTTCGCGTAACACAGTTGAGTCATCGCGGACTCTTCGTAGCCCTCGCACCCCGGTGTCCACAAAATCGAAGACACTTGGTTGCCCGGCAGTCTCAACGGCATGAAGTAACGTTGTTCGCCCTGATGTCGATAGGGTTCTCCACCGAAGCGGCTTAACCCCGCCCCAAAAACAAGGCCTCCAACAACTGGTGCCACGCCGCCAGTAACTGTTGCAGCAACACCTGTGATCCACACAGCTTTTTTCGTGTCCATCCAGCCAGCGGGTACGCTAGGTACAGGGTCGTTGTTGTTTACAATTCGGTGGTGAATCAGCCCTTTGGCGCTTTCAACGAATGTCGCATCGCCCGCTCGTGGAGCACCGAAGGTATAAAGAATCACGTTCTCGTCATAGTTGTTACGAATCCAGGCCGCCAGCAAGAGTGCAATTGCCCCGCCGAGACTATGTCCGCACACCATGATTCTTTGGTTACCAGTGCGAAACCTGTCGAGGTATTTGATGGCGAATTTTTTTACCGCGACGTAACCCTCATGGAAACCTTGGTGAGCTTTTCCTACGCCATCTTCGACCGGGACCTGCATTGCGTCGCCGTCTCGCCATGCATCCCATTTCTCGGCGGTTCCGCGCACTGCGATTAAAATCATACGGTCATCATGCGTAGCGAACGCTTGAGTGTCGGTATTTTTCCAATCGGTCATTCCTTGACGTTCATCGCTGAAAAAATGGACCTGCGATGGCGTTTCTTGCTCATCAGCTGCGCTGTAGGTTTTCGGATCGTACGGCACGATCTCCAAACGTTTCGAATACGGCACATCTTCGACGATTGGATAGTTTGGCGTTTTTGAGTCTGCGTAGCGCATAGGTTCTTCATGGCAAGCCAGACAGGTTTGAAGCACGTGGCCGATACTGCCGACAACTGGAAAGCTGATTTCCCCACCAGGCTCTCTGGATTTTTCGTCTTTCGGGTCCTTCGGTGCATTCGGATCTAACGGAAACTGTCCGAAAGGTGCGTAACTCAGCGTCGCGAAGAGCGACATGTGATAAAGGTTGATTGCGCTGAATTTCGGTGAAAGTGAGATCAGCGGTCTATATGCGCGTAACGCGCGAACCTCAAGTACGTAGTGTTTGTCCGGAAGTAAAGCTGTTCCATAGTCCGGTACTTTATTTTTGCCAAAGTCACATGCAAGTTTCGTCCAGCCATAGGGGACAGGTTTGGATAGCTTTGCTGCGGTTGGAAGATGGCGAGAGTATTTAACAAATTGTCGTACTTCAACATTATAAAATTCGGCCTTCTCTGACGAGGCTCTATATGCACCGCTCTTTGCTGCACTACCGATTGGGCGATGCAAGGTTTGTTCAGCGGCGACTTGAAAGTCGGTCAGTGGAAGTCGGTAATTTTTTCGGTCAGCAAGATCTTCATACCACTTGTCCCCACCAGCGTAAGGCTTTGCTAATGACAACGTAACCGGCCCTTTGTAGCTGTCACTGACCTTCGCATAACCGTCGCTATCAAGGCGACCTTCCGTCTTCTCGCCCTCTGAGTCAGTCAGCTCGTAGGTCAAGCCGGCATATGGTTTTCCGTCTCCAAATTCGTCCACGAACCTGAAACTAATCCAGCTGCCCCTTGCAGGGCAGACTCTCTTGTCACACAGATATGGTTCCGTCATCAGGGAATGTCCTTATTCAGTGCAAGCGGGATAAACCGTGCACTCGCGACCGTTCATTTTGAATGATTTAAAGGAAGGAGGTGTCTGGCAGCGATTTGATTTTTCGGTACCTTGGCAGGGTCTCCAGCCTTTTACAGTTTTAATCCACCGATTGTCCATGCTGGGTTCTTCTTCACCCGCCACGCGGAAGTCAACAGTCACCTTGCTGTTATTTAACTTGGATTTTTGAATACTGCCGCCAATCTTGGATCGCTCCGTATAGTCGCTCGGCACTGTCCAGTCCGAGCCCGCCGCACTGCAGGAAAGAACCTTTGATATTCCATCTTTTTGGATTCTTGCTTCGCTGAGCTGAAACATCCAAGTGCACACTCCACGAAAGTTAGCAATTGTTGCGCTGTCATTTTCACTATGTGAGGCGTTGCTCACGATGGATATTCCGCCCACATCTCCAGCAATATCCAAAGACGAAGGGCCATAGCGTGCTTCGATTGACAGTTCTACCCGCTTCAGCTCCATGCGGCACCCGGCGACATGGTAACTAAGGGGAATATTAAAGGTGGCGGTTTGCTCCACATCCTTAATATCAATTTCGTCGGTTTTTTGATGCCGTCGTGAGACCTCGCCGCCAAGACCTGGTGAATAAACCTTGCAGGTTTGTCCTGCCTCGGATGCGTACTGTGCTTTCGATACCAGCCCGAAATTGGCAGGAGACGTCGCTACGAGGGAGAATGAGTCGGTTCCGTAATAGCTGGATGCGCCGTCAACAGTACTCGTAACGAGCTGGCCGGCCGAGCTGCAAGCTCCAATCAAAGGTAGCATCCACAAAGCTAATGATTTGGTACTGAATGGAAGAAAGATCCTGCTCACTGGATACTCCAAACCAATCCCATTGGGATGGCTTTCTGAAAATTCGTGCCGTCAGGCCGTGGATTGATTTATCCGAACACTCGCTGACACCGCGCAAAATGAACCTCCGGTGACTCCTCCGGCAATGGCTCCCACGCAACATCTTTCATGCACTGCTCAGACAGTCGCCGGCTGAGCATCAACTCGCGCTGCTCCGGCGTCTGCCAGCCCCATGCATCGAGTAAATCCATTTGCTCCTCCAGCCATTCGCTGACCACTCGGGTTTCGGCGAGATTAGCGGCGGCTTCGACGTGATAGGTCAGCAGCCAGCGTCTGAGGTTGTCACGCAGGATGCTTCTCGCCTGTTCGCCGGACTCGGGGTTGCGCAGCCACGGTTCAGGGCTGGGTACCGGGTACATGCCCGGCTTGCCGTTGTCCGTGCGTTTCCACTGGTTTTCATCCCAATACAGAACGCTGCTGATCGGCCCCAGCAGCAGCACAAATTCGCTTTCCTTGAGGTTGCCGAGACAGCGGGCAAGTACGCGGTTGTCCTGAAAGCGGAACAGTGATCGGTCGCCGTCTTCGTCGATGACCATGCGCGCGACCCAGTGCTGGGTCAGACTGTCGAGGTCGGCCTGATCCATGCTGCCGATCCAGCCCCAGTTGCGTTGGGGGGCGTCGAGCAGTTGGCGAAACGCCTCGTTGCCTGGATTGTCCAGCTCAATTAGCCATGGACTGATGGCCGCGAATTTCGCGTACTCGGTACGTTGGTAGAGCTGCACCGAACGCTGCATCGCCCCAGCGCTGTAAAGCGACGTAACCGGGTTGGGTTCGGCGAGACTGTCGACGGCCAAGATCAGCACGCGATTGAGGCGTGACTGTTCACTCAGCCAATTGTTGAGAGCATCACTCATGCTGTGGCCCCCAAATCGCATTTGCCTTCACGGCAAGCTTCACAGATCGGGCAACGGGTATTGCCTGCCTCCCGGGCGGCTTTGGCCATGGCCATTTGTACAACGGCGGGAACGAGCAGGGCGCCAGCCTTGTCTTTGGCCGCTAGCCACGGGATAACGGGTTCGAGAATCCCGATGCCTGTTCCGACGCCCGGCGCACCGCCAGTGTTGACCTTCACTTCCGCACCGCTGATGGTCACACCACCCGCATCGACCTTGACGAAACTGCCGCCAGCCTTCGCCGTCAGTTCCATTCCGCCTTCGATCACCACTTTTTCGCCGGCGTGGTAATGAATCTCCGTGCCCGCCTCGACGAACTGACCGGTGCCGACCTTCACATGCTGGGTCACGCCCACGGTCAGGTGATCATTCGCCCGCATCTCACTGACACGATCCAGATGAGTGATGCGGTGCTCTTCGACCTTGAATTCACTTAAAACATTGGCTTCAACGGTGTCATGCCGTTCATTGCCAACGCGAATCTTCTGGTCGTGCTCGATGTTTTCGTCCCAGTCGCGCTGGGCGTGGATGTAGATCTGTTCTGCGCCTTTCTTGTCTTCGATGCGGAACTCGTTGTAGCCCTTGCCGCCCGGGGAGCTGAGGGTCTTGAAGGTGCTGCGGGTCTTGTTCGCCGGCAGGTCGTAGGGGACGACGTTTTCCTTGTGGTACAGGCAACCGGTGACCAGCGGCTGGTCGGGGTCGCCTTCAAGGAAGGTCACCAGCACTTCCATGCCGATCCGTGGAATGGCGATCCCGCCATAGGCCGCGCCGGCCCAGCCGCTGGCGACGCGCATCCAGCAAGTGGTCTTGTCGTCAGCCTGGCCGTCGCGGTCCCAGTGGAATTGCACTTTCACGCGGCCGTACTGATCGCAGTGGATTTCTTCGCCGGCGGGGCCGGTGACGATGGCGGTCTGGCTGCCGAGGACTTTCGGTTTCGGGTGTTCGAGGGCAGGGCGGTAGTGCGCGTCCCACGGGGTGGCCACAAAGCTGTTGCGGTAGCCCTGGTGGAAATCGCTCTTGTTGTCGGTGACGTCGCTGGTGACGTTTTCGCCCAGCACTTGCGGTTGCTTGCCTTCGTGGAAGATTTCCAGCAGCAGCCACATGTCGTTCCACTCGGCGCGCGGGTGTTCGGCCAGCGTCAGGAAATGGCCGCTGGTCAGGGTCGGTTCGTCACCTTTGCCTTCTGCCAGTTTGTAGTCGCTGCGATGGCGCTCCAGCGCTCGGGTCGAGAGGAACTTGCCGCGCTCGCGCGTCGTGAAGCGGCCGGGGTAGTCGTAGTCTTCCAGGTCCGGCATGAACTCGGATTTGACTGCGCCCTCGGGCAGGATCTTCGGTTTCTCGAAATCGTAGTCGCGGCGGCTGACGCGGCTGGTGCGGGTTTCCAGGCGCAGGTTGAAACGCTTGATCACCGGTTTGTCGGCGGTCATGCCGGAGTCTTGCTGGTAGTTGACCGGTTTCAGCTTGCGGAACACGGTCTGGTCATCGCCGAACACCAGTTTGTGGCCGCTGCTGCTGTGCTGGAAGTGGAAGTGGATGCCTTCCTCTTCGCACAGGCGCTGGATGAAATGCAGGTCGGACTCGTCGTACTGCACGCAGTAGTCGCGTTCCGGGTACTCGGCGCTGAGCTGGAAGCTGTAGGCGTCGGCCAGAATGCCGCGATCTTCCAGGACCCGGGCGATGATCTTCGGCACCGTCAGTTGCTGGAAAATCTGCTGGTCATGGTTGTGCCGCAGGTAGGCCAGTTGCGGCACCAGACTGATGCTGTAACGGGTCAGGGTCTTGCCGGAGTCGCCTTGCTCGATGCGATACACCAGACCGTGAATCTTGCCCTCGCCAGTGGCGCCGAAGGTCAGGCAGCCGGGCTTGTGCAGGAGTTCTTCGAGCTTGAGGTCGGGACGGGCGCTGACCAGTTCGAGGTCGAAACGGAACGGTTCGTTGAGGGCTTCGCGACCGGTGAAACTGAGGACTTGCAGATCGGCCGAAGCGCCTTCGAGCGTGAGGGTAATGTGGGTAGCGTTGGCGTCCAGCATGCCTTGATTTCCGTCCTTTGGATTAGCGTGGGCGGATGGTGCAGGATTAGCCGGGCTCGTACAACCCGCAAATGCCCGCGAGAGGAGTAGGGCATTCCCCTAGGACGGGCGGTTTCTCCAATGGATACGAGGGTTTCACGACTGTTCGGTCATTTCAGATCAATGACTTCGAATCCCTTCCTGTCAGGCACCGCATTCATCCCTTTGGGTTCTTCCGGCTGGCCTTTCGGGCTGATGAAATCGTAGACGATAAATTTTTCGGGAATCTCATAGCCTTCGTTGGGGATGATCAGGCGCATCTGCCGAGCATTCAGGTACAGAGAAACCGGAAGTGCCTTTTCGGCAAAATCAATGCGCTCAAGGGTTCCGCTGCCTGGATTTTTGCGTAAAACGGCTCCTTTCATATAGGGAGAACCATAGTTCATGGCGTAGACCAAACTGGAGCCCATGCATTTGGCCATGACGACTTCGCCAACAAAGTCCGGATCGGGCATGTCGGTGAAGGCAGTTTCGGTCTGGCTGTCGATGTTGACGAAGAGTCGCTGCCCATCGTCGCGGGAGGTCGACAGCAGGGATGCGATTGAACCGTCCGAAAGCGGACAATCCAGAAGGTTTTTTTGGGCGTCTGCAAAAGCCGGATGACAGGCAAGCGCGAGGATGAAGGGTAACCACCGCTTTTTCATTTCAATGTATCTCTGAGTACATCCATCGAGTTAGGTCGGCGTCCAGCTTTCTGGCGCACTCACTTGTTTTGAGGTTGTAAACGCCGTTCGATTTGCCGCGGTACTTTAGGCCTCTGGTGGCGTGTTTTCCACGACCGGCTAGACGCAGGTTGAAACGCAGGTCGGATTCGTCGTACTAACCTGCAGACCGGGCGTTGGTCGGAACACACCCTCAGCGTCCGACTAAAGTCGCCTGTAGCACGTCAAAGCCATCTGCCATCATGGGCGCTCACCCCCGCGTGTTCACTTCCTTCCGGTTCTTCACTGTTCCGGGACGGAAGCTATTTCTGGTTTGTTTGCGCCCCTGCGCAATCGTTGTTCTGTTGGAGTTTTCAATGCGTCCCCCATTTCCCCTCATCACCCCGCGCCAGTCGTTTGGCTTCGGAGCCTTTGTGCTGTGCGCCGGTTTTACCGCGCAGGTTCAGGCCAGCGGTTTTTTCGAAGACACCACGGCGAAGATCGAGTCGCGCACGGTGTACTTCAACCGCGATTTCCGTGATGGGCACACCTCCAGTGATCAGGGCGCGTCCAAGCGCGAAGAGTCGGCGCAGGGCTTCATTCTCAACCTGCAATCGGGCTATACCGAAGGCACCGTCGGTTTCGGGATCGATGCGCTGGGCATGGCGGGTTTCCAGCTCGATTCCAGCCCCGACCGCAGCAACAGCGGCTTGCTGCCGTCCAGCGGCGACAACCCGCGTGGTTCGAAAGGTCAGTACGCGAAGATGGGCCTGACGGCCAAGGTGAAAGTCTCGGACACCGTGCTGAAATACGGCGCGCTGCTGCCGGATCTGCCGCTGCTCAAGTACAACGACGGCCGCCTGCTGCCGACCATGTTCAACGGTGCGATGCTGACGTCCAAGGAAGTGAAGGACCTGACTTTCATGGCCGCGCGCCTGGACAAATACACCGCCCGTGACTCGACCGATTCGCAAGACATCCGCGTGCACTGCAAGAACAAGCGTTATGCCTGCAACGTCACCGCCGATCATTTCGACATGTACGGCTTCGATTACAAGATCAACGATCGCCTGACCGCGCAGTATCACTACGCCGAGCTGGAAGACATCTATCGCCAACACTTCGTCGGTCTGCTGGGCAACCAGCCGCTGGGTGACGGCGTGCTGAAAGCCGATCTGCGGTTGCTGAAAAGCGCCGACAGCGGCGATGCGAAAGCCGGTTCCATCGACAACCGTGCCTTGAGCGGCATGCTGTCCTACGGCATCAGCGGCCACACCTTCAGCGCCGGCTGGCAGCGCATGAACGGTGACAATTCGATGCCTTACCTCGATGGCAGCAACCCGTACCTGGTGAACTACGTGCAGGTCAACGACTTCGCCGCCGCACAGGAACGTTCCTGGCAGCTGCGTTACGACTACGACTTCAAGGCGATCGGCATCAACGGCCTGAGCTTCCTGACCCGTTACGTGAACGGCGACCACATCAAGGTTCCGGGCAGCGATCAGGAAGGCAAAGAGTGGGAACGCGACAGCGAGTTGAAGTACGTGATCCAGAGCGGCACGTTCAAGGACGTCAGCCTGCGTTTGCGTAATGCGACGTATCGCACCAACTACGAGAAGTTCGCCCGGGACGTGGATGAGACCCGGTTGATTGTGAGTTACAACTTTTCGGTGTTGTAAACCCGTTCAGTTCATTGGCCGAAAAAAACCATCGCGAGTTAACTCGTGATGGTTTTTTTTGGCCTGCGATCAGAGCCAGTGCCAGAACCGGCTCCAGAACCCGCGATTCAAATCATCCTTGCACGCCGCATATTGCTGGCCGTACATGTCCGAGCGGTTCTGTACCTTGCGCGCCACCGGCGGCAGCCACGCCTTGCTGGCATAGGTCTTCTGGCGAAACCCGCCCCAGCCTTCGTGGTAATTGAGGTACTGGTTGTAAGCGTCGTACTTGTACACGCCGTTGACCGAGGTGGTCTTGTCCATGTACCAGCCGACAAAGTCGATGGCGTCGTCGAAGTCTTCGCGGTCGGCACCGTGACGGCCGGTGCTTTTCTGGTAGTCGGACCAGACTTCATCCTTGGCCTGCGCATAGCCCGATGCCGTCGTGACGCGACCCCACGGAATCACCCACAGCAGGTATTTGCGCGGGGTCTTGGCGTCGTAGCGGTAGCCGGACTCCTGATACATGATCGCGAACGGCACCTGGATCGGTACGCCCCAGCGCTTTTGCGTGACTTGCGCCGCGTCGTACCAATCACTCTTTTCCCGAAAAATCTCGCAGATGTTTTCCGGCGAACGCGGTGGCGATGTTCCGCAACCGGTCAGTAGTGCCGCCAATACCAAAAGTCCAACCGTACGCCCCGAATTCAAAAGCCGTCATCCCGTCGTGCAAAAAAGGGCGCCAGTCTACGCGGTCAGGTCAACTGATGGCGATAAGGCAAATCCGGACCTGTCTTGCTGCACGTCAGGGCGGCGGCCTGTACGGCAAACCTGAGCATGGCGTCGATCTGATCGCGTTGCAGATGCTGTACGCCTTCCACCGAATCCAGTTCCTGCTCGGTCAGCCAGGTGATCAACGCGGCCTGGAAGGTATCGCCGGCGCCAACGGTATCGGCGATCTTCACTGCAGAGGCCGGCACCGACCATGAACCGTGAGCACGACTGAACACGGTCGCGCCTTCACCGCCACGGGTCAGGAACACCACCTGACAGCGATACTGCAGCCAGCCTTCGATGACACGCTGCGGATCCTGCTCGGGGTACAGCAGGCTCAAATCCTCGTCGCTGACCTTGATCAGGTCCGCCAGTTGCACCAGTGTGGCGATCCGCTCGCGCCACAGGTCGATGTTCGGTTCGGGATTGAGGCGCACGTTCGGGTCGAGGCTGATCAGGCGCTTGCCGCTTTCACGCTGAATCAGCGCGAGCAGAGTATCGGCAACCGGTTGCACCACCAGCGAGAACGAACCGAAGTGCAGACCGCGCACTTCAGACCCCAGCGTTGGCAGATGCGCCAGGCTCAACTGGCGGTCGGCACAGCCTTCACCGCGAAAGCTGTAATGCGGCGAGCCATTGGCGCCCACCGCGACCATGGCCAGCGTAGTCGGCGCGGCGAAATCCACCAGATAATCCGGGCGTACGCCTTCATCTTTCAGAACTTGCTGCAAACGACGGCCGAGGTAGTCGGTGGACAACCCGGCGAACAGCGCCGAGTCCACGCCCAGTCGGCGCAAACCCACGGCCACGTTGAACGGCGAGCCACCGGCAATCGCCTTGAAATTGACTTTCGACGCCTGCCCGCCGGCATCGTCTTCGCTGAAGAAATCGAACAGCGCTTCGCCACACACCAGGTACATAGTTGTTTGCTCTTTATAAGGTTGCGACATGCAGTCGATAGCGTTCATAGGCCTGCTGGAAGGCTGCGACATTCGCGGCAATCGGCAGGGTTTCACTGTTCAGGTCAAGCTTCACGCAGCGTTCGCACAGGTCGGCCAGGGTGTCTTCGTGGCCGTTGGACCACGACTTGCACCACGCCGCCTGAATCGCCGCGCCCAGGGCGGCGGCTTCGCTTTGCTCGGTGCAGATCACCGGGGTGTTCATGATGTCGGCGACGATCTGCCGCCACACCGCACTTTTCGAGCCGCCGCCGATCAGGCAAATGCTGCGGCTTTGTAAACCATTCTGGCGCAATAGATCCAGTCCGAAACGCAGGCCGAAGGTGGTGCCCTCGACGGCGGCGCGGCACAGATTGGCCCGGGTCAGGTTATCGATCGTCAGGCCATGCAGGCTGCCAGTGGCGTGGGGCAGGGGAGGCACGCGCTCACCGTTGAGGAACGGCAGCATGCTCACGCCTTCAGCGCCGATCGGCGCCTGGGCCACCAAGGCGTTGAAAGCGTCGAGATCGAGCTCGAACAACTCGCGGATCGCGCCGGTAGCGTTGGTCAGGTTCATGGTGCAGATCAACGGCAACCAGCCGCCGCTGGACGAGCAGAACGTGGCGACCGAAGCATCCGGGCTGACCTTTGGCGCTTCAGCGTAGGCGTACACCGTACCGGAGGAACCGAGACTCATGGTGATCGCGCCCGGCTGAATATTGCCGGTGCCGATGGCGCCCATCATGTTGTCGCCGCCACCGCTGGATACCAATGCGTTGGGGTTGATACCCAGTTGTTCGGCAATCGCCGGCAGGATCGTGCCGACCGCTTGATGGGCGTCGATCAGCTCCGGCAGCGCTGCTTGCAGACGGCCGCTGGCATCGATGTCGCGCAGCAGTTGCAGATCCCATTGGCGGGTGCGCACATTGAAATAGCCGGTGCCGGACGCGTCGCCATATTCGCTACAGCTACGGCCGGTGAGCCAGAAGTTCAGGTAATCGTGGGGCAACAGGATCTTTGCGATCCGTGAGAAAACGGCGGGATGTTGTTCCTTGGTCCATAGCAGTTTGGACACGGTGTAACCCGGCGCGATGACCACGCCGAGGCGTTCCAGCGAGCCTCTTTCGCCGCCCAGGTAAGTCAACAGCCGATCGTTTTCTGCGGTGGTTTCGGTGTCGCACCAGAGCTTGGCCGGGCGCAGTACCTGGCCTTGGTCATCGAGCAGCACCAGACCGTGTTGCTGGCCGGAAACGCCGATTCCGAGGATCGACTGGCCGTCGACATTTGCTGCCAGCAACGCACGCCGGGTGGCGAGGGCGAAGGCCTCCAGCCACTGCCCGGTGTCTTGCTCGCGACGGCCGTTGGCACCGCTGATCATCGTGTGGGCGGCGGCGCCCTGGCCCAACACCTGACCGCTGGTGGCGTCGAGGATGATGGCTTTGGTGCCTTGGGTGCCGCAGTCGATGCCGAGGAAGAGTTGTTGGGTTGTCATGAGTACCTCACCCGTCAGGACAGAATGCTTTCCAGAGTCCGCGTCACCCCCTCTTCCCGCAAGCTTTTCAGGCACCACTCAAATGCCGCCACAAACTCCGTCGAACGCGGTATCGCCGTACCGAAGATTTCTTCAACCCCCAACAACCGCTCAGTAATCAGCGAATCCTCCGCCACCAACGCCTGACAAAACGCCGCCCGAGGATCCGGAATCGAATAAGTATCGCCATTCTCATCCACGCCTTTCAGATACAACGCCCAGGCCGCCACCACCAACGCCGCCCGTTTGGTCTCACGTCCATCCGCAATCAACCGATTGATCGTCGGAATGGTGAACTTGGGAAACTTCGACGAACCATCGGAGCAAACACGTTCAAGCTGATCGGCAATCGCCTGATTGGAGAACCGCGCCACCAGCGTGTTCTTGTACTCGGTCAGGTCGATGCCCGGCACCGGCGCCAGTTGCGGGGTCACGTCCAGGTCCATGTAGGCGCGCATGTAGCGCACGAACAGTGGGTCGTTCATGGTGTCGTGGACGAAGCGGTAACCCTTCAGAAAGCCCAGATAGGTCAGGGCCAGATGACTGCCGTTGAGCAGTTTGATCTTCATCTCTTCGTAGGGCGAAACGTCGTCGGTGAACTGCACGCCGACCTTTTCCCAGGCCGGGCGGCCGTTGACGAACTTGTCTTCCAGCACCCATTGCACAAACGGTTCGCACACCACCGGCCAGGCGTCGTCGACGGCGTGTTTGTCCGCCAGTTGCAAGCGATGCGCCGTGCTGGTCATCGGGGTGATACGGTCGACCATGGCGTTGGGGAAACTGACGTTGGCGTCGATCCAGTCGCGCAAGTCCGGGTCAAGCAGCGCGGTGAAGGCCAGCAGTGCCTTGCGGGTGACGGCGCCGTTGTGTGGCAGGTTATCGCAGGACATCACGGTAAACGCCGGAATGCCCGCCGCACGTCGCCTGGCCAGCGCCGCGCAGAGGAAACCGAACACGGTTTGCGGCTGTTGCGGGTAAGTCAGGTCGTGCTGAATCTGTGGCAGGTGCGTCATGAACTCGCCGTTGCTGTCATCAATGCAATAGCCACCCTCGGTGATGGTCAGCGAGACGATGCGGATCTGCGGGTCGGCGAGTTTGTCGATCAGCACCTGGGCACTGTCGCTGGCCAGTAGCATGTCGCGGATCGAACCGATGACGCGGACTTCGGTGTCGTCGCTGTCACCCAGTTCGAACAGGGTGAACAGGTAGTCCTGTTCCTTGAGGTCGTCACGGGCGCGGCGGTCTTCGGCGCGCAGGCCGACGCCGCAGATCGCCCAGTCCAGCGCTTCGCCGGTGTTCATCAGCGCATCGGTGTAATACGCCTGATGCGCGCGATGAAAACCACCGACGCCAATGTGGGCGATGCCCTGGCGTGTGTCACTGAGGCTGTAGGCCGGCAACTTCACTTCGGCGGCGAGGCGATTGAGGTTCTGTTTGTTGAGTTTCATCGGGTCAGTCTCGAAATCAGGCGGCGGCGCGCATCGGGCGGGTCAGCGCCACGCCGTCAGCATCGAACAGATGGCAGTGGGAGGCGTCCAGGTGCAGGTTCAGTTGTTCGCCGTAACGGCTTGCCAGATCACCGCGCACGCGCATGGTCAGGGCTTCGCCGGCGTTGGTCTTGACGTGGCAGAAGGTGTCGCTGCCCAGCCGTTCGCTGACGTCGGCGGTGACTTGCAGGGTGCAGTCGCCCGGTTGCGCCAGCTCCAGATGTTCCGGGCGAATGCCCAGGGTCACGGCGCTGCCGACGCTCAGGTTTGCCGCGTTGAACGGCAGGGTGATGCGCGTGCCGGCGTCCAGCGAAACTTCGCAGCTCTGGCCGTCGACCCGGGCGATCTTGCCCTTGAGGAAACCCATTTTCGGCGTGCCGAGAAACCCGGCGACGAACAGGTTGGCGGGGTTGTGATACAGGTCCAGCGGCGAGCCGACCTGTTCGATCTTGCCGCCATTGAGCACCACGACTTTGTCGGCCATGGTCATGGCTTCGACCTGATCGTGGGTCACGTAGATCATCGTCGCCTTGAGGTCCTTGTGCAGGCGCAGCAGCTCCAGGCGCATTTGCACCCGCAGGGCGGCGTCGAGGTTGGACAGCGGTTCGTCGAACAGGAAGATTTTCGGGTTGCGCACGATCGCCCGGCCGATGGCTACGCGCTGACGCTGACCGCCGGACAGTTGCTTCGGCTTGCGTTCGAGCATCGGGCCGAGTTCGAGAATCCGTGCCGCTTCGCCGACTTTCTTCTCGACTTCTGCCTTCGGTACGCCGGCCAGGTCGAGGGCGAACGACATGTTCTTTTTCACGGTCATGTGCGGATACAGCGCGTAGGTCTGGAACACCATCGCCAGGTCACGCTTGGCCGGGCTGACTTCGGTGATGTCGCGCCCGTCCAGTTCGATGGTGCCGCCGCTGACTTCTTCCAGGCCGGCGATCAGTCGCAGCAGGGTGGATTTGCCGCAGCCCGACGGGCCGACGAATACCACGAATTCCTTGTCGTTCACCTCAAGGTCGATGCCCTTGATGATGGAAAAGCCTTCGAAGCCTTTTTGCAGATTCTTGATTTTCAGGTTGGCCATGATGGCGCTCCTTTTATATTTGTTCTTTAAGGGCTATTTCACGGCGCCGAACGACAGGCCGCGCACCAGTTGTTTCTGGCTGATCCAGCCGAAGATCAGGATCGGCGCGCAGGCAAGCGTCGAGACGGCCGACAACTTGGCCCAGAACAATCCTTCGGGGCTTGAGTAGGAGGCGATCAACGCGGTCAGCGGCGCGGCTTTGGACGAGGTCAGGTTCAGCGACCAGAACGCTTCGTTCCAGCACAGGATCAGCGACAGCAGCACGGTCGAGGCCAGCCCGCCCTTGGCGATTGGCAGCAGCACCCGGAGCATTTCCTGCATCAGCGTGGCGCCGTCGAGGCGGGCGGCTTCGAGGATGTCCTTGGGGATGTCTTTGAAGTAGGTGTAAATCATCCAGACCACGATCGGCAGGTTGATCAGCGTGTAGATCACGATCAGCGCAATACGCGTGTCGAGCAGGCCGAAACTCTTGGCCAGCAGGTAGATCGGCATCAGCACGCCCACCGGCGGCAGCATTTTGGTGGAGAGCATCCACAGCAGCGTGCCCTTGGTGCGCTGGGTTTCGTAGAACGCCATCGAGTAGGCCGCCGGCACCGCGATCAGCAGGCAAAGAGCCGTGGCGCTGAAGGAAATCACCACCGAGTTCCAGGCAAAACTGAAGTAATCACTGCGCTCGTTGATGTGCAGGTAGTTCTCCAGCGTCGGCGTGAAGATGAACTGGGGCGGCGTGGCGAAGGCGTCGATTTCGGTCTTGAAACTGGTCAGCACCATCCAGAAGATCGGGAAGAAAATGATGATCGCGATGGCCCAGGCCAGCGTGCCGAGCAGCAGGCTTTGCAGCCGGCGGGATTGTTGGAGAGTCATGGCAGGCCTCAGGCTTTGTCAGTCAGGTTTTTACCGATCATCCGCACCAGAATGATCGCGGCGATGTTGGCGATGACCACGGCGATCAGGCCGCCGGCCGAGGCCATGCCGACGTCGAACTGCACCAGCGCCTGGTTGTAGATCAGGTAGGCGAGGTTGGTCGACGCGTAGCCGGGGCCGCCGTTGGTGGTGGTGAAGATTTCGGCGAACACCGACAGCAGGAAGATGGTTTCAATCATCACCACCACGGCAATCGGCCGCGCCAGATGCGGCAGGGTCAGGTGCCAGAAGATCGCGACAGGGCCGGCGCCGTCGAGGCGGGCGGCTTCTTTCTGTTCCTGGTCGAGGGACTGCATGGCGGTCATCAGGATCAGGATTGCGAAGGGCAGCCATTGCCAGGAAACAATGATGATGATCGACAGCAGCGGGTAGTGCGCCAGCCAGTCCACCGGTTGCGCGCCGAACAGCTTCCAGAGGTAGGCGAGGATCCCGGAGACCGGGTGGAAGATCAGGTTCTTCCAGATCAGCGCACCGACCGTGGGCATGATGAAGAATGGTGAAATCAGCATCACCCGCACGATGCCGCGGCCGAAGAACTCGCTGGCCTCCAGCAGCGCACTGATCAACACACCGAACACCACGCTGATCAGCAACACGCTGCCCACCAGCAGCAAGGTGTTGGTGGCGCCGGGCAGGAACCCGGAGTCGGTCAGAAAGTAGGTGAAGTTATCCAGCCCGACGAATTCATTGATGCCCGGGTCGAGCAGGTTGTAGCGGATCATCGAGAAATAGACGGTCATGCCCAGCGGCACGATCATCCACAGCAGCAACAGGGCCACCGAAGGGCTGACCAGAAACCAGCCGGGATTGGCCACGCGGTTTTTGCGCTGGGGTTGCGACAGGTCGATGTGGGCTTTGGCAGTTGAAGTATTCATGGCGATCACGTACTCGAGATACAGCGAGTTCTTTGAAGGGAGGGAGCAAGCTCCCTTCCTTCAATTGAAGAGGGCAGTGGTTACTTGGGGTAACCCGCGCGCTTCATCTCGCGTTCGGTGGTTTGCTGGGCGGCGGTCAGCGCCTGGTCGACCGTGGTCTGGCCGATCAGTGCCGCCGAGAACAGCTTGCCGACCTGGGTGCCCACACCCTGGAACTCAGGAATGGTCACCAGTTGAATGCCGATGTAAGGCACAGGCTTGAGGGTCGGTTTGCTCGGGTCAGCCGCTTTCAGCGACTCCAGCGTGACCTTGGCAAACGGTGCGGCGCTCATGTAGGCGTCGCTGTAGGTCGAGGCACGAGTACCCGGCGGTACATTGGCGATGCCGTCGGTCTTGGCGACCAGTTCGCCGTACTCTTTTGAGGTGGCCCAGGCACTGAATTCTTTGGCGGCGTCCTTGGCCTTGGAGCTGGTCGGAATCGCCAGCGCCCACGAGTACAGCCACGCCGAGCCTTTATCGGTGACCTGATGCGGCGCAAAGGTGAAGCCGACGTGATCGGCGACCTTGCTCTGGGTCTTGTCGGTGACGAACGAGCCGGCGACGCTGGCATCGACCCAGATTGCGCATTTGCCACTGTTGAACAGCGCGAGGTTTTCGTTGAAACCGTTGCTGGAGGCACCCGGTGGGCCGGACTTCTTCATGGTGTCGACGTAGAAGTTCAGCGCGTTCTTCCATTCCGGGCCACTGAATTCGGGTTTCCACTGCTCATCGAACCAGCGTGCGCCGTAAGCGTTGGCCACGGTGGTGATCAGCGCCATATTCTCGCCCCAACCGGCCTTGCCGCGCAGGCAGATGCCGTATTGCTCCTTGTCCTTGTTGGTGAGTTTTTCGGCGAAGCCTGCGATCTGCTCCCAGGTCGGACGCTCCGGCATGGTCAGGCCGGCGTCCTTGAACAGGTCGGTGCGGTAATAGGTGATCGAGCTTTCGGCGTAGAACGGCAAGGCGTACAGCGAACCCTTGACCGACAGGCCTTCACGCACCGACGGGAACACATCGTCGAGGGCGTAGCTGGTCGGCAGATCCTTCATCGGTTCCAGCCATCCTTTTGCACCCCAGAGTGCGGCTTCGTACATGCCGATGGTCAACACGTCGAACTGACCGCCCTGGGTGGCAATGTCGGTGGTCAGGCGCTGACGCAGGACGTTTTCTTCCAGCACGACCCAGTTCAACTTGATGTCCGGATGCTCGGTCTCGAAGGTTTTCGAGAGCTTTTGCATGCGGATCATGTCGCTGTTGTTGACGGTGGCGATGGTCAGGGTCTGGGCGCCAAGGCTGACGCTGCTGAGGGTCATGCAGGTGAGGGCAAGCAGAGCTTTTGCAGTGGGTTGCATCGTGCACTCCTTTTCTGCACCCGGTGGGGGACAGAAGGACAGTTATTGTTTTTGTGTCTTCCGGCTGCAGGAAGAATGTGCACTGATTACAGCCTTCAATCGCTGGGCTGACAAATCATCCCTAGCACTTGAATCGATACTTTTTTGCACTCTCGATTGAGGCGACAAACACAGGGAAGGGCGTTTCAGGACGGCGAGGGCAATGAAACCGTACAGGTTTTCGGGCGTCAGCCGTGGTTTTGCTCGGTCAGACGCTGCACCACCAGCCGCCGATAATGCGAGGGCGTCATGCCTTTGAGCTGCTGAAAGCGCCGATTGAAATTGGAGATGTTGTTGAAGCCCGATTCGAAACACACCTCGGTCACCGGTTTGTCACCGTCCGCCAGCAGTTCACAGGATTTGCTGATGCGCAGACGGTTGACGAATTCGATGAAATTGCGCCCCGTGGCCTGCTTGAACACGCGGCTGAAATAGGTCGGTTTCATGCCCAGGTGTTCGGCGACTTCCTCCAGCGGCAGTTCGCGGGCGTAGTGGGCGAAGATGTAATCCACCGCGCGGTTGGTGCGGTCGATGTTGTGTTCGTCGGCCAGTTGCGGCGTGGTTGCTCCAGACAGCAATTGGTAGTCGTCGGAGGCCGCCAGCAATTCCATCAGGATGAAAAAGTGTCCGAGACGGGTGATCCCGCTTGAATCGGCGATGCGTTGCATCAGGGTCATGGCCTGACGAATCGTCTGCGGTGAGCGGAATTCGATGCCGTACTGCGCGCGTTCCAGCAGTGGCGCCAGAGTCTTGAGTTCGGCGAACACCTGATGGCCGCTTTCGAACAGTTCATCGGTGAAGTTAACCAGCATGTCGCGTTTCTCGACCACTTCGTCTTCGGCCACCTGGCTGATCCAGTTGTGCGGCAGGTTGGGGCCGGTGAGGAACAGCGTCTGCGGGTAGAAGTTGCCGATGTAGTCGCCGATGAATACCTTGCCCGAACTGGCCACGATCAGGTGCAGTTCGTATTCCTTGTGAAAATGCCAGCGCACCAGCGGGCAGGGGAAGCCGTGCTGGCGATAGATGATGGACAACCCGTTGTGGTCATCCATCAATTCATAAGAGGGGTCGGTGACGCGGGCGGTTCGGGTCATGGTCGGGCGCTTTTTTTGTTATCGCCCGGCGATCATGCCTCTTTGCGCGCCCGTTACGCCAGCAGGCGATCAGCGGGGCGCAGGTGGGCCTTGGTTTGATTCACGGCACGGCAGAACGACACGATGTTGCTCTCTTCGATGAAGTCGACGTTGATGACGTTGCACTTCATTGCCCAATCACTGTTGTCTGGATCGAACCACTCGTTCAGTTCTTTATGAATATCAACCGGGCCGCCCAGTGCGGTGTAACAGGTGGCGGACAACGACCAGGGTTTCCACGCGCCAGGTGGGGATTTCAGGACATTGCCGATGAACTGTTTCAACTCCGCCGAGCCGGTCAGATCGCTGCCCGACCATTCATGGTTGATGTAATCGATGAACACGTTGCGATCAAGTTGCCAGTGTGACCGAGCGGCCGCGAATACACGTTGCTCTTTGCTGATGTGTTTGAGTTGCCCAAGGCCGGCGCTCAGGTTTCTGCTCGGGATCAAGCGATGTCCGAGCAGGTGAATCATCATTTTATTGAAGTAGTCATAATCGAAGTCGTTACCGTCGAGACTGTGGAAGTCCAGAACAATGAACTCGTCCGGGTTTTTCTTCAGAAAGTTTTCTACGTCGGTGATCAAGCTGCCCAGGGTTCGGGAGTTGCGGTGTCCGCCATGGTGAGCACGGAATCTGCCGACGCCTTCGGCCTTTGGCTCGTAGGCCAGGCGAATGTCCAGCACCCGTGCGCCATGGTGAAGTTGGGCGTGAAACGAGTCATGCTGGCAAGCCAGCCAATGACGGGGTGGGCCGAACACTGGATAACTGGCGCGCCAGTCGCTGCCGGCGTTGTGGGTTCCCGGCAGGGTCAGTTCGGATATCGAAAGTGAATCAATGGACGGTGTCGCCGCCATCCAGTTATAGGAGGCGTAGTTATTGATATCGGTCATGCATGCATCCTGCATAAGTTAATTGAGACGCCACTCTTTAATAACGAAAGTGGCGCGGGCAGGATGTTTATAGTGTTTAGCTTTTCAGATGGCTATCTATCGATTGATACAGGTTGTTGGTTGTTGTGTTTATAAATTTCCGGGCTTTATTGTTTGTTTGCATTCTTTGCTTCAATCCACTGCGCCATGTATTGCGTGCTCTTGTGCGAGTGATGTCGCAACATGCTGCCGGTGAAGTTGTTGCGTCTTAGTTGGGCAATGTTTGCGCGACAGTCCAGCAGTTTGTTGATCAGCGCCGCCCCATGTATGGCCTGCTGATAAACCTCCTGGAGTAGCGCGTGCCCCTGGGATTGGGCCGCTTGCCAACGCACCTCGTCTCGATAAAGCTCGACCGCGGCATTGGCCAGATCCTGCGCCGTACGGCAGACAGCGCCCGGCCAGGGTTGGTCGGTATGCATGCCTTCAGCGCCAATCGGCGTGGTGACACTCGGCGTGCCGCAAAGCATGGCATCGATCAGTTTGCCCTTGATGCCGGCGCCAAAACGCAGGGGCGCCAGGCAGATGCGCGCATCGGACATGACCTGCAACGCATCCTCGGCCCAGTTCATGATGTGAAAACCCTGCGCTGCATTGTGCAGTGCTGCAGCCTTGGGCGGCGTGTAGGCGCCGTAGATGTGCAATTGTGCTTTGGGCAGTTGTTCGCGGATCAGTGGCCAGACGCTCGACTTCATCCATAAAACCGCGTCCCAGTTCGGCGCGTGACGGAAATTGCCAATACTGAGGAAGTGCGCGCGCTCCTCGAAAGGTTTTGCCGGTGCGCTGGGCGGTTCGACCATCAACGGACACCAGTGCAACAACTCGGGCGGCAGCTTGAACTGCTGCACCAGCAACTCGATTTCCACCTGCGAAATCATCAGGTTCAGATCGCAGCGGTAGAGCGCGGCGATCTCGCGCTTGGCCAGGTCGGTGTCGGCCATCAGGTCGAACTCTTCGGCCAGCGCCGGGGCAAACAGCTGATCGAAATCGTTGGCGTCATCGCTGAGCTTGAGGCGATCCTTCAACCGCTGATGACGGGCATGCCGCAGGCTTTGCAGATCCGATGTTTCCAGAACGCGCAAGGCATCAGGGCAGTGCTTTTCCACTCGCCAGCCGAACTGCTCTTCGATCATGAACTGGTCGAACAGCACGATATCCGGGGCGAGGTCGCTGATGAAGGTGTCGAAGCTGCTGTTGTTCAGCTCGATCGGGACTTCGCGGATGCCCAATGCAGTCAGGTCGGCGCGGTGCTCACCGGTGCCGGCAGGGCTGGCAAAGGTGATTTGCCAGCCTTGTTGCAGGAAGGTCTCGAGAATCTGCATCACGTGCCCGCTCGCAGCGGAGGAGCGGGGTTCCGGCCAGACGTAACCAATGACGAGGACTTTGGTTGCGGGCTGACTCATGAGAAACGATTCCTGGGACGAAGAGACGAAAAAAAAGGCGCGCGAATTAGAACACAATGCGCGCGTCCGCCGATCCGCTTTTTCTCAGATCGATGCCCTGGCGAGTTTGAGCCGAACCGAACCATCGATGAAACCGAGTTGGTTGGTTTTCTTCACTCCGTTCTGAATCCGGGCGAGATTGAGCAAGAACGCTTCCCGGTGAGTGCGTACCTGATCGAGCATGGAAACTGCCAGAGAGTAGGAGTCTGCGTTGAGCAGTGCCGGGTGTTTTTTCACCAGTGTCGGCAAAGTATTCTCAATGAGCCCCAACAGCTCGAATCCCTCATCATTGATAGCCTTGAAATGCGGATTGGACAGGTTTTTAGGGTGCGCCTTGTGGGCGTCCTTGGCGAAATCCAGTAACCCGGCCACGTCCATATCCGCAGGCCCGGCCCCGGCGTGTTTCATTTGCCCGTAGTACAGATCCAGCGAATCCGGCGCGCCGTGCGCCATTTCATGAATCAGTACATCACCGATTCGGCCATCATCGTACTTCGCCATACGGTAATAATCGTCCAGACCTTCGGGGTAGATCACCAGAAACCGCTCAGGTGTGTTTTTCAGATACGAACCATCGAGGACGCTGGTCTTCCAGCGCTTGTAAACCACCGGGCGCAACGCAGCGTTAGCCTCTGAGCCTTTTCTGAAAGACATGTTGGCGAGCGTGACGAAGTCCAGATCGTTTCGCATTTTGTGCAAGTTTGACTTCACATGCTTGAGCACTTCATCGGAGTCATTGCCGAAAACATGCTTGAGGACGGCTCGCACGTCAGCGCTGTCGGTATCCAGAAGCATCAGCGTCGCATTGTCGAGTTTCGACTTGGCGGCCGGCAGTGCTTTTTTCACATAGGCCCGGGTGTAACTGAAAGGCTTGGCACGACCGAAAAACTGTCGAAGTGGCGCCAGTGGTGACACCTTCAGGTTTCTCAATGTCGGCCCCCATGCACCGCCAACCCTCAGGTTCAAGGCGTACCAGTCACTGTTGCGCTGAAGTGCCAGCAGATTGACCGGATCCCCCAGGTCATCCGCCGCTTTCCAAGTGCCCTGAAACAAATCGGTTTTTTGCGCGGCCTTGACCAGGTCATAAGACTGAGCACTGCCCGTCAGCCTGCGCAGTTGGCCAGTGGCGGTTTCCACGGCGTTGAGCCCGTGTTTGCTCAGGAGCAGGGCACCTTTCCTGGCCAGTCGTCCCCCTTGCACAGCCAGCGCCGGCAAGCCATCGAGCGGATTGAAGATCGACACTGAAAAGTGAACACCCGCCTTGGCAATACTCAGAACTTTGGCAGTCGTAGATGTCGTCTTGCCGACGACGCCGACAATTGTGGCCCCGAACCCGACTACCAGCCCCAACAGCGCCAGTCCATCGAGTATGCAGCCGCCGATGCCTTCGGATACTCGATGTGCATCGCCGGAGCGGATGTCCTCAATGCATTTTTTGAAGGGCACGATCACATTGATGATGGCGTCATTCACTGTTTCGTTATCGACGCGTATCTTTTGCAACTCGGTCTGCGCGTACAACGCCGAGTAAAGTTCTTCACGGCTGGCTACCGGGTGATTGCCCAATACGCCCTCAGCCAGCGCTTCCAGCGCTCGGGAAAAGAACAGTGGGACTGGCTGGACTTCATCTGAAGCCAAGGCGAAATTCCAGAGTTTTTCTACGATTACACTGGACGTCAGCCCTCGTTTCGGCTCGCTGCCATTCAAATAGGCATCAACGTCGAGAGGCCATTGCCGCTCAGGTTTTTTGGGTTGAAAGTCCGTATCGGCACCCGAATAGGACAGTGATTGCTCTTCGAACGCCACACTGCTGGATTGCAGCATATCGGCCAACTCCGGTCGTTCGCGACAGAGTCCCCTGAGCGAAAACAGCTCGTAACAGCGAAAAACCTTGCCTTGCTGGCATCCCAGGATAATGCCGTAACGGCCCTTGGCAGCATTGCGCTGGCGTAGGGTTTCCTCAAATGGATTAAGAGGATTTACCGATTTTCGGACGGTATATAAGGTAATCAAGCCATTGGCGATCATTGTCCTGTCACGCTCTGGCAAGTGGGAGACTGCCATTTTCAGGATGGCCGCCTGGGACTTATTGAGTGTCTGGTGGTATTGCTCAAAAGCCTTGTTGAATATCGAATCAATCGGTTTCAGTTCACTGAGTCGTGAAAAAGCGCCAGGGGGCGAGTTGAGTTTTTCCGTGGTCATGAACTTGTCAGTCAGTTTGCCGTTTACGACCAGATCACCCGACATGTAAAGGTCGAGAACCGAAGCGCGCAGTCTCTCTATCTTGGAGTTTTCGCCCGATACATTACCGAGACTGACCGGATGATAAAGAATCAACCATTCAAGAAAATTGCGCTCACCCAATGCAGGATCGAATTTGGCCTTGAATACTTTTTCTTCAAGATAATCACCCTCAGGCATAACGCGTTTCAGTTCTTGCAACGCCAACTCCCGCCGATCAGGCGGCACAATCGCAATCCCCGTTTCGACGTCATTCAACGCTTCCACATATTGGCTGAAACGGTTGGCGGCGGTGGTAAAAGCGTTCAGGTCATCGTCGTTGCCGGTGATATCAGGCAGGACACCGTTGAGCATTGCCCATTGGATGATGGGTGCGATGGTCGTCAACTCGTGCAGCGTGCGCTGAGCTGTACTGACGGGCGCCAATTCCGAAAACGCCTTGATCCGGTCGTAGGTCATCAAGCGCGATGCCCCGGGTGCCGTCAGCTCGATCAGTGCGACAGCCTGAGACACGATCACCCAACCTGGCTTGCCGATGGTCAACTCGGCGGGCGTTTGTTGAACCAGTAACTGTGGTGCGGCGCAGGCCAGCAGCAGGTGAGCAGCCAACGGAGCGTAGAGCGGGTCCAGTTGCAATTCGCGGGTCAATTGCCATTCAAACGCTTCAACCACCTGCGGCGCCGTTTTGGCAGCATTGCTCGGGTGATACAACTGAAAACCGGCAATGACTTTCGCATGCCGTTCGACTTCAAATCCGAGATCGAGAATCAGCGCCGTAGCCACCATGCATTTGATCTGCCGCGAGGCCACTTCTTGATGGTCTGCGTCCAGATGCCATCCGAGGCGATCATGCAGACGGATGCCCAGCGCAACGGCCTCGGGTGTCTGCAGTAAATGATCCAGATAAATGGCTGCACGCTCGCGTCTCAGGCTGGCCGGGAGCGACTTGTAGTCCGGCGTGGCGATATGTTGCAGCAGACTGCCCCGGCTCTGTGTTGTCTCCTTCGCGATCTGCTTGATCGTTTGACGTTCGACGGCCGAAAGGTGGAAGGCTGATTCGGCAGGCGCCATCAGCAATTCGTGATAATCCCCGGTCACCGGGCTGTCCGGCAGTTGAAATTCCAGCCAGGCAATCAGATCGCGTACTTCGGCAACGGTGGAGGGCAGTGTGTATTGATGAAAGTTCAGCCATTGCTTGAGGCCAAACACCTCGGCGCAAAACACATAACCACCGGTTTGTAACGCACACTCACCAAGCGTGAGGATGTCCTCTCGCAGTTCGGAGGTGATCACGGCGTCGTGGGTGATTTCAACCCAGGAATCATTGACCCATACCCTGAGTCTGGCCTGTTCGTCGATGCACACGACAGTGCCGACAGGCAGAGAATGTTTCTCTGCGAGAAATAGAAAGTCTTCGGTTTCCAGCATCTTCGACAAGGCGATGCGGGCATATTCGACAGCGCTGTCAAACGTGGTGTCCGACAGGCGTGAAACAGTGGTGTAGTGCAAGTCAACGGATTCACCGTGCGCACAGTTATCCGCAATACCTGAGAGTGTTAAAACGATGCTGGCTTTCTCTGCCTGATCAAGTTTCTGGCGTTCGGCGAAATACCCGGAATCAAACACAACATTATCAACACCCAGCAGGCTTCCGTTCTGTGCAAGTTGCATGAACAATTTATCCTTGAATTGTTTGTACGGTAGTGGACCTCCCTGTGTGTGAAAGTTGGAGATGCAACAAACTCACAACTACGGGGGCGGCGCCAGAGTAAGTGTGTTTTGCCGCGAGTGGATAGTTGTAGTTGGTTTCAAAGTTGGTCAGGGCAGATTGAAGACCTGCCCGTTGGATTTTTCTCGGATGGAAGTTTCGGTCTCAGGATTGACCAAGAACTGATTTTACCTTGTCACGCAATTGATCAATGGAAAACGGCTTGCCGATCACATGCATGTCTGCCGGCACTTCAATGGTTTCGGCATAGCCGCTGGCGAACAGAATGGGTAGAGCAGGGCGCAAGTTGCGCGCTTCAGTAGCCAATTGACGGCCATCCATGATCGGCAAGCCGACGTCGGTCATCATCAGGTCGATGTGTTGATTCACATCCTTGATGATCTCCAGCGCCTGCTCGCTGCCGTCCGCTTCCAGAACCTTGAACTCCAATTCCTCCAGCACGTCGACGATCAGCATGCGCACGATGGCATCGTCTTCTACTACAAGGATGGTGGACGCAGTGGTGGACATAGTGGCGGCTCTCAAGAATGGGGAGGGTGGCGCCGGTCGATCAAAATTGCCGGGCTCTTGCATGAGTAAGTGGCGCATAGCCACAAGTTCCCGAATGGATACAAAAAAGAATAGGTGCAAACGGGCGGGCAAGGATAACCGTTGGCCTGTGAATCGGCGCAGGCAAATGTGGGAAAACAGTGCTAACACTGTGAGAAAAATGGATCCATGCCGCCGTTTTGGGGCAAACTCCTTGGTTTTCAACAGTTCGACAAGGCTGCCACATGTCCTCTCCGTCTTCGGTTGATGAGCAACGGTTTCGCAAACTACTGAGTCGCAACGTCAGCCTGCCTTTGGGTGTGGGCGCAATCAGCGCGGTGTTCTTCGTTTGCCTGATCACCTATCTGTTGTCGGTGATCCAGTGGGTGGAACACACCGACCGGGTGATCAATAACGCCAATGAAGCGGTGAAACTCACCGTCGACCTGGAAACCGGCATGCGCGGTTTCCTGCTCAGTGGCGACGAACACTTCCTCGACCCGTATGAAACGGCGAAGCCGCGTATCTCCGTAGCGCTCAACACCTTGCTTGAACTGACCGCCGACAACCCGGTGCAGACCGACCGCCTGCGTCGCCTGCAAGCCTTGCAAACCGAGTGGGCGACCTACGCGCAATCGATGATCGACCTGCAGCGCGCCAGCGGCGACTACAAGGCCGCGGTCAAGGCCGGGCGCGGCAAACGCCTCACTGACGAGATCCGCAAGCAATTCGAGGACGTGATCGATACCGAGCAGACGCTGCGCACCACGCGCAACGAAGATGTGCGCCGCACCACCATCTGGAGCATCAGCCTGTACCTGCTGTTCATCGCCGGTATCAGCGGTTTGCTGGCTTATATCGGTCGTCGCGATCTGCTCAGCCTTTCCAGTAGCTATGGCGCCAACCTCGCTGCGCAAAAGGCCAGCGCAGAACGCCTGGAGCAGCAGGCCTGGCTGCGCACGGGCCAGACCGAGCTGGCCGAACAAGTCCTGGGGCAACTGACGCTCAATCTGCTGGGCCGCAACATTCTGCAGTTCTGTGCCCAGTACCTTGGCACTGCCGTGGCTGCGTTGTATGTACGCGAAGAGCATGGCGGGCTCAAACGCGTGGCTAGCTATGGTTTCTCCCGCGAGCAGGAAGAGCAGGAACAATCGATCTACAGCGGTGAAGGCATTGTCGGCCAGGTCGCGCAGCAGGCGCGGCTGATTCGTCTCGATTCGGTGCCGGCCGACTACTTCAAGGTCAGCTCCGGATTGGGCGAAGGCCTTCCACACAGCGTGCTGGTAGTACCGACCAGCGATGACGACCGGGTCAACGGCGTGATCGAGCTCGGCTTCCTGCGTCCGCTCACCGAGCGTGATGTGGCGCTTCTGGAACGGATTGCCGGCAACATCGGCACATCCATCGAAGCGGCGCGTTACCGTCAGCGTCTACAGGAAGTGCTGGCCGAAACCCAGCAGCTCAACGAAGAGTTGCAGGTGCAGCAGGAAGAACTCAAAACCGCCAACGAAGAACTGGAAGAACAGTCGCGGATTCTCAAGGAGTCCCAGGCGCATCTGGAAACCCAGCAAGTCGAGCTGGAGCAGACCAACGAGCAACTGGCCGAACAGGCCCAGACCCTGGCCGAGCAACGCGACGCCATGGACCAGAAGAACACCGAGCTCAATCAGGCTCAGGTGCAACTGGAAGAGCGCGCCGAAGAGTTGCAGCGTTCGAGCAAATACAAATCCGAATTCCTCGCCAACATGTCCCACGAACTGCGCACGCCGCTGAACAGTTCGCTGATCCTGGCCAAGCTGCTGGCGGAAAACCCGCAGGACAACCTCAGTGCAGAGCAGGTGAAGTTTGCCGAGTCGATCTATTCCGCCGGCAACGATCTGCTCAACCTGATCAACGACATTCTCGACATTTCCAAGGTTGAAGCCGGCAAACTCGAAGTGGTCCCGGAAAACACCAGCGTGGCGCGCCTGGCCGAAGGCCTGCGCGGTGTATTCGAACCACTGGCGGCGGACAAGAAACTGGCGTTCAGCGTCGAGTTGCAGCCGGACGCACCGATTACGCTGTTCACCGATCGCCAGCGTCTGGAGCAGGTCATCAAGAACCTGCTGTCCAACGCCGTGAAATTCACCGAACACGGCACAGTCAGCCTGACCATCGCCGGACAACCGGACGATCGCATTGCCTTTATCGTGCGCGACTCGGGGATCGGGATTGCCCAGGACCAGCAGGAAAGCATTTTCGAAGCCTTCCGCCAGGCCGACGGCACCACCAACCGCAAATACGGCGGCACCGGGTTGGGCCTGTCGATCTCCCGGGATCTGGCGACCTTGCTGGGCGGCTCGATCAGCGTCAGCAGCGCGCCGGGGCAGGGCAGTGCCTTTACGCTGGTGTTACCGCAGCAATACAGCGAACCGGGTGATACGCCGGTTGCACCGCTGACCTTCAGTCCGCCGGCGTCCGCACCGGTCATTACACCTGCCGTCGCGGTGTCGCCGCTGGCGTCCGTCGACATCCCGCGTTTCAACGACGACCGCAACAAGGCACCGTTCGATACCCGCTGCATTCTGGTGGTGGAAGACGAGCCGAATTTTGCCCACATCCTCTACGACCTGGCCCACGAACTGGGCTATCAGTGCCTGGTCGCCCACGGTGCGGATGAAGGTTATGACCTGGCGAAAGAGTTCGTGCCGGACGCGATCCTGCTGGACATGCGCCTGCCGGACCACTCGGGCCTGACCGTTCTGCAACGCCTGAAAGAACACGCCGAAACCCGGCACATCCCGGTGCACGTGATTTCTGTGGAAGACCGCGTCGAAGCGGCCATGCACATGGGCGCTATCGGCTACGCGGTCAAACCGACCACCCGCGAAGAACTCAAGGACGTGTTCGCGCGCCTTGAAGCCAAGCTGACCCAGAAGGTCAAACGCGTGCTGCTGGTCGAGGACGACGATCTGCAACGCGAAAGCATCGCCCGCCTGATCGGTGATGACGACATTGAAATCACCGCCGTCGGCCTGGCACAGGACGCGCTGGAGCTGCTGCGCACGACGATCTTCGATTGCATGGTCATCGACCTGAAGCTGCCGGACATGCTTGGCAACGATCTGCTCAAGCGCATGTCCACCGAAGACATCTGCTCGTTCCCGCCGGTCATCGTCTACACCGGACGCAACCTGACCCGCGATGAAGAGGCCGATCTGCGCAAGTATTCGCGTTCGATCATCATCAAGGGTGCGCGCTCGCCGGAACGTCTGCTGGATGAGGTCACACTCTTTCTGCACAAAGTCGAATCGCAGTTGTCCCATGAACGGCAGAAGATGCTCAAGACCGCGCGCAGCCGCGACAAGGTCTTCGAGGGTCGCAAAGTGCTGCTGGTGGACGACGATGTACGCAACATCTTCGCCCTGACCAGCGCGCTGGAAACCAAGGGTGCAGTCGTGGTGATCGGCCGTAACGGTCGCGAAGCGATTGAAAAACTGAATGAAGTCGAGGACATCGACCTGGTGCTGATGGACGTGATGATGCCGGAAATGGATGGTTTTGAAGCCACCATGGAAATCCGCAAGGATCCGCGCTGGCGCAAGCTGCCGATCATTGCGGTAACGGCCAAGGCCATGAAGGATGATCAGGAGCGCTGCCTGCAGGCGGGCGCCAATGATTACCTGGCCAAGCCCATCGACCTGGATCGCCTGTTCTCGCTGATTCGCGTGTGGTTGCCGAAGATGGAACGCATTTAGTGGAACGTAGTTACTCAGCAGAACGAAACAGCGAAATCGAATTGCGCTTGCTGATCGAGGCGATCTACCTCAAGTACAGCTATGACTTTCGTGACTACTCCGGCGCGTCGATCAAGCGCCGGGTGCAACATGCGTTGAGCCAGTTCGAATGCGCGACGATTTCGGCGTTGCAGGAGAAGGTCCTGCACGACCCGACGGCGTTCATGCAATTGCTGCAATTGCTGACGATTCCGGTCAGCGAGATGTTCCGCGATCCGTCGCACTTCCTGGCGATCCGTCAGGAGGTGGTGCCGCTGCTCAAGACGTATCCGTCGATCAAGATCTGGATCGCCGGGTGCAGCACCGGTGAGGAGGTCTATTCGATGGCGATTCTGTTGCGCGAGGAAGGCTTGCTCGACCGCACGATCATCTACGCCACCGACATCAACCCGCGCTCGCTGGACAAGGCCAAGCAGGGGATCTTTTCGATGGAAAACGTGCGCGCCTACACCGCCAACTATCAGCAGGCCGGCGGTCAGCGCTCGTTCGCCGACTACTACACTGCTGCGTATGGCTACGCGATTTTCGACAAGAGCCTGTGCGAGAACGTGACCTTCGCCGACCACAGCCTGGCGACGGACAGCGTATTCTCTGAAACTCAATTAATTTCATGTCGTAACGTGTTGATTTACTTCAATAAAAAACTTCAGGATCGAGCATTCGGATTGTTCCATGAGTCGTTGTGCCACCGAGGCTTCCTGGTGTTGGGCAGCAAGGAAACGCTGGATTTTTCCGGCTATTCCAACCAGTTCGAGCCCTTGGTGAAACAAGAACGGATCTACCGCAAATCATGAACAGTGCAGCGGACTTGCCTCGGGTCGAGGCGATTGTGGTCGGGGCTTCCGCCGGTGGCGTCGAGGCCTTGTTGACGATGCTCGGTTCGCTGCGGTCAGGGTTCGGGCTGCCGATCATCATCGTCCTGCACCTGCCGGAAGAGCGGCGCAGCCAGCTCGCCGATGTGTTTGCCCGGCGAGTGGCGTTACCGGTCGCCGAAGCCATCGATAAACAGGACATTCAGCCCGGCACCGTGTATTTCGCCACACCGGGCTATCACCTGTCGGTGGAACAGGACCGCAGCCTGTCGTTGAGCCTGGAAGACCGCTTGCATCATTCGCGGCCTTCGATCGATTTCCTGTTTGAGTCCGCAGCCGATGTCTACGGCCCGGCGCTGGCTGCCGTGCTGCTGACCGGGGCCAATCACGATGGCGCGCGGGGCCTGGCGCAGGTCAAGCGCCATGGCGGGCTGACCATTGTTCAGGATCCGGACGACGCTCTGGTGGCGACCATGCCCGAGGCCGCCCTGAAGATTCATCAACCGGATCACATACTTCCCATACGCGGCATCGGCCGTCTGCTTGTCGAGCTGGAACGAATCGCATGCTGAGTAATATCCAGGCAAAACTGCTGATCGTCGACGATCTGCCCGAGAACCTGCTGGCTCTCGAAGCGCTGATCAAACGCGAAGACCGCACCGTCTACAAAGCGCTGTCGGCGGACGAAGCGCTGTCGCTGCTGCTGCAACACGAATTCGCCATGGCCATCCTCGACGTGCAGATGCCCGGCATGAATGGCTTTGAACTGGCCGAGCTGATGCGCGGCACCGAGAAAACCAAGAACATCCCGATCATCTTCGTCAGCGCTGCCGGCCGTGAACTGAATTACGCGTTCAAGGGTTATGAAAGCGGTGCCGTGGATTTCCTGCACAAGCCGCTGGATATCCACGCGGTGAAGAGCAAGGTCAACGTATTCGTCGACCTGTATCGCCAGAGCAAGGCGATGAAGCAACAGGTCGAAGCCCTCGAACAGAGCCGCCGCGAACAGGAAGCGCTGCTTCAGCAATTGCAGAGCACCCAGGGCGAACTGGAGCAGGCGGTGCGCATGCGTGACGATTTCATGTCGATCGTCGCCCACGAAGTGCGCACGCCGCTCAACGGCCTTATCCTCGAAACCCAGCTACGCAAGATGCACCTGGCCCGGGACAACGCCGCCGCGTTCACCCTCGACAAGATGCACGCGATGGTCGACCGCGACGAGCGCCAGATCAAAAGCCTGATCCGCCTGATCGAGGACATGCTCGACGTGTCGCGGATCCGCACCGGCAAGCTGTCGATCCGACCGAGCCGTTTCGATCTGGCGCAACTGGTCGGCAACCTGCTGCAAAATTTCGCCCAGCAGATCGAAGCGGCCGAGACCGAAGTCAGCTTCACCGCCGCCGAACCGGTGGAAGGGCAGTGGGACGAATTCCGCATCGAGCAAGTGGTGTCGAACCTGCTGACCAACGCCTTGCGTTATGGCGGCAAGAGCCCGGTGCAGGTGCGGGTTTATCGCGAAGGCAATGAGGCTCGGGTCGAAGTCGCGGACCAGGGCATCGGTATCAGCGAGGAGAATCAGAAACGCATTTTTCAACAGTTCGAACGGGTTTCCGCCAAGACGGTGGTGGCCGGCCTCGGGCTGGGTCTGTTCATTTCCGAGCAGATCGTCGCCGCCCATGGCGGTTCCATCGTCGTCGAGAGCAAGATCAACGAAGGCGCCCTGTTTCGCGTTTGTCTGCCGCTCCAGGAAAACGGCGAAACAAACGCAACCTCTGAGTGACCACACGGTCGTATCAGCAGCTATTGACCGAACAAAGGCTTCCCATGAGCGTAGATGCACAAGATGTAGTACTCGTCGTCGAGGACGAACCGGTGATCCTGATGGTCCTGACCGATTATTTGTCAGGCCAGGGCTATCGCGTGTTGCAGGCCGAAAACGGCGAGCAGGCGTTCGAGATTCTGGCGAGCAAGCCGCATCTGGACATGTTGATTACCGATTTCCGCTTGCCGGGCGGGATCTCCGGCGTGCAGATCGCCGAACCCGCCGTCAAATTGCGACCTGATCTGAAAGTGATCTTCATCAGCGGCTATCCGCAGGAAATTCGTGAGACCGGCAGCCCGATCACGCGCCGGGCGCCGATCCTGGAAAAACCGTTCGATCTGGATGTGTTGCAGGAGAAGATTCAGGAACTGCTGGCCTGAGGCGTCAACCGCCTTAGCTCTTGATCATCTCCCGCACCTTCGCCGTCAACAGATCGAAGGTGAACGGCTTGGTGATCATCTGCATGCCCGGGTCGAGAAACCCGCCGCGTACCGCGGCGTGCTCGGCGTAACCGGTGATGAACAGGACTTTCAGCTCTGGCCGGTATTGCCGGCCGATTTCCGCCAGTTGCCGGCCATTCATGCCCGGCAGGCCGACGTCGCTGATCAGCAGATCGATACGTTGCTCCGAATCCAGAATCGGCATGGCGCCGTCAGCATCGCCGGCTTCGACAAACCCGTAACCCAATTCACTCAATACCGCGCTGACCAGCACGCGCACGGCCGGGTCGTCTTCGACGATCAAGATGGTTTCGCCTTCCACGGCGTTCGGCGCCTGCTCCGTGTCTGCTAGCGCGTGAGGCAGTGACTCGCCCTGGAAACGCGGCAGATAAAGTTTGACCGTGGTGCCTTGATCGATCTTGCTGTCGATCGACACATGTCCACCGGATTGCTTGCTGAAACCGTAGATCATCGACAGGCCCAGCCCTGTGCCCTGGCCGATGGGCTTGGTGGTGAAAAACGGATCGAACGCGCGGTTGATCACGCTCTGCGGCATGCCGCAGCCATTGTCGGTCACGCTCAACACGACGTAATCGCCCGGCGACAGATTGCTGTAAGTCGCAGTGAAGTCGCGGTCCAGCACCTGATTACCGGTTTCGACTACCAGATTGCCGCCGTCGGGCATCGCATCCCGAGCGTTGATCACCAGGTTGAGCAGGGCGCTTTCCAGTTGATTGGGATCGGCCTCGGCCACCCACAATTGTTCGTGCAGACGCATATCCAATTGAATGCTTTCATTGAGGCTGCGTTGCAGCAATTCGCCCATCGATTGCACCAGATCGTTCATCTGCACGGCTTTGGAGTCCAGCGACTGGCGCCGGGAAAACGCAAGCAAGCGGTGAGTCAGGCCGGCGGCGCGGTTGGCTGACGTCACGCCCAGATCGATCAGGCTGTCGAGGTCGTCGGTACGACCCCGTGCAAGACGCCGGCGCAGCAATTCGAGACTGCCGATAATCCCGGTCAGCATATTGTTGAAGTCGTGAGCGATACCGCCGGTGAGCTGGCCGACCGCTTCCATCTTCTGCGACTGGCGCAGCGCTTCTTCGTTGTGCCGCAGTTGCGCCGTGCGTTCCTCGACTTGTTGCTCAAGGGTTTCGAGGGTTGATTGCAGGCGTCGCTCGCTTTCGCTCAGATCGATCAGACGGTCGCGGGCTTCGTACTGTCGTCGTCGTCCGCGCAGGGCAGTCGTGACCAGACTGATCAAGGTCGCCGGATGGAAAGGGCGTTCAAGGAATGTCACGTTGCCCAGCAATTCACTGAGTCGCGAGGAGGGACCTTGTTCGGACCCACCGTGATGGGTGAGCAGGACGATCGGCAGGTCCGACCACGCAGGTTGTTGCTTCAGGTAGGCCAGCAGGCCTTCCAGGTCCGGGCCATTCAGGGCCTCGGCGGCGATCAGCAGCAGACCGGCGCCGGGTTCCAGTTCGGCGCACAGATGCCCCAGGCCGGACGTGATGAGACCGCCGTAACCGGCCTCGTTGAGGATCATCAGCGCGATCTGGCTGTCGCGACCCAGGGGCGCGAGGATCAGCGCCCGTTCGGACAGCGGGACGGTGACGGTCACAAGTTGTCTTCCTTGAGCAGCGGATTGCTCGCGCCGAGGTAGGTCGGCACGCCGCGCAGTACACCCTGGAAAGCTTCCAGCGGCTCGCCGATGGTCATGCCCTGGGCGGAAATCCGGTATTCACGAATGGTCGATTCGTGGCTGCCGGTGCGTTTCTTGATGATCGAAATCGCCCGACGCACCTTGCCGAGGGCTTCAAAGTAGCGCAACAGGATCACGGTGTCGGCCAGATACGTGATGTCCACCGGCGCCTGCATGTCGCCGACCAGACCGTGCTGGGCGACGGTCATGAAGGTCGCGGCGCCTTTGCGGTTCAGGTACAGCAGCAGTTCGTGCATGTGCAGGACCAGCGCGTTCTCTTCCGGCATCGCGGCCTGATAGCCGTTGATGCTGTCGATCACCACGGTCTTGATGTCGGCTTCATCAACGCAGCGTCGTACCCGGTGAGAGAATTCGCCGGGAGACAGTTCGGCGGCGTCGACTTGCTCGATCAGCAGATTGCCGGTGGCTTGCAGGGCCTTGAGGTCGATGCCGATGTTCTTCATGCGCTCGAACAGCAGCCCCAGTTCTTCATCGAAAATGAACAGTGCCGCTTTCTCGCCACGCGTGACCGCAGCGGCAGCGAAGATCATCGAAATCAGCGATTTGCCGGTACCGGCCGGGCCGAGAATCAACGTGCTGGAGCCGGTTTCGATCCCGCCGCCCAGCAGCGCGTCCATTTCGTGGATGCCACTGGTCAATTGCAGACGCGGGTAATCGCCCCGATGTTCGGCCGCCACCAGACGCGGAAAGACATGCACGCCATCGCCCATGATGGTGAAGTCGTGAAAACCGCCGCGATATTTCTGGCCGCGGTACTTGATCACCCGCACACGTCGGCGTTCGGCGCCGTAATTGGGGGTCAACTCTTCGAGGCGGATGACACCGTGGGCCACGCTGTGCACGGTTTTGTCGAGGGACTCTGTCGTCAGGTCGTCCAGCAACAATACCGTCGCGTCATACCGCACGAAGTAGTGCTTGATCGCCAGGATCTGGCGGCGATAACGCAGGGAGCTTTGCGCCAGCAGACGGATCTCCGACAGGCTGTCGAGCACCACGCGGGTCGGTTTGAAACGCTCGACCACTTCGAAAATCTGTTTGGTGGCTTCGCCCAGCTCCAGATCAGAGGAATACAGCAGGCTCTGCTGATGCTCGGCGTTGAGCAGGCTTTCCGGCGGTGTCAGCTCGAAAATCTCGATGTTTTCGTTCAGGTCCCAGCCGTGGGAGAGTGCACCCTGGCGCAGTTCGCGCTCGGTTTCGGACAGCGTGATGTACAGCGAGCGCTCGCCGGCCCGGGCGCCGGCCAGAAGAAAATGCAACGCCACCGTGGTTTTACCGGTACCGGGCTCGCCCTCCAGCAGGAACACATGACCGCGAGACAAACCGCCGGCCAGAATGTCGTCCAGCCCTTCGATGCCTGTGGCGGCTTTTGCGCTGATCAACTCGTTCGATGTAGACAAAAAATGCCCTCTCATGACTAGGGGAAACGAGGCAGCGGGCGGTGTACGCCTTTGCGGGCTGCCTGTTTACTTGACCCTTTGCCGAGAGGGCGGTTCCGAATTTCTTGCGAGATGTGTCGAGGATGTTGTCTGACGTCGCTCAGAGACCTTGCTGCAGAGACGGATCGTCCGGATTCATCTGTTCGAGTTGGGCCAGCAGGACCTGCACGTTCTGTAACTGACCACTTTCTTTCCAGTAATTGATCAGCAGCACGCGGGCCTTGCGGTCGGCGGGGTGGCGCTGGACGATTTCCTGCAACTGTTTCTGCGCCGCTTCCAGTTCCTCAGCGCCGTGCAGCGTGGTGGCGAGGTCGTAGCGATAGTCCTTGTTGTCGGGCTCCAGCTCCACGGCTTTGGACAGGCCGAGCAGGGCGAATTCGCGTTGATCGTGATGTAGCAGCCACAGGCCCAGCGCATGTTGCAGATAGGCGGAATCCGGCTGAGCCTTCAATTGTTGGGCCAGCAGTTGTCGGGCAGCGTCACTCTGGCCCTGACGGTCAAGCACTTCGATCTGCATCACCAGCGCCGGCAGGTTGGCAGGATCCAGGCGCAGGGTTTGCTCAAGAGCATCCTGTGCCTGCTTGAGCTCGGCATTGTGCAGATACAGACGTGCCAGTTGCGCGTAGTTGGCGGCGCTTTCCGGTTGGCTCTTGAGTGCCTGCTCCCACACGTCGATGCCTTGCTGTAGCGGCGCGAAATAAAGGCCCAACTGATCGGGGGACAAGCCGAGCAGAGCGTTGATCGCGGTAAATCGAACGTCCTGATCCTCATCGTCGAGCAACGGGCCGAGCAACAGACTGCGCTGGCCGCCCGGCACCAGGCCGGTCACGCTCCTGATCGCCGCCATTCGTACATCCGGGGATTCGTTCTGCAGATCGGCATCGGCCAGTTTCAACGCTTGCGGGCTCGGGTAGTTCGGCAGTTCGGCGTGCAGCCAGACACGCCGCTTGACCGACAGGTCCGGACGCCCCAGCTGTTGGTACAAAACCCGCGCCGCGCCCGGTTGACCGGCTCGTGCGGCGGCCAGCGCTTCACTGAAACCATGCTTGATGGCCTCCGGCACCACGGGCGCGGTGCTGCGCAGGGACAGCCATCCAACCAGGAGGACAAGCACGAGGCCAAGACTGATGAACAAGTAGCGGCGGGACTGAGGCATGCAGGTATCCGAAGCTTTTATATTGACGCAGAGGGGGCAAGCTTCGGTCAGCTGAAGCCGTGAGTCAAACGCTGTACCCGATATGACCGACCACCATTGATGAATAGCCCTACAACATCTGTCGGCCCCGGAAGCCGGCCAGCTCTCGATGCAGTGACTACGCTTGGTGAAGTTCCTTTGGCGAGTGCGCTCATGCAAGCCCTGTTCAACTATTTCAAGGCCGTGATCCACCCTGGTCAGGCAGTGCTGCTGTTTGGCCTGCGCACCATTGCGGCCGGGCTACTGACGCTGTACCTGGCGTTCCTGTTCGATCTGGATCAACCCAAGTGGTCGATCATGGCCGTGGTCATCATAAGTCAGCCACTGGCGGGGATGGCGTTGGCCCGCAGTTTCGGTCAGGTCATTGGCACTACCCTTGGCGCTGCTGTGGCGGTGCTGATCATGGCGATTTTTCCTCAGGCGCCTTTGCCATTCATCACAACCCTGGCGCTGTGGCTGGCCCTGTGCACGGCTGGCGGCACGTTGCTGCGCTACACCAGTTCCCAGGCGTTCGTGCTCAGTGGCTACACCGCCGTGGTGGTGGCGCTGCTGGCAATCCCGGATCAGGACGGCACCTTTCTTCTGGCGGTCACCCGGGTCACTGAAACCTTGCTCGCGGTGGCCTGCGTCTGTGTTGTCAGCCTGCTCACGGCCCGCCCCGAGGCGGTTTCGCGCAACTACTTCGCCAAAGTCGATCAGGTCATCAAACTGGTTGCCACCCATGCCGCCGCAGTGATTCGTACCGAAGAAAGCGAAGCCGAATTCCAGCGCCGGCAAATGCAGTTGCTCGGAGAAATCAGCGCCCTGGAAGGCTTGCGTCGCCATCTGTATTTCGATGCCCCGCGCCTGCGCAGTGCCAACAACCTGGTGTTGATGCTGGGCAATCAACTGATGCTGCTGACGTCGCGCCTGACAGCCCTGCGTCATCAGCGCCAGTTGCTGACCGCGCGCTGGGACGGCGATCTGCCGCTCGAGGTCCAGCGTTTGCGTGCCGATGAGCTGGCGTTTCTCGATCAATTGGCACAGTACGGGCGTTCACTGCCGGAAGACATGCGGCACCAACTGGTTGTCCTGCAGCAACAATTCGAAGCGCTGGCCTACAGGGCCGAACAGTTGACCGAAGACATGAGCGCCACCTTGCGTTCGCTGGCATGGGCGCTGCGTTGGGAGCAGGCGCGGCTGTTGCAACAACTGGAGCAGATCCTCGAACTGAGCGAAGCGATACAGGAAGGACGGGAGGCCAGTTGCATGTTTCGCGGCCAGTCTAGTCCGCTGCACCTGGATTTCACCCTGGCAGCCATGAACGCCATCCGGGCCTTCAGCGCACTGCTGGTGGCCGGGCTGATCTGGATCGAAACGGCGTGGGACGGTGCACGTGGTGGAATGATTCTGGTGGGAATTCTGTGTTCACTGATGGCAACGTTCCCGCGCCCCTTGATCGCTGCGCAGAGCTACGCCCGGGGATTGGGCCTGGCACTGGTGGTTTCGGCGCTGTATCAGTTCATGCTGGTGCCGGCGGTCAACGACTTCGAATGGCTGGCGCTGTTGCTGGCGCCTCTGCTCTATGTGATTGCGGTCGGACTGGCCAGCCCGGCCACGGCGGGCATCGGCATGGGGCTGGGATTGTCGAGTTTCCTGATGCTCGGTCCGCAGAACGTCGGCACCGGGCAGAACACCGCTATCCAATGGTTCGAGTTTGCCGGTGCCTACGTCAGTGCGGCGATGCTGGCCCTGATCGTCTATGCCTGGATTTTTCCGTTCCGCCCGGTGTTGCGAATCCGCCGGTTCTACAACGAAGCGCGGGAGCAGGTGTATCAACTGACGAAAGTGCCCGCTACAGACGAACAGCAATTCACGTTCGAAAGCCGCATGGTCGATCGCCTGACAACCATGCTGGGGCTGTTGCCGGCAGCCAATGATCCGGATATGCAACGACGATATGAAATCAGTCTTGCCTGTGTGGCACTCGGCGTGGCCATCCAACAGCTCAGGCAACAGTTGCAGGGCAACGCCTTGCTCACGGACGCTTTCGGCCAGCAACTGATGACCGCTTTGCGCCAGACCGGCCGCTTCGTCGCTGGCCGTCCGGATGTGCACCTGCCAGCCTTGCTGACGACGCTGCACGCGCTCGGTGATCAGTTGGATGACCTGCATGCCGCGACGCATGAACACCTGTGGTCCGTGTTTCGTATGCGCGTTGCTTTGTTGATCGTCGTCTCGTTCCTTGAACGTCACGGTGAGTATCTGCAACACAACGTCCCTGAAGGAGTACCGGCCCTTGCCCATTGATTTCGAGGTCGGTGGCGTCTACCTGCCGCCCATTGCTCAGGCCCTGATTCTGGCCATCCCGGTCTTTCTATTGCTGGACTGGGTATTGCGCCGCCTCGGCGTGCTGCGTCTGGTCTGGCATGAAGCGCTGTTCGAAGGGGCGTTGTACGCCTGTGTTTGCGCCACATTGATTTTGTTGATGGGAGCCTGATGCCTTGAAGACGTTGCTCACTCGATTGACGACATTGGCAGTGGTGTTGCTGGCAATCGTGCTCGGCTGGTTCGCCTGGGAGCATTACACCCGAGCCCCATGGACACGGGATGCGCGGGTGAGGGCGGACGTCGTGACCCTGTCGGCGGATGTCTCGGGGCGTATCGTCAGTCTGGCGGTGCAGGACAACCAGCATGTCGACAAGGGCCAATTGCTGCTGGAGATCGATCCGGCTCGCTACAGCCTGGCGGTTGAACATGCCAGGCGTTCGGTCGAAGTGGCCAGGGCCACGCTCGGCCAATCCCGGGCCGCCATCGTAGCCAGCGAGGCGTTGCTCAAGCAACGCGAGAGCGAAGAACGGCGCAGACGCACGCTCAAGCAGGGCTTTGCGATTTCCGGGGAAGAATGGGAAAAGTCCAGTACCGAAGTGGCCGTGGCCCAGGCTGATCTGCTGCGCAACCAGGCCAATCTGGGTCTGGCGCAAGCCAACGTGCAATTGGCGATTGCAGCACTGACTCAGGCCGAGCTGGACTTGCAGCGCACCCGTGTCGAATCGCCGGTCAGCGGCTATGTCACCAACCTGTTGACCCGTCAGGGGGATTACGCGGTGGCTGGCGGCGCGTTGCTGGCACTGGTCGACAGCGACTCGTTCTATGTCAGTGGCTATTTCGAGGAAACCAAACTGCCAAGGATCGAGGAGGGTGACCGCGTGCGGATTGAATTGATGAGCGGCGAAAAATTTGGCGGCACGGTGCAAAGCATCGCCTTCGCCATTGCCGACCGCGAAAACGCGCCGGGCAGTCGATTGCTGGCCAACATCAACCCCAGTTACACCTGGGTGAAGCTGGCGCAGCGGGTCCCCGTGCGAATCGGGATCGACCCGGATTACGCGGGCAAGGGGCGTTTGAGGGCAGGCACCACGGCGACCGTCACGGTGCTGGAAAACCATGAAAGACAGGCACAAAAAAGCCCCGCGACCGAATGATACGCGGGGCAAAGAATTTGGTTGGTTGCGGCCAACCAAAGGAGCTCTTTAAAAAACTGTTACTTGCTGGCGACCGTTTCTGGCTGCCAACCACCGCCGAGGGCCTTGTAGATCGCGACGATGCCGCGATACAGATCGACTTCGGCCTGGGCCTGACTGTCTTCGGCGTTCAAACGCTCACGCTGGGCGTCGAGCAGCACGAGGAAATCCGTGGTGCCTTCGCGATAGCGGATTTCAGCCAGATCGGCAGCCTTGCGGCTTGATTCGCTCTGGCGGATCAGCGAAATCAACCGTTGCTGGCGTTTGCCGTAATCGCTGAAAGCGTTTTCCGATTCTTCCAGAGCCAGCAGCACCTGCTGCTCGTAGGTCGCCAGTGCGCCTTCGGCATCGGCGTCGGCGCCACGCAAACGGGCCCGCACGCTGCCAAGGTCGAACGCCGCCCAGGTGATGCTCGGGCCCAGTGCCCAGGCGTTGGCCGCCGAGGAACCGATCTGCGAACCACGCCCGGCCGTCCAACCAAGGAAACCGCTGAGGCTGACCCGTGGGAACAGGTCGGCCTTGGCCACACCGATACGTGCCGTGGCGGAAGCCAGTTTGCGTTCGGCGCTGAGAATGTCCGGACGACGTTGCAGCAGTTCGCCCGGGTTGCCGATCGGCAATGCCTTGGCGATGGCTGGCAAGTCTTTCGGGCTCAGGTCGACGGTCAGCTTGTCCGGACGCTCGCCCAACAGGGTAGCGATGCGGTTTTTCTGGCGAACCTGTTCGGCCTGCAATTGCGGCACGCTGGCTTCGACCGATGCCAGACGCGCATCGGCACGTTCGACATCGAGCTGGTCGCCAACGCCGGCGTCACGCAGGCTGATGGTGATCTTGCGCGACTCCTGTTGGTTCTCCAGGTTGGCCACGGCGATCTTTTCCCGCAGTTGTGCACCGCGCAGTTGACCGTAAGCGTCCACCAGTTCGGCAATCATGGTGACTTGCAGCTGGTACAGATCGGCTTCGGCAGCCTGCTGGTCAGCGTCGCTGGCTTCCAGATTGCGCTGGATGCGGCCAAACAGATCGATTTCCCAGGCCATGTCCAGACCCAGGTCGTAGCGTTCGCTGTTGACCCGTTTGGTGGTCTGGCCGGGAATCTGACCCTTGGCCAGATCGCTGCTGGCGCGGCTGGTGATGGTCGGCATGGCGTCATTGCTGACGTCGTCGCGGATCGCCCGTGCGGCTTTCCAGCGGGCGAACGCCACGCGCAGTTGGCGGTTCCCTTGCAGCGATTGAGTCACCAACTGGTTGAGGGTCGGATCGTCGAACTGCTGCCACCAGATGCCTTCGAACTTCGAACGGTCAAAGTTCTTCTGGCCGGCGGCGCCGTCGGTGGCGGCCGTGATGTTGGCCGCCTCCGTGGCTGGGGTCTTGTAGTCGGGACCGACTGCACAGGCGCTCAAGGCCAGTACCAGCAGGCTCGGCAGGAAGACTTTCAGACTCATTGTTGCGCCTCCAGTTTCAGGGACTTGGCCGCTTTGCGAGCCTCACCGCGTTCCACGAAGTTGCGGATCAGCACATAGAACACGGGGGTCAGCAGCAGACCGAAGAAGGTCACGCCGAGCATCCCGGAGAACACCGCCACACCCATGGCATGACGCATCTCGGCACCGGCACCGCTGGAGAACACCAGTGGCACCACACCCATGATGAACGCGAACGAGGTCATCAGGATCGGCCGCAGACGCAGACGGCAGGCTTCCAGTACAGCGGCCAGCGGGTCGAGACCTTCTTGCTGTTTGTCCTTGGCGAACTCGACGATCAGAATCGCGTTCTTGCACGCCAGGCCCACCAGTACGATCAGGCCGATCTGGGTGAAGATGTTGTTGTCACCGCCAGAGATGATCACACCGGTAATAGCCGACAGCAGGGTCATCGGTACGATCAGGATCACCGCCAGTGGCAGGCTCCAGCTTTCGTATTGAGCGGCGAGCACCAGGAACGCCAGCAGTACGCAGAGCGGGAACACGAACAGCGCGGTGTTGCCGGACAGAATCTGCTGGTAGGTCAGGTCGGTCCACTCGTAGGTCATGCCGTTCGGAAGTTCATCCTTGAGCAGTTTCTCGATGGCTTTTTCGGCCTGGCCGGAGCTGTAGCCTGGGGCTGCGGCACCGTTGATTTCAGCGGTGATGAAGCCGTTGTAGTGCATCACGCGATCCGGACCCGAGGTGTCGCTGACCTTGATGAAGGTCGCCAACGGGATCATTTCGCCCTTGTTGTTGCGTACTTTCAGCTGGCCGATCTGGTCGGATTCGAGGCGGAACTGCTGTTCAGCCTGAACGTTGACCTGATAGGTGCGACCGAAGCGGTTGAAGTCGTTGGCATACAGCGAACCCAGGTAGATCTGCAGGGTGTCGAAGATGTCGCTGACGGCCACGCCGTGGGTCTTGGCTTTTTCGCGGTCGATGGCAGCATCGACCTGCGGCACGTTCACGGTGTAGCTGGTGAACAGCCCGGCCAGTTCAGGCACGCTGTGGCTCTTGGTGATGATATTCATGGTTTCCTTGTACAGCTCGTCGTAGCCCAGGTTGCCCCGGTCTTCGATTTGCAGGCGGAAACCACCGATGGTGCCCAGACCTTGTACCGGCGGCGGCGGGAAGATCGCCATGTAGGCTTCCTGGATCCCGGCGTACTTGCCGTTCAAGGCACCGGCAATCGCACCGGCGGACATGCTCGGGTCTTTACGCTCGTCGAACGGTTTGAGGGTCACGAACACGATGCCGGCGTTCGGGCTGTTGGTGAAGCCGTTGATCGACAGGCCCGGGAACGCTACGGCGCTTTCCACGCCCGGCTGTTTCAGGGCCAGGTCGGACATGCGCTTGATCACGTCTTCGGTGCGGTCCAGGCTCGCGGCGTCCGGCAGTTGCGCGAAGGCCACCAGGTATTGCTTGTCCTGGCCGGGTACGAAACCGGTCGGGGTGCTGGAGAAACCGAAGAAGGTCAGCACCATCAGGCCTGCGTACAGGAAGAGGGCGATGCCGCTGCCACGGATAACCCGGCGCACGGTGCCGACGTAGCCATGGCTGGCGCGGTCGAAGAAGCGGTTGAACGGACGGAACAGCCAGCCACCGAAGATCTTGTCCAGCACTTTGGAGAAGCGGTCTTTCGGTGCGTCGTGACCTTTGAGCAACACAGCGGCCAGCGCTGGCGACAGGGTCAGCGAGTTGAAGGCCGAGATCACTGTCGAGATCGCGATGGTCAAGGCGAACTGCTTGTAGAACTGACCGGTGAGGCCCGAGATGAACGCAGCGGGTACGAACACCGCACACAGCACCAGCGCCGTGGCAATGATCGGACCGGTCACTTCACCCATGGCCTTTTTGGTCGCATCGAAGGGGTTGAGCCCCAGTTCAATGTTCCGCTCGACGTTCTCCACCACCACGATGGCGTCGTCCACCACGATACCGATCGCCAGTACCAGGCCGAACAGCGACAGGGCGTTGAGCGAGAAACCGAACAGGTGCATCACCGCAAACGTACCGATCAACGATACCGGTACCGCCACCAACGGAATGATCGAGGCGCGCCAGGTCTGCAGGAACAGGATCACCACCAGAACCACGAGGATCAGCGCTTCGAAGAGGGTGTGAACCACCGCCTCGATGGAGCCACGCACGAAGATCGTCGGGTCATAAACGATGCTGTAATCCATGCCTTGCGGGAAGCTTTTCTTCAGTTCTTCCATCTTGCCGCGAACTTCGTTCGAGATTTCGATGGCGTTGGAGCCCGGGCGCTGGAAGATCGGGATCGCTACGGCAGGCTGGTTGTTCAGCAACGAACGCAGGGCGTATTGGCTCGAACCCAGTTCAACGCGGGCGATGTCTTTCAGACGCGTGATTTCACCGTTGTCACCTGCGCGAATGATGATGTTCTCGAACTCTTCCTCGGAGACCAGACGGCCCTGAGTGTTGACCGACAACTGGAAGCTCTGGGCATTCGGGGCAGGGGGGGCGCCCAGTTGGCCGGCGGCGACCTGACGGTTCTGCTCGCGAATGGCGGTCACGACATCAGTGGCAGTCAGATTGCGCGAAGCGGTCTTGTTCGGATCGAGCCATACACGCAGCGAGTAATCGCCCATACCGAACAGCTGCACATCACCGACACCACCAAGGCGAGCGAGCTCATCCTTGATGTTGAGGATTGCGTAGTTGGACAGGTACAGCATGTCGTAGCGTTTATCCGGCGAGGTCAAGTGCACAACCATGGTCAGGTCGGGCGAGGCCTTGTCGACGGTGATACCGATGCGCGTCACTTCTTCTGGAAGTTTCGGCTCGGTCCGGGTCACGCGGTTCTGCACCTGCACCTGCGCGTTGTCCAGGTCAGTGCCCAGGGCGAAGGTGATGGTCAGGGTGATCTTGCCGTCAGCGGTCGACTGCGAGGACATGTACAGCATGTTCTCAACGCCGGTGATGGCCTGCTCCAGTGGAGCAGCCACGGTTTCACCGATGACTTTAGGGTTGGCACCCGGGAAGTTGGCACGCACCACCACGGTCGGTGGCACGACTTCCGGGTATTCGCTGATCGGTAGTTGGAACAGCGAGATCGCACCGGCGATCAGGATCAGCAGCGAAAGCACCGCTGCGAAGATCGGCCGTGAAATGAAGAATTGGGAAAAATTCATCGGAGTTGTCGTCCCTTAACCGCGTGGGGTCGCAGCAGCCAGTTTCACAACCGATCCCGACGCGCCTTTGGCAGGTGCGACTTTGGGCAGGTTGCTGGCTTCCAGCGCTTGTCGTTGTTGAGCCAGTGCAGCAATGGTCTGCTCGCTGGCCATCGGGATCACTTCAGGCGTGACCGGAGAGCCAGGGCGAACCCGTTGCAGACCCTTGACGATGATCGTGTCGTCCTTGTTCAGGCCGCTGCGTACGATGCGCAGGCCTTCGATCTTCGGACCGAGTTCAACGGCGCGGTAGGCAGTCTTGTTGTCGCCATCCATCACCAGCACGAACTTCTTGCCGAGGTCGGTGCCGACGGCTTCATCGTTGATCAACATGGCGTTGTAAGTGCCGCTGCCGACCAGTTTCAGTCGTGCGTACAGGCCCGGGGTGTAGGTGCCGTCGCTGTTGTCGAACACGGCGCGACCACGGATGGTACCGGTCTTCGGGTTGACCTGGTTGTCGACGAAGTTCATCTGACCCTGGTGCGGGTTGCCATCTTCATTGGACAGGCCCATGTACACCGGCGTGGTCGCGCCGCGCTGACCCTGACGGGCGAGTTGAGTGTATTTGAGGAACACACGCTCATCGGCGTCGAAGTAGGCGTAGACCTTGTCGGTGGACACCACGCTGGTCAGCGGAGTGGTGTCGGCAGTCACCAGGTTGCCGGCGGTGATCTCGGCACGGCTGACACGACCGCTGATTGGGGAGGTTACGCGGGTGAAGCTCAGGTTCAGTTTGGCCAGATCCAGCTGCGCTTGCAGGGCGCCGACAGCGGCACGTGCTTCTTGTGCAGCGCTGGTGCGCGAGTCAGCCAGTTCGGCGGAGATGGCGTTGCTGGCACGCAGGCGCTCGCCACGGCCGGCTTCGTTTTCACTGCGGGTGGCGTTGGCGCGGGATTGGGCGACCAGGGCTTCGAGGCGGCGAACCTCAGCCTGGAACGGACGCGGGTCGATCTGGAACAGCAGGTCGCCTTTCTTGACCAGTGCACCTTCAGTGAAGGCGACTTCGTCGATCTGGCCGGAGACCCGCGGACGGATTTCAACGGTTTCCGGCGCCTCGAGGCGCCCGGTGAATTCGTCCCACTCGTTGACCGGTTGTTCCAGCACCTTGGCCACACTGACCTTGGCAGCAGGCATGGCGGCGGCGGTCTCTGGAGCTTTGCCGCAGGCGCTCATCACCATCACGGCCAACAGAGCCAACGGGAAGCGCAAATGTTTGAGTGATTGTTCCATGGATGCATCCGCCAATGTATTGAAGATGGGCGGATGATGCTCGGCGGGTTGATAGCAAACGAATCGAATGACACGAAGGTAACTATCATTCGGAATGATATAAGACCGAGCGAAGCCCTCTAGCATGCACCTTTCGTTAGGGGGCTATCAAATGAAATGATGACAAAACTGTGTTGCGTGGCAAGTAAAAAAGCAGCAACACCTTTTCAAAGGTGAATTGCAGAAACAAAGAGACGGCCACGTGGGCCGTCTCGATCAGCTAGGTGTCGACGTGTTTCAGTTGACGCCCTTGCGGTTTGGACCAAAACGATTCGGGCCCGGCTGGCTGTCTTGTGCCAGGAACACGATGTTGACGATTGGCAGCAACAACCACCAGCCGCTGCGGTCGGTGTCGTGCATGCGGCGTACGCCTACCGCGAGCGCCGGCAGGAACACTGCCAGACTATAAAGGTTGTACAGGATGCCTTTGGTGTTCAGCATGGCATCGAGAACGCCGATGACAATGGAAACCCCAAGGTTGATCAGAATGAACATCCAGTATTCACGGCGAGTGGCGCGACCCTGAAACACTACGTAGTTCTTCAATGCTTCGAGGTATGGGTTACCCGTCGTGATGGCGGGGCCACTTGCATAGACTTGTTGTGTTGCTTGAGGCGCCCCGCACTGCGGGCAAGCCACGGCCAGACTGCTAATTTCCTTGGCGCAACCGCGGCAGAAAACCATGCTCATATTTTTTCCCTAAAATTATTCAATCGATAAACAGGACAACACAAACGCGGCAATACCTGACAAAACAATGCCGGCAATCGCGAGGTTTCTTCCTGAGTGTTTTTGGTTGATACAGACGATGCCGCAAATGAGGCCCGCGAGGCTGAGAGTTCCCACACCGACAATCGCGTCCCTGTCCCATTCGGAGTCATCAAACAGGGTGAGTGCGCTGATAATTCCGAGGATCAACGAAACGATGGCCAGCCAAGGCATTTCGGCTTGCGTTTGCGGCACTGAGGCCTGTTGGGCGGCCCCGCATTGGGGGCAGGTGAGCGCCGTTTCGTGTAGCTCCTTGGCGCATGCACGACAATAGACCATTGCCATCGTTTTCCTTAACTGAGTGCGAGTGCCCGACCTTCCATCGGTCGGGGCGGCGGTAAGTTAAACTTTATTACCGGATTTGTCATTAAGCACTTTGCCATTACTCATGAGCCAGGGTTTCTGGGCTCATCGTCCACACTCACCTTCAAGCGCAACGTCAGACCTTGAAGCTGTCTGTTTTTCAACATGCCCAGTTCCGGCCCCTTGCGTTCGTTGCCATTGGCGTCCAACCCTCGACACTGGAGACTGGACTTGAGGGAACGATCAGACGATGGATCTTGCCAATGGCAACGCACGGCGAGTATTTGCTCATCGATTCGTGTCGCCGGTTTTTCATTCTCCCCAAGGAATGTTTCAACCTTGAGGCCGACCGAGGACGTATCGATCGTTTTTTCGACTGTCGCAGAGTGACCAGCAATATTGAAATCAATGCCACTGAGCACCAAGAAACAATCTCCGACCTTGCGACTCACCGCTATCTCGAACTCGGAAGTGAAAGGCGTGGCGTGGGCATCGGCATAGAACTCTTTTCTATCAGGCTGCGGATCGCCCGCGTAATCGTCGGGCAATATGCATATCCCTCCGAACAGCTCGCTGTAATGCGCGGTGGTGTAGACATTGAATTGTGCAGGCATTTCAGTCTTGAGCGTGAATGTGTTCGAGAGCATCGCGCAGCCGCTGCCCAGCAGCATGGAACTGGCGACAAGCAGGGTACGAACGGAGCGAAAAGCACGGTTGGTGAAGTGATTTTGTTGCGGGGGCATCAGTACTTCCTTGTAACGTCTTGGGGGGCATTTCTGGCTTTCAATGGTTTGCCGGAAGATCCACATGGCTGAATGTCAGGTCAATTGCAACACTGCTCCCGAGTAAGAAATGCGGGAACTTGATATCCATATGGCAATTGATTGCGCTACGCAGGCCAATGAAGCGCGCTGCGGTTCAGGGCAGCGGGGTGCACTCGAAAATGTGCGCCGAGAGTTTCCCACCCGACGGACAAGTCGCCGTTTCTTTATAGTAAAGTCGCCATCGAACCACCTGTCGTCTGAGGCTTTTCGGCAATTGGTGTACGTAAAAACGACAGATGGGCACGACTTATAAATGAACAATTCCACGACTACAACCAGCGGCAATTGGTATGCGGTCATTGCGCTGGCACTGGCTGCGTTTGTCTTCAACACCACCGAGTTCGTCCCTGTCGGCCTGTTGAGTTCGATCGGCAGCAGCTTCGACATGACGTCGGCTCAGGTCGGTTTGATGTTGACCATCTATGCGTGGGTGGTGTCGCTGACCTCGCTGCCGATCATGCTGCTGACGCGCAACGTCGAGCGGCGCAAGCTCTTGATCGTGCTGTTTGCGATGTTCATCGTCAGTCATATCCTGTCGAGTCTGGCGACCAGCTTCGCTGTCCTGCTGGTGAGCCGGATCGGCGTGGCATTGTCGCATGCGCTGTTCTGGTCGATCACGGCTTCTCTGGCCGTGCGTCTGGCGCCACCGGGCAAGCAGGTTCAGGCCTTGGGCTTGCTGGCCACCGGCACTTCCCTGGCGATGGTGCTGGGCATTCCCCTCGGCCGGATATTGGGCGAAGCGATGGGCTGGCGAACCACCTTTATCGCGATCGCGGTGCTGGCGGCAACGTTGGTGTTCTGGCTGGCCAGGGTCTTGCCGTTGCTGCCCAGCCAGAACTCGGGGTCGCTCAAAAGTTTGCCTTTATTGTTGAAGCGACCTGCGCTCGTAGCGATCTATATCCTGACCGCGATGGTCGTGACGGCTCATTTCACCGCTTACAGCTACGTGGAACCGTTCGTTCAGGTCGTGGCGGGCATGAGTGGCGAGACGGTCACGCTCATCCTGCTGTTATTCGGCGGTGCGGGGATTTTCGGATCCCTGCTGTTCAGTTGGCTGCATCGGTATAGCCCGCAGCGTTTTCTGATTGTCGCCGTGTCGTTGCTCGCGTTGTGCCTGGCGTTGCTGTTGCCCTTGAGCGGCAAGGTCTCTTACCTGTGCACGCTGAGCCTGTTCTGGGGAATGGCGATCATGGGATTCGGTCTGGCGTTGCAGTCCAAGGTTCTGGTGCTGGCGCCTGATGCGACCGATGTGGCGATGGCGCTGTTTTCGGGGATCTACAACATCGGTATTGGTGGCGGGGCACTGATGGGGAGCTGGGTGGGGAGCCAGTTTGGTTTTGCTTATGTCGGGGTCGTTGGCGGGATGTTGGCGGCGTTGGCGTTGTTGCTTTATTGCCTGTCGGTCTATCGTCTGGCTCGGCCCGGGGCTTCTGCCTGAGTTCTTGAACCGCTTTGCCAGCAAAAGCAAAGCGGTTTCGGAAAGGCTTCTATTTAATCTTTCTTGTAACTACATCAGTGCCATGCAGATCGGGCATGCCCAAAGAGTCAAAGCTCGCCTCGGCAGGCATCCAAACCGGCATCCACATCCTCGTGCACTTCATTCATCTGTATGCGCCCACTTTCTCATCCGTTGCCGATCTTCTGGCAGCTTCGGCACATGCACCATTGGCAGATCATCCGCCGGAAACTGTAGTTGATTGCGTTGATCGTCGAAGAGTACGTGGGGGCTTGAGGGTCGACAGTACCTTCATGACCTGTAGCCTGAGTTGCAATAGTTGGTGTTGGCGAAGCGGGCTGTCTATTAATTGAGTGCCATCCCTCCTTGCGCAGTCGCGCAAGGAGGGGCACTAACGAGTCAATACGCTTGACGTAGCGCCAGCAGGGCTTCTTCGAACAAATGCTGGTCTTGCGTCTGTTCTTGCCCGCTTTGCACGAGCAGCGCGCGCTGGGTCGCCATCCATTCATCGATCGGCTTGAAGACTTCCTCAATCACCAGCGCAATCTGGTTCAGATAGGCTTGGCGCAAGTCTTCGACAAAGGTGCTGGCCGCATCCTCTACAGCCTTGGTCTGGCGCTCCAGCATGGCCTTTTCGGCCTTTTCACTGCTGATGGCCTGGTAAATTCCGTAAATGGCCATCCCAGCCTGCAGCAGCGGGCCAGCCCAGCGTCCGGCCATGGCGGCCCAGCGTTCCATGGTTTTCTTGCCGATCCCCTTGAACAAGGTTGGCAATAGCTCTTTGCCCAATTCCAGCGCCTTCTTCACGCCTTGCTCGGTTATCGTTTTCAGGTCACCCATGGGCATTTTGCGCATGGCATCCTTGAGCGCTGGCGACAATCCACTGTCGTCATTGCCGTTGCTCTCGCGAGTAACGCCATTCACGCAGGCGTGAGCTGCACCGAAGGCGCTGTCGGCCAACGTCTGGCCAATGTCTTCAAGTTTGCGCTGGGTTGCCGGCAACTCGGTCTTGAGGGCAGTCATCATGTCGGCGGTCAGCGATGCGATGACGCTTGACGCGCCGTCTTCCATGGCCTGCTCGCCCTGTCCAGCGGGCTGGAGGTGCGCATCGTTGATTAGCGCAACGACACTCGACTTGGCGCGTACGCAGCGGCTGTCGAGGTGATGACGCAGCACGTTCTGCAGTCGGTCACGCTCGCTATCGACCTGCATGCGGGCTTTGTCCAGCGCTAGCGCCTGCTCATTACCGCCGGCCTGATGCAGGCGCATCAGGGCCAGTTCGATGGCTTCTTGCAGGTCTTTGCAGCAGGTCTTGAACATAACGCCACTGTCACTGCTGGCAAGGAAATCGCCCAGCGCCTGTTCCAATTCGAGGATGCCGCTGAACTCCACCAGTGGCTCCTTGCTTTCGATACGGCCGCGCAGGGCAGCCTTGGCGTTGACCCAGTGAATCGGCACCTGCTCCAATATATCTCCGATGCCGTGGGCGAGGGCGGCGCTCTGCAGATGCTGGCGCAGGTTGTCGTTGATGATGACGAAGTCGCGGCTGTCGTGCTGCACACCAGCCTTGTTGTTGACGATCAGCATCACCCGGCGGCCCGAGACGACGATCTGCGCCAGGCGTTCCCAGGTGGCGACCTCGTCAAGCGTACCGCCGGCTGCCACCACAAACAGGACCACTTCGCTGTCCTGCAATTGCTGCATCGCAACTTGCTCATGCCTGATCGGCGCATCGAGACCCGGTGTGTCCAGGAGCGCGTATCCCTGCCAAGGATACTCGGTCACCACCGAGGTTTCCGGGTGGTCGGCCATTGGCGCTTCGGCGCGTCCCATCAGGGCGTTGAGCAGCGTGCTCTTGCCCGCGTTGTAGAGCCCATAGACCATGATCTGCGGACGCAGGCGTGCCGCTCGGCTATGCAATTGGTTGCCCAATTCGCTGGCGCGTTCGGCTGGCAACCAGCGCTGGAGCGGCGCAGTTATCGTGTCGTAGGTGGCGAGTACGCGAGTGAAGTCAGGCAGGGCCATGATCGAGTTCCTTGCTAATGGCGTTGATCTGTTGCGCGGCGAGGTCATCCAGGTTTTGCAGAGCCTGGCTGAGGTTTGACAGCCAGGTCGATACATCGACGAAGCACAGCGCATCGAGCTGGAGGTAGAGCCGGTTAAGGCGATCTTTGGCGTAGTCGATGAAGTGTTCGCGCGTAGACAGAGAAACTTCGTCACGGTTGTCGCCGACAATGATCTCGAACTCAGTCGTCTCATCGAAATGGCCGCCTGCTGCCCCCCCAGCCTTGGCGCCCATCCAGCCACCGAGGGCGGCACCGATCAACCCGCCGATTAAGGTTCCGGCTCCCGGAGCTATTAACGTACCAAGGGCGGCACCGGCCTCAGCCCCGCCCCAACCGCCGAGCCCGGCCCCTCCGGCCTTGCCGATGCCTTCGTTGCGCCGCGATTGGTAGCTGACGCTGCGCTTACGAGAGGTAAACCCCGGTAGCGCCTTGCCAACCGGCGCCACGCTCTGGGCTGTGTGGCCCAGGTCTTCGAACTTCTGCCCGATGGCTTCGCACAGCGCCCCGGCGCACTCGGCGAATTGGCGGTCGAACAGCGCCCAGCACGCGTCGGAAAATCCTTGGTCGTTCAGAGCATATTGATCAGCCAGCTTGTTGATCTCCATGGGCAGGCGCTGCTGCAGTTGGGAGAGTACGCGCTCGGTGTTGTTTTTCAGCTCTTTGCGCGCGTTGGCCAGTTCATTCTGCAACTCGCTCAAGAGCACCTGCTGTAAACCAATCGACTCGCTCAATTGGCGGCAGAAGGCTTGCAGATTCTTCAGCGGCACTTGCTGCTTGATTTGCAGGCCTTCGGCAACGGCAAGGCGGCCGACTTCTCCCGCAAAGTCGGCCAGGCCGCTGACTTGCCAGCGCTCTTGCTGCTCCTCGGCGGAGCCTTGCTCGGCATAACAGGACGAGATGGAGTGAACCTTGAGATCATCCAGCGAGCATTCGGGGGCGGATTCGCGCAGGGCCTGGATGAAGTAGCCGACTTGCAGCTGGCGTGCACTGTCGCTTTTCATGATCAGCGTCTTCACGACCTCACCGTCATCATTCACGTCCACGTCGTTTTCGTCGCTGCCGGTGAGCAGCACGATCATGTTCTTGTCCCTGTGCAACAGTGCCCTGGCCTCGTCCAGGTCCGAGCGCCGGCCCGGGCTTTCAGATTTGCTGAGGAAGATCACCAGGTCGGCGGCGTCGACGTAGTCCTTGGTCAGTTCGCCGTTGCCCGCGTTGACCGAATGCAGCCCGGGCGAGTCGACCCAGGTCAGCCCTGGCAGGCGGAAGCCTTGGATGGCACTGGTGGCTTCCACGACATCGACGCCGAAACAGCCGTTTTCGCGGATTTGCGCATCGCTGGTCTGTTCGCACAACTGCGTGGAGGTTTCGCTGAAAAACTCAGGCTTGGGCTGCGCCTGGGCGATGAGTTGCGCATCGGGTTCGGTGCGGCCATAAGCCAGGTAGTTGCCCAGCGAAGACTTGCCAGCCTTGACCTTGCCGAAGACAAACACCAGCAGAGAGTCGCCGAATTTGCTGCGGAACTGCGTGTTGCGCTCGTAGGTCCTGACGTTCTTGATCCAGGCGTCGAAGCGCTCATCCAAATTGTTTTGGCAGGCCTTGGCAAAGGTCAGAAAGGGATGATCTGGAGCCAAGCCAGAGCGGCTCCAGGGCGAAGTTGTGCGAATCCGCTCCAGCGCATCCAGAGTCTGCTTGAGACGCGCTTCGCGCGCCTCGACCTGGCGTTGCACATCGTTGAACCCTTGCGCGACCTGCGCAAAGACATGCAGCAGTTCGCTGCGATTGGCGGGAGCGGAGGTCATAGCGATCTGTCCAGTAATTGTCGTTTCAAGCGTTTGAGGTCTTGAATTTCAGCGCGCAGGGCTTTGGCCTGGCGCTCGCGCTCTAGCCATTCAGGGCTGAATCGGGTGTTTGGGGCCAGCAGGCGCAAGGCCTTGAGTTGGCCTTGCGCTGTGGCTTGAGGCGGGCTGGCGATAAACGCCTGGAGGCTTTCTATCGTCACGCCGGCGTGGCTTTTGCCTGAAAGTATGAGGTCGGCCTTGTGCGAAACCATCAGCTCGCTCAGCTGTGCGTCGATGTCCTGAGTGAACCGTTGGTTGCGCTGCGCCTGAGCTTGATCCCTGTCCTGTTTGCGGGTCCGCGCTTCGGCGCGTTCGCGTAACCTGGCGCGGGCCTGACGCTCGGCTTCTTCCTTTTCACTGCTGTCGGAATTGACGACCGCTGCCACAACGGTTCCGATCACGGGTATCAGTAACCACCACATATTGAATCTCCTTGCGTGGTATCAATCAGTCAGCCGCGGGCCAAGCCATGGCTTACCGATTCGAAGAGTCCGTCGACACTACTTTGTAACTGTTCGAGCTGAGTGGCCTGCGTGCCTTCGAGCTTGACCAGTCGCTTTCTGCGCTGGGCAATTAGCTGGTCGAGGAAGCGCTCCAGGACATCGCGGCGGTGATCGTCGCGTTCGGCACGCTGTTTGCCTACGCCTCGTTCAAGCAGCCCCGGATGCGCCTGCAAATGCTCGCGCAAAGAGTCGAAGCCACTCAGTTCGAGCAGCTTCGTGTTGCGCTTACGCACACCGTTGCGCAACGTGGTGAATGAGGTTGCGAAGGTAGCCGGCACGGTCCCGAACAGCGACTGCAAGATCTTGCCGATCGCCTGCTCGCTGACTTCCTGCTGAGTGACGCTTTCGGCATGGGTGAGCACCACCACCAGGTGGCGCTCCAGATCCGGGCGACGGCGCTTGAGTTCGCACAGGAAGGCCGTTTCGACTTGTTCAAGCGTGGCGGTACGCAAGTTGTGCACGAACAAAATCACATCGGCATTGGCCAGACCCAGCCACGCGAGCCGATCATCCTCATCGCAGGCGTCGATCCCCGGGGTATCCAGATAGAGGCGTCCTTCATGCTCCAAGGTCTGTAATTGCGTGGTTGCCCGTATTTCCTTGGTTTTGAAGACTTCCGTTTCAATATGCCCGGTCAGGCCGTTGAGCAGTGCGCTCTTGCCCGCATTCATCAGTCCGCATACGGCAATCCGAGGTGCCGGGCCGAGGCTTTTTGCCTCTTCCAGCTCCTTGCGCAGGCGGCAGAAGTCAGGGTGTTGCTGGGTAAGCTGAATCAGCAGGTCGTCGTCCGGCACCTTTCGCTCCATGTATTGGATCCCGTTTGGTGCATAGCATGGCGATGAGATGGCTGAGTGGCAACTGGCTATTAGTCGTGAATCACTAGGAGTGAGCGGCCGAATTTCCGGCTGCGCTTTGAAAAGCGAAGGGGTGAGGTCTGAATTCAGCTTGGCAAGCTACACCTGCGATATCAATTGCACAGGAGGTTTCACTCGGTTGCTCACGCACTTGGGCAGAGTAGTGCTTCTCATCGGCCTACCTTCACTCCGCGGTGTCTGGGAAGAGTAACGGCTGAGTTTTCGAAAGAGGACTGTTGAACTCTAAACTGGGGGCATCCTTTTCAAACTATCCAAAGCATGCGCTCAGATGTGCCCCCAATGTAGCAATCCACTGAAAGTGGATGGGTCTGCATGGCTTATGAAAAGCCAGTAATGATCAGCTAAACAGCCTGATCGACGAAACCTAAAGGCTGTCCGGATCCCCGAAAAACATCTGAATCCGCGACCGTAACCAACGCTCCCCAGGATCGTTATCCTGCGACCCACGCCAGGCCATGTGCAGTTCAAACGTGCGTGTCGGCAACGGCGGGTCTTCTGCGCGCACACCGCCCGCAGACGTCAGCGCATCAGCCGTGTAATCCGGCACGGTCGCGACAATGTCGGTCCCGGCCAGCAACGTGCTCAAACCGTTGAACTGCGGCACGGCCAGCACCACGTGGCGTTTGCGGCCGAGCTTTTCCAGTTCTTCATCGATAAAGCCACTGAGGTCGCCGGCAAACGACACCAGCGCATGCGGGCGGGCGCAATAGTCATCCAGGCTCAATGGTCCCGGCACCGTATCGGCGCGCAGCAGTTTCGGCTGGCTGCGGCGCAAGACTTTGCGCTTGGCGTTGGCCGGCAGGTCGGTGGTGTAGCTGACGCCGATCGAGATTTCACCGGAGGCGAGCAGGCCGGGCATCAGGATGTAGTTGACGCGACGGACCACCAGCACAATCCCGGGCGCCTCGGCCCGCAGGCGCTTGAGCAGCATCGGCAACAACGCGAATTCGACGTCGTCCGACAAGCCGATCCGGAATACCGAGGTGCTGGTGGCCGGATCGAATTCGGCTGCGCGGCTGACCGCTGTCGAAATCGAGTCCAGGGCAGGCGAGAGCAGGGCGAAGATTTCCACCGCACGAGCAGACGGTTCCATGCTGCGCCCGGTGCGTACAAATAGCGGATCGTCGAACAGTCCGCGCAGGCGCGAGAGCGCCGCGCTGATCGCTGGCTGGCCGAGAAACAGCTTCTCCGCAGCGCGGGTCACGCTGCGTTCGTGCATCAGCGTTTCGAATACGATCAACAGGTTCAGGTCGACACGACGCAGGTCATTACGATTCATCTGGAGTCCTGGCAGAGTCATCAAGCTTGACGAGAGCGACCATATGAGAACAATGGCCGGCATGAATCTTACGGGGAAAGGCTGGTAGTCTGCACCGGGTAATTCAGCTTTACTGAGAAGGCGGCAGCAGTTTTTTCATGGATTTGCTCAATGCTGGCCATACTGCGGAATCAATGACAGGCATGTCGACTATTAATAGCCACTGATAGTCTTGGCTGGAAAGCCCAGATAGAGTTCAGGGCATTAGAGGTTACTTTGACGAGGTTTGCGATGTCCCGCACGATCCGTTTTCACAAGTTTGGTCCGGCCGAGGTGCTCAAATGCGAAGAGCATGCGGCCGCTCAGCCAGGTCCTGGCGAAGTGCAGGTGCGTGTCGAGGCGATCGGCATCAGCTGGTACGACACGCTCTGGCGTCAGAACCTGGCGTCGTCTCAGGCCCGCCTGCCTTCAGGCCTGGGTCATGAAATGGCTGGTGTGGTCACGGCCATTGGCGACGGTGTCGAAGACCTGATTGTCGGTGACAAGGTGGCGAGTTTTCCGGCCGAGAGTCCCAATGACTATCCGGTCTATGGCGAACTGATCGTTCTGCCGCGTACGGCGCTGACCCGTTATCCGGACGTGCTGAACCCGATCGAAGCCAGCGTGCATTACACGCCGCTGTTGATCGCCTATTTCGGTTACGTCGATCTGGCACGCGTCAAACCCGGGCAGTTTGCCCTGGTCACTGACGCCAGTCATTGCGCCGGTCCGTCCTTTGTCCAGTTGGGCAAGGCGCTGGGTGTGCGAGTGATTGCCGCCACGAAAACCGCGGAAGAGCGCGAATACCTGCTGTCCCTCGGTGCCGAGAAAGTGATCGTCACCGAAGAAGAAGACCTGTTGATGCGGATCAACAAGATCACCGACAACCGTGGCGTCAATGTCGTGTTCGACGGTCTCGGTGGCCCACAGATGTCGCTGCTTGGAGATGTGCTGGCACCTCGCGGCAGCCTGGTTTTGTATGGCCTGCAGGGTGGCAACCAGACGCCATTCCCGGCCTGCGCAGCGTTCCAGAAGAACATCCAGTTCTTCGTGCACTGCATCGGCAACTTCACCGGGAAGCCGGAACTGGGCATCGTCCAGGATCACGTCGCCTTGCAACGTGCCCTGCGTGACATCAATCAGTTGACGGCCGACCGCGTGCTGCTTCCGCTCAAGACCCGGGTCTTCCCGTTCAACGAGTTTGTCGAAGCACACCGCTACATGGACGAATGCCCTTGCCGTGAGCGGGTCGCCCTGCAAGTCGAACCTGCCTGACCGTTGTGATCAGAGTCCGTGGCCCCACGGACTCTTGTGCGTTCCATCCTTCAGACCAAGAGAAACCCTGGGCGCGACGCCTGGGGACGTTCAGCAACTGAACTGGTTTTTACTCTTGATCTGTATCTTCTAATCGCCCTCCAGACCCTGATAATTGAATGACTACTTTCATCTCAAGGAATGAGCTATGGCTGTGCATTCTCTTTTTCCTGCGCGATACAAAATGATTGTCGAGAGTCGATATCTTGATTTTTGTTTAATTGCTGTAGGGCGGTCGCGTAATCCCTTCTTTTTTTCTTGTGCTCATCATGCGCAGGCCATTGTAAGAAATTTCCCAGGAAAACTTCCTTCTCGAGAAAACCCTGTAACGGCGGGGGCTTGCGGCGTGCGAGTCATAAACATGAATTATTGCGAGCCCAACTGTTTCAAATAACTACAAAACCTTAAGTGTTAGCATTTCAGCGTCTATTAATTAATGAAGAATGATTGCGCGTCCGGCGTTCGTGGTTGCGCAATATAAAACCTTTGATATCGGGTGAAGTACTGATGAGCACGATCCATGACCAGGCAATGAACTATGTCTACCAGCAAGTATTGCAACGATTGCTGAGTTTCTTTTCCCGTGCAGAACGCACGGCATTGCAGCTGTTGATTCAGCGACTGGCGGTGGCTGCCGGGGGCATGGATCGAATCGGCGAATTCAAGGTGCTGGTGACGCAATCGGGCACTCGTGATTGCTGTTACAGCCTGGCCCTGATGCGCGCTGCGCAACTGAGCATCGCCGGACGGGCTCCGGGCACTTTTCAGTTGCGGGTGGCAACCCTGCGCGGTTGCGCCACACCGCCCTCGGCACTGCACAACATGCACCGCAGTTTCAGCGCACTGTTTCTGTATGACGACCCAAGGGTCGAACTGCTGATGATCGACAATCGGGAGGTCTTGCCTTTTAACCATCAGGCGCCGCTCACCGACGATGGTCGGGAGGCGAATCGCATCAATCTGCTGATGGTTGGCCACCGCCGGCGCTGGGGAGAGAGCCTGGAGCTTTGGGACGACGCGTACCTGGCCACCGCCGAGTTCTACGGGCAGGTCGCACGCTGGAACAACGGCGTCGATGCCTTGGTCAGCAGCGACTCCGCACGCAGCCAGGAGCATTTTCTTCAGGGACTGGATCGCGCCGCCCAGAAGGCCGGCATCGGCGCGCTGCCGAAGCGGGGGGCCGGATTCGAAGAGCTGTTCAATCTGCTCGACGGCATGGGGGGCGACTGCTATCGCGAGCTCCACGCAGAGTCCGATCTGCTGCCGTGGCGTCCTCTCGGTCAGTTCGAAGCCTGTCGGCGCACCCATTACATCGGCATCGATGACATGGTGGTGGGCAAGATGGAGGAGCGGTGGCCCTTGCTCAGCGACTTTCTCGGGTTTCAGACAGATGATTTGTTGTTCGAGCCAGGCACCGGCGAGTCGCCAGATCCCTTGGTCGCGGCCTACCTGAGCGGTCTGCAAGCCAACTACATCGGCGGTCACGATTATGAAGTCGGGGTCTCGGAATACCTGCAGCGTTGCCTGGCAGTGATGCGTCGCAAAAACCTGCCGGAGCAGATTTGCGAACGGTTTGTGGCGACGTTCGGCAACCTGTCCGATCTCAGCGAGCATCGATCGTTGGCCTCCTCATCCTTGCAAAAGAGTTTCGGGCTCAATGAAGCGCAACTGGTCTGTCTCTTGTTCGCGCCTTTCATCGAGGGCGGAGCCGGGCTCGAACGTTTTCTGCGCACCTGCCATCCGGGCATGCTGGTGGCCATGCCGGATCTGCATCGTGCGATGCAGGGATTGCACGCGCCGGAGCAGGTTCTGCAATGGATGACCGATGTCAGTGGGTTGCCCGTGCGGCTGATCAGTCGGCTGTATGCCATGGACGCCATTCAAATGGCCGATCAGGCAACGCACGCCCCGAGTCCGGCCGACCGCGAGGTTGCCGCAGGCGACCGTACGGCGGAAGGTTGAACGTGAGCGTAGCGCCCGGTCACCAGAGAATGCCTGCGGACGCCGGTTCATGAATGCCTCGCGTGAAAACGATTTCGCCTATCAGGCGGTCTATCGCTATCTCACCCAACTGATCGAAGGGCCAGGCGGGGAAGGGGCGGTTCGGCTGCCCTCATTAAGGCAACTGGCCGAACGGCTGAACGTGTCGATATCGACCATTCAGTACGCCTACGCACTGCTTGAACGAGAAGGCCGGGTCTACTCCGTGGCCAAGTCCGGTTATTTCGCACAGCCGGCATCCACCGTCATGCCGCCCGGGCGAGGCAATGATCTGCTGGAAACCGTCTACGTCAACGCCAGATGTCTCGGCATGCGCGTATTGAGTGCTGACGACCCGGCTTCGATTCAACCTCTGGACAGCCCGTTGCTGATGCTTGAACGGGAGCTCATGCGTCAATATCCCCGCCAATCACAGGCACCGGCCCAGCCTTGTGGCGAGCTGGAGTTGCGCACGCTGCTGGCCGCTCGCTATACCTCATCACCCACTCATTGCTGGCATGCCGAGGATGTCTATATCGGCGCCGATGTGAGAGGGGTGCTGGAGATCCTGATCGCGGTCCTTGAACTGCGTCACACGACCGTGGTGGTCGAGTCTCCCTGCGACTGGGTGATATTGCGCTTGCTTCAGTCTGCCGACGTGCGGGTCATCGAGCTGCCGGTACAGCCCGGCGGAGGGGTCGATCCACGGCATCTGGCCTCGTTACTGGAAACCGAACCGGTACGGCTGATCCTGCTGCCGTCGCAATTGAACATGCCCCATGGCAGCCTGGCGCCTGCCGATAATCGCGAAGCCATCGCGCGCCTGCTCAGGCTCCACGGTACCTGGGTGCTGGAAAACGACAGTTACAGTGAATTGGGCGATGACTGCGCAAGCCGACCTCTGCGGGACTTGCTGGACCCCGATCGCCTATTGGTGTTTTCCACGTTCGAAAAGGTCATCGGTGTCGAAGCGCCCTATGGCTATGTGCTCGCTCGCCAATGGCGCAACGACCTGCAACGGCACTTTCTACTGCGTTCGTTTCGCTTGTCGCCGATTCGCCAGAAAGCCATTGCCCGACTGTATGCCAGCGGTCGTGTCGATCAACATCTACCGGTGCTCAAGCGTCTGCTCAAGGAGCGTCGTACACAGTTGATCGATCTGCTGCGCGAAGGACTGGGCGATGCACTGCACATCGCCGAGCCGCAGGGCGGTGCGACGGTCTGGGTGCGTTCATCGCGTCGGGTGGCGATGGGCACGGTGTTTCAACGGCTGCTCAAGCAACATGTGTTGATCGCGCCGGGAGAGCTGTTCAGTACCCAAGGCATGCATGGGCAACACATGCGACTGAGCGCGATAGGCAGCAGCGGGCAGGAGATGGCAGGCGTCGTCGGTTTGCTTGGCGATGCCTTGCGACTGGCCCCCGATGACTGAGCTGTTAAAAAACATCGGGGATGCACTGGATAGATCCCATCGCACTACGGTCAAACTGCCAGTAAACTCCGCTGTAATTTCCTGAACCACTCTATTTCAGAGGTTTTGCATGACACTCAGTCCTTTTGCGGGCAAACCGGCACCGGCAGAGTTGTTGGTCGACATCCCGCGACTGGTAACGGCGTATTACACCGGTCAACCCGACGCCTCGATTTCCACCCAGCGTGTGGCGTTTGGTACTTCCGGGCATCGTGGCAGCTCCTTCGACTTGAGTTTCAACGAGTGGCACGTTCTGGCCATCAGCCAGGCGATCTGCCTGTACCGCGAAGCCCAGGGCATCACCGGTCCGCTGTTTGTCGGCATCGATACCCACGCGCTGTCGACGCCGGCCGGGGCCAGCGCCCTGGAAGTGCTGGCAGCCAACGGTGTGACTGTGATGATCGCCGAAGGCGATGAGTACACCCCGACACCGGCAGTGTCCCACGCCATTCTTTGCTACAACCGCGGCCGCACCACCGGCCTCGCTGACGGCATCGTCATCACACCGTCGCACAACCCGCCACAAAGCGGTGGCTACAAATACAACCCAACCAACGGTGGCCCGGCCGACACCCACATCACCAAGTGGATCGAAGCCAAGGCCAACGAACTGCTGGCCAACAAACTGGCAGGCGTTAAACGCATCGGTTACGAGCAGGCGCTGAAAGCCGCCACCACGCATCGTCACGATTACGTGAATACCTACGTTGCCGACCTGATCAATGTCATCGATTTCGATGCCATCCGCGGTGCCAAACTGCGTCTGGGCGTCGATCCGCTGGGTGGAGCAGGGGTGCGCTACTGGTCGGCCATCGCCGAGCACTATCGCCTGGACCTCGACGTAGTGAACAAGGAAGTCGATTCGACGTTCCGTTTCATGACCGTCGACTGGGATGGCCAGATCCGCATGGACCCGTCGTCCAGCCACGCCATGCAGGGCCTGATCGGCCTCAAGGAGCGCTTCGACGTCGCGTTCGCCTGCGATCCGGATCACGACCGTCACGGCATCGTTACCCCGTCCGGCGGCCTGCTGGCACCGAACAACTATCTGGCCGTGTCGATCGACTACCTGTTCCAGAACCGTCCGCAGTGGCGCGCCGACGCGGCCGTGGGTAAAACCGTGGTTAGCAGTGGCCTGATCGATCGTGTGGCCAAGCGTCTGGGCCGTCGCCTGTACGAAGTGCCGGTCGGCTTCAAGTGGTTCGCCGACGGTCTGTTCGACGGCTCGCTCGGTTTCGGCGGTGAAGAAAGCGCCGGCGCATCGTTCCTGCGCAAGGACGGCGGCGTCTGGTGCACCGACAAGGACGGCCTGATTCCGGCCCTGCTGGCTGCTGAAATGACTGCCCGTACCGGCCGCGACCCAAGCCAGGCTTACCGCGCACTGACCGATGAACTGGGCGAGCCGTTCTCGGTGCGTGTCGATGCCAAGGCCAACCCTGAGCAGAAAGCGCTGCTGAGCAAGCTGTCGCCGGAGCAAGTCACTTCGACCGAACTGGCGGGCGAGAAGATCCAGAGCATTCTCAGCAAGGCACCGGGCAACGATCAGGCCATCGGCGGCCTGAAAGTGATGACCGAGAACGGCTGGTTCGCCGCGCGTCCTTCGGGCACCGAAGACATCTACAAGATCTACGCTGAAAGCTTCATCGGTGACGACCACCTCAAGCAACTGGTGGCCGAAGCGCAAACCCTGGTGGATGGTGCAATTTCCACGAAGTAATCCGCGCTGAATAAAAAAGGGCGACCTCAGAGGTCGCCCTTTTTTTGCCCGCCATTCAGCCGATCAGGCCAGATCCACCAACACGATTTCACTGTCTTCAATGGCTGTGACGGTCAGCACCGGTTCATGACTCACCGCGACACCGTCTCGAGCTTGCGCACGCAAGCCGTTGACTTCAATCACGCCGGTGGCCGGTACGAGGTAGGCGCGACGTCCGGCATCGAGGCGATACTCGGCGGTTTCCCCGGCCTTGATCGTGGCTGCCACCAACCGGGCATCGGCGCGAATGCGCAGACTCTCATCGTCACCGACCTTGCCGCTGGCGAGGGTCACAAAGCCTTCGCGCTCGCCTTTGGGAAACGGTTTGGCACCCCACGAAGGTGGTGCACCGGTTTCGGTCGGCATGATCCAGATCTGAAAGATCTTGGTAGCGGTCGCCTCCAGGTTGTATTCACTGTGGGCGATCCCGGTGCCGGCGCTCATCACCTGAACGTCGCCGGCTTCAGTGCGGCCCTTGTTGCCCAGGTTGTCCTGGTGGGTGATCGCACCTTCACGCACGTAAGTGATGATTTCCATGTCCCGGTGCGGGTGAGTGGGGAAACCGGTTCCCGGGGCGATGATGTCGTCGTTCCATACCCGCAGATTGCCCCAGCTCATGCGCTGTGGATCGTAGTACTCGGCGAACGAAAAATGGTGATGGGCATCCAACCAGCCGTGATGGGCGCCGCCCAGCGAGCTGAAGGGTCTGAGTTCAAGCATGATCTTCTCCTCAAAAGGTTCGTCATGGGGCGTTTCGGCCGCAGCCACGAAGCGAGACCGGTGATTGATGGCGAGCATCATCTATCAGCCAACAATCGAGAAAAAGCGTAAAAAGTGCTGCATTCCCATCGAATTTATTGATGTTATAAACCTCGAAACGCTCTCACGCAGCCTTCAGTTCATCGCCTAACTCGATGACCTGTAAGCATTTCGCTAGAACTCAAGGGCAAATGCAGACACCATAGCCCCCAACAGCCTCACCTCCTGGAGTCCGTCAGCGTGGCGCAACACACCCCCGATCTTCCTCCCGAACTTCGTCCCCTGGCCGAGATGCCGTGGTTCAAACGCCTGGCGGCGCGTTTCCTGGGGCACGGCCTGACGCAACTGCGCGCCCAGCATCGGGCTTCGTGGCTGCACGGCCAGGCCGATGGCTTTCGCAGCGGTCACACCGCCGGGGTCGATTACGGTTACAAGGAAGGCAAGGCTGACGGCCTGGAAGAGGGCCGTCAGGTGTTGTTGATCCGCGACAGCCGCAGCACCGAGCATCGCGCGCCGAGCATCGACAACCACCTGTTCGATGACTGGCGCCTGCCACTGACGGCCGAGCTGAAGAAGCGCATGAAGGCTGACGTCGCCCGCTTGCTGCCGGCCCACGCCCAGCCGAGCGTTGCGCAGTGGAAGATGATTTTCAGTGATACGCCGTCAACCTCGGTGATCGCCGGAGCGGGTGCCGGCAAATCGACCACGCTGGTGCTGCGCATTCTGCTGCTGACGCATTATCTGGGCTTTGAGCTGGATTCGATGACCGTGGTGACCTTCACCCGTGAATCGCGCAAGGACTTCATCAACAAACTGATTGAGCTGTTTGCCCTCTGGGGGCAATTCCTGAGCCACAAAACCGCTCGGGATCTGGTGCGCACCTTCCATTCGCGCATTCTGCCGATGGTTCGCAGCCTGCCGGGGTTCGAGCGTTTGCAGGCTTTTGAAAACCTCAGCCTCCGGCCGCAGGGCGGGGACGATGACGTCGACAGCAACCCGTTTGATCTGCGGATCAACGACGCCCAGCGGCAGCAGCTCAACGCCTGTTATCACCGTCTCTACACCGAGGACGAGCGTTTCCGGCAATTGATCCAGCCACTGTCCCGGCATGCCTTGCAGCTCAAGGAGCTGGAACGCGATCACCCGGACGTGCAAAAGCGCATGGCGGTGACCGAACTGGCCGCCAAGCGCGACGAAGAACTGTGCGACGTGATCGAAGACTTGTGGTTCCGCGCCGGTGCCTGGCCGATCAAGGGTATCGAGCCGAACCGCCAGACCTTCGAAGTCAACGGTGCGAACTTCCACTGCCATGGCTACATTCCGAGCCTCGATGCCTGGGTCATTTTGGGCTTCGATCCGCGCGAAAATCCGCAAGTCTGCCGCCCAAACGCCAAGCTGACAGTCCGTGCAGAGTGGGCAGTCAAGCGCACCCTGTTTCAAGCTTTCTGCCGTAAGCCATTGATTTGGATAGATAGTTACGAGTCATCAAAGCGCATCCTGGCCACATTGGCAGGTGATGCCAGTGCCGGGCCGGGCTTCGATTACAAGGTCAAGGGCGAGCTCGCATCCGCGCCGTTGCTGGACTGTTTTGTCGCCGCCGCCGGCTTTATCGAAAACCTGGGCCTGGATGTACCGGACGCCGTTGGCCGCATGAGTTTCGCCAATGATGATCCGGACCGGTTTTTCTTTGAAGCGCTGAGCCTGTTCTGGCGCGCGCTGGAAGATCATTTGCTCGATCAGAAACCACCGGTCATGACCTACAACCGCATGTTCGCGCTGTTCAGCGAGCACTCGCCGGAAAACCTCAAACTGCTCAGCGATGAACTGCTGCGGCCCATGTCGCACCTGATGATCGATGAATTCCAGGACGTGTCGCCGCAAATCGTTTCGTGGATTCGCGCCAGCCTTGCGGAAATCCGCAGCCGTGGCCCGGCCATGCACGTCGGGCGCGGGGCGCAGCGTTCTTCCTTGCTGTGCGTGGGGGATGACTGGCAGTCGATCTACGGCTGGCGCGGCAGTTCGCCGAGTTACTTCATGGAGTTCAACAAGGAGTTTTCATCGCCGAGCACCACGCGGGTGATGCTCAGCGACAACTATCGCAGCCATCAGCACATCATCGACGCGGCAGAGCACATCGTCCGTGCGGCGCCGGCGATTCCCGGCAAGAAAGCCAAGGCCAGCGGCGAGGAGAAGCCGCTGCAACCGGTCAACGTACTGGAACGCGACGATCAGGCACTCGGCCAGCGTCTGGCGGAGCACTACAGAAACGGCGATTCAATCCTGATGCTTTATCGAAAAAGCAGCGATAAGTCATTGATAGAGCAGCATATTCAGTCTGTAGTTAATGTTGATTCTAGCTTGCCGTACGAGTCCCGACGCTTGAAGCAACTGACCTATCACAGCGCCAAAGGCTTGCAGGCCGATGCGGTGTTCTTGCTCGGTGACTGTCAGCATCTGACCAGTTCGCCGTACAAGAATCAGGTCTACCGCATGGCCGGACTGGGTAAGGTCGGCGACAACGAGCCTTACGACACCGCGCAGAAGGACGAAATCCTGCGCCTGGCCTATGTCGGCATCACCCGGGCGGTGAGTCATTGCTACTGGTACGTCGAACCGCAGGACGCCCAGGCAGTGAACATGCCGCGCGCCTCCGATCGGGTCGCCAAGGGCAAGCCGTTCTTCGTCGATCACCGGCCGGAAAAGAAAACCGCCTGAAGCGAACGCCCACAAAAAAGCCCGCAAACAGCGGGCTTTTTAATTCAGATCAATAACTTAGGCGTAACTCCTGAGAGATTCCGGAGGAACAAACGCTTCCAGCTCATCCTCCACGGCTTCGATTATTCGTTCCACATCCGCCGCATTCATGACCGTGGCACAAGGAATGCCGGCAATGGCGATCAGGGTTTCGCCGCTGGCCCGGTCGAACAGGCGGGCGATCATGCTGCCCGGCGCGTCCATCGTGGCCTCGAAACCCATGGGATGAAAATGCCAGCGCATCAGCTGGCAGGCATTGGGGAACGTAACCTTGCTTGACCCTTTATTCATGTGTTGCCCGCCTTCTTCATCGAGCGCTTCCGTTTGCTCATGGTAGGTGGGAAGAGCCTTCATTGGCTCAACCGGTGACTGCCCTTAAAAGTAGCATCTGGATGTGAAAAACCTGTGAGAATTTTCAGGCCATTTGGCGATTGCAGGGATTTTTTTGATGTAAGTCATGGTCGACGAAAACCTTGCCAAAGTGCCATCACCACTGGCTGGTTGATGCTGCGCCCGAAGTTGGGCAAGCTCGGTTCTTTTTCCAAGAGTCCCTTATGCACGCCGATGATGACGGCCCGCAACAGACCCAGGCCACGGCCGAAACGGTCATGCGCTATCACCTGAGCTGGAAACACCGGGACCTGGATGGCGTCATGGCGCTTTACCATCCGGACATCCAGTACAACGACTTCTTCCAGAACCGCGTGCTCGGCCTCGACGAACTGCGCGAGTACGTTCGCGTCAGCATGCCCCGTGAATCCGACGAAGCGCTGGAGCATTGCGACCGGATCCGCATCGACGGCAACACCGCGTTCATTCAATACGAAGTGACACTGCGCGGCGGCAATGGCCTGGTGTCGTTCCGTTCCAGCGAAGCAATTACCGTCAAGGACGCGAAAATCTGGCGAGTCAATGAGTACGCATCACTGGTGCGTGAGCAGGGCTCCAGCACTGCGACACCGAGTCAGCGTCCAGCGGCGAGCCGACTGGGCCTGTCGCCACGTCAGTTGAGTTTCATGGCCGAAGACCTGCAGCAGTATTTCCAGCGTCAGCAGCCGTACCTCGATCCCGAACTGGATCTGCAGCGGGTGGCGAAGGAGTGCGGTTACAGCCGCAACCAGATTTCCTATCTGCTGAACCAGGTGCTGGGACAGAGCTTCTATCGCTACGTCAATCAGGCGCGGCTCCAGCATTTGCTGCAATCGCTGGACAACGCCGCGCCGCCACTGCGCATCGATGAGCTGGCGTTTGCCGCCGGGTTCAACTCGCTATCGGCTTTCTATAGCTGTTTTCGCCAGCATACCGGCCAGTCGCCCAAGGCCTACGCCAAGCAAATTTCTTTGCGGACACGCGCGCAAGACAGTCACTGAGGTCAGCCACTAGGATCGACGCCATCGAAACCTGGATTGGCGGAGTCTTGCATGCCGGCGTGGCGCACTATCAGTTTGTGGATGGACCAACTCGACGAGCCGCTCACCGCGCGCCCGGCGCTGGAACAAGACCTAGACGTCGACGTGGCAATCATCGGCGCCGGTTACACCGGGCTTTGGACGGCGTACTACCTGAAGAAACACGCGCCGGGCCTGGACATCGCCATCATCGAGGCACAAACCGCCGGTTTTGGCGCATCCGGCCGCAATGGCGGCTGGTTGATGGGCAATCTGCTGGGCGAAGATCGCCTGCTGGCAGGCCTGTCGCCACAACAGCGCCGCGCCTCATTCGATCTGCTGCACAGCATTCCTGATGAAGTGGAAGTCGTGCTCGAGCGCGAAGGCATCGACTGCGATTACCGCAAGGGCGGGGTGCTTTACTGCGCTGCGCGCTATCCGGAACAGGAAGCCAGCCTGCGCGACTATCTGAACAAGCTGCATGCCCAGGGCCTGACCGACGACGATTATCGCTGGCTGAATCCTGAACAACTGGCCCAGCAGATTCGCGTCGCCAAACCTTACGGCGGCATCTTCGCCCCGCATGTGGCGACCATTCAGCCGGCAAAACTGGTGCGCGGCCTGGCCCGAACCGTTCATGGCATGGGCGTGAAGATCTACGAGAACAGCCCGGTGACCCATTGGCAGGCGGGCAGTCTGCGCACCGACAAGGCCAGCGTGCGCAGCCGCTGGATTGTTCCTGCCATCGAAGGCTATTCGGTGACATTACCGCCACTGGGTCGTTATCAATTACCGGTGCAGAGCCTGATTGTCGCCACCGAACCGTTGTCGGCCGCGACCTGGGACGAAATCGGCCTCAATCGTGGCCAGGCCTTCAGTGAATTCAGCCGTCAGGTCACCTACGGCCAGCGAAGTGCCGACAATCGGCTGATTTTCGGTGCCCGTGGCGGCTATCAGTTCGCCGGTCAGTTGCGGCACAACTTTGATCTGACTCGGGACGAGGTGGAGCTGCGGCGTTACCTGTTTGGCGAACTGTTCCCGCAACTGAAAAACACTGCGATCACCCATGCCTGGGGCGGCAACCTCGGCATGTCGCGGCATTTCAAACCGCACATGCTTTGTGATCGGGCCAACGGCATTGCGCTGTCCGGCGGATATGGCGGGGAGGGCGTGGGGGCTTCCAATCTGGGCGGTCGCACCCTGGCTGACCTGATTCTTGAGCGCGATTCCGAACTGGTGCATCAACCGTGGGTGCTGCCGGACGGCGGGATCCATGCGCTGCGAGCGTGGGAACCGGAACCGTGCCGCTGGCTCGGCTACAACGCGATCATCAAAAGCTTCGTCCACGAAGACCAGACCCTGGCCAACCCGGCGACCGCGCCCTGGCGGCGCAAGCTTGCCAGTCGGGTGGCCGGGTTCATGGAAGGTTTCATGCACTAAACGTCGTTTAATTCCAGACAGCCTTTAAGACAGGAAGCGCCATGAGCATCACCCAATTCAAGAACACCGCCACGCTGCCACTGGACGAATCCAATCCGGTGGCCGTGCCGCTCGGCACACCAGTGGCCATTGCGTCGACCACCAGTGTGGAGCGCGACGACGGCGTTGAAACCGGCGTCTGGGAATGCACGCCCGGGCGCTGGCGACGGCAGATCACCGCCCAGGAGTTCTGCCACTTCATTTCCGGGCGCTGCACGTTCACCCCGGACGGCGGCGGCGAAACCCTGCACATACAAGGTGGCGACGCACTGATGTTGCCGGCCAACACACTCGGCATCTGGGATATCCAGGAGACCGTGCGCAAGACCTACGTCCTGATTTTCTGACGCCTTGATCCTTTTGATTGCCTGCCAACAACAATAGCCAATACAGGAATCGATCCATGATCCGAAAGACCCTCGCTCTCGCCCCCTTGATGCTCGCCGCTTCCCTTGCTCAGGCAGCGGAAACGGTCAAGGTCTACAACTGGTCCGACTACATCGCGCCGGATACCGCGAAAAACTTCGAAAAGGCCACCGGTCTCGGCATCACCTACGACGTCTACGACAGCAACGAAACCCTCGATGGCAAGTTGATGACCGGCAAATCCGGTTACGACGTGGTGTTTCCGTCCAACCATTTCATGGCCCGGCAGATTCAGGGCGGCGCGCTGATGAAGCTCGACAAGAGCCAGTTGCCGAACTGGAAGAACCTCAACCCGGTATTGCTCAAGGCCTTGCAGACGAACGATCCGGGCAACGAACACGGCTTCCCGTACCTGTGGGGCAGCACCGGCATCGGCTACAACATCGCCAAGGTCAAGGCTGTGCTGGGCGATAACGCGCCGGTGGATTCCTGGGACCTGATCTTCAAGCCCGAAAACATGGAAAAACTGCAGAAGTGCGGCGTGGCGATCCTCGATAACGGCCCGGAATTGCTGCCAGCGGCGCTCAACTACCTGGGTCTGCCGCATCACAGCAAGAATCCCGAAGACTATAAAAAGGCCGAAGCCCTGCTGATGAAAGTCCGGCCGTACGTCAGCTACTTCCACTCTTCGAAGTACACCAGCGACCTGGCCAATGGCGATATCTGCGTGGCGGTCGGCTTCTCCGGGGACATCCTGCAAGCGGAGAACCGCGCCAAGGAAGCCAAGAACGGCGTCGATATCGGTTATGCGATTCCCAAGGAGGGCGCCGCCATCTGGTTCGACATGGTCGCCATGCCCGCCGATGCGCCAGACGCCAAGGCCGGTTACGCCTTCATGAACTACTTGCTGCAGCCCGACGTCATGGCCAGCATCAGCAACTACGTGCACTACGCCAACGGCAACGAACAGGCCGACAGCCTGATCGACCCGGCCATCAAGAACGATACCAAGGTGTATCCGAGCCCGGAAATGATGGGCAAATTGTTCGCGCTGGAAGCCATGCCGCTGAACATCGACCGGATCCGCACTCGCGTCTGGAACAAGATCCGTACCGGCAGCTGAAAAATCTGCCGGAGCGGGTTTTCCTCCGCTCCGGCAGCGGTATATGACGCCTGCAACTTGTGTTTATTTGGTTGATATCACTTCGCTGGCACCGCACTAATAAAGTGCAGGAAAGTGAGACGCGTCTAACAAAAAGTAACTTACCGATATTTAATATTTAAATAAGAAATCGTCAGACAATTAGGCAAACTCACCACACTTACAACATTCTTCTCGCCGCACGCGCTTTGTTTACGGGACTTTCCCGGAATAGTTCAATTTGATCTCAAAAAAACGCTAGACGTTAGATTTCAAATTGTGTCAGGTTTCTAACGCCTTCATTGGGCGAGTGATAGGACAATCTCGCCAGAGGTTGTCGCTATCGGACAAAAACTGTTCCATTGCTAAACAAGGAAGTGTGTTTATGTCGAAAGTAAAAGCTAATGCTATTGATACCGCCGAACAGGCTTTCCAGCTGAACGCGGCACCACTGGCCGCGCCAAGCTCGGCGTTCAACCAGATCAATAGCTTCAGCCATCAGTACGATCGTGGCGGCAACCTCACGGTCAATGGCAAACCCTCCTTCTCGGTGGATCAAGCCGCTACCCAACTGTTGCGAGACGGTGCCTCCTGGCACGACCTCGACGGCAGCGGCAAGATCGAACTGACCTATACCTTTCTGACGTCCAAAACCGCCAACTTCAGCGGCCTGGGAGTCACCGGTTTCAGTCAGTTCAGCGCCCTGCAGAAAACCCAGGCCGTGCTCGCCATGCAATCCTGGGCCGATGTCGCCAACGTGACCTTTACCGAAGCAGCCAGAGGTGGCGACGGCCACATGACCTTCGGTAACTACAGCGGCGGTCAGGAAGGCGCGGCGGCGTTTGCTTTCCTGCCAGGCACCGAGCCAGGCTATGACGGTCAGTCCTGGTACCTGACCGGCAGTGGGTACGACGTCAACAAAACCCCGGGCCTGAACAACTACGGACGTCAGACCCTGACCCACGAAATTGGCCACACTCTGGGCCTGTCTCACCCTGGCGACTACAACGCCGGGACTGGCAACCCGACCTACAATGACGCGACCTACGGGCAAGACACCCGCGGCTACAGCCTCATGAGTTACTGGAGTGAAAGCAACACCAGCCAGAACTTCAGCAAAGGCGGCGTGGAAGCTTATGCCTCCGGCCCGCTGATGGACGACATTGCCGCGATCCAGAAGCTCTACGGCGCCAATCTGACCACCCGTACCGGTGACACTACCTACGGCTTCAACTCCAACGCCGGTCGCGATTTCCTCAGCGCGTCCTCTTCGTCGGACAAGCTGGTGTTCTCGGTGTGGGATGCGGGCGGCAAGGACACCTTCGACTTCTCGGGTTTCACCCAGAACCAGAAGATCAACCTCAATGAAGCCTCGTTCTCCGACGTTGGCGGCCTGGTGGGCAACGTGTCCATCGCCAAGGGCGTCACCATCGAGAACGCCATCGGTGGCTCGGGCAACGACCTGATCATCGGTAACAGCGCAGCCAACGAACTCAAGGGCGGTGCCGGCAACGACATCATCTGGGGCGGCGGTGGCGCCGACAAGCTGTGGGGTGGTTCGGGTTCGGACACTTTCGTGTTCGCAGCCAGTTCCGACTCCAAGCCGGGTGCGATCGATCAGATCCTCGACTTTGTCAGCGGTCTCGACAAAATCGACCTGACCGGTATCACCAAAGGCGCAGGCCTGCACTTCGTCAGCGCCTTCACCGGTGCGGCGGGCGATGCAGTCCTGACTTCCTCGGGCGGCAACAGCCTGCTCTCGGTGGACTTCTCCGGGCACGGCGTGGCTGATTTCCAGGTCAGCACCGTTGGCCAGGCAGCGCTCAGCGACATCGTGGCGTGATGTGAACCGGGAAAGCGGCGCGTGATGCGCCGCTTTCTTCACTTGCATCGCTTTGGCTGGTAAGCAAGGCTACGCGCCGGAGTGAAATTTCCTATGATCCAATTCGCTTTTACCCGCAAAGCGGCGGCGTACCTGTTGCCGGTGCTGATGATGATTTCTGGAGAAACAACTATGGCAAGCAGCCTGAGACTCGAAGATCCATCGGTATTTGCCGGACAGTGGCAAGCGACCCTGAGCGACCGCAACGACGCTCCCGAAGCCCAGGCTTTGCAGGACAAACCGTCGAACACCTGCCTGATCGACCTTGAAGCCAACCAGACGCTGGGCAAGGGCGCCGACTGCCTGAGCGCATGGCTGCAGGACAGCGCCATCGGCTGGTTTCCCGATCCGGACGGTCTTTCGATCACCGGCAAGGAAGGCTCAAGAATCCAGTTTTTCAGCCGACAACGTGATGGGCTTTATCTGAGCACTTTGAAGTCAGGCCTGGTGATTACACTTGAGCGAGCTGCCAAACAGCCCTGATCACCGGAACCGACTCACAGTTTAAATATAAGGCACCCCGTGACAGTTATAAGGCTCTCTTCAATAACACGGACGCCGGTTTTAATCGCGAAAGTTGTTATCGAAGTGTAAGCGGACACTGTCGGTGTATGTCCCGCCCCGTGTGCGGGCTATTAATTGAAGTCTCGCCAAGCACGGCGGGGAATATCATTTCAGGAATAATCAATGAAGATGGCGAAGGCCCCAGCCACCGCTCCCTTATTCAAGGCATTGGGTGACTATAAAAGCATTCTGATCAGCGTCGGATGCTTTACCGCACTGATTAACGTGCTGATGCTGGTGCCCTCTATTTATATGCTTCAGGTCTATGACCGGGTGCTGTCTTCGCAAAACGAAACCACGCTGGCGATGCTCTCGCTGATGGTCGTGGGATTCTTCGCGTTCATCGGCCTGCTGGAAGTGGTGCGCAGCTTCATCGTGATCCGCATCGGCAGCCAGCTGGAGCGTCGCTTCAACCTGCGGGTCTATCAGGCCGCGTTCGAGCGCAACCTGTTCAAGGGCGAGGGCAATGCCGGCCAGTCCCTGGGCGACCTGACCCACATTCGCCAGTTCGTCACCGGGCCTGCGCTGTTCGCGTTCTTCGATGCGCCGTGGTTCCCGGTCTATCTGTTTGTGATTTATCTGTTCAACGTCTGGCTCGGCGTCCTCGCCACTGCCGGCGCGCTGTTGTTGATCGCCCTGGCGTGCCTCAACGAATACATGACCAAGAAGCCGCTGGGCGAAGCCGCCGGTTACTCGCAAAAATCCAGCCAGCTGGCCACCAGCCACCTGCACAATGCCGAAACCATTCAGGCCATGGGCATGCTTGGTTCCTTGCGCAAACGCTGGTTCCAGGTGCATTCGCGCTTCCTCGGCCTGCAAAACCAGGCCAGCGACACTGGCGCGGTGATCAGCTCGCTGAGCAAGACCTTGCGCCTGTGCCTGCAATCGCTGGTACTGGGCCTGGGTGCCTTGCTGGTGATCAAGGGCGACATGACCGCCGGGATGATGATTGCCGGTTCCATCCTGATGGGCCGCGTGCTCAGCCCGATCGACCAGTTGATTGCCGTATGGAAACAGTGGAGCGGGGCGAAGCTGGCGTACCGCCGACTCGACTCCCTGCTGCAGGCTTATCCGCCGAGCGACGACGCCATGGCGCTGCCGCCGCCAAAAGGCCAGATCACCTTCGAACAAGTCAGCGCCGGCCCACCCGGGCAACGTGCCGCGACCTTGCACATGGTCAATTTCAATCTGGCGGCCGGTGAAGTCCTGGGCGTGCTGGGTGCTTCCGGTTCTGGTAAATCGACACTGGCGCGGGTGCTGGTCGGCGTGTGGCCAACCCTCGGTGGCACGGTTCGCCTGGACGGTGCCGACATTCATCGCTGGAATCGCGATGATCTCGGCCCGTACATCGGCTACCTGCCGCAGGACATCGAATTGTTCAGCGGCACCATCGCCGAGAACATCGCCCGTTTCAGCGAGGCCGACCCGCAGAAGGTGGTGGCCGCCGCGCAACAGGCCGGCGTACACGAAATGATCCTGCGCATGCCGCAGGGCTATGACACGCAACTGGGCGAGGATGGCAGCGGTCTGTCCGGCGGCCAGAAGCAACGTGTAGCCCTGGCGCGTGCGCTGTACGGCACACCGAGCCTGGTGGTGCTGGATGAACCGAACTCCAACCTCGACACCGTCGGCGAAGCCGCATTGTCCAGCGCCATCGTGCAACTCAAGGCGCAGGGCACCACGGTGGTGCTGGTGACGCACCGTTCTTCGGTACTGGCCCAGGCCGACAAATTGCTGGTACTCGCCGATGGCCGTCTGCAAGCCTTCGGCCCGAGCCAGGATGTGCTCAAGGCGTTGTCCGGCAACCAGGCGCAACAGCCACAACAAACTGAAAAAACCGCGCAGGCACCGGGCGGGCTCAGCTTGAGCCGGCAGTACCAGCCCACGACAAGGAATTCGGGTGTATGAGCAGCGCGAGCATGAACACTGAAAACGAAGCAACGATGGAACACGCGTACATCACCGAACGCCCTGAGCGCGACGCTAAATTCTTCGCCCGCATGGGCTGGATTCTGGCACTGGCCGGCGCTGGCAGTTTCTTTGCCTGGGCCGCACTGGCACCGCTGGATCAAGGGATTCCGGTGCAAGGCACGGTGGTGGTCTCCGGTAAACGCAAGGCCGTGCAGTCGATGAGCAGCGGTGTGGTCAGCCGGATTCTGGTGCGCGAAGGCGAGATCGTGAAACAGGGTCAGCCGTTGTTCCGCCTCGACCAGACCCAGGTCGCCGCCGATGTGCAGTCGCTGCAGGCGCAGTACCGCATGGCCTGGGCCAGCCTGGCACGCTGGCAGGCCGAGCGCGACAACCTCAAGCAGGTGACGTTTCCGGCAGAGCTGAGCGACAACGCGGACCCGCGCCTGGCCCTGGTGCTGGAAGGTCAGCGCCAACTGTTCAGCAGCCGCCGCGAAGCGTACTCCCGCGAGCAGGCCGCCCTGCGCGCCAGCATCGAAGGCGCCACTTCGCAACTGGCCGGCATGCGCCGCGCCCGTACCGATCTCAACGCCCAGGCCGACTCCCTGCAACAGCAGTTGAGCAATCTGCAACCGCTGGCGGACAACGGCTACATCCCGCGCAACCGCTTGATGGAATATCAGCGTCAACTGTCGCAAGTGCAGCAGCAGCTGGCAGAGAACACCGGCGAAAGCGGCCGGGTAGAGCAGGGCATTCTTGAATCGCGTCTGAAACTGCAACAGCACGGCGAGGAATACCAGAAGGAAGTCCGCACCCAACTGGCCGACGCGCAACTGAAAAGCGTCACCCTGTCCGAACAACTGACCTCCGCCGGTTTCGATCTGCAACACAGCGAGATCGTGGCGACGTCGGACGGCGTGGCCGTCAACCTCGGTGTGCACACCGAAGGCGCCGTGGTCCGTCAGGGTGAAACCCTGCTGGAAATCGTTCCGCAAGGCACGCGCCTGGAAGTGGAAGGGCACCTGCCGATCAACCTGATCGACAAGGTAGGCACGCACCTGCCGGTAGACATCCTCTTCACCGCATTCAACCAGAGCAAGACACCGCGTGTTCCCGGCGAAGTCAGCCTGATTTCCGCCGACCAGATGGTCGATGAGAAAACCGGCGTGCCGTATTACGTGTTGCGCAGCAGCGTCAGCGATCAGGCCATGGAGAAACTCAACGGCCTGGTGATCAAGCCCGGCATGCCGGCGGAAATGTTCGTGCGCACTGGCGAACGTTCACTCCTCAACTACCTGTTCAAACCGCTGCTCGACCGGGCCGGCTCCGCGTTGACTGAAGAATAAGGATGTTCGGCTGTATGAATAAGCTTTCCATGCTGGCGGCAGCGTTCGCGCTGCTCGCGGGCAACAGTGCAGTGGCGGCCATGGGGCCGTTCGAGATCTACGAACAGGCGTTGCGCAATGACCCGGTGTTCCTCGGCGCGATCAAGGAACGTGATGCAGGCCTTGAAAACCGGGCCATTGGCCGCGCCGGGTTGTTGCCAAAAGTCGGTTACAACTACAACAAGGGCCACAACACCTCGAAGGTCACGCAGCTCACCGATCGCGGCAACTTTACGGAAAACCGCAACTACAACAGTTACGGCTCCAACCTGACCCTGCAACAGCCGTTGCTCGACTACGAGGCCTACGCCGCGTATCGCAAAGGTGTGGCGCAGTCGCTGTTTGCCGACGAGAACTTCCGGGGCAAGAGCCAGGAACTGTTGGTGCGGGTGCTCGACAACTACACCAAGGCCTTGTTCGCTCAGGATCAGATCGACATCGCCCAGGCCAAGAAGAAGGCGTACGAGCAGCAGTTCCAGCAGAACGAGCACATGTTCAAGCAGGGCGAAGGCACGCGGACCGACATTCTCGAAGCCGAGTCGCGCTATGAACTGGCGACCGCCGAGGAAATCGAGGCCCGCAACGAACAGGATGCCGCGCTGCGTGAACTGGGTGCGCTGGTTGGTGTGCCGACAGTGGACATCACCGATTTGGCGCCGCTGGATCAGAACTTCCAGACCTTCGCGTTGATGCCGGCCAACTACGACACCTGGCACGAACTGGCGATCAGCAACAACCCGAACCTGGCGTCACAGCGCCAGGCCGTGGAAGTGGCACGTTATGAAGTGGAGCGCAACCGCGCCGGGCACCTGCCGAAAGTCAGTGCCTACGCCTCGATGCGCCAGAACGAATCGGAAAGCGGCAACACCTATAACCAGCGCTACGACACCAACACCATCGGCATCGAAGTCAACGTGCCGTTGTACGCCGGTGGCGGGGTGTCGGCATCGACCCGTCAGGCCAGCCGCACCATGGAGCAGGCCGAGTACGAACTGGACGGTAAGACCCGCGAAACCCTGATCGAACTGCGTCGCCAGTTCAGTGCCTGCCTGTCCGGCGTCAACAAACTGCGCGCCTACCAGAAAGCCCTGACGTCGGCCGAGGCGCTGGTGGTCTCGACCAAGCAAAGCATTCTTGGCGGTGAGCGGACCAACCTGGACGCGCTGAACGCCGAACAACAACTGTTTACCACCCGCCGCGATCTGGCCCAGGCCCGCTATGACTACCTCATGGCCTGGACCAAATTGCATTACTACGCGGGCACCTTGAGCGAGCAGGATCTGGCTCGGGTGGACGAAGCATTCGGGCAAGGCCCACGGACGCAATAGCACCGTAGTTTTTACACAAAACAACAAAAACGAGTGGTGAACATGGACGTACGCTTCAAGCCGGTTTCGGTCGGCACCCTGTTGCTTGTGATTTTTATCAACCCGGCCCAGGCGCAATACGTGGATTCGGGCAAACCCGGCGATCCAGCCAGTTGGCGCTCCGCCGAATTCCTGCGGGACTGGGGGCTGGACCGGATGCAGGCCGATCAGGCCTACGCCGCCGGTATCACCGGCAAGGGCGTGAAGATCGGTGCGCTGGACTCCGGTTTCGACGCGGCCCATCCTGAGTTCGCCAGCGACCGCTATCACCCGGTCTCGGCCAGCGGCAGCTATATCGATGGCTCGCTGTTCACGGTCAACGGCACGCTTAACCCGAACAACGATTCTCACGGCACGCACGTGGTCGGCACCATGGGCGCTTCCCGTGATGGCAGCGGGATGCATGGCGTGGCGTTCAATGCGCAGATCTACGTCGGCAACACCAACAAGAACGACAGTTTTCTGTTCGGCCCCAATCCCGACCCGCGCTATTTCAAGGCGGTGTACGACGCACTGGCCGATGCCGGCGTGCGGGCGATCAACAACAGTTGGGGCAGTCAGCCGCCGGATGTCAGCTATCGAACCCTGGCGGACCTGCATGCGGCTTACGCCCAGCACTGGAACAAAGGCACCTGGCTCGATGCCGCCGCCGATGTTTCACGCCGCGGCGTGATCAACGTGTTCAGCGCCGGCAACAGCGGTTACCCCAACGCCAGCGTGCGTTCGGCGCTGCCGTATTTTCAGCCGGACCTGGAAGGCCATTGGCTGGCCGTGTCGGGGCTGGATCAGAGCAATCAGCAGAAATACAACCAGTGCGGTATCGCCAAATACTGGTGCATCACTACGCCGGGAGCAAAGATCGACAGCACCATTCCCGACGGCGGCTACGCGATCAAGTCCGGCACCTCGATGGCCGCGCCCCATGCCACCGGCGCTCTGGCGCTGGTGATGGAGCGTTACCCGTACATGAACAACCAGCAGGCGCTGGAAGTGCTGCTGACCACCGCCACTCAACTCGACGGCAGCGTGACGAGCGCACCGACCGAACGGGTCGGCTGGGGCGTCGCCAACCTGAAGCGGGCGATGGGCGGACCGGGGCAATTGCTCGGCGCGTTCGACGCGAATCTGGCCACCGGGCAACGCGATGTGTGGAGCAACGACATCTCCGACAAGGCGCTGATCCAGCGTCAGAGCGAAGACCTCGCCGAGCACAGTGCCTGGCAGCAAACCCTGCAAAGCAAAGGTTGGCAGAACGGAATTTCGGCAGGCGCCAGCCAACAGGACCAGACCGATTACGCCGTCGGCATGGCCCGTGATGCGGCCGCCGCCAATCGGGTGTATCAGGGCAGCCTGATCAAGTCCGGCGCCGGGCAATTGATTCTGACTGGCGACAGCACCTATCGCGGCCCGACCACGGTCAATGGCGGCCTGCTGAGCGTCAACGGTTCGCTGACGTCCGCCGTTACGGTTAATGACGGCGGCACCCTCGGCGGTTCCGGCCGGATCGGCGCACTGATCGCCAACAGCGGCAGTCGTGTGGCGCCGGGCAATTCCATCGGCACCTTGAATGTGGCCGGTGACGTGACCTTCGCGCCGGGCTCGACCTACGCGGTGGAGCTGTCACCGACCGCCAGTGACCGCATCGTCGCCGGCGGCACGGCGTCCATCAGCGGTGCCACCGTCAGTCTGTCGCTGGAAAACAGCCCGACCTTGCTCAGCACCTCAGAAGCGAAAAGCCTGCTCGGTCATCAGTACGACATTCTGCAAGCGGCCGGTGGCATCCAGGGTCAGTTCGGCGCCGTGGTGCCGGACTACCTGTTCATCGGTGGCAGTCTCGCGTACAGCGGCAACGGCATCACGCTGAATGTCGAGCGCAACGCAACGTCCTTTGCCAACGTCGGCCAGACCCCGAACCAGCGGGCCGTGGCCAGCGCCGTCGAAGGCATGGGTGCCGGTAACTCCGTGTACGAAAGCCTGTTGCTGTCGGCCACCGCCAGCGATGCGCAGCAAGCCTTCCAGCAACTGAGCGGGGAAATCTACCCGGCCCTCGGTTCGGTGCTGATCAACGACAGCCGCCAGCTGCGCGACGCCATCGGCGAACGCCTGCACGATGCAAACGCCGCGCAAAGCAACGGCTGGATCAAGGCCCTCGGCGCCTGGGGCACGACCGATTCGCAACACGACACCGCCGGCTACAGCACATCCATCGGCGGCCTGCTGGCAGGCGTCGACGGCGCGCTGGACGAGCAGACCCGCATCGGTCTGGTCACCGGTTACAGCGACAGCTCGTTGAGCATGGGTTCTGGCACGCATTCCTCGGCCAAGGTCGACAGTTACCACCTCGGCGCTTACGCCGGGCACAACATCGGCGACTGGCGTCTGAGCACCGGCGCGGCCTACAGCTGGCATCGCGCCGACGTCAAACGTGATCTGCAATACGGCGACGTCAGCGCCAAACAGAAAGCCAAGGTCGATGCCGCCACCACACAGGTATTTGGTGAAGCGGCCTATCGACTGAATCTGCAACCACTGGTCCTGGAGCCGTTCGCCAATCTGGCCTACGTGCATCTGGACAGCGACGGTTTCACCGAGAAGGGCGACGCTGCGGCGTTGAAAAGCAGCGGCGACCAGCGTGACGCGGTGCTCAGCACCCTCGGCGTCAGGGCGATCAAGACAATCAACCTGTCGGGCACGCAAAAACTCGATGTCAGCGGCCATCTCGGCTGGCAGCACAGCCTCACCGACATCGAGGCCGAGCAGCATTTGCGTTTCGCCAGCGGCAGCGCGCCGTACAGCGTCGAAAGCTCGCCACTGGTGCGCGACGCCGCGCTGGTCGGCGTGCAGGCCAGCCTCGCGCTGAGCCGCGACGTGCGGGTGAACCTTGATTACAACGGACAACTGGCCAACCGCGAGAAGACTCACGGCGTTGGCCTGAGCCTGAACTGGAAGTTCTGACTGATCGTTCCCACGCTCTGCGCGGGAACGCCTCACGGGTTGCATTCCCACGCGGGAGCGTAGGAGCGATCAGGTTCTGAACAAACGGATTTTGTGCAACATCACTAAGGAAGGTCGCTGGATGAAAAATAACAACACCCCCGCGCAATCGGGTGGATGCTTTCGCCTGAAAACTCTCAATCGCGCCTTGCTTTGCGCCTTGGCCACCTGGGGTAGCGCACACGCTGCGCCCTACGTGGAAAACGGCCGGGCAGGGGATGCCGCCAGTTGGCGCAGCGCCGAATTCCAGGCGGATTGGGGCCTGGGCGCGATTGGCGCGGATTACGCCTACGCCGCCGGTTACACCGGTAAAGGCGTGAAGCTGGGGATCTTCGACCAGCCGGTGTACGCCGCGCACCCGGAGTTTTCCGGGCCGAACAAAGTGGTGACCCTGGTCACCAGCGGCATTCGCGAATACACCGACCCGTACATCCCGGTCAAAGCCGGGGACGCGTTCCGTTATGACGGTTCGCCCTCGGTCGGTTCCGACGGCAAGCTCGGCGCCCACGGCACCCACGTTGGCGGCATCGCCGCCGGCAGCCGTGACGGTGGGCCGATGCACGGCGTGGCGTTCGGTGCGCAGATCATCAGCGCTGACAACGGCGACCCGGGCCCGGAAGACGGTATCGTGCGCGGCAACGACGGCGCGGTGTACAAGGCCGGCTGGGATGCCCTGATCGCCAGTGGCGCGCGGATCATCAACAATAGCTGGGGGATCGGCATCACCGACCGCTTCGATCTCGGCGGCCGTGACCCGGCGTACCCGCATTTCACCGTCAACGACGCGCAATTGCAGTTCAACGAGATCCGCACACTGCTGGGCACCAAACCCGGCGGCGCCTACGACGGTGCAATCGCCGCCGCGCGCAGCGGTATCGTGACGATTTTCGCGGCGGGCAACGACTACAACCTGAACAACCCGGACGCCATCGCCGGCCTCGGTTACTTCGTGCCGGACATCGCGCCGAACTGGATCACCGTCGCCGCACTGCAAAAGAACCCGGATCTGGCCAGTGCCAATCCCTACATCATGAGTACGTTCTCTTCGCGCTGCGGCTACACCGCGAGTTTCTGCGTCTCGGCACCGGGTACGAAAATCTACAGCTCGATCATTGAAGGCACCAACGCCGACAACCTGACCACCGGCTACAAAAACTACAACGGCACCTCGATGGCCGCACCACACGTGGCCGGTTCCATGGCGGTGTTGATGGAGCGCTTCCCGTACATGTCCGGTGATCAGGTTGCCAGCGTGTTGCGCACCACGGCCACTGACCTTGGCGCACCGGGCATCGACGCCCTGTACGGCTGGGGCATGATCAACCTGCGCAAGGCCATCGACGGCCCGGCGATGTTTGTCACCGAACAAGACATTCCCGAAGAATTCCGCATCCAGGGCGCCTATGGCTCCGGCCAGTTCGTGGCCGACCTGCCAGGCATCGGCGCGATCATCGACGCCGGCAAACCCACCGAGCGCGTGTGCACCGACATCACCTGCGGTCTCGACACCTGGCGCAACGACATTTCCGGCCACGGCGGTTTGACCAAGCAAGGGATCGGCACCCTGGTCATGACCGGCGCCAACACCTACACCGGTCCGACCCTGGTCAATCAGGGGCGACTGGCGATCAATGGCTCGCTGCAATCGGCGGTCACGGTCAACGACGGTGGCATCCTCGGCGGTAACGGGCACATCGCGGCACTGACCGCGAAGAGCGGCGGTATCGTCGCGCCGGGCAACTCCATCGGCACCTTGAACGTGGCCGGTGACGTGACCTTCGAACCGGGTTCGACCTATTCCGTCGAAGTCTCGCCGACCAGCAGCGACCGCGTTGTCGCTGGCGGCACTGCAACCATCGAGGGCGCAACCGTTGCGCTGACGCTGGAAAACAGCCCGACACTGTTGACCACGACTGAAGTGAAATCGCTGCTTGGCAGCCAGTTCAACATTCTGCAGGCGGCGGGCGGCATTCAAGGGCGCTTCGGCCAGGTCTTGCCGAGCTATGCGTTTCTCGGCGGCACCCTCGATTACTCCTCGGGCGGTGTTCAACTGAACGTCGGGCGCAACGGTGCGTCCTTCGCCAGTGTCGGCCTGACCCCGAACCAGCGTGCCGTCGGTGCAGCCGCCGAACGTCTGGGCGCGGGCAATGCGTTGTTCGAAACCCTGTTGCTGTCGCCGACCGCCGCTGTCGCGCAGGACGCCTTCCAGCAACTGTCCGGCGAGATTCACCCGGCCATCGGCACCATGCTGATCAACGACAGCCATTACCTGCGCGATGCCGTGGGCGAACGTCTGCGCGAGCGGGATCTGTTCGACGCCGGCGCACCGACGGATGACCGCAGCAACGCCTGGCTCAAAGTGCTGGGCGCCTGGGGCAAGAGCGATGGCGGCTATAAAAATGCCGACTCCAACAGCTCCATCGGTGGCTTGCTGGCCGGTGTCGACGGGCTGATCGCTGAAGATACGCGTCTGGGTTTCGTTACCGGTTATAGCGACAGCTCTTTGAACATGGGCAAAGGTACACATTCGTCTGCATCGGCCGATAGTTATCACTTGGGTGCGTACCTGGGGCATCAGATCGATGCCCTGCGTCTGACCGCCGGCGCGGCTTACAGCTGGCATCGCATCGACGTCAAACGTGATCTGCAATTTGCCGGTGTCAGCGGCAAGCAGAAAACCAAACGCGATGCGACCACCGCGCAACTGTTCACAGAAGCAGCCTACGATCTCGGTCTGCAACCGATGAATCTGGAGCCGTTCGCCAACCTGGCTTACGTGCACCTGAACAGCGACAGCTTCACCGAGAAGGGTGATGCCGCCGCACTGAAGGGCGGTGAAGATAACCGCGACGCCGTGCTGTCGACCCTCGGTGTCCGCGCCAAGCGCACGTTTGCCCTGTCGGACAAACATCAGCTTGAACTGGGCGCGACTCTGGGCTGGCAGCACAACCTGAGCAGCGTGGATTCCGACAGCCACTTGGCCTTCGTCAATGGCAACAGTGCATTCACGGTGCAAAGTGCGTCGATGGATCGCGATGCGGCAGTGGTCGGCGTTCGTGCCGGCCTGGCGCTCAATCGCGATGTCCGGGTCAACCTGGACTACAACGGACTGATCGGTTCGAACGAGAAGGACCACGGTGTGGGCCTGACGCTGGACTGGCAGTTCTAAGGTGTAGCGGCAGTTCGGCAAAGAACTGCCGTTTTTGAAAGGAAGAGAGAGCACGACATGGGACTGTTTGACTACAAAAATGCCGACGGCAAAGCGTTGTACAGCGATGCCATCGCACTGACGCTGTATTCCTACACGCCGACCGGGCAGGCTTTGCCCGGCACCGGTTGGGCGCCACTGGGCGCCACGGCACTGGGTTATCAAGGAAAGACCGACGCGAAAGGCACATTCTTCGGCGAGAAGGACGGCTTCACCAGCGCCGAGGCGGAAGTGCTCGGAAAATACGACGCGGCGGGCAAGCTGATCGGGATCGGCGTGGCCTTTCGCGGCACTGGCGGGCTGGATTACAGCGACACCTTCGGTGACATGAAAAACAACCTGCTGGCAGCCATCGGGCCAGTGGATTACGCCACCAACTACGCGAAAAACGCCTTCGACAACCTGCTCAAGGCCGTGGCCGCGTTTGCCACGGCCCATGGCATCGCCGCCAAGGACGTGCTGATCAGCGGCCACAGCCTCGGCGGTCTCGGGGTCAACAGCGTGGCGGATCTGAGCGCGAGCAACTGGGGCGGGTTCTTCAAGGACGCCAACTACATTTCGTTCGCCTCGCCGACCCAGAGCAGCACCGGCACCAACGTGCTGAACATCGGCTACGAGAACGATCCGGTGTTCCGTGTACTCGACGGCACCACGTTCAGCACGGCGTCGATGGGCAAACACGACAAGCCGCACGACTCGACCACCGACAACATCGTCAACTTCAACGATAACTACGCGTCCACCGCGCAGAACCTGGTGCCGTTCAGCATCGTCAATCCGCTGAACTGGTCGGCTCACAGCTCGCTGGGGTATGCCGATGGCCTGAACCGGGTGATCGACTCGAAGTTCTACAACCTCACCAGCCAGGACTCGACCATCATCGTGTCCAACCTGGAAGCGTCCTCCCGGGGCAAGACCTGGGTCGAAGATCTGGGCCGCAGCGGTGAGCCGCACACCGGCAGCACCTTCATCATCGGCACCGACAGCAACGACTGGCTCAAGGGCGGGGCGGGCAACGACTTCCTCGAAGGGCGCGCCGGTGATGATCTGTTCCGCGATGACGGTGGCTTCAACATCCTGCTCGGCGGCCAGGGCCACAACACCTTCGATCTGCAGAAGCCGTTGCAGAACTTCAGCTTTGCCAACGACGGTGACGGCACGCTTTACGTGCGCGACGCCTACGGCGGCATCAGCATGACTCGCGACATCGGCGCGCTGGTGAGCAAGGAGTCGGGGTCGTGGTGGAGCAGCAAGGAAATCACCTGGACCGTCACCGGCAAAGGCCTGGCCAACGGCGCCGAGCTGACCCAGTACAACCATTCGCTCAATGGCGGTGCTCTCGGCGACACGCTCAAAGCCACCGCTGACGGCGACTGGCTGTTCGGTCTGGGCGGCGACGATCACCTGTTCAGCGACAAGGGCCACGTGACTTTCGTCGGCGGCGCCGGCAACGACGTGATGAGCGCGGCGGGTGGCAACAACACCTTCCTGTTCAGCGGCGCCTTCGGCTTCGATGCGATCAATGGCTACCAGGGCAGCGACAAACTGGTGTTCATGGGCGTTCAGGGCGCAGGGCAGGGCTACGACTACAAGCAACACGCTTCGCAGTCCGGCGCCGATACCGTGCTGAAGATTGGCGACTATGCCGTGACCCTGATCGGGGTGGGTGTGGCTAACCTGTCCGACTCGAGTTTCGTGTTCGCCTGATTCCGTGTGGGAACCACCGTGGCTTGCGGTGGTTCCCATTGGGGTTGCATGACACAAATGTTGTAACTGAAATGCTCCGGAACGCCTCGGGAGGGGCGCTTTGGTTGTGAGCTATCTCTGAATAATTCCAACAAAGAGAGAGGCAACAGCAATGGGTGTGTACGACTACAAGAACTTCAGCTCAGCGGATTCCAAGGCGTTGTTCACTGATGCCATGGCCATCACGCTGTACTCCTATCACAACCTCGACAACGGTTTCGCTGTCGGGTATCAGCACAACGGCTTCGGCCTCGGCCTGCCGGCCACGCTGGTTTCGGCGCTGATCGGCGGCACGGATTCGCAAGGCGTGATTCCCGGACTTCCGTGGAACCCCGACTCGGAAAAACTCGCTCTGGACGCCGTGAAAAAGGCTGGCTGGACGCCCATCACCGCCTCGCAACTGGGCTATGACGGCAAGACCGACGCTCGCGGAACCTTCTTCGGCGAAAAGGCCGGCTACACCAGCGCGCAAGTGGAAATCCTCGGCAAGTACGACGCCCAGGGCCATCTCACGGAAATCGGCATTGCCTTTCGCGGCACCAGCGGCCCGCGGGAAATCCTGATCGGAGACTCCATCGCCGACGCCATCAATGACCTGCTCGCCGCGTTCGGCCCCAAGGATTACGCCAAGAACTACGTTGGTGAAGCCTTCGGCAACCTGCTGAACGATGTGGTGGCCTTCGCCAAGGCCAACGGTCTCACCGGCAAGGACGTGCTGGTCAGTGGTCACAGCCTCGGCGGCCTGGCGGTCAACAGCATGGCGGACTTGAGCGGCGGCAAATGGGGCGGGTTCTTCCAGGACTCCAACTACATCGCCTACGCCTCACCGACCCAAAGCAGCACCGACAAAGTGCTCAACGTCGGCTACGAGAACGACCCGGTCTTCCGCGCGCTCGACGGCTCGACCTTCACCGGCGCCTCGCTTGGCGTACACGACGCGTCGAAAGTGTCGGCGACCGACAACATCGTCAGCTTCAACGACCACTACGCTTCGAACGTGTGGAACGTGCTGCCATTCTCGATCGTCAACGTCCCGACCTGGATCTCGCACCTGCCGACAGCCTACGGCGACGGCATGAACCGGGTGATCGAGTCGAAGTTCTACGATCTCACCAGCCGTGACTCGACGATCATCGTCGCCAACCTGTCGGACCCGGCGCGGGCCAACACCTGGGTGCAGGACCTCAACCGCAACGCCGAAACCCACAAGGGCAGCACCTTCATCATCGGCAGCGACGGCAACGACCTGATCCAGGGCGGCAGCGGCAATGACTACCTTGAAGGACGGGCCGGCAACGACACGTTCCGTGACAGCGGCGGCTACAACGTCATTCTTGGCGGCGCCGGCAACAACACCCTCGACTTGCAGCAGTCGGTGAACAAGTTCGACTTCGCCAACGACGGTGCCGGCAACCTGTACATCCGCGATGCCAACGGCGGGATCAGCATCACCCGCGACATCGGCAGCATCGTCACCAAGGAGCCGGGTTTCCTCTGGGGCCTGTTCAAGGACGACGTGACCCACAGCGTCACGGCGGATGGCCTGAAGGTCGGCAACAACGTCACCCAGTACGAGTCGAGCGTGAAGGGCACCACTGGCGTCGACACCCTCAAGGCCCACGCCAGCGGTGACTGGCTGTTCGGCCTGGACGGCAACGATCACCTGATCGGTGGCGTGGGCAATGACGTGCTTGTCGGCGGCGCCGGCAATGACCTGATGGAGTCGGGCGGCGGGGCGGATACGTTCCTGTTCAACGGCGCGTTCGGCCAGGACCGGGTGGTGGGATTCACCGGCAACGACAAACTGGTGTTCCTCGGTGTGCAGGGCGTGTTGCCGGGCGATGACTTCCGCGCCCATGCCACCTCGGTGGGGCAGGATACGGTGCTGAAGTTCGGCGGTGATTCCGTGACGCTGGTCGGGGTTTCGCTGAGCAGTCTCAGTGCCGATGGCATCGTGATCGCCTGAGGGTGATGGTGGAGGGGGAATTCTTTCCCTCTCCACATCAAAAGTGACTCATTGGCCACTACCTGACTCAAACCCCTGCACCAACAGGAAATGCGGACTAAAGCCAATGACGATGTAACCGTCATGTATAGGCAAGCCGCCATTGAGTACAGGAGATTCAAACGTGAAAGGTTTCAAGGGGTATATCGGTATCGTCGGGTTGGCGCTGCTTTCGGCCAACGCCTGGGCCGATCTGCCTCACAGCTCGATTCTGAGCCGCTATGGCGTCAGTACCGATGAATTGCCAAAGCCGGTCGAAAGCGATGAAGTCAAACCCGTTGAAGAGAAAAGCCGCTTTCATATCCAGCCCGAACAACCGTTCGTGACCGTTCGTATCGGCGAAAACAATGAGCCCGAAATGACCGGCAACCTGAGCATCGACCGCATGGCGCAACAGGAGCGTCAACGTTGCCAGCGCTTGCAGGAAGAAATGGTCCGGCGCGGTGAACGCGCGTTGAACTGCGACGGCACCCTTCCGGGCATGGCATTACCCCGCTGAAGAATGCAAAAAAGGCTGCGCTCCAACAGGATTGCAGCCTTTTTTGATGGGGTAACCGTCAATCTTCCTTGCGCACCGTGGCCACTTCGTCGGACTTCACGCGGATCTTCGCGCCGGAAATGTCCCGAAACTCATAAAAACCATCGTCGGACTTGGTCTTCGGCATGTCCTGGGTCAAATACTGCGTGCCGTTCTGCAACGTCACCACCGTCGGGGTCGAGCAACCGGCCAATGCCAGCAAAGCCACAGCTGCCATCGGCATAGCCATTTTTCTGAAATTCATACCCAGCGTTCCTCATTCAATTCGACCGATGCCGGTCTTCTAACGCGGTTGGTGCCGAATAGCCCGCAAAAGTTCGATGGACTGGCGAAAAAACCCGAATCGCGGATGCCACTGATCCTTTTCCGTTTGCACCCGGCGGGGCGGAACTGGTATCTGTACGCATAACCAGTATTCGTTCGCCATGGCCCCTTATCACCGTGACTTCCAGCCCCCTCGACGATCCGTTCTATTACCTCAACAACTTCCGGCAAGTGCTTGACTGGCTTGAGCTTCGTTATGCCGATGTGATGAGCGAAACGGAACACGCTTTCATCCGCGACTTCAAGGCACTGCCTCGCGGGTCCCAGGGTTTGCTGGTGCGGATGGTGATGCGCAAGGGCGTGCATTTCCGGGCGGGCAAGCTCAGTTATGCGGAAATTGGCGACATCGCGCTGGCCGCGCAGCCGTTGCTCGATCATGGCTGGCTGGATGAGCAGGCGCTGCTGTCGATGCCGGAGTTGTTCGATCTGTTGCTGAAGGTCGAAGTCCTGCAAGCGTTCGGCCCGGCGATCGACACGCCCAAGGGCCGCAAAGTCGACTGGCTGCCGGTCCTGCATGAGCAGTTTCCCGAATTACGCCGCTGGCACGACTGGTGCCCGCAAATCGCGGATCGGCTGTTCAGCCTGACGCTGATGGATTTGTGCGACCGGTTTCGCCTGATGTTCTTCGGCAACCTGTATCAGGATTGGTCGGAGTTTGTCCTCGCTGATCTCGGGATCTTCACCTACGAAAAAGTCGAATTCAGCGCCGATTCCCGGGGCCTGCGCAGCCGGGCCGACGTCGATGCCTGCCTGTTCCTGCACGATTGTCAGCAACGTTTCGAAGCGGGCGAGGCGCTTGAGCCGATTGCCGAAGAGCTGAGCGCTTTGCAGTTCGACAACCCGTGGCTGCAACGTCGACTCGGCAAGTTGCTGTTCCAGATCGGCCAGCATTGCGAACGCATCGGAGAGTTTGCCCTGGCCTTGAGCCTGTATCGCGACTGCGCCTACCCCGGCGCGCGGTTGCGGATGGTTCGGGTGCTGGAGCGCTGTGGCGAATATGCGCTGGCGCTGGAGCTGGGCACGCTGACCGAACAGGCGCCGGAAAGCGCCGCCGAACAACAGGGCCTGCAACGGGCGCTGCCACGTCTGCGGCGCAAACTCGGCGGGCCGGCGCTCAAACGCGTTGCGCCAAGACCGGTGGAACGGCTGGATCTGCACTTGGAACGGCTCGATCCGGCGCTGTCGGTGGAATATCACGTGCAGGCGCATCTACATGAAGACACCGGCCCGGTGCATTACGTCGAGAACAGCCTGATCAACTCACTGTTCGGCCTGCTGTGCTGGCCGGCGATTTTCGCACCGTTGCCGGGTGCGTTTTTCAATCCGTTCCAGCGTGGGCCGGCAGATTTGCTTCATGAGGATTTTCAGGGCCGTCGGGCCGAACTGTTCGAGGCCTGCCTGGCGGAACTCGACGACGGCCGTTATGCCGACACCATCCGCAGCCGATTTGCCACCAAGTGGGGCATTCAGTCGCCTTTCGTGTTCTGGGGCGCGCTCAATGAAGAACTGCTGGAACAAGCGCTGACCTGCCTGCCGGCCGAACACCTCAAGCACTGGTTCAATCGCCTGTTGCTGGACATCAAGGCCAACCGCGCCGGCATGCCGGACCTGATCCAGTTCTGGCCGCAGCACAAGACCTACCGGATGATCGAAGTCAAAGGCCCCGGCGACCGCTTGCAGGACAACCAACTTCGCTGGCTGGAGTTTTGCCATACGCACCAGATGCCGGTGGCCGTGTGTTACGTGCAATGGGCGGAGCAGGGCGCTTGAGCTACAGCATTGCGGTGCGGGCGTTGTGCGAGTTCACCGCCAAGTGCGGCGATCTGGACTTGCGCTTCACACCGTCGCCCACCGCGCTGGAAGGTATCGCCGGTCACCGCACCGTCGCCTCGCGGCGCAATGACGCCTATCAGAGCGAAGTCGCGCTGGAAGGTGAATTTCGCACTTTGAAGGTCAAGGGCAGGGCGGACGGCTACGATCCGACGCAGAACTGTCTGGAGGAAGTCAAAACCTACCGTGGCGACCTGAGCAAACAACCGGCCAACCACCGCGCGCTGCACTGGGCGCAGGCGAAGATCTACGGTTGGCTGATGTGTTGCCGGTTGCAGCTGGAGCAGATCAATCTGGCGCTGGTGTACTTCGATATCGTCAGCGAAAAGGAAACCTGTCTGGTCGAAGCCTTCAGCGCCGAAACCTTGCGCGGATTCTTCGAACAACAGTGTGGCTTGTTCCTGGCATGGGCAGAACAGGAAATGGCCCACCGTGAGGCCCGCAATCACGCGGCGCAGCAGTTGAACTTTCCCCATCCCGAGTTCCGCACCGGCCAGCGTCATCTCGCCGAGTCGGTGTTCAAAGCCGTCAGCACCGGCCGCTGCCTGATGGCCCAGGCCCCCACCGGCATCGGCAAGACCCTCGGCACGCTGTTCCCGATGCTCAAGGCGCTGGCGCCGCAGCAACTGGACAAGGTGTATTTCCTCACCGCCAAAACCCCAGGGCGCAAACTCGCGCTGGACGCCGCTCAAGTATTGTTCGATCGCAGCGAAACCCTGCCACTGCGGGTGCTGGAGATGGTCGCCCGGGAGAAGGCTTGCGAGCATCCCGACAAGGCCTGTCATGGCGAGTCCTGCCCGTTGGCCCAAGGATTTTACGATCGACTGCCGGCGGCACGTGAAGCCGCCAGCCGATTGCAATTGATGGATCAGGCAGCGCTCCGCGATGTCGCCGCGCAACACTCGGTGTGCCCGTATTACCTGAGCCAGGAAATGGCGCGCTGGGCCGATTTGGTGGTGGCGGACTACAACTATTACTTCGATTTCAGCGCGCTGCTGTTCGGCCTGGCCCAGCTCAATCAATGGAAGGTCGCGGTGCTGGTGGACGAGGCGCACAACCTGGTCGAGCGCGGGCGGCAGATGTACAGCGCCACCCTCGATCAGGCAATCTTCAATGGCGTGCGCAAAACCGCGCCCGAGGCTTTGAAAAAGCCTTTGCAGCGGGTCAACCGTGAATGGAATGCCCTGCACAACGCGCAACTGGCGCCGTATCAGGCTTACGACAAGGCGCCGGAAAAACTCCTGCAAGCGATCACGTCGTGCAGCGCGAGCATCGGCGATTACCTCAACGACCACCCGCAAGGACTCGACAGTGGCTTGCAGAATGTCTACTTCGAAATGCTGCAATTCGGTCGCGTAGCGGAGTTGTTCGATGCGCATTACCTGTTCGACATCAGCAAGCGCGACCTCGACCGCAAACGCCCGTTATCGCAACTGTGCCTGCGCAACGTGGTGCCGGCCGCGCTGCTCGGCCCGCGCCTGAAAGCGGCCCGCAGCAGCGTGCTGTTCTCCGCGACCCTCAGCCCGCGCCACTATTACGCCGACTTGCTCGGCACCCCGGCCGACACGGTGTGGATCGACGTTGAATCGCCGTTCAGCGCCGAACAGCTGCAAGTGCGGATCATCAGCCAGATCTCCACCCGGTTCACCCATCGCCAGGCATCGCTGGAGCCGATTGTCGAGCTGATCGCCCGCCAGTTTGGCGAGCGCCCGGGCAACTATCTGGCGTTCTTCAGCAGCTTCGATTACCTGCAACAGGTCGCGCAACTGCTCGCAGAACGGCATCCGCACATCACGCTCTGGCAGCAATCGCGGGGCATGGCCGAAGGGCAGCGGCAGGCGTTTCTCGATCAGTTCACGACGCACAGCCAGGGCATCGGTTTTGCGGTACTCGGCGGCGCGTTCGGCGAAGGTATCGACCTGCCCGGCGCCCGGCTGATCGGTGCCTTCGTCGCCACGCTGGGTCTGGCGCAGCTCAACCCGGTCAATGAACAGATGAAACGGCGCATGGCGGCGATCTTCGGTGCCGGTTATGACTACACCTACCTGTTCCCCGGCGTGCAGAAAGTGGTGCAAGCCGCCGGGCGGGTGATCCGCACCCAGCAGGATCGCGGTGTGGTCATGCTGATCGACGACCGTTTCGCCGAGAGCCGGATCCAACAGTTGTTGCCGCGCTGGTGGCAGCTCGACCATGCAGATGCGCCTTTCCAATCCGCCGGTTTGACGCATACTCCTGTTATTGAAAATCTGCTTTGAGCCAAGCCTGATGAGCGAGAACAAGAAGTCCGCTGCGATCGAAGAAATGCGCTTTCGCCTGTTGATCGATGCCGTGGTCGATTACGCGATCTACATGATCGACCCCAGCGGCATCATCACCAGCTGGAACTCCGGGGCCAAACGCTTCAAGGGTTATGAGGAAGCCGAGATTCTCGGCGAGCACTTTTCGCGGTTCTACACCGATGAAGATCGCGCCGTCGGCATGCCGCAGCGCGCACTGGATACGGCGATCCGCGAAGGGCGGTTCGAAGGTGAAGGCTGGCGGGTGCGCAAGGACGGCACGCACTTCTGGTGCCACGTGGTGATCGACCCGATTTTCAGCCCGAGCGGGCAATTGCTCGGGTTTGCCAAGATCACCCGCGACCTTACCGACCGCAAGATGGCCGAGGAAACCCTCAAGCAAAGCGAACAGCAGTTCCGGCTGCTGGTGCAGGGCGTTACCGATTACGCGATCTACATGCTCAGCCCGGAAGGCCGCGTAACCAACTGGAACCCCGGCGCGCAGCGGATCAAGGGTTATGCGCCAGACGAAGTCATCGGCAAACATTTCTCGATGTTCTACACCCCGGAAGACCGTGAGACAGGGGAGCCGCAACGCGCCCTGGAAACCGCCGTGCGCGTAGGGCGCTTCGAGAACAAGAGCTGGCGCCTGCGCAAGGACGGCACGCGGTTTCTGGCGCATGTGGTGGTCGATGCGATTCGCGGCGAGACCGGCACGCTGCTCGGCTTTGCCAAGATCACCCGGGACGTGACCGAAGCCCACCAGGCGCAACTGGCACTGGAGCAAACCCGCGAGGCGCTGTTCCAGGCGCAGAAGATGCAGGCCATCGGCCAACTCAGCGGCGGTATCGCCCATGACTTCAACAATCTGCTGACGGTAATCCTCGGTAACCTGGAGATCGTGCGCAAACGTGTCGGCGACGATCCGAAGGTCAGCCGCCTGCTGGAAAACGCCACTCAGGGTGCATTGCGTGGCGTGTCACTGACCCAGCGCATGCTGGCCTTCGCCCGGCGCCAGGAACTCAAGACCGAAGCCGTGGACATTCCGAAACTGGTGCAAGGCATCACCGGCCTGTTGCGCAGTTCACTGGGGCCGGGGATTCGCATCGAAACGCAGTTTCCCGAGAATCTCGAAACGGTGCTGGCCGATACCAACCAGCTCGAACTGGCGGTGCTCAACCTGGCCACCAACGCGCGGGATGCGATGCCCGAGGGCGGCAGCGTGGTCATCGGCGCGCAGCCGCAAGTGGTTCTGGAGCAGAGCCAGTCGAGCCTGGCAGCGGGGCGTTATGTCTGCCTGAGCGTGACCGACACCGGCGAAGGCATGGACGACGAGACACTGGCCTCGGCGACCGATCCGTTCTTCACCACCAAAGGCCTGGGCAAGGGCACGGGGCTGGGGTTGTCGATGGTGCACGGCTTCATCGAACAGCTGGGCGGGCGTTTCATTCTTAAAAGCGTGAAGGGGCAGGGGACTTGTGCGGAACTCTGGCTGCCGGTCGCCGTCGACGGGGTGGCGACCAAACCTCTGAGCCCGAGGCCATCCACGGCGTCAGTGCCGCGACTCAGCGTTCTGGTGGTGGATGATGACAGCCTGGTGCGCACCAGTACCAGCCTGCTGCTGGAGGATCTCGGGCACCGGGTCATTGGCGCGGCATCCGGTGCGCAAGCTCTGGAATTGTTCGATCAAGGGGAAGTCATCGACCTGATGATCACCGACATGGCCATGCCGAAGATGAGCGGTGCGCAACTGGCCCACGCGGTGCGTTTGCTCAAGCCGGACCTGCCGATCATCCTGGCCACCGGTTATGCCGAGCGCCTCGAAGGCTTTGCGGCGGAGTTGCCGCGGCTGTCGAAACCGTTCAATCAGATGAATCTGGTGGAGATCATCGCCCAGTCGATGAAATGACAAAAAAGAAGCCCGGCCATGAAGGCCGGGCTTTTTTTTGCGTCGGTGTCAGGCCTTGCGTTCGGCCAGACTGCGTTCCATCCGCGCAATGCCTTCTTCCAGCAGCGAGCGCGGGCAACCGAAGTTCAGGCGCACGAATTGCTGGCTGTGATCACCGAAATCCAGTCCCGGGCTGAGCCCGACGCGGGCCTGTTCGAGGAAGAACTGCTGCGGATTGTCCAGCCCAAGCGCCGAGCAATCGAGCCACGCCAGATAAGTGCCCTGTGGCACGTTGATCGTCACGCCCGGCAGACGGCTACGAACCGCTTCGACCAGAAAATCACGGTTGGCTTGCAGGTATTGTTTGAGTTCCTTCAGCCACGGGCCGGCCTCGCTGTAGGCCACGCGAGTGGCTTCCATACCCAGCGGATTGACGCTGTCGACCATGCCGCAGCGGGCGTGGTTGACCCGTTCGCGCAGGGCACTGTCCTGAATGATCATGAACGAGGTCTTGAGGCCGGCAATGTTGTAGGCCTTGCTCGCCGACATCAGGGTGATGGTGCGACGGGCGATCTCCGGGTTCAGGGACGCGGTCGGAATGTGCACGCGACCGTCGTAGCACAACTCGGCATGGATCTCGTCGGAGATGATCCAGGCATCCTGCGCCACGCAGATGTCCGCGACCGCTTGCAGTTCTTCACGGCCAAAGACCTTGCCGATCGGGTTGTGCGGGTTGCTCAGGAGCAGGGCGCCGCCACCGGTCAGGGATTCACGCAAGGCGTCCAGCGGCGTGGCGTAGGTGCCGTCGGCCTGGGCGGTGAATTCCAGCTCGACCCGGTTCAGGCCCCAATGGCCCGGCGCGTGGCGCAGCGGCGGGTAGTTCGGGGTTTGCACCACGACGTTCTGCTGCGGTTGCACCAATGCCTTGAGCGCCATGTTGAAACCCGACTCGACACCCGGCAGGAACACCAGTTCCTGGGGTTTCACGCGCCAGGCGAATTTGTCCCACAGGTCGGCAACGATGGCTTCGCGCAGGTTGTCCTGGGCCACGCTGTAACCCACTAACGGGTGCAGCAGACGCTGTTGCAGCGCCTCGATGACTACCGGTGGTGCCGCGAAATCCATGTCAGCGACCCACATCGGCAACACGTCGGCCGCATAGCGGCTCCACTTGGTGCTGCCGGTATTGTGGCGGTCGAATACCTGATCAAAATCGAAAGTCATGCGCGGTCTCTGAAGGCGGAGATGGGTCGTGCCCGGGATGATAAACCTCCATCCCCTGTGGGCGCGAACTTGTGACCGATGAATGGCCGACGGTCGGTTTTCACACTGGGCAAGCGCACGTTGTCTAGAGTGAAAGGATCGGCATTTGTCTGCCGCAACCGTGTTTGTCCAGAAAAACCCGGCTCAAGTACCGGGTTCCACCTGATCAGGAGTGCACGATGGATCTCAGCCGTCGTCAGTTCTTCAAGGTCGCCGGTATCGGCCTTGCAGGCTCTAGCCTGGGCGCGTTGGGCATGGCCCCGACGCTGGCCTTCGCCGAGCAGGTGCGCCACTTCAAGCTTGCCCACACCCATGAAACCCGCAACACCTGCCCGTATTGCTCGGTCGGTTGCGGCTTGATCATGTACAGCCAGGGCGATACGGCGAAGAACGTTGCGCAAAACATCATCCATATCGAGGGCGACGCCGACCACCCGGTCAACCGCGGCACGCTGTGCCCGAAAGGCGCGGGCCTTTTGGACTTCATTCACAGCCCAGGTCGCTTGCAGTACCCGCAGGTGCGCAAGCCCGGCAGCAGCGAATGGACCCGGATCACCTGGGACGAAGCGCTCGACCGCGTCGCCGACCTGATGAAGGCCGACCGCGACGCCAATTTCGTCGAGAAGAACGCCCAGGGGCAAACGGTGAATCGCTGGCTGACCACCGGATTCCTCGCAGCGTCGGCGGCGTCCAACGAAGCGGGCTATATCACCCACAAGGTCGTTCGCAGTCTCGGCATGCTGGGGTTCGATAACCAGGCGCGTGTCTGACACGGCCCGACGGTGGCAAGTCTTGCCCCGACGTACGGCCGTGGAGCCATGACCAACACCTGGACCGATATCGCCAACGCGAATCTGATCCTGGTGATGGGCGGCAACTCCGCTGAAGCGCATCCGTGCGGCTTCAAATGGGTGACCGAAGCCAAGGCGCACAACGCCGCGCGGCTGATTGTGGTCGACCCGAGGTTTACCCGAACCGCCTCCGTGGCCGATTACTACGCGCCGATTCGCACCGGCAGCGACATCGCGTTCATGGGCGGGCTGATCAATTACCTGCTGACCGAGGACAAGATCCAGCACGAATACGTGCGCAACTACACCGACGTGTCGTTCATCGTCAAAGCCGGATTCGGCTTCGAGGACGGACTGTTCACCGGTTACGACGCAGCCAAACGCAGCTACACCGACAAATCCAGCTGGGGTTACGAACTGGGCGAGGACGGCTTTGCCAAAGTCGACCCGACCCTGCAGGACCCGCGCTGCGTCTATCAGTTGATGAAGCAGCATTACAGCCGCTACAACATCGACCTGGCGAGCCAGATCTGCGGCATGCCGGTCGATGCGATGCAGAAAATCTGGGAGGAAATCGCCACTTGCTCGACGCCGGGCAAGACCATGACCATTCTCTACGCGCTGGGCTGGACCCAGCACTCGATCGGCTCGCAGATCATCCGCAGCGCGGCAATGGTGCAACTGTTGCTGGGCAACGTCGGCATGCCGGGTGGCGGGGTCAACGCCTTGCGCGGGCACTCGAACATTCAGGGTCTGACGGACCTCGGGTTGCTTTCCAACTCGTTGCCGGGTTACCTGACGCTGCCGACCGACGCCGAACAGGACTACACCGCCTACATCAAAAAACGCACGCAATTGCCGTTGCGGCCGGGGCAGTTGTCCTATTGGCAGAACTACAGCAAGTTCCACGTCAGCCTGATGAAAGCCTGGTACGGCGCCAACGCGACCGCCGAGAACCAGTGGGCCTACAACTACCTGCCGAAACTCGACATCCCCAACTACGACATCCTCAAGGTGTTCGACCTGATGGGGCAGGGCAAGGTCAACGGCTACATGTGCCAGGGCTTCAACCCGATTGCCGCGCTGCCGGACAAGAACCGGGTGATGGCGGCGCTGGCCAAACTGAAATGGTTGGTGGTGATGGATCCGCTGGCCACCGAAACCTCGCAGTTCTGGGAAAACGTCGGGCCGTACAACGATGTGAAGAGCGCCGATATCCAGACCGAAGTCATTCGCCTGCCGACCACCTGCTTTGCCGAAGAGGACGGCTCGCTGGTCAACAGCAGTCGCTGGCTGCAATGGCACTGGAAAGGCGCCGACGGCCCGGGCGAGGCGCGCACCGACGTGCGGATCATGACCGAGCTGTTCATGCGCCTGCGTCAGCGCTATCAGACTGAGGGCGGGACCTATCCCGATCCGATCCTCAAACTGTCCTGGCCGTACAAGATTCCGGAAGAACCGTCGCCGGAAGAAATCGCCAAGGAGGTCAACGGCTACGCCACCACCGATTTCACCGACGCCACGGGCGCGGTGATCAAGGGCAACTCGCAACTGGCGGCGTTCGCCCAGCTCAAGGATGACGGCAGCACGGCGTCCGGTTGCTGGATCTTCTGCGGCAGCTGGACCGAGGCCGGTAACCAGATGGCCCGGCGTGACAATTCCGATCCTTACGGCATGCATCAGCATCAGGGCTGGGCGTGGGCCTGGCCGGCGAACCGGCGGATTCTCTACAACCGTGCCTCGGCGGATGTCTCGGGCAAACCGTGGGACCCGAAAAAACGCCTCGTGTGGTGGAACGGCAAGGCCTGGGGCGGCACCGACGTGCCGGACTACAAGGCTGACGTGCCGCCGGAAGCCGGGATGAACCCGTTCATCATGAACCCCGAAGGCGTGGCGCGGTTCTTCGCCGTCGACAAGATGAACGAAGGGCCATTCCCCGAGCACTACGAGCCGTTCGAAACGCCGATCGGCATCAACCCGCTGCACCCGGACAACAAGAAAGCCACCAGCAACCCGGCGGCGCGGATCTTCGATTCGGTGTGGGACAGCCTCGGCGTGGCCAAGGATTACCCGTACGCCGCCACCAGTTATCGACTGACCGAGCATTTCCACTTCTGGAGCAAACACTGCCGGTTGAACGCGATTGCCCAACCGGAGCAGTTCGTGGAAATCGGCGAAGTGCTGGCGAAAGAGAAGGGCATCGCTGCCGGTGACCGGGTGCGGGTCAGCTGCAAGCGCGGGTTCATTGAAGCGGTGGCGGTGGTGACCAAAAGGATCCGGCCGTTGCAGGTCAACAACCAGGTGGTGCACCAGATCGGCATTCCGCTGCACTGGGGTTTCACCGGCCTGACGCGTCACGGTTACCTGACCAACACCCTGGTGCCGTTCCTCGGCGATGGCAATACCCAGACCCCGGAATCCAAGTCATTCCTGGTCAACGTGGAGAAACTATAAATGGCCAGCCAAGACATCATTGCCCGCTCGGCCACCACGACCCCGGCACCCTCGGTGCGCAATCAGGAGGAAGTCGCCAAGCTGATCGACACCACCAAATGCATCGGCTGCAAGGCCTGCCAGGTCGCGTGCTCGGAATGGAACGAGTTGCGCGACGAGGTCGGCCACAACCACGGCACCTACGACAACCCGCAGGATCTGAGCGCCGAATCGTGGACGTTGATGCGTTTTACCGAGCACGAAACCGACGCTGGCAACCTCGAATGGCTGATCCGCAAGGACGGCTGCATGCACTGCGCCGAGCCTGGTTGTCTGGCGGCATGCCCGAGCCCGGGGGCGATCATCAAGCACGCCAACGGCATCGTCGACTTCGATCAGGATCACTGCATCGGTTGCGGTTATTGCATCACCGGTTGCCCGTTCAACATTCCGCGCATTTCTCAGAAGGATCACAAGGCCTACAAATGCACGCTGTGTTCGGACCGGGTGGCGGTAGGGCTGGAACCGGCCTGCGTGAAAACCTGCCCGACCGGGGCGATTGTCTTCGGCTCCAAAGAGGACATGAAGACCCACGCCGCCGAACGCATCGTCGACCTCAAGAGCCGTGGTTTCGACAATGCGGGCCTGTATGACCCGGCAGGCGTCGGCGGCACGCATGTCATGTACGTGCTTCATCATGCCGACACGCCGAAGATCTACGCCGGGCTGCCGGAGAATCCGGCGATCAGTCCTTTGGTAGGGTTGTGGAAAGGCATCAGCAAACCCCTGGGCCTGCTGGCCATGGGGGCGGCGGTGCTGGCCGGGTTCTTCCATTACGTGCGGATCGGCCCGAACCGCACCGAAGAGGATGATCACCCGGAACCGCCCGACACCTCGGTACACGTGGTCGACCCGGCGGTGCACACCTTCGATCCACGCGGGGAGGACCGGCCATGAGCAACAAGACGATCCTGCGTTACACCGCCAACCAGCGCACCAACCACTGGCTGGTGGCGATTCTGTTCTTCATGGCCGGGCTTTCGGGGCTGGCGCTGTTTCATCCGTCGATGTTCTGGTTGACCAACCTGTTCGGCGGCGGGCCGTGGACGCGGATCCTGCACCCGTTCATGGGCGTGCTGATGTTCGTGCTGTTCCTTGGCCTGGTGTTTCGCTTCTGGCGTTCGAACTTCTTCATCGACAACGACTGGAAGTGGCTACGGCGCATCGACCGGGTGCTGGTCAATGACGAAGAGACTGTGCCGCCGGTGGGCAAATACAACGCCGGGCAGAAGATGCTGTTCTGGACTTTACTGCTGTGCATGCTCGGGCTGTTGTTCACGGGGCTGGTGATCTGGCGCGCGTACTTCAGTCATTACTTCGGCATCACCACGATTCGCTGGGCGATGTTGCTGCATGCACTGGCGGGGTTTGTGCTGATCCTGAGCATCATCGTGCACATCTATGCCGGCATCTGGATCAAAGGCTCGGTGGACGCGATGCTGCATGGTTGGGTCAGTCGCGCCTGGGCCAAGAAACATCACGCACTCTGGTATCGCGAGGTGGTTTCCAAGGAAACACCGGAGCGACCGGTCACCAAAAAGGGCTGACATTTGCCAACCATTCTTGAACCCGGGGAAATCGAAGCGGCGGCCAGTGCGCCGCCGTTTCTGTATTTGCCGCCGCACAATCTTTTCCTGCTGCGCGCCGAACGTCTGGAACGCTTGGCGGACGGCCATCCGCTGGCCGACTACCTGCGCCTGATCGCCGGATTGTGTCGCGTGCAGCAGCAGATCCTCGACGATCCGCCCTCGACCGGGCCAATCGACGAGCAACGGATCGAAGTCTGCCGGCAACATGGCATGCCGCCATTCGCCGCCGACACCTTGATCCGTGAGGACGCGTGGCAGGCGTACCTCGACGCCTTGCTGCAACGCTACAACGCACCGGAGCAAACCGCCGTGGCCGAAGCGCTGACAACGTTGCGACTTGCCAGCGCCGGTCAGTTGCGGGCCTGGGCCGTGGCGCTGGTCAGCGGTCAGTATTCGCTGGTGCCGGCGGCGTTGGTGCCGTTCCTTGGCGCGGCGCTACAAGCGGCCTGGAGCCATTGGCTGCTGAGTGCACCCAATCTGCAACTGGCGCCCGGCAACAGCCTCAGCCAATGCCCGGCCTGCGGATCGCCGGCCATGGCCGGGGTGATCCGCCATCGCGGCAAACACAATGGCTTGCGCTATCTGGTGTGTTCGCTGTGCGCCTGTGAATGGCATGTAGTGCGGGTCAAATGCGTGTATTGCGAACAGAGCAAAGGGCTTGAGTACCTGAGCCTTGAGGATGATCGTCACGCTGCCAATCAGGCGCCGTTGCGGGCGGAGGTCTGCCCGAGTTGCAACAGCTACCTGAAATTGCTGTACCTGGAAAACGATGCGGACGCTGAAGCGCTGTCGGCGGATTTGAGCAGTCTGTTGCTGGACATGCGTCTGGCCCAGGACGGTTATCAGCGATTGGCGCCGAATCTGTTGCTGGCGCCCGGAGACGAATGAACCGAGCGTCTACACTCTGGCGCAACGGCTTTTTATCCGGAGCGCCTGATGCCTGCCAGTGTTGCCCAGCGTTTGCCATCCATCGACAGTCTGTTGCGTCATATCGCCTTGCAGCCATTGGCCGAACGCCACGGGCGTGAGGCGCTGCTGGCGGCGTTACGCCAGTTGCTGGACGATTTGCGCGAGACGGTGGTGGCGGGGCAGTTGTCCGCCGTTGAAATCAGCCCAGAAGCACTGGCCGGCAGAGTCGCTGAGCGCCTGTCGATACAGCAGCGCAGTCAGGTGCGGCGGGTGTTCAACCTGACCGGTACGGTTTTGCACACCAACCTTGGCCGCGCGCTGCTGCCGGAGGAAGCCATCGAAGCCGTGCAACTGGCGGCGCGTTATCCGTTGAATCTGGAGTTCGACCTGGCCAGCGGCAAGCGTGGCGACCGCGACGATCTGATCGAAGGCCTGATCCGCGAATTGACCGGCGCTGAAGCCGTCACCGTGGTCAACAACAATGCTGCGGCTGTGCTGCTGACGCTCAACAGCCTCGGCGCACGCAAGGAAGGCATCATCTCTCGCGGTGAGCTGATCGAAATCGGCGGTGCCTTTCGTATCCCCGACATCATGGCCCGCGCCGGTGTGCGCCTGCATGAGGTCGGCACCACCAATCGCACCCACGCCCGGGATTACGAAGCGGCGATCAGCCCGCGCAGCGGTTTGATCATGCGCGTGCATGCGAGCAACTACAGCATCGAGGGTTTTACCGCCCGTGTACCTACATCCGAGCTGGCCGAACTGGCCCATCGTCATGGCTTGCCACTGCTTGAAGACCTCGGCAGCGGTAGTCTGCTGGACCTGACCCGCTGGGGGCTGCCGGCGGAACCGACGGTGCGTCAGGCGCTGCTCGATGGCGCGGATATCGTCACCTTCAGTGGCGACAAACTGCTCGGCGGGCCGCAGGCGGGCGTGATTGTCGGGCGGAAGGAACTGATCGCGAAAATCAAGAAGAACCCGCTGAAACGCGCCTTGCGGGTCGACAAGATGACACTGGCGGCGCTGGAAACGGTGCTCGGGCTCTATCGTGATCCGGATCGCCTGGCTGAGCGTTTGCCGACCTTGCGTCTGCTGACCCGCCCGCAAGATGAAATCCTGGCTCAGGCCGAACGCCTGCAACCGGTATTGACCGGCGTTCTCGGTGAAGGCTGGACCGTCACTGCCGTGGCGGCGCTGGGCATGATCGGCAGCGGCAGCCAACCGGTGGCGCGTTTGCCGAGTGCCGCGTTGTGCGTGCGGCCGCAGGTTTCGAAACGCCTGCGCGGGCGCTCTCTGTTGAATCTGCAGACCGCGTTGCGCGAGTTGCCGATACCGGTGCTGGGGCGGATCGACGATGACGCGCTGTGGCTGGATCTGCGGCAACTCGACGACGAACCGGCGTGGCTGGCGCAGCTCGGGCCGTTGCAGACATGATCGTCGGCACCGCCGGGCACATCGACCACGGCAAGACCTCGCTGCTTCAGGCGCTGACCGGTCAATCCGGCGACCGCCGCCCTCAGGAGCGCGAGCGGGGCATGACCATCGACCTGGGTTATCTCTACGCCGAGCTGGCGCCCGGAGCGGGGCTGACCGGTTTCATCGATGTGCCGGGGCACGAGAAATTCACTCACAACATGCTCGCCGGCGCCCAAGGCATTGATCTGGTGTTGCTGGTGGTGGCGGCGGATGACGGCGTGATGCCGCAGACCCGCGAGCATCTGGCGATTGTCGAGTTGCTGGGGATTCCACGGGCGCTGGTAGCGATCACCAAGGTTGATCGGGTCGAGGCGGGCAGGGTGGTGGAGGTTCGCCAACAAATCGAAGCCCTGTTGGCGCCCGGTCCGTTTGCCGGGGCGCCGATGCTGGCGGTTTCAAGTGTGACGGAAGAGGGTGTCGATGCCCTGCGGCAGGCTTTGTTGCAGGTGCAAAGTGAAGTGTTGAAACGTAGTCGCGAGGGTGGATTTCGTCTGGCCATCGACCGGGCATTCAGCGTGGCCGGTGCCGGGATTGTCGTGACGGGCACGGCGCTGTCGGGAATGGTTGCCGTGGGCGACAAACTGATCCTCGGGCCGCAGGGCAAAACGGTACGGGTGAGGGGGCTGCATGCCCAGAATCAACCCGCAGAACTGGCGTTTGCCGGCCAACGTGTGGCCCTGAACATCAGCGGTGATCGCCTGGAGCTCGGGCACATCCATCGCGGGCAATGGCTGCTCGCCGAAGCACTGTTCGCACCGACTCAACGCCTGGATATCGACTTCCAGTTGCTGCCCGATGAGACGCGCACCTTCGAACACTTTCAGCCCGTGCATCTGCACCTCGGCACCCAAGACGTGATCGCCCGTGTGGCGTTGCTGGAAGGTCCGAGACTGAATCCGGGCGAGAGGATGTTCGCGCAACTGTTGACCAATACCCCGGTGCACGGCGTGAAAGGCGATCGACTGATCCTGCGCGACCCCAGCGCCCAGCGCACGCTCGGTGGCGGTCAGTTGCTCGACCCGTTCGCCCCGGCCCGGCAACGGCGCAGCCCCGGGCGTCTGGCGCAATTGCGGGCGCTGGCGATCAGCAGTGATCTTGAACAAGCGTTGCCGACGTTGCTGGAATACAGCGAAAGCGGCATTGATCCGCAGCGTCTGGAGCGTCAGTTCAACCGTCCGCGTGAAGGCTGGGCGCTGCCGGACAACGTCCGCCTGATCGAAACCCGTCAGGGGCAGAGGCTGTTCAATGCCCAGCGCTGGGGCATTCTGAAGTTCACGCTGCTGGAGCAACTGGCGCGTTTCCATGAACTGGAACCCGACCAGATGGGCCCCGACCGTGATCGTTTGCGGCGCTTCAGCGGACTGAACATCGAGCATTCGACCTTCATCAGCCTGCTGGAGGAACTGCGCAGCGCCGGCTCGCTCACCGCCAGCGGCCCGTGGCTGCATTTGCCGGATCATCAGGTGCGCTTGAATGCCGACGACGAAACCCTGTGGCAGGCCTTGCAGCCGCTGTTCGAACAGGCCGGCTTCGACCCGCCATGGATACGCGACGTGGCCAAAGCCGTGGGCCAGGACGACGCCACCGTTCGGCTGTTACTGCGCAAACTGGCGCGGCTGGGCGTGATGCATCAGGTGGTGCGGGACCTGTTCTTCACCGACATCACGCTGCGGCAAATGGCGGCCGTGCTGTTGCGCCTGGGTGAAGAAAATCCGCCGATTCAAGTCACGGCGTTCCGCGATGCGCTAGGCTTGGGACGCAAACGCAGTATCCAGATCCTCGAATACTTCGACCGCCTCGGCCTGACCCGGCGTCTCGGCGAGGGCCGGCAAATCCGCTTCGGCAACGCGCTGGCCAACCCCGGCGCCGACTGAGTTCAAGGAAGGCAATCGCGCCCGGTGGCGCGGCCGGGCTTCAAACCCGGTTGGGGACGGCATCCGTTCCCGGGCAGGTTCGACTCCGGCTGCCTTCCGCCACTTTTCTGTCTTCAGAACCCCAACGGGTACTGAATCACCACGTAGATCCGGTCAATATCATCCCCCGCCTGAGCGCTGTTGGCCCGGTGCGAGACGTGGGACAACTGCACGGAAAGATCCTTGGCCGCGCCGGACTGGACGATGTAGCGCAGATCGATGTCGCGCTCCCAATGCTTGCCGCCGTCGCCTTGTTGCGGCTGGAACTGGCCGCTGTCTGCGTCGAACGGGTTGTAGGCGCCGCCCTTGGGCGCGTGAGTACCGTCGATGTGGCTGCCGGAGACGTAGCGGGTCATGAAGTTCAGGCCGGGAATGCCGAATGCACCGAGATCGAGGTCGTAGCGGGCTTGCCATGAGCGCTCGTGGGCGCCGTTGAAGTCGGCGTATTTGATCGAGTTGGCCAGGTAGATCGAGTCGCCACCGACGAAATCGAATGGTGTGTCACCGTTGACGCGTTGCCAGCCGAGCATCACCGCGTGGGCGCCAATGGTGTATTTGCCCGAGAGGCTGAACGCGGTGTTGTCGATTTCGCCGGCAAGGGCCTGCCCGGTATCGCGGGTGTGGTAGACGTTGGCGTCGATCAATACGCCGGACTGTTTGAAATGCAGGTTGGCGTAGTACTGGTGCCAGGTTTCGCTGAGGTCTGACACATACAGCGCGCCACCGACCGGGCTTTCACTGAACAGGTCTGCGCCGATGAAGCTGATCCCGCCGGCCTTCGTAGTGGCGCCATAACCCTGGAAATCGCTTTTGCCGGTAGAGCTGTCCTGATTCTTGAACGCCGTGAAATGCCCGGCCACCAGATTCACATTGTCGATTTCGCGGCTGTTGAGTAGAAAACCGGTGGCGTATTCCGGCTGCAGACGTTTGTCCGAGGTGTCGAACACGGGCGTCTCTACCGTCATTTCGCCGAAGGCGAGGGTGGTTTTCGAGGCCTTGAGTTTCAGCGCACCGCCCGCGCTGGAATAGTCGCTTTCGCTGCGACCGTCGCTGTCCACGGGTAACAGCCCGGTGCCCGAATGTCCTCGGCCGCCATCCAGTTTCAGCCCATAAAAGGCATGGGCATCGAGACCGAACCCGATCGTTCCGTCGGTGAAACCGGATGCGAAAGTACCGATAAACCCCTGAGCCCATTCCTGTTTGTAGTTCTTCCCGGCAGGAGAGGGCGAGCGGTAGTCGTTGCTCAGGAAGAAGTTGCGGCTGAGCACTTCACCTTTGGCGTCATCCAGAAAACCACTGGCGCAGGCTGAGTTGGCCAGACCGCCAAACAGCAGGGCCAGCGTGATACGCGATGGCGGAAAACCTTTCATGTGTCAGTGACCGGCGTTGATGAAATGTCGCCGGATTGTCGTGCGGTCTGCTTCCGGAGGATTGAGCGGGTGTGCTGAGTTGCCTATCTGACAACCCTTGATCGCTGAACTACGCTGCGTTCTGTATTCCCGCACTCATAACTGTGGCGTAAGGAACTGACACATGCGGAGCCGGTTGCCTGCGTTGTTGATGTTTGTTTTCAGCGTGTTCTGCTCGACACTTCTGTGGGCTGAAGACAGCGCAAAACCTGCCGACGAGCCCGTCGAGTTGAAGGTAGCCAACCGCAGCATCATGGTGTTTCGCGCCACGCTGCTCGGGGAGGCGCCGGCATCTCGGGTCAAACGGGCCAAAGCGGTCATCGCCGAAGCCCTGGATGAGTCGGATGACCGTACCGTCACTGTTGACCCGATGCAGGACAACTACCTGGTGCTGCTGGGCAACAAACGGGCCTTTATCGTCTCGCCCAAGGATGTCGACAGCCTCGACTATCCCTCCGTGCAGATGGCGGCGCAGGGCGCGGCGGAAAAGTTGCGTCAGGTCGTGGCGGAAACGCAGGAAGCCAGGAGCCTGCATCGGATGCTACGTGCGCTCGGCGCTGCGGCGCTCGCCACTGGCATTTATTTCGTGCTGCTATGGGGCATCGCCTGGTTGCAGCGTCGATGGCTGAAGAGATTGCCCGAGTTGATGCGTCGGCATACCCAGGCGCTGAAGGTCGGACGAATTCCGGTGGTGGATGCCAATTATCTGTATCCACTGGTCATTCGCGTGTTCTGGCTGCTGCGCTGGTTCGTCATTCTGCTGTTGACGTATGAATGGCTGGGTTTTGTCCTGTCGCGGTTTCCGTACACTCGCCCTTGGGGTGAGAGCCTCAACAACTACCTCATCGAGGTTGCCAGCTATCTCTTGCAGGCCATCGTGGGCGCCATCCCCGGGCTGGGCGTGGCGTTGGCGATTTTCTTCATTGCCCGAGGCGCCACGGCGTTCAGCCGTCGGGTGCTGCGGCGCATGGCAACCCCGGGAACGTTCAACTGGCTGAACGAGGAAACCCTGCAACCCACCCAGCGCCTGACGTCTCTGGCGATCTGGCTGTTTGCGCTGGCGATGGCCTATCCGTATTTGCCCGGCGCCGGCACTGACGCCTTCAAGGGGTTGTCGGTGCTGATCGGCCTGATGATTTCGCTGGGTGCCACCAGTGTGGTCGGGCAGGCGGCGGCCGGGCTGATCCTGACGTACACCCGAACCTTGCGCCCAGGTGAATTCGTGAAAATCGGTGAACATGAAGGCACGGTGACGGAACTCGGCATGTTCACCACTAGCATCCGCACCGGGTTGGGAGAGGTGCTGACGCTGCCCAATTCGATGATCACCGGCACGGTCACCAAGAACTACTCACGCACGGTGCAGGGCCCTGGTTATGTGGTCGACACGGTGGTGACCATCGGCTACGACACACCGTGGCGCCAGGTGGAAGCGATGCTGCTGGAGGCGGCCCGACGAACGCCCGGCGTGCTGGAGATTCCGCCAGCACAAGTGTTCCAGACTGCGTTGTCCGATTTCTATCCCGAATACCGTCTGGTGGCGCAGGCCATTCCCAGTCAGCCTCGTCCGCGTGCCGTGTTGCTGAGCATGCTGCACGCCAATATTCAGGATGTGTTCAACGAATACGGCGTGCAGATCATGTCTCCGCACTATCTGGGTGACCCCGAAGAAGAAAAACGCGTGCCGAAGGAAAAATGGTTTCCGGCCCCGGCACAAGCGCCAACGGATACGTGACAGCCTCAATCGACAACAGGCAATTCAACCCTCGCCACCAGTCCCGAGCCTCGGCGATTGCTCAAGGTCAGTTCTCCGCCCTGTTCACGAACAATCGCCCGGGCCGCCGAGAGGCCGAGCCCGACACCGCCGGTTTCACGGTTGCGCGAGGTTTCGAGGCGAAAGAATGGATCGAACACCCGTTGCAGCGACTCTTCGGGAATCCCCGGCCCTTCGTCGCAGACTTCGATGCAGATCGAGCGAGCATTGCGACTCAGTGCAATACGTGGACGTTCGCCGTATTTCACGGCGTTTTCCAACAGGTTGACGATCACCCGTTTGATGCCCAGTGGCCGACCGTCATAGACCATGTGGGCCGGGCCACTGAAGTCGATTTGCAGGTTCTGATCGCGGTAATCGTCAAGGACGGTTTGCAGCAGCTCCGACAGATCGAACGCAGTAGGTTGTTCCAGCTGTGTGCCTTCGCGGAAAAACGCCAGGGCGGCGTTGATCATCGATTGCATTTCTTCGATGTCGCGAATCAGTTTCTGCTGATGATCGAGGTCTTCCATGAACTCGCTGCGCAGGCGCATCCGGGTCAATGGCGCGCGCAAGTCATGGGAGATGGACGCGAGCATGTGGGTGCGTTCGCCAATGAAATGCTGGATCTGCGCCTGCATGGTGTTGAAGGCGATGATGGCCTGGCGGATTTCGTGGGGCCCTTCGATCTCGATGGGCGGTGCGTTCAAATCACCGCCAAAACGCCTTGCGGCGCCGGCAAAACGTTGCAGCGGATTGGCCAGTTGGCGGGTGGCAATCCAGGCCACCAGCAACGTCGCGACCAGTCCCAGAGCAATGATCACCGCGATCCGGGCATCCAGGCTCAGTCCCCAGCTTCGTTCCGGTGGCGTGAATGTCAGCCAGCTGCCATCGGCCAAAGGCACGAGGGCGACGTAATGCGCCTGCGCACTGCCTGGCGGCCAGTCGTCGGGGTTGAATACTTCGATTTCCCGGTCATCACCGAGCAATTGTCGCAGCGCAGGAACCTTGCCGGTCTCGACCGGTTCGCCGTCCCCGGGCAGATTGAACTGGCTGCGTTGCGCATTCCATAACACTTCAAGCGTCGAACTGCTGGCCGCGCTCGCCAGTTGCGGGCGCAATTGGGCGGGTGCCGCCTCGATCACGCGGGTGCTCGCGGCAATCCGCTCCAGCAATCCGGTTCGTTCGATGGGAGGACGAGCCCAGATACCCGCGACCTGCACAAACAGCGCATTGAGAATCAGCGAGGCGATCATCGCCGCAACGATGGTCAGGGCAATCCGGCGACTGAGGGTGTCGCGCCGCAAGAGTCGGCCGATCATGAACGGCTGACCTTGGCCGTGAACATATAGCCGCCATTGCGCACGGTGCGGATCAGGTCCGGGCGTTTGCTGTCCGGTTCGATCTTGCGCCGCAGCCGGCTGACCTGCACATCGATGCTGCGGTCAAAGGCTTCGTGTCCCTGGCCATGGGTCAGGTCGATCAGTTGCTCGCGGGTCAGGATGCGCTGGGGATGCTCGAGAAAAACCAGCAGCAGATCAAACTCACCGCCGGACATCGGGATCATCACCCCCTCGGGTGAGCGCAGTTCACGGCAGGTGATGTCCAGGTGCCAACCGGCGAAGGTCATGACCGGTCGCGCCGGTTCGCTGGTGCGCTGGCCTTGTTCGCCGGCGCGCCGTTGCAATGCGCGCACCCGGGCCAGCAACTCCTGGGGCGCGAAGGGCTTGGTCAGGTAATCGTCGGCACCCAGCTCCAGGCCGACGATCCGGTCACTCAGTTCAGCCATGGCCGTGAGCATGATGATCGGGATCCCCATCTGCGCGCGGATTTTCTGGCACAGGCTCAAGCCACCTTCACCCGGCAGCATCAGGTCAAGAATGATCGTGTCCGGCCGCGCCTGTTCGATGGCGGCCCACATGGCCTGGCCATCGGGTGCCACGTCGACGTCGTAGGCGTGCTGAACGAAGAACTTCTTCAGCAGGGACAGAATTTCCACGTCGTCATCGACGATCAGCAGTCTGCTCACGTTTGCAGGATCCATGAATCAAAAGAGGGCATCTAAAACCATTTCGAAGGCGGGGTCATATATTTCAATCGAGCAACATTCCTTCGGTGCGGACATCAGCCAGACATCCTCGGGCAAAAAACCTCGGGCACTCTGCCGGCATTCCATCCAAGGGGGCTCATATGAAGGATATGAAAAGCGCTTATTCCACTCAGGGGCATGGCGCGGTGCGTCCACTGATCCTGACCCAGCGCACCAATACCGGCGCTCTCAATGCGCCGATCTTTTTCCAGGAAACCTGTCTGGGGATCGCCCAGGACCAGAGCCAGCTCGTCATGCGCCGCTACTTCGAGCGCTTCAGCCCGGCCGACAGCCATTGGGTGGAATACATCCACTCCATTCCCACCGCCGAATTCATTCACTGGATCATGACCCACGGCCAGTTGCGCATCGAGTGTTCTGAAAATACCCCGCTCAGCCAGATTCAGGCCGCAGGGGAAACGCATTGATGAGAAACCATCACTCACTGGCGCTGTTGCTCGCAGCCAGCCTGAGCCTCTCGGCCTGCAGCAATAAAAAGGTCGCGCCTGACATGTATTCCGGTTTTTTGAACGACTACAGCACGCTGAAGGAGCAGCAGACACCCTCGGGGCAGACGATATTGAGCTGGGTCAGCCCGGCGTTGGCGAGTGGTCGCTACACACGGGTCTATCTGGCGCCAAGCCAGTTTTACCCGAAGGTCGAGCCGACTGGAAGGATTCCGCAGAGCACTCTGTCGGGTGTGACCGGCTACTACGACGCGGCCCTGAGGCAAGAACTGGGAAAAATACTGCCATTGGCTTCGAAGCCCGGCCCGAACACACTGGTTGTGAGGCCAGCCATCACGCAGGTCGCCACCAGTACCCAAGGCCTGCGGTTTTATGAATGGCTGCCCGTCACCCTGGTCGCGGCCGGCGTCAGTACGGCTGCCGGCATTCGTGATCAGGACAGTGAAATCGCCACTGAAGTGTCCCTCGAGGATGGTTCGACCGGCGAGGTCGTGGCGAAGGTCGTTCGCAAGGGCACAGGCGTTCCACTGGAAAACGACAAGCAGGTGATGACGGCCGATAACGTCAAGGGTGTGCTCGATGGTTGGGCCACGGACTTGAGTCAGTCTTATGTCGTGGCCCGCAAGGCATCGTTACGCTGACAGCGCCGAGGTCAGAGACTTGCTTTCACCTGCAGTCCGAACACCAGTGCATTGTCGATGTCCTACCCGGAAAACGCGCCCGGCTCGATGATGTACTGCACGTTCGGTCGCAGGGTCAGCCATTGGGTGGCCTGGTAGCCGTAACCGAGTTCGATCAGTTGCTCGGAGCTGTCCAGGTTGGACAGCGGCGTGCCGTTGGCCAGCGCGGCGTCTTGTTGCACGTCGCGGCTGCGCGGGTTCTGCACGGCGCGACCGTAACCCAGGGCGATGGTGTCACGCGGGCGGCCTTCGAACGGCTTGTACAGAACCACACCAGTGCCGTACCACTTGCTGAACGGTGAGGCTGCTTCACTGGCGGCCGAGTATTGACCGAAGGCGTGCAGGCTGCGGCCCTCGGACGATTGCGAACTCCAGACCGCCTGATCGATCAGCAGGTAATGACCGCCGCGACCGGACACTTCCTTGTCGCTGCCGATGCGTTTCACGTCGGAGCTGTCGTAGTAGTAGCCGAGTTTGTATTCACCAGGCAGGGTGCCTGCGTGTTTGTAAACCAGTTCGACAGGTACCACAGTACCGGTGGTGTGTTTCGGGCCCAGGTGCCAGGCGCGGCTGGAGTTGCCGTTGCTTTCGGGGTCGACGTTGAACGCGGCGACGCGCAGTTGCCATTCCGGCGACAGGTCGTATTTGACCCGCACACCCAAGTGCGCATTGGGGTAGTTGGTCCAGCCGCTGCCACCGGACATGTTCAGCGGGTGCCCGCAGAAACCGGCGTTCATGAAATTGCAGAGGATGCCGCTGTCGAGGCCGCCGAGGTCGTTGCCCATGGCCATATAGCCGAGTTTGACGTTCAGTGCCGGGGTGAACAGCGTGCGCTCGTAACTCAGTTCGGTCAGGCGCGTGTAGAGGCCGCCGTAGTTTTCCTGGATCGGCAGACGGTTGCCGACCAGGTCTTCCGAGGCGCTGTTGCCGCGACGGTCGTTGATGGTCAGTTGGACCTTGCCCGCGTTGTCCACACCATAGATTTTGCTCAGGTCGAACTGTGCGCCGAGCTTGATGTTCTGCGAGTAACGGGCCGAGCGATGCAGGCCGCCGTCGGCGTTGTAAGCGGTTTCGCCAGTGTAATCACCGGTGAACTTGATGCCGTCTTCATCGAGCTGGTGGCGCAGGCCGCCCCAGTCGCCGGTCAGGGTGTTGCGGGTGAACACGTTCGAATCGGAATCGGCGAAAGCGGGCAGGGCAGTGCCGCAGGTGAGACCGAGCAGCACGCCGGTGAATATGCTGGAGTGAGAAAAGCGAACAGCCAATGACATTGCTGAAATCCAAAGCTGAGGACATGAAACGACGCGACACCCGAAGGTGTCGCGCACAAGTGAAGTAAAGGAGGGCGCAGCGGTTTACGGCAGGGCGTAAGCCATTACGTAGTCACCGCGATCGGTCGATTGACGAGCGCCACCAGCGGTGATGACCACGTATTGTTTGCCGGTTTTCGGCGACACATACGTCATCGGGCCGCCCTGACTGCCGACCGGCAGACGTGCTTTCCAGATTTCTTCACCGTTGCCGCTGTTGTAGGCGCGCAGGTAGAAGTCCTGGGTGCCGGCGATGAAGATCAAACCACCTTGAGTCGACAGCGTGCCGCCGAGGGTTGGCAGACCGATCTTGATCGGCAGATGCATGCGGATGCCCAGGGGACCTGTGTCTTCAACGGTGCCGACCGGCACTTGCCAGGCGACTTTCTGGGTCTTCATATCGATGGCGGTCAGGGTGCCGAACGGCGGCGCCTGGCACGGAATACCAGCCACCGACAGGAAGCGGTTCTTGTTCACCGCGTAAGGCGTGCCTTTCAGTGGAACGGCGCCCATGCCGGTGTTCAGCGCTTCGCCACCGGAGGTTGCCTCGCCTGTGTTCTGCGAAGGGATCATCTGAATCCACAGACCCAGACGCATGTCGTTGACGAAGATGAAACCGTGCACCGGGTCAGTGGAAATGCTGCCCCAGTTCATGCCGCCCAGTGAACCCGGGAAGCTCAGGGACTTGTCAGTGCCCGGCGCGGTGTACAGACCGTCGTAACGCATCGACTTGAAGTCGATCCGGCACAGCAACTGGTCGTATGGCGTGGCGCCCCACATGTCCGATTCGGTCAGGTGCTGGGCACCGATCTGCGGCATGCCCACCGATTTTGGCTGGGTTGGCGAGTAAGGTTCGTTCGGAATGTTCGAAGCCTTGACTGGTACTTCTTTTACTTCGGTCAGTGGTTTGCCGGTGGCGCGATCCAGCACGTAGATCTGCCCGGCCTTGGTGCCGATCACCAGCGCCGGCACGGTTTTGCCGTCCTTGTTGAAGTCGATCAGGCTTGGCTGCATCGGCAGGTCGAAGTCCCACAGATCGTTGTGCACGGTCTGGTAGACCCACTTTTCTTCGCCGCTGTTGGCGTCCAGCGCCAGAATCGATGCGCCGTAGGTGTGGTCGAGTTTGCTGCGCTCGACACCGTAGATATCGGTGGAAGAACTGCCCATCGGCAGGAAGACAGTGTTGGTTGCCGGGTCGTAGGACATGGGCGCCCAGCTGTTCGGCGTGCTGCGAACATAGGTTTTGCCATCGGCCGGCGCCTTTTTATCCTGCGGGTTACCCGGGTCGAACGCCCAGCGCATGGCGCCGGTGATCACATCGAAACCACGGATCACGCCGCCCGGCATGTCGGTTTGCACATTGTCGGCCACGCGACCGCCAACGACGACGGTGGTGCCGGCCATCAGTGGCGCGGAGGAGAGTTGATAGTAGCTGTCCGGAACATCACCCAGACCGGCCTTCAGATCAACCTGGCCGTTGTTGCCGAAACCCTGGCAGAACTCGCCGGTGTCGGCATCGACAGCGATCAGACGTGCGTCGATGGTGTTGGTCAGCAGACGGCGTGTGCAATTGGCGGCGGGAGCGGCCGGGGTCTCGGTCACTGGCGAGCTGGCTGGTTTGGCGACCGCAGCGCTGGCGTCGAAGTAGGCCATGCCACGGCAACGCTGCCAGACTTTCGACTGGGCGTTGATGGCGTTTTTCCAGAGTTCTTTACCGGTGTCGGCATCCAGCGCGATCAGGTTGTTGTGCGGGGTGCAGATGAACACCTTGTTGCCGATCTGCAGCGGGGTGAGCTGGTCTTCAGCGCCATTGCCGTCACTCTCGGCGATGTCGCCGGTGTGGTAGGTCCAGGCGACTTTCAACTTGCCGACGTTAGTGCGGTTGATCTGGTCCAGCGCGGCGAAGCGGCTACCACCTTCGGTATTGCCGTAGTGCGCCCAGTCTTTCTGCGCCTTTTCCGGTTCGACCGGAGTGAGGCCCGGGCCGGTGCCGGTAGGGGCGACCGTCGGGTGTGCGACGAACATGTTGCCGGCCGCCACGGCCAGGCCAACAGCCAGAACAGCGGCAATGCCGTACGCACCACGTCCCGGAACGCCACCGTTGGCGCGCTTGAGCATCGGGTAGACCAGCGCGACCGCCAGGCCCACGGCGCTGAACATGAACAGACGAGAGAACACCGGCCAGAACACCAGGCCTGCGTCGCTCACGGCCCAGATTGCCGTTCCCAGCAGAAACGCGGCGAAAAGCCACGCACCGGCAGGCTTGCGACGTGCGATCAGCAGGCCGGAAATGGCCATGACCAAACCACCCACCAGGAAGTACCAGGAGCCTCCCAGGCTGACCAATTTCACACCGCCAGCGGCCAGTGCCAGGCCGAGCAGGGCGATGATCACCCCGAGCCCGACCAGAATGAATGTTGATATGCCCGAGAGGCGTTGACTCTGCTTCACGTTGAATGTCCCGTTGAAATGAGGCGGGCAGTATATCGTTAGGTAACTACCTAGTTAAATCACTAATTCAGAATGAAAGGGGTTTTTGCGCTCAATGGTGCGACGAATCGACGCTGGCCTTGTCCTCGCTGGTCCTCAGGGACTATTGAAATGGTGGGGAAGTCTTTTATTTGCCAGCAGATATGGAATTTATGACAGGTTGTTCGCGGCTTGATGGTTTCCGCCGAACAGGATCGGCGGAAACGGTATTTGCTGCGGGCGAGACGAGGACTTAGTTAGCCATCACCTCATCCAGTGCCTGCTCAAGCGTGCTGACCGTCCGCTCGATGTTGTGCAGTTTTTCGAGTCCGAACAGACCGATACGGAAGGTCTGGAAGTCGGCCGGTTCGTCGCATTGCAACGGCACCCCGGCGGCGATCTGCAGGCCGTGGTTGGCAAATTTCTTACCGTTTTTGATATCGGCATCATCGGTGTAGCTCACCACGACGCCTGGGGCCTGAAAGCCGACTGCGGCCACGCTTTTGAAGCCTTTGCCGGTCAACATTGCGCGCACCCGATCGCCCAGAACCTGCTGGTCGTCGCGGACCTTTTCGAAACCGTAGGCTTGCGTCTCTTTCATCACGTCGTTGAACCGCGCGAGAGAATCGCTGGGCATGGTCGCGTGGTAGGCATGTCCGCCCTGTTCGTAGGCCTGCATGATCTGCAGCCACTTTTTCAGGTCGCAGGCGAAGCTGCTGCTTTGCGTCTGCTCGATGCGCTCGAGAGCCAAAGAACTGAACATCACCAGAGCGCAGCAAGGGGAGGCGCTCCAGCCTTTCTGCGGTGCGCTGATCAGCAGGTCGACTGCGCATTCGAGCATATCAACCCAAAGCGTGCCGGAAGCGATGCAGTCCAGGACGAACAGGCCACCCACTGCATGCACGGCGTCGCCGACGGCCCGCAGGTACTCGTCGGGCAGGATAATCCCTGATGAGGTTTCAACGTGGGGGGCGAAGACAATCTGCGGCTTCTGCGCCGCAATGGCTGCCAGCACTTCGTCCAGAGGGGGCGGGGCGTAGGCCGCCTGGCGACCCGTTTCGACCGGTCGGGCTTTCAGTACCGTAGCGGCCGCCGGGATGTTGCCCGTCTCAAGGATCTGGCTCCAGCGATAACTGAACCAGCCGTTGCGTATCACCAGGCATTGCTGGCCGGTGGCGAACTGTCTCGCCACCGCTTCCATGCCGAATGTGCCGCTGCCCGGAACCACCGCAACCGCCTCGGCGTTGTAGACCTGTTTCAGGGTCTGGGAAATGTTTTTCATCACTGCTTGAAATGACTGCGACATGTGGTTGAGCGAGCGGTCGGTGTAGACCACCGAGTACTCGACAAGCCCTTCAGGATCAATTCCGGGATATAGCTTTGACATGGGGTGACTCCTTAAGTGATTCCCTGGCAGTCAAAAGGTCTGGCGAACATCATCGGGAAGCAAGTCTAGGCAAAAGGCAGGGATGAGCTGATTGAATTGCAGAAATGACGATAGAGTGGTCATCAATGTCTCAATCGTTGCGTGAAGAATGAATCGTCCGTTGTTTATTTCTCTGGATGGGCCAAAAGGAACCGGCAAAACCACATTACTGGAAGCCGTTACGGCAGTACTGAGGGCCGACAACAAGAAAGTCATCCGACTTTGCGAGAGAAAAAGCGATCCCTACCGGGGTGCCACCATGGCCCTCGTCAACGAACTTGCCAGAAATCATTCCCGGGATCTGGAGTGGGCGGTGTGTCAGCGCTTTGCTGATAGCCGTAGCTGGATCTCCCGGCACGTGCTGACTGAACAGCCGGTGGGCAGCATTATCTTGATCGATCGCTGGTATCCGTCTGACGCCGCGTTTCGCCAAACCGTCCCGTTTGCAGAGATTCTCCAGTTGAACATCGAACGAAACGTGCAGGTGCCTGACCTGCATGTCGGCGTCGTCACCGCGCCGGATATTTCATGGGCCAGGGCAAAGGCACGATCCAGAGGACTGGGCGGTACTGTGATCCAGAAGCACGCTGAGCATGTCGCGTGTACAGAGACGTTCGAGCAAGCGGCTGCCGATCATGGCTGGGCTTTGTGCCGTAATGAAGGAACGATCGAAGACGCTACGATGCAGGTGGTTTCCGAGATTTATAAATTGATTAGCTGATCAAGAAAGGCGCAGGTAGACGAGCAGCCAACACCCCATTCAGAAACATCCGCTCAAGCGTCCGCGCCGAATCCGCATGAGCCGCGCGCCCGCGCAGTTCGGCATCCACCAGGCCGTAGACCAGCGATATGAACAGCTCGGTAAAGATCGCCGCGGTGATATCGATGCGAAACAGCCCTGCCTGCTGGCCTTTCAAAAAGAACCCGTCCAACGCCTCAAGATAAAACAGCCAGCGTCTGCCCCCCTGTTCCAGATCGAGAAAATCAGGACGGTATTGCGCCATCAAAAAGGCCAGCAACTCGCGGTGGGCGAGGTGTTCACGAATCAATCGGCGCAGCGCCTCCAGCGGCTCCAGATGCTGCAGGCCGGCGTTGTCGATGATCAGCTTTAGCGTGCCCTCGGCGTGCTCCTCCAGTTTTGCGGTCAGGTTTTCCCGTGTTCCGCAGTAGCGGTGCAGGGTGGCCTTGCTCACGCCAGCCAGTTGCGCCAACTCCTTCATCGTCGCCCTCGGCCGGTTGGCCACGGCCAGGGTCAGCGACTTGAGCATCTGTTCATCATGGGAAATCGAGTTCATCAGAGGCCTTGAGCGGTGTTCATATAAGATTCACAAAATACCCACATGAGACATTATTGACTCATTGGGATTTGAAACGTAGCATTCGCGCCAAATTCGATCAAGCCTTGGGTGAGTTATGGGCAATTTGCGTGCAGTAGGGATGGCGGGATCGCTGGCAGTCGCCATTGCGTTGGCCGGGTGTGGACCGGCGAGTGAACAAGCGGCGGTGGCGGAAGTGGCGCGCCCGGTAGAAGTGGTGGCCGTGAAAACCGAGCCTTTGGCGCTGACGTCGGAGCTGCCGGGCAGGGTGGAGCCGATGCGCGTTGCGGAAGTGCGCGCTCGGGTGCCGGGCATCGTGATGCAGAAGCGTTTTGAAGAGGGCGCAGACGTCAAAGCCGGGGATCTGTTGTTCCAGATCGATCCTGCACCGCTGAAGGCAGCGTTGTCGCGGGCCGAAGGTGAGCTGGCTCGCGCTCAGTCTGTTGCGCTTGAGGCTCAGGCGCGAGTCAAGCGCTATGAACCGCTGGTAAAGATCGAGGCGGTCAGCCAACAGGATTTTGACAGCGCCATGGCTGACCTGCGCAGCGCTCAGGCAGCCACCCGTTCGGCCCAGGCCGATCTGCAAAGCGCCCGGTTGAATCTCGGTTATGCCTCGGTAACCGCGCCAATTTCCGGCCGCGTCGGCCGTGCACTGGTCACTGAAGGGGCATTGGTCGGGCAGGGGGACGCGACGTTGATGGCGCGGATTCAGCAACTGGATCCGGTGTATGTCGACTTTACTCAGTCGGCCGCCGATGCACTGCGTCTGCGCGAGTCGCTCAAGGACGGAAAACTCTCCGCCGACGACAACAAGGCACTGTCGATTCGCGTCGATGGCACCCAATACGAGCGTCAGGGTGCGCTGATGTTTACCGATGTCGCCGTGGATCGCGGCACGGGGCAGGTGTCGTTGCGCGGCAAGTTCGCCAATACCGACGGCGTGCTGTTGCCGGGCATGTATGTCCGTGTGCGTACGCCACAGGGCACTGACAGCCAGGCCATTCTCGTGCCGCAACGTTCGGTGCAGCGGGGCAGCGATGGCGGCGCCCAAGTGATGGTGGTCGGCGCAGATGACCGGGTCGAATCACGCAGTGTGGTCACCGGTGCCATGCAGGGATCGCGCTGGCAGATCAGTGAAGGCTTGAAGGCGGGCGATCAAGTGATCGTTGGTGGCCTTGCCGGTCTGCAACCGGGGGCCAAGGTCGTACCGGGTCAGTCCCAGGCCGTGGCTCAGTCGTCTGAGTCGAAACAGTAAGGGCGCCGTCGCCGCGAGGATTTCCCGATGTCCAAGTTTTTCATCAAACGCCCGAACTTTGCCTGGGTGGTGGCGTTGTTCATCTCTCTGGCCGGCCTGCTGGTCATTCCGATGCTACCGGTGGCGCAATATCCCGACGTCGCGCCGCCGCAGATCAAGGTGACAGCGACTTACCCCGGTGCCTCGGCGAAAGTGCTGGTGGATTCGGTCACCAACGTGATTGAAGAGTCGCTCAACGGTGCCAAGAACCTGCTGTATTTCGAGTCGACCAACAACTCCAACGGCATCGCCGAAATTGCGGTGACGTTCCAGCCGGGTACTGATCCGCAGCTTGCCCAGGTCGACGTGCAGAACCGCCTGAAAAAGGCTGAGTCGCGCATGCCGCAAGCGGTACTCACCCAAGGTCTGGAGGTGGAGCAGGCCAGTGCCGGTTTCCTGCTGATCTATGCGCTCAACTATAAGGAAGGCTCCCAGCACACCGACACGACCGCGCTGGGCGACTACGCCGCGCGCAACATCAACAACGAACTACGGCGGGTGCCGGGCGTCGGCAAGCTGCAATTCTTCTCCTCTGAAGCCGCGATGCGCATCTGGCTCGACCCGCAGAAGCTGGTGGGTTATGGACTGTCCATCGATGACGTGAGCACCGCGATTCGCGGGCAGAACGTGCAGGTGCCGGCCGGCAGTTTCGGCAGCACGCCAACCAGCAGCCAACAGGAACTGACCGCCACGCTGGCAGTGAAAGGCACGCTGGATAATCCGCAAGAATTCGCACGCATCGTTCTGCGCGCCAACGAGGACGGCTCGACGGTCAAACTGGGCGACGTCGCCCGAGTGGAGATCGGTCAGGAGAGTTACAACTTCAACTCGCGTCTGAACGGCAAACCGGCCGTGGCAGCGGCGATCCAGTTGTCGCCCGGCGCCAACGCAATCCAGACCGCAACGGCCGTAAAAGAACGCCTGGCCGAACTGTCGACGTACTTCCCGGACGACGTGGAATATTCCGTTCCCTACGACACGTCGCGTTTCGTAGATGTCGCCATCGAGAAGGTGATTCACACCCTGATCGAGGCGATGGTGCTGGTATTCCTGGTGATGTTCCTGTTCCTGCAGAACATCCGTTACACGTTGATCCCGTCGATTGTGGTGCCGGTGTGCCTGCTCGGCACACTGGTGATGATGTACCTGCTGGGCTTCTCGGTGAACATGATGACCATGTTCGGCATGGTGCTCGCCATCGGCATTCTGGTGGACGATGCCATCGTGGTGGTGGAGAACGTCGAGCGGATCATGGCGGAAGAAGGGTTGTCGCCGGTCGATGCCACGATCAAGGCCATGGGGCAGGTATCAGGCGCGATCATCGGTATCACCCTGGTGCTGTCGGCGGTGTTCATGCCGCTGGCGTTCATGTCCGGTTCGGTGGGGGTGATCTATCAGCAGTTCTCGGTCTCGCTGGCGGTGTCGATTCTGTTCTCGGGTTTCCTCGCGCTGACGTTCACACCAGCACTGTGCGCCACTTTGCTCAAGCCGATTCCGCAAGGACACCATGAAAAGCGCGGTTTCTTTGGCGCCTTCAACCGTGGCTTTGCCCGACTCACTGAGCGTTACTCGATCCTGAACAGCGGGCTGGTCGCGCGTGCCGGTCGCATGATGTTGGTGTACGTCGGCATTATCGCGATGCTCGGTTACTTCTACCTGCGTTTGCCGGAATCCTTTGTGCCCGTGGAAGACCAGGGCTACATGATCGTTGACGTCCAGTTGCCACCGGGCGCGACCCGGACTCGCACCGAAGCGACCGGCGAACAACTGGAACGCTATCTCGCGTCCCGTGATGCGGTGCAGTCGATGTTCCTGGTCTCGGGTTTCAGCTTTTCCGGGATGGGTGATAACGCGGCACTCGCGTTCCCGGTGTTCAAGGACTGGTCGCAGCGTGGCGAAGATCAATCGGCGATGGCCGAGGTCATGGCGCTGAACGAGCAGTTTGCCGTGACCAACGACGGCGCCGTGATGGCGGTGCCGCCGCCACCGATTGACGGTTTGGGCAACTCCGGTGGTTTTGCGCTGCGCCTGCAGGATCGTGCCGGTCGGGGTCGTGAAGCCTTGCTCGCCGCCCGTGACCAGGTGCTCGGTCAGGCCAACGGCAACCCGAAAATCCTCTACGCCATGATGGAAGGTCTGGCCGAGTCGCCGCAATTGCGGGTGGTGATCGACCGTGACAAGGCTCGCACCTTCGGTGTGAGTTTCGAGTCGATCAGCAGTGCGTTGTCCGCCGCGTTCGGTTCTGAAGTGATCAACGACTTCACCAACGCTGGCCGCCAACAGCGTGTGGTGGTGCAGGCCGAGCAGGGTGATCGGATGACCCCGGAAAGCGTACTCAAGCTGTACGTGCACAACAGCGCGGGCGATCTGGTGCCGCTCAGCGCCTTCGTCACCACTCACTGGGAGGAAGGTCCGGTGCAAGTGGTGCGTTACAACGGATATCCATCGATCCGCATCGTCGGTGACGCCGGACCGGGCTATAGCACCGGTGAAGCCATGGCGGAAATGGAACGAATCGCTGCGCAATTGCCGGCGGGTTTCAGCTACGAATGGACGGGGCTGTCGTATCAGGAAAAGGTCTCCAGCGGTCAGGCGACGCAATTGTTCGCGCTGGCGATCCTGGTGGTGTTCCTGTTGCTGGTGGCGCTCTACGAGAGCTGGGCGATTCCGTTGACGGTGATGCTGATCGTGCCAATCGGTGCCATCGGTGCGGTGCTCGCGGTGATGGTCGCCGGCATGCCTAACGACGTGTATTTCAAGGTGGGCCTGATCACCATCATCGGTCTGGCGGCGAAGAACGCGATCCTCATCGTCGAGTTCGCCAAGGAGCTGTGGGAGAAGGGCTACAGCCTGCGCGATGCAGCCATCGAGGCCGCGCGCCTGCGCTTCCGTCCGATCGTCATGACTTCCATGGCGTTCATTCTCGGTGTGGTGCCGCTGGCATTGGCCACCGGGGCAGGGGCCGCGAGTCAGCGTGCAATCGGTACCGGTGTGATCGGCGGGATGCTCAGCGCGACGTTGCTGGGTGTGCTGTTCGTACCGATCTGTTTTGTCTGGGTGCTGTCGCGGTTGCGCAGTAAACCCGCACCTATCGAACAACCCGCTTTGGCTCAGGAGTGATTCCATGCGTATTTCAGCATTCTCTACGCTGGTGATCGCCATGCTGCTGGGCGGTTGCTCACTGGCACCGACTTATGAGCGTCCTGTTGCGCCGGTTGCGGAGCACTGGGCGGGGGAGTCGACCAAGCAGGGCAGTCCGATTAACCAACTAGCTTGGCAGACGTTTATCGTCGATCCCGAACTGCGTCGCCTGGTGGTGATCGCGCTGGACAACAACCGCTCTTTACGCCAGACACTTCTGGATATCGAACAAGCGCGGGCGCAATACCGTATCCAGCGGGCGGACCGGGTGCCGGGCCTGAATGCCGGTGCATCCGGCAATCGTCAGCGCCTGCCGGCGGATCTGGCCAGCAATGGCCAGGCGGGGGGCGTCAGCAGCTATCAGGTCGGCGTGTCGCTGCCGGAATACGAGCTGGATCTGTTTGGCCGGGTAAAGAGCCTTAGCGACTCTGCATTGCAAGAGTATCTGGCGACTGAAGAGGCGGCCCGCGCCGCGCAGATCGCCCTGATTGCCGAAGTCAGTCAGGCTTATCTGATTCACGATGGCGCCCAGCGTCGCCTGGATCTGACTCAGCAAACGCTGATCAGCCGCGAGTACTCGTTTGCACTGATCAGCCAGCGCCGATCAAACGGTACGGCGACAGCGCTGGACTATCAGGAAGCATTGGGACTGGTGGAACAATCGCGCGCCGAACAGGAAAGCAATCTGCGGCAGAAACAGCAGGCTTTTAACGCGCTGGTGTTGTTGCTCGGCACCAAGGATGCAGCGAAAGCAATTCCTGAACGGCTTTCGACGGAGCCGATGCTGGTTCAGGACATTGCGCCTGACACCACCTCCACGTTGATCGAGCGCCGTCCGGACATTCTCGCCGCCGAGCATCGATTGCAGGCGCGCAATGCCGACATCGGCGCTGCACGGGCGGCGTTCTTTCCGCGCATCAGCCTGACCGGCAGCTTCGGCACATCCAGCGCACAAATGTCCGGTTTGTTCGACGGAGGCTCGCGGTCCTGGAGTTTTGTGCCGAACCTGTCGCTGCCGTTGTTCGATGCCGGGCGCAACAGTGCTGGCCTGAGCCTGGCCGAAGCCCGTAAGGACTCGGCGGTGGCGGCTTATGAGGGCACGATTCAGACGGCGTTTCGCGAGGTCGCCGATGCACTGGCCGCCACCGACACCTTGCGCCGGGAAGAGGCGGCCCGACGCGCGCTGGCCGACACCAGTAGCGAAACGCTGAAACTGGCCAAGGCGCGTTATGAAGGCGGCATCGACAGTCACCTGCGTTACCTCGATGCCCAGCGCACCCGCTTCGTCAACGAAACGGCATTTATCGAGGTCAGCACCCAGCGACAGATTGCCCTGGTCGATCTGTTCCGCTCGCTGGGCGGAGGCTGGTCGCCAGAAAAGTCCTGACAACAGCTCCTTTGGGTTGGCACGTCCAGCCATTCAGCCCCGTGAACCGAGAGGTCACGGGTTTTTTTTTGCTTGGCGGAACGTTATTGAGGACGGACGGGATTGGCCGCACCATGCAGGAACATCTGTTCCACGACATTGGCCGAGTTGGCACTGGCGGCACGCCCGCGGCGTTCGGCATCGACCATGGCGAAAATCATGGTCAGGAACAGCTCGGTGAAGACCGCGGCAGTGATATCGATACGGAACGCACCCAATTGCTGGCCGCGCAGAAAAAATGCATCGAGGGCATCGAGATAGAACTGCCAGCGTTTGCCTTCATCGGTGTTCGCGAAGGTGTCGGGGCGATACTGAAAGAGCAGGAAAACCAGCATTTCACGATGTGCCAAATGCTCATTGACCAAACCGCGCAGGGCTTGCACCGGATCGCCATTCAACAGGTCGGTCGAGGTGGTGATCTGGTTGAGAACCGTCTCACCATGGCTTTCCATCATCAACACCAGATTGTCACGGGTGCCGCAAAAGCGGTGCAGCGTCGCCTTGCTTACGCCAGCGGCTTCAGCCAGCTCCTTGAGCGTCGCGCGGGGGCGATCAACGATGGCCAAAGCCAGCGCCTTGATGAGTCGTTCGTCTTGGGGAGTCAGGGACATCAGTCAATCTCGGATCGAATTTCAATGTCGGGAATTGTGCAGGAAAAGCTCTTTACTGCAACGAAAACCAAAAAAATCGAGAAATTTACTTCATCTGAGACAATTTTTACTCAACGCCCCCGGCACGCCGCGCAACGCTCTTGCCTCCCGCCAATCCCAAGCCTGAAACGAGCGACGGGCGATTCTGCCGACCAAAAACGCCTCATCACGGTTACTGATTTGTATGTTTGGGCATTTCACAGAACCAGTAATAAGCATATGAATTTATAGTTGGTCGTTTGTTCACGAATTACTGATAGTTTAATAAGCGAAAGACGTCATTGTTCCTGCTGGCCAACAGAGCGGGTCATGTTTCAACGGATGAAAGTTGTACACGGACTTCACGGATGATAGACCTCTCAGCATTCGCTACATGGCCACTGGGAAATCGCTATGCCTGTTGGAAGTCCATTCAATTGGATTGATAAACGGTACCTGACATGACGGCTACGCTGAACTACTCACTTCCCCACCTTGCACCTGCCACGCCACAGTCCCTGGATATATTTGAGCTTAAAGAGTCTAACGTTCGTTCTTACTGCCGTGACTTCACTGCCACCTTTCACACCGCTGAAGGGTCGACCTTGACCAGTGAACAAGGTCAGGTGTTCATTGACTTTTTCAGCGGCGCGGGGGCTCTGAACTACGGACATAACAACCCGGTTTTGAAAGCTGCGCTGCTCGACTATATCGAGAGCAATGGCATTACCCATGGCCTGGATTTCAAAACTACGGCCAAGAAGAACTTCCTGACGGCGTTCGATGAGCAGATCCTGGCCCGTCGCAACTTGCGCTACAAAGTACAGTTTCCCGGCCCTACCGGTACCAATGCGGTGGAGGCCGCCATCAAACTGGCCCGCAAGTACACCGGCCGCCAGAATATCGTGGCATTCACCAATGCGTTCCACGGCATGTCCCTGGGCAGCCTCGCCTTGACCAGTAACCCGCGTAAGCGAGCAGGGGCCGGGGTCACCTTGAACAACGTGACGTTCATGCCGTATGACCAGTATTTTAGCGACGACCTGGACACCTCGTTGTACCTGTCCAAGATGTTGCGCAGCGGTAGCGGCATCGATAAGCCAGCGGCCATCGTACTCGAGACAGTGCAGGGTGAGGGCGGTGTGAACAGCGCTTCGGCCGCCTGGGTACAAGCGGTGCAACGTATCGCCCATGACAATGACATTCTGTTGATCATCGACGATATACAGGCAGGCTGCGGCCGCACAGGGGACTTCTTCAGCTTTGAGGCCCTGGGTGTCACCCCGGATATCGTGACCTTGTCCAAATCCATCAGCGGCTATGGCTTGCCCATGTCCCTTGTTTTATTGGCGCCCCATCTGGATGTATGGGAGCCGGGGGAACACAACGGCACGTTTCGCGGCAACAACCTGGCATTTGTCACGGGCAAGGCGGTTATCGATCACTATTGGAGCGATACCCGTTTTACCCAGGAGCTCAGCGCCAAGGCAGACCTGCTGCATCAAGGGCTGCTGGCGTTATCCCGGGACTTTGCGAGCAAGGCGCCTAATCGCCTCAAAGGGCGCGGGTTCTTCCGAGGCATTGAGTTCGATGACAAGTCCCTGGCGCAGAGAGTTGCGGCACAGGCCTACGCGGGCGGGCTGATCATTGAAACTTCAGGCATCGACAACCAGGTGCTCAAGTTCTTGCCGGCACTGACAATATCCCCCGCGCAGATCACTCAGGGTTTGCACATACTGGAGCAAGCCTTTGCCGAGGTGACCGCATCATGAGTGATCAAATCATTACTCGGCATGCGTCCCTCGACGACGCTGCGGCGATTGCGCCATTGCTGGACAAATACCGCCAGTTCTATGGTGAAGTCTCCGATCTGGTCCGCTCACTGGAGTTTATTAAACAGCGATTTTTTCTGGGCGAAACAATTTTTGTTGTTGCTGAAGTCAATAACGAAGTCATTGGATTCACCCAACTATTCCCCAGTTTCTCAAGTGTCACACTGGAGCGCCTCTGGATACTCAATGACTTATATGTCGAATCGTCAAAGCGCAAGAAGGGAGTAGGGCTGGCGTTATTGAATGCAGCAAAAACATTTGCGCAGACAACAGGCGCCAAACAACTATTTATCGAAGGCGCAGACGATAATCCACGAGCACGAAACCTATACACTCGATTTGGATTTATCGAAAACACCGCGTATCACTATTATCATCTTCCATTGAAGCAAATCCAAGGATAGGAGCTTTTCCATGTCAAATACTGTCTTCGATATTGTGGGAATTGGCTTCGGCCCCTCCAACCTTGCGTTGGCAATCGGCCTCGAAGAGTCAGCATCAGCGCTGACTTATCGCTTCCTGGACGCCAAGCAGACGCCGGACTGGCAGGATGAAATGCTGCTCAGCGGATCGGATATCCAGAACAACCCTTTACGGGATCTGGTTACGCCACGCAATCCACGCAGCCGCTATGGTTTCGTCAACTACCTGAAAGAAACCGGTCGCCTGTTCGACTACCTCAACTTGCCGCTGACGTATCCGTTACGCCGGGAATATGCCGAGTACATCAAATGGGTAGCCAGCCATTTTCTCGGCGATGTCGAATCTTCGGCGTTCGTCCAGCAGGTTGAACCGCTTCTGTTCAAGGGAGAGCAGGTGTGGAAGGTCACCTATAACGATCAACGATTCGTTTATGGGCGCAGCCTGGTACTCGGCACCGGGCGTACGGCGAATATCCCGGCAGTTTTCGAAGGTCTGACCGGGCCCCGAGTGTTCCACCTCAATCATTATCTGGAGCACATCAACAAGCTGCCACCGAGTGTGCAGCGTATCGGCGTGGTGGGTTCCAGCCAGAGCGCGGTGGAGATCGTCCTTGATCTGACTGCCAGGTTCCCGGACAAAGAGGTTTATTCGTTACATCGAAGCTTCAGCTTTCGACTCAAGGACACCAGCCCGTTCAGTGACAAGGTGTACTTCCCGGAATTCATCGACTACTACTTTGACCTTCCACCAGAAGCCAAATCGCGGCTGGACAAGCAATTGCGGGGCACCAATTACAGCTCTGCCGATGAAGATGTCATCAACGCGCTGTACGTACGCATCCATGAAGAAAAACTGCAGGGCAAGCAGCGCATCAAGATCCTCAATAACATCGCCATCGAGCAGGCGCACATCGATACATCGGGCCAGGTACAACTGGCACTCAGGGAGGTCAATCAGCTGACGCATTCAACCCTTGCTCTGGATGCGTTGGTGCTCGCCACGGGCTTCAAGGATATTGCGGCCAAGGAAAACGGTGAGCTGTATCCCCCGTTGCTCGCGCCTCATCATCGCCAGTTTCGCGCCGATGCTCACGGGGCCCTGGTGGTCAATCGCGATTACAGCCTGACGCCTCTGGATGACTTGCCCGCGGTGTTTCTCAATGGGTTATGCGAAAGCTCCCACGGCTTGGGCGATGCGGGCTCGTTCAGCCTGATTTCCTTGCGGGTGGAACACATTCTTTCCGCCCTGGAGAATAAATTGGCTCAGATCGAGGCCCCGGTACAAGCATTGGCTTGATGCCACCCGGCAGCAGTCTGGAAAGACTGCTGCTCAAACAAGGAGGTTTTATGTTCACAGCGGCGTTGATTTACATACTGGCGGTAATAAGCCCCGGGCCGAATTTCATCATTGTCAGTCGATTCTCTTCACTGGGCTCGGTTTCCACTGGGCTTGGCGCGACCTTGGGCATCTGCACTGTAGGGGTGTTCTTCTCGACCATATCCCTCTTGGGACTGGCAGCATTGCTGCATGAGTACCCGGCCTTTTCCAAAGTGGCCACCTTGTGTGGTTCGACGTACCTGCTCTACATCGCCTACAGCATCATCAAAAGTGTGCTGGCAAAAAATACTGGCACCACCGAAAGCGCCGCTGTTGGCGTCACCAGCTTCAGTAAGGCTTATCGGGTAGGAGTCATCACCAACATCAGCAACATGAAGACGATCGCCTTCATGATCAGCATCTACGCCGGCTTCCTGTCCTCGCCACGCACCGACATCGAAAAAGTGCTGGTGGTCGTGTTGTGCTCAACCCTCGAAGTCATCTGGTATTCCCTGGTGTCGTTGCTCTTCGGCCAGGGCCCGATAAAGGCGCTGTTTCTCAAATACACCCGGCAGATTGACATAGGCCTGGCCGTGTTTCTGGTGGCGTTCTCTCTCAATAACGCAATTCCAGTATTGATTGCCAGTCGATGAGGTCGGGTCATGGAGTGGAACGATATGCTCAAGGATGTAAGCGTGCGCTTCAAATATCGCAGTTGGTTGCTGATCGATTTGCCCTGTGATGGCTTGCCACTGAACCGTCGGATGCGAAACCTGACAAGTGATTATGTCCCGGTCACTTTGATCCTCGACTGCGGCCTTGAGGACGTCTTTTCCATCGTGGATGCCTTGGGCCCCGGGATCAGCTACGCAGCCTCGTTACAAACGGCCAGGCGATATGTTCAAGCTGTTGTGGCTGAATTACCGGCGGCAGGAGCTTTTCAAGACTTCAAATGGGCGTGTTGATGCACTTCGCACGTAGCGCCCCCTCAATTCCAATGAGCGAAATTGAGATTGGCGGGGCAGGCGAGGAGACAGGATGAGCGATACCCCGATCCTCATCAAATCCTCTAATCATTGAAATAGGGCATCAAGTTTGCAGATGCCATACTCCTGCATGAGTTTTAATCGTGAAACATATAAGGGTTAAATGTTGAACATATCGAGCGCTTAGCGTTTAAGCTTCATTGTATTTTTAGAGCCGGTTTTCAGTTTTCCAGGTGTTACATCGCTTCTTGTTTTTGAGTAAACCTTATCAATCATGACTTGCAGGACATGACTACGATTCATCGTGTTACCCAGTAACCGTGTACTTGGATCGCCGGCTTTACAAGCCATGGCACGGTCTAAAAGATCATCCAGTCCGACCCACACATCAGGGGTATCTGGATGTGCGACCAATACTCCGTCGGGATTATAAAGCAACGCATATGACGCATCGGTAAAGCTACGCATAAGATCGATTTGTGATTCCAGTCGTGGTAGATTTAATAAATTCCTCGGTATGGAATCATACGTTTTCGCTTGAAGCCAAATCGATTTATACGCTCTCTGCCCCATGTCATCAGTCACATCCAGGACAATTCCTAAATCAGCTCCCGTATTGGATTCCTTCGTCTGCTTGGAGAACTCCACGTAATTGAGCTTCACCTTCCAACCATTCTCTTCGTAGTTGCTATTAACTGCGCCAAAAAAAATACCTGTGAACATTTCCTCATTGGAAACCTGTGAGAATTGATCGGCAACATTGCTTTCCGCCTGACGAATTCTTTTCTTAATAAAGTTCTTGACTTCTGTTGGCAGCTCTTTCCACAAGTCGGGATTGAAGTTCTGAGGTGTGACTCCGAAGGCTAAATTTACACACTCATCGTTTAAAGAATCCAAATGAGATGGCCCTAGACTCACTACTTTGCAGTCCCCTAAGCCTTGTTTCATTTCTAGAACCATCACCAGCAGACTTTTATCGATACTAGGTACTGGCCAGCGCCCCTTGCCAGAAGGCCGGTCTGTGTTAACAGGAACAAGCTTCCCTTCCACAAGGTAAATCCAAGTCCGTTTAGGCTCGTTCATTTTAGAATCTGTCCCCGCAAAAAAAGGGGACATTACCGCAATCCCTATTGCAGGTCCACGCTAAAAACCAAGAAGTGGAGGGTGAGTTATATGTCGGAGAAACTGGGAAGTGCAGCGGTCAACTAATACCGGACACGACTTAAGGTGGATAATATCCACCGCAAGGAGTATTCGTGACCCATGACCAGACGACGTTTTCCCGAATTATTCAAACGCGAGACGGTAGACCAGGCGCTTGCCGGCACGCCGCTTTGTCATCTGGCCGATGACGGCATCGCTGAGAGCCTGCTAGGCAAATGGAAACTCCGGTCTGCACGAGCAGCGGTACACGTTGACCTGAAGAGAAACGGCACTGAATCAACTTCATCGGCAGCCGCTTCATTGAATGCCTCGCCATGAACACGAAGGACATGGCACGTTGTGAGAGTGGACGCCAGAAGCGAGCTTGTCGAACCAGCGCCTTACGTCGGTATTCTTCAGAAATGAGAACCCGACCACGCAGATTCATGAGCTTAGCTAGTTTATTTTTTTTGAAATGAGAAACTTTACTCTTCAGTTCTGAGAATCAGAGCATCTGCGTCTTCAAATGTGAGCCAAGCCAGGCTAGCTCTGCCTCTCGCAGCTTTCACGCGCAGCACAAGACGCTTGGCACGCTTTACTGCAGATTGTCGAGAGTAAGGGCTCTAGGGATTGGTGACGTAAAATATTCCTGGCTACTCTCTTCAAGAACATTAGTTACTTGGCAAAGCGAAAATATCGTGTCTTCTGTGCTCGTATGCGCATGGCGTGAGTTGTTTGGAAGTCTTCAATTTTCTTGAGCGCGTATTGAATTTCTTCGAAATTATCGAATGAACCGCTTGGCTCAACGACTTTGCAGGGTGAGTCACGGCTTTTAAGCTGGCTAAGCAGTGCGAAAGCCGGAGCGCGAGGAAAAAAAATCGACCCCATGGATAGAAAGGTTCCTTGCAATTTCGCTGCATTCATGAGATTGATCAATAGATAATCTGGCAAATCAAAGATATCGCATAACTCATGCAGAAGAACGTGATGTTTGGAAAACTGTTCAGTTATAAGTCGATCAAAAACGTGGTGGACAGGTGATTGGAGTTTTCCTGTTGCGTCAAGCCGTTTTAGCCACCCCTGCCTTAGCAAAGCGTTGACCGCTGACAATGGGCATCTTAGCAGTGCGGCAACTTCATCCTCGGTAACACCATCCGGATTTGTGGAGTAAAGTTCGGAAACGGCAGAGTATTTGGCGTTCAGGCGGCGGATGATTTCGCAGCGTGGCGGGCAGGTGTATAGATACGAAGACTGTCTTTCCATCCAGTCATAAATTTTACAATCAGCAGACATTTCACCAAACAACAGTCCATTGTCAAAAATCGCCCGCCTTGCGTTATTACGGTCTATTGTGGCAAATCGACAGCAATCATCGGAACATGGTTGGTTGTCGATATAGAACCGGCTCACTGCCCGATCGGCAAGCCAAGCGACAGAAGCAGAACCGTAGTTTATCCACGGTGCTCGATGCAACGATTTAATAAAGCCTGGGTATTTTTCTACCTGGGCGGCGACGGTCATATCAATGTGCTCGATGACTTTCAAAGGAAGGTCGCAATATGTATGGTTGTCATCGCTTCTACGCGCGTCCCACAGAGCGGCGCACACTTTGGCGATCCGATGCTTTTGCAGAACACCTTCAACAACCTGGGGGGAGCCAAATGGGTCGAGCAGACAAGGTGTAAAATTGGCGGTCATCCGGCAGGCCGTTCTACGCTCGAAACCACATTTGCAGTGAAACAGCTGAGCATCGTACCAGTCCTCTGTGGCCCTACAGCTAGGACAACCAGCAATCAATGCCCAACCATGCAACAAGCACATTCCGATATCGCAAATATCATGAAAGATGGGGGATTGAGACATCTCAATACATTGGGGACAATAGTAATACGTGCGCGGGCATGCTCCGCGCAATAAATGAATATCGGCTGCCTTGATACAGGGTGCTTTGCTGGGGTCTACGTTGTAAAAAACATTCCTGAGGCCGTCAGCCAACAATGGGGCTTCTCTGTCGACAATCTTGAGCAATGGCGAGTGTTGACCGAGCACGTCGATCCAACGATCAGGCGAAACAGCAAAGTATGCGCACATGCGCCTCACTGTACCGAACCCATTATAATGCGCCATACGCATTAACAAACTTCTGGGTCCCTCGAACTCGGTAGGCTTGGGTATATAACAGAGCTCACGCATCACACCCTCCTAGAGCTTCGTTTAACTCTTGACTAGAGAGCCGAAATGGGTTGCGCGGTCGACAAAAGTGGAGATCCTCTGCGGCGCAGGCGAAATCCTCCTGCGTGAGTTTGTTGTCTTCTCGCTGTAAAGCGTGTTTCAGGCTGTCATTCAAAAGTATGTTGAGATGGCGAAAATTCCCGTTGGTGGATAAGCAAATGGCCTTGAACAGCAGATCTTGAACGAGGGTTACGCGCTCGGTAAAACCGGCGACTTCAATGACGTTGAGATCAATCAGCTCGAGTATTTTTCGAAATTGGGCGACGGCCCTCTTATTTATAAAATTGAAGTAGCTCAGCCGCGCACGGTAGGGATATCGATCACTTAGCTCTGCGATGGTATCAATCAGCGTTTCAATCTCAGGCAATCCAGCAAGCATTACCGGTATGATTGCCCTATTCAGGATCTGGTTTACCCAGCGGCATACCTTTTTTTTTGTTGCGGTAGCGCCCTGATCAAGAATTCGATGAAATTCATCAAGGATAATCAGTTGGACCTGTTGGGTGATTAAGCGTTGAAAAATGAGCCGATCCAGAGACGCAGTACCCATGCGCTCAAGCTGGCGACGGTTCTCCAGGCCAAGTTTTGTCAGTAGCTCTATCGCTAGCGTCTTGATAGTGGCATTTGGCGGCACCTCGACAAGCAGGCAGGGTGTGGTCAAAACGTGGCTGCAGCGGGTATCGTGTTCCTCATCGGTGTTGAGTTCCATTTCAATCTTTTTGCACAAAGTGGACTTGCCCACCCCTGTCTCTCCGATGAGCATCATCGACGCTGCTGCTTGTCGATCTCGGGTTGTGCTGATGCTTTTTCGTACCAGTTGATGAGCTTGGGCAAAGTTTGGGTGCCACACCACGCACAGCTTGAGCGCCTCGAGTACCTGGCTTTGGCGTTGCGGATTGGCGCTCATGCTCCATCCACCCGCCACACTCCTGTGGTGTCGTCATCCCAAGGATCGTCGACATCGTTCAACTCGGGGCGAGGGTACTCAGCGCCAACGCTTTTCCCTTTTTTCAGCCGAAGGCTCTTGCGTTTGCTCGCCATGAACGAATCGTGATCCTTACTCATGCGTTGTCGCAGATGCAACAACGCGAGGTGTGCGGCCCCGTCATCGAACTCTTTACTGTCAGCAGCAAGTTTGGCTTGGACTAGCTGATGCTCGGAGAGCGTCAGCCCTTCTTGATAGGCACCCTTAGTGCCCCAAGCCGGCACCAAATCGCGCGGAGTAGCGGGCGCCGCGACCCAAATCTTCCCGAGATTCGTTGGATCGTAGAAGCAGATTGCTTTTTCGCCCTTGCGGAGTTTGGCCTTGACTCTGCCCAGGTTTGGCCCGGTCCAGGTCAGTTTGAAGAATGCGGCGCGGTTGCCGGCGAGGGCGGAATATTCAATGCCGCGAAAGAGCTGATCCAGCGCTTCGGGCGAAAACTTTCTCGGTGGCAGCTGGTTCTGCATCGCGCGCTCCCAAGCCACCCGCGGCGGCATATGCAGAGTCCGATGTTTGGTATTGTGGTAAATGTCCTCCAGCCACTCGCGAAAATAGTCCACCAGATTTTCAATGGTGTAACAGGCGTGGCGAGCCGAATCGTAGTCTCCGCATGCATCAGGATTGGAATGGGTCGTGCCGTACTGTTCATGCAGCCACGACTCGAATGTCTTAAAAAAACGCTCAATGCGTGCCCGCGTATTTGGGCTTTCCGGCGGCGGCAGCGTCCACTTGATGCCCAAGCGATCAACAAAGATGGCAATCCAGCTGTTTTTTGTCTCGGGCCCTCCATCGCTGACCAGCAGTATCATCGCTCCGCGCTGATACTCTTCTCCGGGGACTGCCTCGACCGCCATACGAAGCGCTCGCAATGTTTTCTCCGCGCACGGATACGTCAGCGATAGTTCCCAACCGACCACCATTTCCGTGTTCAGGTCGAAGATGACGGTCGCGTAGGCGATCTTGCCAAGCACTCTGTACTCCCGATCTACGACAGTAATGTCTAGGGGGTGAGAATCAATTTCACAGACGTCCAAAGGCGCGCTGGGCCTAGCCTGCTCACCGCTAAACTGATGTCTTTTGTTGGCGGCTTCGGCTCCGAGATGCGCACGATCCGAGGAGTAACCGCAGCGCTTGGCGATAGCGCGCACTACGGTGGATCGGCAGGGGCGGCGTAGCAGCGGTTGCAGGAACGCTGCGCGTTGTCGATTGAGCTGTAGCACAAAACCATCCAGTAATTGATAGATACGTTGGACGGTAATGCGCTCCTTGCGCGTCTCGTATTCCTCGTTAATGAGCGCTTCAAGGCGTTCCTGTATTTCCGCCGAAAGTTTGCGCCCGCGAGGCCTCGTGCTCGGCTGTTTATACAGAGAAAATTCATCGCAACCGTTAGCGCGAAAGCGTGCGATCCAGCGGCACAGCGTTGAGTAGGCGGGAGGGTGGGGATCGTGGGTTTCGCTCGCGAGCCGTTCGATGATTGCCTGGGTAGCCTCTTGGGGAAGGCAGTTGTGAAGTTCGCCCAGCACGGTGCGGATGTAACGATACTTGCGTTTGGCTTCGATCACCTTGGGGTCTTCTGGGAACAGAAAAGCGATGGCGTTGGACCCACGCCCCGGCTTATCGGCGAACAAGGTGATATTGCGACGCTTAAGATCGCTCATGAACGATCCAAAGGGCAGGCAGATAACGCGCAGGTGTGTAAGTGTCGAGAGGGTTACCAGCTCGTCGTCGACCTCTATGACCTCATAGACGATGCCGTCGATCAGATACTGAGCGCCGGTAACCGGCAGCGGTGGCGCCTCAGACACCGTCGTCATCCGGGTATGGGCCTTGGATGATCAGGTCCAGGGTCAGAGCCTGACTCAGGTCGGCCAGCAGCCGTCCTGAGAACAAACAGTAACAGAGGGCCGCGAGGGAGGACGCTGGCAGGGCACTCAACACTTCTCTGATGGTGGCAGGCCAAACCAGCCCTGGCAGGAGCTGCAGGTACACATCAGATTCTTCGGCGCTGGCGTCCAAGCTGCGCAGATACAATTTCTGCAATGTGGAAAAATTCGGCGCATAAACGGCGGCGGCAGCTATAAGACGAAATTGCCAGCCCTGTTCACGGCACAACGCGTTAAAAGCGAGCAGGGTTTCGCCGTGCTGCGCAGTTACACCGGGGGCCTCAGTCTGGATTGTGCAGTAGTACCCGCCGCCTTCACCGTTCGCCACCAGGAAATGGGGGGTGTAGCGGTATTTGTTCGCACCGTCCACCCAGTTGAACACATGAGGCTGTGCCCAATACCGTTGAACGTGCGTTTCCTGTTCCAGGCAAACGCAAAAGTCGGCCTGCAGCCTGCTCCCGCATCGAAGCGAACGTCGGTTCTTTCGTGAAGGGAATGTCGTTGAGAAGTTTCGATGGCCAGCGTGTGGCCAAGGGATGGCGGGGACGGGATCGCAGGGCATGGTGTTGATACTGGCGAACATTTCCAGCCTCCTGATGCGTTCAGGGTCTAGGTGGATTGCACTGTCTATATTATTTAACGTTTCTTTTCCGTTCGCTAACCCAGAATCGCTGCCCACACCGCAACACCAATAGCCCTATCTCGGGCGTTTCAACCTCAGAAAAGTTTTCGCATTGACCTTGTAGATAAGGGTGATCGGCTGCCGTTCGACAAAAATCCACTGTAGAGGCCATGATGGTGTAGGCAGTAGTGGCACCCTGCAGAGGAGCTTGTCTGATGTCGTATATCAAGAATGTTCGTCGACTTCGGGCCATGTTCTTTGGCCACACATTGGTCGATGCCGCTGGCTGTTCAGCCACGGCGCAGGGGATTTCCCGCTGGGGAGGGGCGTGGTGGGCGAGTCGTACTGGCCAGGAAATACCCGACACGTTGAATCACAAATGGCCCGGTTACCTTACCGGCAGTTTTCCGAGGAGCAGGCTGCGCGCAGCCCTGATTGAAGATTTTCCCATCCTGCGAGCCGTACTGGACGATCCTCTCTGGCCCTTGCTGCAGCGTTTGGTGCACCCGAAGGAAGACACGAGTTGCTGGGCCGCCCAACTGCGGCTGAATGGTCGCTCGTTCAAATACTATTCCGTCGCACGCCTGCAGCGTTTGTGCGGCGCGCCGCATTGGCGCCGTTTGTCGGGGCTGATTGCGTTACTTGGCAGCGAGCGTCTGGCCGATCGTGTCTGGCAAGCATGGTTGCGCCGGACATTCACGGCTTATCTGCTCTGCGTGTGTCTGGATTTGCCCGGGCAGTTAGACCCGGTAGCGATCTACGACGTTCTGGAGGAAGCCAACCGTCAGGGAAAACTTGGTCCGCTCGCGGATTGGCCGGCTTCTGCTGCGGGCTTCCGGCAGAGGCTGCGCCGCCTGCACCGCATCAGGCGGCGTCTGCAAAACAGGGGCTGGATACGCGAATGGAGGGCGGACGACCGTTTGCTGTTTTGGCGCGTGCTTCAAGAACGGGCATGGCTACTCCGATTGCTCACCAGCCAGCCTGCCAGCGATTTCAACCGCAGGGACAAACTCAGTAAACAGGTACGGCCTTGGATACGCCAGGCACAACGCGATTGCGTAAGTTTCGAGGCAGCTGCGCCAGGCACCTGGGGATGGTGTGATCCCACTCGCGGTGGTTCGCCTCCGTTCCCTTGGGCCATGCTCTGGGCCTGAGCTTTTTCGCGCAGGGGGAGGGCCAATAGCGGCAGAATTGCGCGATGAATAACGCTTCGCCGCTGATCCTGTCTTTGCAAGCGATCATCGCGTCGCCCGCTGCGCAATGACGCTCTGCCGGATCAACGTGTGGGCAATGGGGCGGTGGGAACACGTCCCGTAGCGCGGAATCAAACCCTGTCCCTGCGTCGACGGCGAATGATCATCCGAGCGCGAGAGGAGAGGTCCGACTCACGCGAGGTGATTGATTCGCCGATGCTGCCTCAAGCGAACCCGTGTGTCGCTGGAGTGGCGGGAGGCTCGACATCATGCTGCACGCTTGCAGAGGCGGCGTTACGGCGACAACCGGACAGACCCGCTTGCAGCGACTCACAGCGTTCACCTTGCAACTGACTTATCCGTCTTCCAGTAGACGTGTAGCGTGACTGGATAACAGGGAGCCCGTCTGAAAATACCCCATCACCGTACCGACACTTCGATGTTCGGTCATCGCCATCACCTCGCCCAATGGTACGCCCTGGCGCCCGGCTTCGGTGACAAAGCCGGAGCGCAAGCTGTGTGCTGCCCAATCGCCCTCCAGGCCCGCCAACTTCGCCCGGCGCTGGACAATGCGTGCGACCTGGTCACCCGATAATCCCGTCTTACCGACCTTGCCGCCTTTATAGAGTCGGCGAAACAGCGGACCGGACTCGGCCGGCGCCACCGTCAGCCAGGCGGCCAGTGCCACGGCCGCCGGCCCGCGCAGCGGTTTTTCACGCCGAATGCCGCCGGTGTCAGTCTTGGTGGTGCCCAAGGTATACAGCCAGGTGTCGGCATCCAGTCGGCGCACATCGTCCATTTGCAGGCCCACCACTTCCGAGCGGCGTCTACCGCCTCCGCTCCAGGCCAACAGAAGCAGGGCGCGGTCACGAATGCCGCGCACGCCGTCGTCGCAGGTGGCGAGCAGCATCTGCAACGGCTCGCGCACGATCGCGGTTTTCTTGCGCACGCTCACGCCTTGGCGCGACTGGGCTTTTCGTGCCTCGCGTAGCAGGGTTTTTAGCGCCGGCGCTTCGGTCGGGCTGTCCCACTCATTGATCCGATGCCATTTGCCCAAGACGGCTAGGCGATGGCTGACGGTGTTGAACGCCAGCGGACCCAGCTTGGTTTTGACCCGGGCGGCCACCAGCGCCGCGTCGATGCTGGTCGGCAACAGGTACTTCCAGCCGCCGTCGGCCAACGGCCGCGCCAAGTGGTCGAGGACAAACTGCACCGCCACGGCCCCGGGGAGGGGCGCATCGCCCAGCGCCCGGCCATAACGTAGCTGCAGCCAGGCCGACCAGTAGGCGAGGGCACTGCGATAGCTGCGTACGGTGTTGACCGCCGTGCCGGCGGCGATAAACGCCGCCGCGGCTTCCTGGGCGTGGAGCGCCAAGGATTGCGGGTCCAGCGGTGGTTCGTCGACCAACGCTAACGGATCTGTAATATTTAATACGTTCAACGTATGATAATTCCAATATCTAGAAAATAACGTCGGATAACATTTAATTATCAGACCCAATATACGCCGAGGTGAGTCATGGCAGTAGGGGTACCGGAGCACGAGGTGTTTGCCGCCGCGGACGCGGTGCTGGCCCGCGGTGAACGGCCGACGGTGGAGCGTGTACGCCTGGAACTGGGACGCGGCAGCCCGGCGCGAGTCGGCGGGTTGCTGGATCAGTGGTGGACGCGCCTGGCCGAGCGACTGAACGGTGAGACCCGCCTGCCGGCGCTGCCGGGCGAAGTGTCACGGGCGTTCATCGCCATCTGGCAGCAGGCGTTCACCCTGGCTCAGAGCACCGCCGAGCAATCGCTTGCCAGCCAGCGCCAGGTGCTGAGCGAGGAGCGCGAGGAGCTGGTTGCCCTCGAGGCCCGTGCCCGGTTGGATATTGCTCAGGAACGGCAGCGCACCGCTGTGGCCGTTTCGGCGCGCCAAGGCGCGGAAACCCGCCTGGTTGACCTAGAGCAGTTGCTGACCCAGCGCCAGGCGCAGATCGATGACCTGCGCAGCCAGCGCGATGAATTCCAAGCACAGCGCGACGACAGCTGCCACCAGTTGTCTGAGCTCCGGCAACAGCTGCGCGACAGTCGCGAACAAACGGAGCGGGCACGAGACGAACAGCAGCGCTACACCCGCGACGTCGAAGACCGCGCCTATCGCGAAATCGATCGAGCCCGTGAGGAAAGCAAGGCGTTGGGTGCGCAGCTCAAGGATGCCCAGGGCCGGCTCAGCGAGGCCCTGCGGAGTACGGAAGAGCATCAACTGACCTTGGCCGATGCCCGCGAGCAGGTTCAGGCCGTGCGTAGCCAAGCCCAGTCATCGGCCGCGCAGCTGGAGCAGGCTCGGCAACAAGTAAGGGACGCGGGTGAACAAGTTAGTTCCTTGCAAGCTGCATTGCAGGCGGTGCTCGAGGAACTCGCCGCAGCGCGTGAGCGTGCAGTCGCTGCCGAAGCTCGTGCTGAGGCATTGGCCAGCCGCCCCCGGCGCTCAGTGAAAGGTCGTGGGTGATTCAGAAAATGCTCCATTCATCCTTTTCAAGGCGTTCGATCCTTTCATCAATCGGGCAGGCATTCCTCGCCGCCAACTGTTGGAGCTGAGTCGTTGTCTTCTGCCAAAAAGAACCGGTGGCATTGGCTGTCCACCAAACCGGGCTTGCTCCTGGCCCTGTTGCTCAATGTCATTCAGAGTTGGACTACATACCGCTTCTTCGGGATTGATGCATCCGCGATGGCGTACCTGATGGGCGCTTTTGCCGTCTTCATCTTTTTAGTCGACAACCGCGACGACCGCTTTCTCAAAGGTTTTTTTCTGATTGCGTATGGCGTGATGATCCAATTTTCCTACGACTTGGTATTCAAACAAGCATTGGAAGGCTCGGACTGGGCAGATAATGTCAAGATGCTGCTGATGATGATCACTATCGGTTCTACCGGGGCAGGCGGGAGCTTGATCGCCACGCACAGTGATCGCAGTTCAACCGACCTGGAATCCAATACCAATCAATCCAATGGTGAGGCGGCTTTCAGTCGACTCGGCACACTCGAACGTCAGATGCAGGGGTTGGATCGCAAACTGGACCGATTGATCAAGCGGGTGGGACTGGCGAGCGCTTGCCTGTTGTTCGCCGGGCTTATGCTAGTGATCTTGCTGTTAGCACGCTGAGTCAGTGCGAAAGTGTCGCTGCAATTGGAGACACAGGTGTGCCGGGGCAGTTAGTCAGTCCGCCACAGCACGCCCGCGGTGAGACTCAGATGGCTAGGCGACGCTTGAAACCCTCCAGCCAAGTCCTGGCCATTGCCGAATAGGGGGCTTCAGGCGCAGCTGCGGCCTTGAGTTCCTGTAGCATGCGGTCACGTAACAGCCGCAGCCGGGTGGCAACACCGGCTGCGGCTGTTCCTTGTAGCTGAAGAGCGGCATCCGGCGCCTCCAGCGCGTCAATCGACGTGGCCAAGTCGATGATGAGGTCGCCAAGGAACTCCATGCTACGCAGCACGCGATTGCGATCCTGCAGCAGCTTAAGACGGTTCAATCCATACACCTGGATTGAGACTGCACCGCGCTCTTGCTGCGCTGGTGTGCCGGTCGGTACGATCAATCCCGTAGGGTGGACAGGGTCAACGCTGTACAGCAGATGTGCGGCCGGATCGTCATTGCAGGGATTCAGGAGCAATGGCTGCTCCTGGGAGAAATCTACACGTTCCGCAGTAGTTCGTACCCCACCGACAGCTAAGGGGAAGCTGTTTTTCTTTCCTGCTTGGGTCAACGACGGAGAAGTACTGGCCGCCAATACTGCCAAGCTTGAGGAAGCCGTCACGATCACCTGACCGCGCTTGCGATTGCAATCGATGCATGATGGCAGCAGATTTTCCCACTGCATGGCGATCCACCAATAGCCGCCATGTGTGGCTGCCTCGGTTACCCCCCCCTTAGGCCGATAATGCTCAATATCGACCGGCGCCGACGCGGCGTAATAGGTCTCACAGTACGCACATTTGCCGTGAAACATTTTCTCCAAAGCACGGCGGACATCGTCACCCTTGTAGGCCGTGTACTCGAAGCTCTTCTTCTTTTGGCCAACCGGGGCGGGGGTGGCGCGGTGCACGCGTAGCCGGGCAAGTTCGTCGCTACCGGCGGCCCCAAGTTGAAGGGAGGCAGGAGTAGGAGCACGCTGGACTTGGCGCATGATCACAGGCCCTCCAGCGCGGCAAGGATTTCGTCCTTGGCCTTACGTCGTAATGCATGCAATGCCTCACTACTCGCGGCGCGTCGTCGGGCCAGATACTCGGCAACAGCCTGCTGCACGAGTCGATGTGCCTCGCTTGAGCCGATAGGGAGGGCACTGTTGATGTCGCGTTGAAAGCCGCTCAACATCTGCTGATCATCAGTACTCAGAACGTCGCCACGGCTACGCTTGGCCATCAAGTCGGCAATATTGGCCAGATGGCGGTCGGTGTAGGCGTCGTCAGTGGAGAGCATCTGGAAAAAATCCGATGTGAGTAACTGTTCAAGCCTAAGCTCCGCCACCGCAGGAAGGCCGGCGATGCTTTCGATGGCCATCGGGAATTGACTGTCCAGCCGAGCCTCCGAAGTGGCGATGCGTTGTACCACCGCGACTTCACCGTCTGCCATGCCGCGCAAGCACAATGGGTCATGTGTGGTCACAATGAAGGTCATGTTCGGCAGGGCTGCGCGCAGGCGTGACATCACCTGTACCTTCCAACGCGGATGCAAGTGGGCCTCGATTTCATCAATCAGGATTACCCCGCGGGCTGCCTGAAAATTCTCGAATCCAGGATAAACTGTCGGACTCATCAGCCCTTTGAGGATGTCGCAGACCATTGCCAACATCGACCGATAGCCAGAGGACACGGCGTGAAGCGGCGTGTGGTTGAAGCGTATTGAACCGTCCAGATCGGCCACGCTGGTGACCATGCACAACGCGCCGGTGACCGGCATGCGTTGAATGACATCGAATTCACCATCGATTGCCAATACATCGCGCAGTGTGCGAATCACCATGTCGAAGCGATCTTGTTGAAGCCTGCTTAGCCAGGGCTCGGGATTGGAAAGCGGATGACCGTCAAACAGGTTGCGCACATGGCTATGAGCAGTTGGACGCTGGCTGGTCTGACCGAATCGACGAAAAGCACCGTAGGCAAAGACAGGGACCTGCTGGTTACCCAGATCGCTGTCGTGGGTGGGCTGCCGCTGGTCGATACTCAACTGTACCCAGCGCTGGTTGGTCAGTTCGATTCGAACGTGGGCCTGCGCCATCTCCCTCGACTGTTCAACGCCGAGCTGAGTAGGGTCAATCACCATGTCAGCCCAGGGTACATTGAGTGCGCTGCGTAACGCCGTGGGGACTAGGGTCAAGGCAATGGCTTCCAGAATAGAACTTTTTCCGGTGGCGTTTTCACCCAGAATGACCAACGAAGGAGTCAGTTTTCCATGGTTCTCCGGGGAGCTCGCCGATGGCTCGTTAAGCCTGAGGTCCAGGCGCTCAATAGCTTTAAAGTTACGAATTTGAATAGCAATCACGGCGTCTTTTGCCGGGGGCAGGCGCCTGACCTGCGTGCCATTGGCGCGAAGGTACGCGTCGTCACGCTGCAGCAGGTGGCGCGCCTGTTCCAGAAGTGCTGCGGCATCGGGGGTCGCAGCCCATTTGTAAAGGGCATGGCGCACGCGCTCGACAGCCAAGTGCCGCCCGATGCCTTTGATCGACAGATGTTCAAGCAGGCGCCGGAGCAGCAAATACCAAGTACCCCCGAACTCCAGGTTCTTGAAATCAACCAGCTGGTCAATGTTCTTGAACTCTCCTGAAACCACGCACGTGCGAAGTGCTTCCAAGCGCCTTTGGTAGACCTGATAACGTTGATCGCGGCGCTCTGAGCGGTTGAGGTCGAAGATGGCAATGGTTTGCTCGCCGCGCGTTGTGCCTGCCAGCAATTCACCGTCGAGCGTGGGGATCAGGTGTTTGGCAAACTGCCGCTCTTGGGTGGGATCCAGCAGCAGGGGCTCTTCCTCGGGCGAGCCAAAATGCCAAAGCCCATCGCCACTGCTGACATACGCCTGGACCTGGTCCAGTGCTGGTGGTCGGCAGCGCGCTCTGCGAACTGGAAACTGCGGCTCAATTGGCGTGCAGCCGTGACATATGGGCAGCAGGTTCTGCCACGCGTCGGCGAGCCAGAGGTAATAAAGATGCGCATCGCTGGAACGTGTAACTGGCAGCGCATTACCTGGCGGACGGAAGCGATGAACGACCAGCGCAGCACTGGCTTCACAGAAGACACAGCGCTGTCCGCTCATGTCGGCCAGCGATTCCAGCAGCTGAGGTTCTGCCGGAGTGAAACTGATGGCCGGCACGCTGGTTTGTGCCCGCCGCTGAGGCTCCAGCTGCCAGAACTCCAGCATCGCTTTTCGCGATGCCTGGGCATTCGGGGAGCTGAGGACGGTTGGAGGACTTGCTGGTCGCTCAACGTACTGCATAGCCGGCCTCCAGTTCAGAGGAGGAGAGACTGCTTGTCCGATTAAGTCGGCTCGCAGCTTGGGCGATCTCCTCGATGCGCCATGGTTGCATATCTCCGTCGGTGGTCGCCCGTTGCACGGCACATGCACGCATGTATGTGCAAAAATGCGGAACCGGGTGTTTCTCGGCGAGTTCGAGAATGGCGCGATAGGTGATTTCAGCGGATTGTTCTTGAAGCATGCCGAAGAGGCGTTCGCGCGCGTCCTGAGCATCATCACGTACCGTTGGGGAATAGACCCCGCCTCCAGCGCGATTAAGGTCATTCTTCACCCGGATGATGCTGTGCATCAGGAGGTACAGCTCCTTCAGGTAAGTTGGACTGTTGAAACCACCAATGCTAAGGACTGCATTATGTCGTCCACCCAGCAACTCCACGCTAAAGGCTTCGCCGAACCGCTCGGCAGCTGCGGGGGAAAGCTTTCTCAGGGCTGTTTTCAAGGCAGGGAGCGACAATGTGGGGTCGGCGTCGGTACGGATCGCGTACCAAGCGGGCAATTGCTCGGCCGGTGTCGTTGGGTCGGTGATCTTGTCCAAAGCCAGCCCGGCGATCTCCGCCGCTGGTAAGATGTCACTACCAATGATGCGTCGGCTATAGCGCAGGCACTCTAGGTTCTGTACCGGATGGTTCATCAGCCAACGCTTAAGCAAGGGTGCCAGCGTCGGGTGCAGCGCGGGCGCATGATAGACCACATCGTGCAGGACATAGAAAGGATGCTGCTTGGGCTGAGTGTTGGACAACTCCCACTCGATTTCTCGGTACAGGAATGCGGTCGCCTCAGCCAGATGTTGTCGGCATAAGCTATCAAACCAGAGAGGGAAGCCATTGAGCTCGAAAAGGGCGTAACGCAAGGCCGACTCCGCTTCACGCGCGTCCAATTTGGCAATGTCTTCCTGGCTCTGGAGTTCGATGACGAGGCCAGTCAACCCAAACATTACCGCCGCTGGGATACTGTTCGGCTCAGCACCTTCTGAGCGTAACTGCGGCCGGTAGGCACGCCAGAAAGCGATGGCTGCTTCGCGATAGGCTTCGGCAACCGCCAGACCAAACTCAGGAATCAGTGCGCGCCAATCACTGCCATCAAGCTTCGTGGACGATCCTGAGCCATCACGAATATGCTCCATCAAGTGAAACTGGAAGTTACTCACCTCGCTCGGTTGCAAGCCAGGCGGGTGACGCACTAGATCGGGATTGGCTTTGAGGCGCTCGACAAAGTGCGTCCACTGGTTACTTTCTCGCTTTTGCTGTCGCGCATGCTGGCGACGGTATTTTCTTTCCTGTTCCTGATAACGCATGAGGGTGGGATTTGGTTTCGGGTTGAGCAGTACATGCAGGGCTTCCTGCAAAGTTGCATGGCCATGCGTAATGGCCAGCAATTGTTCACGCCAGAGTGGAGGCTTGTCATGCTCATTGAAGGTGCGATAAGCCCTCGCGAGCGCAACAAACTGGTCATCTTCTAAAGGTCGATGCCTAACCCAGTCCAGCATTCTGGGGAAGCTGTCCGCATCAAATGCCCAGAAGTGCCATGAACAGCTAACCAGCCAATCGTCCTTGAGGCTTTGCTTCCTGAGTGCCTGCCGCGTGCGGCAGTTCTCGATGCACCGCCAGAACAGTGCGTCGTTCAGGTCTGGCCACGCGGGAACCAAGGTCGTCAATGCACCTTTGATGTCGCCCAGTTCGCTACCGTGCCACTGCATAAGCTCGGGGGCCGCCGCAAGAACACTCAGGGTCGTGGAGGACAAGGCGGCTGGGGCCCGCTTAGCGATGAGGTGCTCTACGCATTGCAAGGCTATTGGCATTAACCAGTAATACGCTTTCGAAAGCTCGCACTCGCCATGCTCCAAATGCGGCTTTAACTGCAGGTAAGTCAGCAAACCGGTGGCAAAGGCGTGCAAGTAATCGGTTGATGTGGGTTCTTCGCAGCCAGCCAAGCTGTTCACGAAATCCGTCAGATAGCCTGCGAGTCCACTGGAGTCGTAACGCTTGTAGCCCACCGAGCGAGGGAATGTTTCCAGAATGAAGTCAATAGAGGCCTTCTGTGGAGGTGCATAAGCGACCAACTCGGCAAACACTGCGCGGGGGATTTCCCCCGCGTTGTCCAGAATGGCCCGCCAAAGCTCGCTAAAGCGCCCATTGTCGGCCAAGCACCCAACTGCACGCACTGCTACCAGACGAGCATATTGGTCGCGTTGTGGATCCGCAGCAATTCGGCTCAGTGGCGCAAGGCATTTAGTCATTTTTCCTTGCCAAACCAGGCGTCCCAAAATGAACATCACCCGGTCATTCTCGAAGTGTTCTTCGATGAGCTGGAGCGTGAAGGGTTCCAGCTCGGGCGTGGCAATTCGTACGATTGCACTGTTATCCAGCCCTCTGAGCGACGCTCTCGGGTCGGTGATCTGCTCAATCACCTTTTTCAGGGTCGCCCCGCGCGCGGCGAGTGGCAATGCCGCAGCGTCCCCGCCCTCCACGACGACTTCTGGGTGATGCGAAATGACACGCTCACGGATGCGTTCGTCGAACAGAATCAACCAGGGCAGGAGAGGGCGCAGGCGCGCACTCAGCACGGTCAGCCCATAGCGCGGACGAAATATCCAGGACTCAATTTCGTTGCGATTAGTCTCGGTACCCAGCTGTTGGTGGATCCAGCGCGCTGCGAGCAATTCTCGTACCTCGCGATGGCGGAAACGCACCTCTCCGTAAATTGGCTCTCCAAAAATCCCGCTGGTGAGCAGAGCATCGCGTTCCCCAACAGACCATTCGGGCAGCAGCACCGCCGGATCGATGCCCTCACCGGTGCTTGTAGCTTGGAACCGCACGCTAGCAATGCCGCTCAGGACCACCGCTATGGCAAGCAATTGGGCGCCGTCCCTCAGACGTGTCAGCGTCAGCGAAGGAGCGTTCCACCCTGCTTGGGTTAACTGCCGGGTAACGCTTTCCTCCAGGATGGTCAACCGACTCACCAATACCTGGCCGGTTTTCCACGCGTGAATCAGGTCACGCAAGTCGAACGGTAGCTGCGCCAAGGTGAACAGATTGCTGCGCTCTAGCTCGTGCAAGAACGTGGAGCTATTCGGTACGTCGCTACACTCGGCAAAAACCCGGATGTCCTCGACTGATAAGGCGGTCATCTGGTAAACGTTGAGTGCAGGGAGTGGTTCTTCGTTGGTGTGCGCGGTAAACCATTGCGAAGTGACTTGGTCTGCGTTCAGGCTGATGCTGGGCTGATCTGGTTCACACTCAAGCGTGGTCATGTCAGCATGAAACGGAAGAATCGCTTCAAGCAGTGCGCGGTCTCGCTGAGGGCGCCAGGCATAAGGGCGGCTTGATACATAAATATGCGCACGATTGCTGGCCAACCCCACTCGACCGGCAAAATTACGCAATGCGTGTTCGAAAATCCGTACCGCCGTGAGGCGAATTTCATCTACGGAATCGAGGAAAAACCAACCTTCGTCGGAACTCGCTAGCCATTTAATAAACGCCTCTGCCGATCCCACTTCGAAAGCATTCTCAAAATGCTCCGATAGGTCTTCGATACGGATGAAGAAGGCTGCTTTTCCCTGATCTTGCAGTCGCCGTGCGGCCCCTTCCAACTCGTAGGTCTTACCTGCGCCAGCTTCGGCTAGGATGACCACGCGGTATTCATCGAACAACTGCTCCCACGCCTTGACGTCAGTCGAAGCGCTTGCAAGCAACAGTTCTCCTATAGGAAGGTCGTCCTTCTGATAGGCTTCCGGAACAAGGCGGAAACCCCTGCTGAGCGGTACCTGGGGCATATGGCATCCCTGCGTTAAAGGTTCAAGGTTGTCTTAGCGGTATGCCGCAGCCCCCTCAACATAGCACTGGTGTACGGCTCCATGCTTTTTCGAGGTGCGCCGGCATCAAGCGACAGCTGGCAGAATGATATCCCAGCGCTTCACTGCGCACCGGAATTTGTAGGCCTGGGCTCACGGACGCTTAGAATGGCCGCTGGACTTAATGCCTGGATGCTTGTCAGAGGAGCAAGGATGGACGGGGGCTATTGGCTAATGGAGTTTATCAGCGCCCAAGGTCCGAGATGCGAGCTGACTTTTCCCAAGAAGCGATTGCCGAACTCTTTCTCACGCTTCTTCATCGCAGAGCGCAGGTGAGAGGCCGCTATCGGCCAAAAGCGGACGATCAATTAGGAGTTGTAACTAAGAGTTGTCCGCCATTTAATGAGTGATCGAACATCAGGTTGGTGAACCTAAAATGAGTAAATTGGGTTGCACGTGTGGCCATGTGATTACCGATCAGACCGACGGCTTGTCCTATAAGGCGAGTCTGCTTCGCGACGAGATAGAAAATGAATTTTGGGATGAGGTGCACCGTGAACTTAAACCTCTGGTAGAGGCGGCGGAGTCCGGAGACAAGGCTGCGATCGCCGATGCATTTGGCGAGTTTTCACCCTTGTTCAGCGCTGCTGACAAGCTGCAAGACCGGATATCCAGCCTCTACATTCGCCGAATGTCGACTGCCTACGAGTGCCAGAACTGTGGACGCCTTTGGGTGCAAAAAGATAACAGTGAAAGATTTGTTTCCTATGTCCCTGAGGAGGGCGCATATGGCGCAATCCTGGCAGTGGCATCAGGAGAATCTGCAAATCTGAATTAAGCTTTGCGATTGGTCGGAAGCGGAGATTGCAATCGGCAGCAATCGGCCAGAAGCAGTCATATGCGATTCGTATACGTGCGCATTAACGGGCGAATCATTTAACAGGCCTAGGATTGATTGCACCGATCAGAAGCACCACCTGTCCCGTCATGCTTTGCCCTACCACGGCCCGATTTTTGTGGCGTTTGGCGAGAGAATCCCGGCGCCCGCCAGGTGAGGTGAAGCATCAGGGTTGCACAAAGTGCAAAGGGCAACCCCACCCAGATCGACACTTTGTAGGCCAGCAATACTCCCGCTGCGCTACCAACGAAAGCGGCTAGAACGAAAAAGCCGACGCCTGCCATTTCCGTTCCCGGTCGAATAATGAATTTTAGTAAGCCATGCATCGGTAACTTCTCTACAAAAGGTGTTCTTGTATCGCCTTGATAGGCCTAGGTCTCATCAATCGTCATTGATGCGAGTCGTTTTCTCTCGGCGTCAGTGGGAATGAACCCTGTCGTTTCCGCGAGCAAGACAGGCTGACCGGTACTGTTGTTCACGATCACCTCGGCTTGCGCTCGATTACCGTCACTAATCCCCCTGATTTTCCACACGCAGGTCAACTCATCTCCAACGTAAACGGGGCGCTTGAAACGTAAACTCATGGAGGAGGCCAACCACCCCAATTGCCCTCCGATCTCCGTAATCAATGTCGCCGTCAGCAAGCCATGAGTGATGACCCCATCAAAGCCTTTGGCCTCCGCATACTCGGCATTGGAATGCACTGGGTTGTGATCGCGTGATAGCGCTTCAAACTGGACGATATCTGCGTCCGAAAAAGTGCGTTTGATTTCGAAAGTATCGCCTTCCTCAAGTCCCTCAATTGCCTTCTGGCGCAGTACGTTCATTGACAGCTCCGATGATCTAAAAAGTATGATCTGGCCCGGGGAATGAACCCGACTCGACGTCTTTCGCAAAGGCTTGAGCAGCGTCACTCATCACCTTTCTCATATCCGCGTACTGCTTGACGAATCGCGGCAACTGACCATCCCGTAGCCCCACCATGTCCTGCCAGACGAGCACCTGAGCATCGCAGCCATTTCCGGCACCAATTCCGACGGTAGGAATGGAGACTGTCTCGGTAATTCTCCTTGATACGTCGCCTGGCACCATTTCAATGAGCAGACCAAAAGCTCCAGCGCGTTCGAGGGCAACACTCAAATCAATCAACCGCTGTGCATCCTCGCCTTTGCCTTGTATACGGTATCCGCCCAGTTGGTGTTCTGCCTGCGGGGTAAAGCCGATATGGGCCATTACCGGAATACCTGCGGCTACCAGCATTTCGACCTGTGCAAGCATCTCGATTCCACCTTCCAGCTTCACGGCATGAGCGCCACCTTCTTTCATAAAACGCACTGCAGTATGGAAGCACTGCTCCGGCGATCCCTGATAAGAGCCAAAAGGCAAATCCGCAATGACTAGCACCCGCGTAGTAGCGCGAGAAACTGCTCTGACCAGAGGTAGCATCTCGTCCACTGTTATCGACAACGTCGAATCGTGCCCAAACACATTGTTGGCTGCCGAATCGCCTACGAGCAGCACCGGAATGCCTGCCGATTCAAATACCGACGCGGCGTACATGTCATAAGCAGTCAACATGGCCCATTTCTGACCCCGTGCCTTCATGTCCCGTAAATGTGGAATTCGTACCCTGCCGCGAAGAGGGCTTTTGTACGGGGCGTTATTTTGCTCAGACATATCGCTTCCTCATTTCAAGTGAACAGCCGTTCCGCAGCAAGAACCACAGCGATTACGATCATCGCGGCTCCAGATATTCGGCTCACATTGATGGCCGCTGCTGGTCGTGAAGCAAGCACCGCCCCGGCGCCATAACCGACCGCGAGATAGACGACGCCGCAACTGAAACCGTGAATCAGACCTAACGCGACAATCTGAGCCCCGACTGGCCAGGCGGCTGACACATCAGTGAACTGAGGCAGCAGCGCCAGGAACAACAACAGAACTTTCGGGTTGAGACCGCTGACGCACAATCCCTTTATCGCCCAGGCCATCCAGCGACCGTCATTGCTGGATGTCCCTTGAACAGGCAACGATGGCTTGAGCAACATGTTGAAGCCGAGCCATAAGAGATAGGCCGCCCCCATCAGCGTTAATGTCAGCAATGCATAGGGTATTTTTATCAGCACTCCACCCACGCCTGCAGCGACGATCAGCGTGGCAACAAGGTGACCGCAGAGCATGCCGACTACGGCTGGTAGGACACGGCCTCGCAAACCTGCCGATATCGCGTAGGCCCAGTCGACTCCGGGTGTGATAACAAACAAAAATGATACGGCCCAAAACGCCATGATCAGAGAAACAGTCACGATCAAATCCTTCCTTTTCCATCAACTCACAGCGCCGCTTGGCCGTGAAAAACCGTGATAGAAGGATAATGAATACGAAGTGGTATTATCTTTCGAAGATACCCGTCGAAGCTCACTGAATTAGAAGGCTTTCCTGAATGGATCGTGTGGACAAGAAGATTCTTGCGCAACTGCAGCAAGATGGTCGTCAGTCGCTGACTGAGCTGGCCGAGCGCGTGGGTCTCAGTTTGTCTCCATGCCATCGACGCGTTCGGGCGATGGAAGATGCGGGAGTGATCAAAGGTTATCGAGCTCAACTATCCGCAACTGAGATAGGACTCAATTTCTCTTCCCTGGTATTCGTGACGCTTCGAGAGGGACATCAAAAGGCAGTAGCTGATTTTGAAGAAGCTTTACCGCGCATTCCTTACATCGTCCAAGCGCAGAGACTTTTTGGCGATCCTGATTACCTGCTGATGGTGGTGACAGCAGATCTTCCTGCGTTTCAAAAACTATACGATGAGGAACTGTCGAGGTTACCCAACGTACAGCGCCTGACATCGACGCTGGTGATGAAGCACGTGATCATTGATCGCCCACTGCCGCTGGGCTGAAGTTCTAGCGTGGGGAAGCCATCTGGCTCTGACTGCCGCATATTGCCGCTTCTGGCCGATAGCTGTCACTCCTGACCGTCCGCATTCGGCCAGAATCTGACATTGCCGGCGAAAACCCGCATGTCTATGAGAAGGGCAGTGGGGCTGCCATTCGTCAGCAGTACGAAAAGCCCCTCCTTGACAGGCAAGTTATCTGGGCAAATACTCGCCGCAAGATTCATATAGATGACTAGATAACAAGGTGAATAAAGTCGATGAATTCTTTATCCAGTGATGCCCGACTCCCGCTGTACCAACGCCTGCGTGACCAATTGGCTGAGCAGATCGCCAATAATCGCTGGCGTCCGGGGGAGGCGATCCCTACTGAAGCGGCGCTGTCTGCGGAATACCAACTGTCCACCGGCACGGTGCGCAAAGCGATTGATGCGTTGGTCATTGAGGGCATTCTGGAGCGTCAGCAAGGGCGAGGGACGTTTATTCGCCGGGCGCAGTTTCAATCCTCATTGTTCCGTTTCTTCCGATTCCAGACTGTTTCCGGTGAGCGCCAGGTCCCGGAGAGTCGCATCCTCTCGATCGAGCCCGTTGCCGCACCTTCGGCCGTAGCGCAAGCACTGGGGTTGCCCGCCGATGCGCCGGTCATTCGTATTGTCCGTGTGCGTCTGCTCGATGTTAAGCCGGTGCTCGCCGAAGAAATCTGGTTGCCCCGCCAGCGGTTTCAGGCGCTGCTGGAGATCGACCTCAGTCGCGAAGGGCCGCTGCTGTATCCGATCTACGAAGAAGTGTGCGGACAGGTTGTTGCATCGGCCGAAGAAACGCTGACCGCTGAATCGGTGAATGACGTGCATGCCCGATTGCTCCAGGTAGCGGTCAACAGTCCGGTGATCGTGATCGAGCGTCTGGCCCGCGATTACGCGGGTAGCCCGCTGGAATGGCGTCGCTCGCGCGGCCACGCGGAGCACTTCCGCTACAGCGTGGATATTCGCTGACGTCTGCCTGCGTAGCGGAGCGTTCTGCGGCGGCTAGATCGCCGCCCGATTTCTGTTTGTTTGCCAAAGCTGACCCTGTCGCGGTGCGGTTGGCTGTCGGCTGCCTTGCGTAACACCTATAAGGATAAGAATCATGTTCAGCTGGTATCGCCAAGTTACTCCTCGGGAGCGCAAAACGTTTTGGGCCTGCTTCGGCGGATGGTCGCTCGACGCGTTGGAAGTACAAATGTTCGGTCTGGCGATTCCGGCGCTGATCGCCGCTTTCGCGCTGACAAAGGGCGATGCCGGATTGATCAGCGGCGTTACCCTCGTCACCTCGGCACTCGGTGGCTGGGTGGGTGGGGCGTTGTCTGACCGCTATGGCCGTGTGCGCACGTTGCAGTTGATGATTTTGTGGTTCTCGTTCTTCACCTTTCTCTCGGCCTTCGTCACGGGCTTCAATCAGCTGTTGGTGGTCAAAGCGCTGCAGGGTCTCGGAATTGGCGGGGAGTGGGCGGCCGGCGCGGTGCTGATGGCCGAGACGATCAATCCGCACTATCGCGGCAAGGTCATGGGCACTGTGCAAAGTGCCTGGGCGGTGGGTTGGGGCCTGGCGGTCGGGGTGTTCACGCTGATCTATATCTCGGTGCCACAGGACATGGCCTGGCGTGTGATGTTCCTTGTCGGGTTGCTGCCGTCGTTCCTGATCATCTGGGTACGTCGTAACGTTGAGGAGCCGGACAGCTTCCAGCGTCTGCAAAAAGACAACGCCATCCCGCAGAGTTTCTTCAAGTCGCTCGCCGGCATTTTTCGCCCGGAACTGATTCGCGTGACCCTGTTTGGCGGGCTGCTTGGACTGGGCGCGCACGGTGGCTATCACGCGGTAATGACCTGGTTGCCGACCTTCCTCAAGACCGAGCGCAATCTCTCTGTGCTGAACTCGGGCGGGTATCTGGCGGTGATCATCTTCGCCTTCTGGTGTGGTTGTGTGGCCAGCGGCTATTTGATCGATCGCATTGGCCGTCGTAAAAACATTGTGCTGTTTGCCTTGTGCTGCGTGGTCACGGTGCAGTGCTACGTATTTTTGCCGCTGACCAATACGCAGATGCTGTTCCTGGGGTTCCCGTTGGGGTTCTTCGCTGCCGGTATTCCGGCCAGCCTGGGAGCGCTCTTCAACGAACTTTACCCTGCCGATGTACGCGGTGCCGGCGTTGGCTTTTGCTACAACTTTGGCCGCGTGCTGTCCGCTGTATTTCCATTCCTGGTCGGGCACATGAGTGACTCCATGTCGCTGGGTTCGGCGATTGGTATCGATGCCGGGATCGCCTACGGCGTGGCGGTGCTTGCCGCACTTTGCCTGCCTGAAACCCGGGGCAGGGACCTTGAAGCCAATGCCACCTCCGTTTCGGCCGGTATCAACGGCAATCAACGCGCTCGGGCGTGATGATCCTAACCTTCAGTAGATAAAACCTATGTCAGATACCCGCCCCAAGTCGATCACCGGCATCGACTCCCATGCCCATGTGTTCAGCCGTGATCTGCATCTGATCGGTGCACGGCGCTACACCCCTAAGTACGACGCCACGCTTGACCAGTACCTTGAGCATTTGCAAACGCATAGTCTGAGTCACGGTGTATTGGTGCAACCAAGTTTCCTTGGCACCGACAATAGCTACCTGTTGGCGGCGTTGAAGCAAGCGCCGCAGCAGTTGCGCGGTGTGGTAGTGCTGGAGCCAAGCGTCAGTCGTTCTACCTTGAATGACATGGCTCGACTGGGCGTGGTCGGCGTGCGCTTGAACCTGATCGGCAAGGCGTTACCTGATTTTCGTGACAGTGCCTGGCAAGGTTTTTTCAGCAATATCGTTGATCTCGACTGGCATGTCGAGTTGCACCGGGAAGTCAAGGATCTGCCGGGCCTGATCCAGCAATTGACGCCGTTCGGCGTGAAGTTGGTGATCGATCACTTTGGGCGGCCGGACGCGAATGCGGGTCTCGATCAGCCAGGGTTTGGCGAGTTGCTTGAGGCCGGATCGAAAGGTCCGATCTGGATCAAGGTATCGGGAATCTATCGTTTGGGAGGTACGCCACAACAGAACATTGATTTCGCTCGAAGGGCATTAGCGTTGCTGGAACAGAGCTTCGGCCTGCATCAGTTGGTATGGGGCAGTGACTGGCCGCATACGCAGCATGAGCAAAACATCGGTTTCGCCACCGTCGTCGACCAGTTGCAAGCTTTGGAACTTTCGGCGCAAGCCAGCGACTCGCTGCTGGTGCAAGCGCCTCGAAGGTTATTCGGTTTTTATAAAGACTAACGCTGAAACTTAGCAGTTGCAGTTGCCATTCATCTCACCCACTTACAAGAGTTTGGGCACCAGCCCAACCGAGAACCTTTCATGACTCCCTTAGATATAGATCTGTTACTGACCGCATTGATCAGCGTCCTGGTGCTGGTAGCGCTGATCGTCTCGCGCCTCAAAATGCACCCGCTGCTGGCTTTGCTGGTAGTTTCCGTCGGCGTAGGCTTTGCAACCGGTATGGAGCCAGATGGCATCGTCTCCCACTTGGTCACCGGCGCCGGCAAGACACTGGGGGCAGTGGGGGTGGTCATCGCGCTGGGGGCGATGCTCGGCAAAATTCTTGCTGACGCCGGCGTCACCGAGCTGATTGCTGCGGTCATCCTCAAGCGCACAACGGATCGGATGATTCCGTGGGCGATGATGATGGTCGCGTTTGTGATTGGCATTCCGATGTTTTTCGAGGTCGGCCTGGTGATCATGCTGCCGCTGATCTTCAGCGTGGCGCGCAAGCTGGAAAGTCAGGCGCGCTTCAAGGGTTCAGCGTATGTCTATGTGGGCGTTCCGGTGATTGCCGCACTGGCCGCTATGCACGGCATGGTCCCGCCGCACCCTGGCCCGTTGACGGCCATCGCCGCGCTGAAAACCTCGGTCGGGCCGACCATGCTCTATGGTTTCCTGGCGGCTATCCCGGCCATGATTTTAGGCGGTCCACTGTATGGCGCATTCATTTCCCCGCGCATGAGCACTCGGCCCGATCAGGTGTTGCTGGATCAGTTCACCCTGGCTGAAAAAGCCGACGATAAATCAAGCCCCAGCGTATACCTTGGCGTGCTGGCAGCCTTGCTGCCGGCGATCCTGATGCTGATCCATGCCGTCGCCGAGATGGTATTGTCCAAGGACAATGCGCTGCTGAAAATGGCCGGTTTCCTCGGCAATCCGCTGATAGCGATGCTGCTGGGCGTGCTGTTCGCTGGGGCCAGTCTGGTACTCGCGCGCGGCGGCGATGCGGGGCAATTGCGCGACTCGCTGGGCAAGAGCCTCAAGCCAATCGCCTCGATCATCATGATCATCGCCGGCGGAGGTGCCTTTCAGGAACTGCTAACCAGCGCCAAGGTGGGCGATGCGATTGTGCACCTGACTCAGCAGTCGGCGTTCCCTCCGCTGATCCTCGGTTGGTTGATCGCCATGTTGCTTTCGGTATCTACCGGTTCCGCCACGGTAGGTATCGTGGGGGCTGCCGGCTTGCTGGCGCCGCTTGCCGGTGCTGATCCCAGCCTCAACCTGCCGCTGCTGGCCTTGTCCATTGGCTGCGGCTCGTTGTTCTTCAACTACGCCAACCATGCAGGTTTCTGGATGGTGAAGGAATCCTTCGGCATGACGATGGGCGAAGCCACCAAGACTATTTCGGTGGTGCAATCGATCGTCGCCGTGGTCGGTTTGATTGTGGTGTTGCTGTTGAACGTGGTCGTGTAATGACCTGAGGCGGCGTCAAATCAGGACGCCGCCATCTGTGAAACCCCTTATTGGCCGTCGATCAGGCGCGGCAGTTGCAGCGGATTGGACTCGCGCAGTGCCTCACCGACCGCTTTTGGCCGGAAGCGGCCCCTGAAATATGTCTACGAAATCCATGGCGATTCAAATGACGGATCCTCGTGGGGGCTCAGATCTGAAGCGGCTTTACAGATTCGGCTCCGAGGTATAGAGGTTTAGGGATAATCTTTTGCATGACTACTTCAATAAGAGGAGTTGTGTTGGCTTGCACCGCGACAGCTGGCCAGTATGTTGGCTGGCCAGGAAAATTCGCCGGCTGCGAACAATAGCGGCGCTTTAATGAGGCTGTTTTAGACCTGCATATTAGGTCTCAGAAATACGCAATGCGTCGATGAATGCGCTCTGGGAGGAGCCTGCAAAAAATTGACTGACCCTAAGAAAATCTCCAGTCGCATCATTAACTATGATCCAAGCCCAAGAATCATGTCAGCCGCTTTTTCGGCGATCATGATAGTGGTCAACGGGGCAGTAATCAGGCGAATCTAGACGCGGCGAACGTCCAGACTTCGATTGCGGTCTTCAACTATCAAAAGGCGATTCAGGTCGCGCGCTCCGTTACTGGGGGGACTGGTGGTTCTTTCGCGATGATTGCTGCATGAATAGCTTCTGTCATGGTGTTGTTTACCTCGATGAGCCTGTGTACCTCATCTTGAATCTTCAATAACGCCTCAGCATCTTGATAGGTCTGCAGTGCTTGCTTGTCGGAAGCCGCAGCAGCCACCTTCTGACCTACCATGATGACGGATAGCAGCACCAACTGCAGAAAAGTTTGGGCAATCCAGGCTATTAAGGTCGAGACTCCCCCTGCGATGGCGGAGGGCAAGCTGATTAGGGCAATTCCCCCAAAAATATACGCACACCACATGGTGCCAACAGCATTGGTTATCATTAGGGCGATGCGCCCATTCAGACCCAGATGTTCTTGCGAAGTAAGGTGCGGCCCTACTTTTTCACGTTCCTTGATTCTCTGAAGTAGCAGGCGTTCGAGTTGCATCGTAAATGCCTCTGATAGAAATTCAGTTAATGTAGTCGGCCTTGGATCGATGCTGGGTGTTTTTTACCCCGCAATACGTCTTCCGAAGCTGTACTGCGACCTTTGGTGTTTGAGTATATCTGCCACCCAATAGGGGGGGATGAAACATCTCTAAAAATACAAATCCGGCGTGCTTCTTTTGTTCTACCTGCAGTTCGCGCGATTGGTAAACGACCGGTGAGCACACCTACAGAATCCCAGAGTTAGGGTGATGGTGTCCGACGATTTTTTAGCGGACGCGATAGCCTTTATCGCTAGGATTTCCATGTGCCAACGAAGCTCTTACTCCAAACACTTGGCATCCTGAACGCTTTCCTCCACCCAGCCTGGCCAAGGTAATGATCGATCTAACGGTGCGGTTTAGTGCGCTCGATAGGCAGAACGCCGGTTGCCGACAGTTTCATCAAACGACGAAAGTTCGGGCAGGCTAGATGATTATCCTCCGGGCATTGCGCGGCATGGCGTAACCCCTTGCTCATGGCCTGTAGCCGCTTGATACGAGCCTCAATCTCATCGGCTTTCATCAGCAGCATCTGCCGGTCGACGTGCGAACGAACCAACATTTTGCGCACCTCATCCAATGAGAAGCCAGCAGCCTGACCCAGGGCTATCAGGGCCAGACGATCGAGTACATCGGCACCGAACTGACGGCGTTGACCGTGGCCAGCGGATGACTCAAGTAACCCCGTCTTTTCGTAATAGCGCAGAGTAGAGGTGGGTACTCCGCTGCGTTTGGCAACGTCGGAAATATCCATAAATTTCTCTTGTGTTGAAGTTGACTTCAACTTGTATGTTGCGCGGCATGAGCTCTCCCGTCAATTTTACGAGGTTACCAATATGACTGTTATTACAATGCTGTTCTATGTCCTGCTGATCGGGCTTGGCGCCGTCTGGATCATGGATCTCTGGGGGCTACTGCTCCAGCGCGTGGGTGTTACAACCCTAAACTACGCAATGGTTGGACGCTTGGCAGGCCATGCACTTCATGGGCGTCTGCGTCACGAGTCAATTTCCATGGCCTCGCCGGTGCGCAACGAGCTGGCCTGGGGCTGGATCATTCACTACGTCACAGGTCTAGTTTTCGCCTCTATGCTGGTAGGTTTGGTAGGAGAAGCGTGGTTGTCCGCCCCGACCTTGTGGCCAGCATTGGCTTTCGGAGTCGTGACCGTTGTGCTGCCGCTGTGTGTGATGCAGCCGGCGATGGGGGTAGGCTTATTTTCCTCGAAAACAGCAACACCGCTGCGAAACTGCTTGCGCAGTTTAGCCACTCATACGGTGTTCGGTTTCGGCCTGTTTGTTAGTGCGACGATTTTGCTACCCTTGATACGCCTAGTTGTTTAAGCAAGTTGTGGAATGTCGTAGCGTACTCACAAGGCTCTTAGAGGCTCCCGGAAGTCTTTGGGCTTGCTGGGCTAGCGAGCCTCTTCACCAAGCGAGGCGGAGAGGATGGGACGCGAGAGGATTAACAGACAGGAAATCACCTTCTTCGGGGGGGCTGGTATCGGCCAAGTCAATTCACGAGTGACGTCCTGTTCTAAATGATCAGAGATGTATTCTTGATCGACGCGTATTCGCGCTCAATTTGTTCGTAGCCATATTTGTTCTCAAGCCTTTTAACGATGAAGTGACCTCGGGCAGTGTCTTGATAGACGTCAGTGAACAGAGCATTGATCGATGCCCCGGTAAACGCTCCAACTACAGGAACAGCCTGCGCTGCGAACTTGCTAGTAATGGTAAAGCCAAAGCGTGTAGCAACCTTTTCGATCAACACGGCCAGCCATTTTCCTGTCTGGCCCGGGGTAAAGTAACTTGTCGCTTTAGCACCGTGTTTGGCGGCTATCTCTGCCAGCTCTTTGGACAAATGCTGCATTGCCTGAGTGGTAAAGCTGCGAGTAGCGTAGTACCCCGTCTCCGTCGCATCGTCCGCTTGGCTGGGGCCGCCCATAGCGAACACTTCGATGCACGCCTGTTTGGTCGCAAAGTCACTCAAGTCAAAACCTTCGCTGCGCGCCACGTCGGCTACTGAGCGCATCATAATGGTCGTGGAGACGGGGAGTTCGAGGAACAGCGTAGTAAAGCCGAAAGCCCCGCCGATAGCCCCTGAGGTTGCGGCATAAAGCTTGTGCAGTCGTGTTGATGCAGGTTTTTTAGGTGCGTTTTCCAAGCTCCACAACGCGGCGTCAACGGATGAGTGCAGGGCCGCCGTCACCGCACCGTTGACCTTCTTTGAAATCGATTCAGGTAAGGCTTTTACCGCAATTTCGATTGGCGACCCGATAAAGCCCGACAGCCTCGCCGTCAGAGAAGGCGACTCCAGTAAATCCACCGCCTGCTTTAAGCTCTTGTAGTCTTCGGGATTGTCTTTGATGTCCACACGCATCTCCGTTGGAGGTTTAGTCCGCAAACAAGAATCCACCGATTGGGCAGCGCGACGGGTACTTCAATGAGCGGTGAACTAGAATATCAAGTGTGGCGATCGGCTCAGCAAGCCTTTGATGCCACACATATATCGACTCGACGAACACCTTAACTTTTGGCTTTCCTTATGCAGGCGCTTAGCGCGCTACACTTGAGTTACGCAAGCATCAGTTGGATGGGAAGTCGTCGACTGTCGGCCTCCTTGGCTTGGGATACCCACATGGAAGGGCAGTCGCGTAGAAGTCACCTGAGCTCGTAAGAGTGCGCCCCTGTACCAGCAAGGTTCCCGCCGTCGACAATCAGGTACTCCTCCCGAATGCGAGTGCCTTCAAAGTAGCTCTGCAAAATTTCCAGTGTGCCCGCAGCATAACGTGCTTGAGCCGAGAGCGAGGTGCCGGACATATGAGGTGTCATGCCGTTGAACGGCATAGTTCGCCAGGGATGTTCGGGTGAGGCCGGCTGAGGAAACCAGACGTCTCCTGCATAACCTGCGATATGTCCTGATTCCAAAGCCCTGACAAGAGCATCGCGCTCCACCAGTTTGCCGCGTGCACAATTGATGAGATAAGTACCGCGTTTCATTTGGGCCAGTGCCGCTTCGTCAAGCAGATTTTCGGTGGACGGATAGAGGGGAATCTGAAGATTGATGATGTCGACAGTCTTGATCAGCGATAGCACATCTGGATGAAATGTCAGGTTCAACTCATTTTCAATGGCTGAGTCCAAGCGGTGACGCTGGGTGTAATGCAGGTGCAAACCGAATGGTTTAAGCCGACGCAGAACGGCCAAGCCTATTCGTCCGGCTCCGATAGCGCCGAAATGCAGGCCTTCGATGTCATAGCTTCGGGAAACACAATCCGCGATGTTCCAACCGCCATCAACGGCTGTTTGATGAGCTGGCAAATAATTGCGCACCAGCGACAGCGCCATCATCACCACATGCTCCGCGACACTGATGCTGTTGGATCCGGTGACTTCGGCAACGGTGATATTAGCGCGCGCCGCAGCAGCAAGATCCACATGGTCAGAGCCGATACCAGCAGTGAGTGCAAGCTTCAGGTTTTTCGCTTTGGCGATCCGGTCGGCGGTCAGATAAGCAGGCCAGAATGGTTGAGATATTACCACCTCGGCGTCAGGCAGGAGACGTTCGAACTCAGAGCTCGGCCCGTCCTTGTCACTGATCACAATGAGCTCATGGCCTCCCCGTTCCAAATAATTGCGAAGCCCCAACTCGCCTGAGACACAGCCCACCAGCTCACCGGGTTTGAACCCGAGAGGCCCCATTGGCGTCGGCGCTGTCTGGCCATTGGCATACGTCGTGATGGTTGGAATCTCATCTCTCGCATAACGAGGTGGATAGCCATCAACAGGGTCGGGATAAAGAACACAAAGTACTTTTGCCATGAACTTTATCTCCCGTATGTCGTACGACTTTCTGTTCAGCCGGGATAAAGCGATTGGGCTGTAGGTCGGCCGAGGGTAGTGAAAGGGGGGAAGGTGTCCAACTGAGGGCATCTATTAGCCGTGCACTCAGGATTGGACACCCAGGCCTACCAGGCTTGGCACCTAGTGGTGATAGCCTTCACCCAATTTAACTTTGCCTCTGAAAACGTAATAGCTCCACGCGGTGTAGACCAGAATGAAGGGAAGCGTAAATAGTGCTCCGATCAACGCAAACAGCTGGCTTGCCACCGGCGAGGCCGCCTGCCACATCGAGATGGATGGCGGTACGATATTGGGCCAGATGCTGATACCCAAGCCACTGTAGCCAAGGAAAATCACAAGAAGGGTCAACAGAAATGGACTTGCAGTAGCCCGATGCGCAAGCGTGATCAGTGTGGCAATGAAACAGAACAGCAACAGCAGTGGTACAGGCAGGAAGTAGAACAGGTTCGGCATCGTGAACCAGCGTTGCGCGATCTCCGGATGGACGAGCGGCGTCCAGATGCTTATCACTGCAATGACGAACAACAGGGCATAGATAAAGTAGGACGAAAATCGGTACATGTCCTCCTGCAATCTGCCTTCAGTTTTCATGATCAGCCAGGTGCTTCCCAACTGGGCATAGGCCACCAGTAGTGCGAAACCACAAAACAGTGGGAAGGGACGAAGCCAGTCGAGACTGCCTCCTGCGTAGGCATTGTTGACGACTGGGATGCCGTCAAGGAAGGCACCGAGCGCAACGCCTTGGCTGAAAGTGGCAACGATAGAACCGCCGACGAAAGCCTTATCCCACCAATGCCGGTTGCGCTCACTGGCCTTGAACCGGAACTCGAAGGCGACACCCCGAAAAATCAGGCCCAGCAACATGATGATCAGGGGCAAATACAGCGCGCTGAGAATGACTGAATAGGCCAGGGGAAACGCACCGAAAAGCCCGGCGCCACCGAGTACCAGCCACGTCTCGTTGCCATCCCATACGGGTGCAACCGTGTTCATCATGACATCTCGCTCTTCTTTGTCTTTGATCGCAAGAAAGAGCAATCCCACGCCTAGATCAAAGCCATCCATCACGACATACATCATGACGCCGAAGATGATGATCAATGCCCAAATCAAACTTAGGTCGATGCCGCCCATAGCGCTCGCTCCTCAAACTCGGAAAAGTGTCTGAACATCATTTTTCATCTGCAGCCGATAGCGGCCTGGCTGGTGTTCGTTGTTGGCCTGCGCCGCCCTCAGGAGTGGGTTCCGCCCCGTGAGCTTGCGGCCCTTTGTGCACGAGTTTGAGCATGTAAGCGATGCCTGCACCGAACAGGGCGAAGTAAACAAGGACGAACAGAACCAGGCTAATGCTGACTTGTGAAACGGTCAGTGGCGATACCGCGTCAACCGTCCGCAGCAGGCCGTACACCACCCATGGCTGACGGCCCATTTCGGTAGTCACCCATCCTGCCAACAACGCAATGAGTCCAGAGGGGCCCATGCAGAGCCAGAAGGCCAAAAACGGACGTGAGGTGTATAGCTTCTGTCCGCGCCGTAGCCAGAGGCTCAGTAGTCCGGCAAGGATCATCAGCATTCCCATACTGACCATCAATCTGAACGTCCAGAAAATCACGGTTGAATTGGGTCGGTCTTCTGGCGGGAATGATTTGAGCGCCGGAATTTGCTTGTCGAGGCTGTGGGTGAGAATCAAGCTGCCCAGCACCGGAATTTCAATCGCGTACCGGGTCTTTTCCGCTTTCATGTCCGGCCATCCCGCCAGAATGAGCGGCGAGGGCTCACCGGGAACGTTTTCCCAGTGGCCTTCGATGGCGGCGATTTTTGCAGGTTGGTGTTCGAGCGTATTCAATCCGTGAGCGTCTCCGACCACCGCCTGAATCGGCGCCACGATCAGTGCCATCCATGCCGCCATCGACAACATAGTGCGCGCTGCCGGCGTGTCATGACCCCGTAACAGGTGCCAGGCGCCTGATGCACCCACAAAAAAAGCAGTTGCCAAGAATGCTGCGATGGCCATGTGCGCGAGTCGGAACGGGAATGAGGGATTAAACACCACCGCCAGCCAGTCAACAGGTACTGCACGTCCGCCAACGATTTCGAATCCCTGTGGCGTGTGCATCCAGCTGTTCGATGACAGGATCCAGAACGTTGAAATCAGGGTACCCAACGACACCATGGCGGTAGCAAAAAAATGCAGCCCACGGCCAACCTTTTCCCAGCCGAAGAGCATAACGCCTAGAAAACCTGCTTCAAGAAAAAAGGCGGTGAGTACTTCGTAAGTCAACAGCGGCCCAGTGATGCTACCTGCGAAATAGGAAAAGCCACTCCAGTTTGTTCCGAACTGATAAGCCATAACCAATCCAGAAACCACGCCCATGCCGAAATTCAGGGCAAAAATCTTTACCCAAAAAGTGTAAAGATCCTGATATACATCTCGCCCGGTTTTAAGCCATAAACCTTCCAGCACCGTTAGGAAACTGGCCAAGCCTATTGTTATTGCAGGGAAAACGATGTGGACGCCAACAGTAAACGCGAACTGAATTCGCGCTAAATCAATTGCAGTCGAATCGATTATGTCCATGCTTTTCTGCCTCTCAGGAAGGGTGCAAATTTGCCTGGGAATACAGCTGGGAAGGCAATTACGCTAGCCCGGTTTATTGGCTTTCCTTTGCCTTGACATGGTGGTGCATGCCGCCTAGATTCTAGATCACCCTCGAAAATCATGAGCAAATATTTCGCTCGCTTAATGAGAAAATCTCTCAGGAATAGTTCTGAGTTGTATGTTCGTTTTATGCTGTGTGGTTGTGACGTTTACTTCTCTCTAAGAGGGTAAAAGTTACGTAATGCCGCATTATAGCGGCAGGAAATATGCAACTATCGACTCTCACCTCTATGGTTATGAGTCGTAGGTGGAGCGATCATGGCGATTAAGCGCAAAGTACCCGGTGTTCGAAATTACGATGGCCCTGCAGGAGGTTGGGGTGCACTTAAAGCCACCGCGACGGCGGTGCGCGAGCAAATGGATACGCTCAAAGCTCCTCTTACGTTGATGAGAACCAATCAGCCAGACGGGTTTGATTGCCCTGGTTGCGCATGGCCAGACAAAGAGCACAAATCAACCTTCCAGTTTTGCGAAAACGGTGCGAAAGCAGTCACTTGGGAGGCCACCAACAAACGCGTACCTCCTGAGTTTTTTGCCAAACATCCGGTTGCCACCCTGCTTAAGCGTACCGACTTCGAACTGGAGGATTTAGGACGACTGACACACCCGATGGTTTACGACCGGGCGACCGATACATATCAGCCGGTCGAGTGGGAGACCGCATTTGCGCGAATCGGTGAAATATTGCGTGGACTGCAACCCAATCAAGTCGAATTTTACACGTCAGGCAGAGCGTCCAATGAGGCGGCCTACTTGTGGCAACTGTTCGCGCGCAATTTGGGCACTAACAACTTTCCTGATTGTTCAAATATGTGCCATGAGCCAACTAGTGTGGGTTTGCCGCGTTCAATTGGTATGGGTAAAGGGTCTGTATCATTGGACGATTTTGAACTGTGTGAGCTGGTTATTTCCATCGGACATAATCCAGGCACCAATCACCCAAGAATGATGGGGACGCTGCACGAGATTTCCCGGCGTAAAGTTCCAATCATGGTGATGAATCCATTGCGCGAGCGTGCACTAGAGCGATTTGCCGACCCGCAAGACATGATTGAAATGGCAACTTATGGTTCGACGCGTATTGCCTCTACTTATTTACAGGTCAAGGCCGGTGGTGATGCAGCAGCCATTAAAGGCGTAATGAAGTCATTGTTGGAAATGGAAGAATCAGTAGGGCAAGTGCTTGATTATGATTTCATTGAAAAGCATACCAATGGCTTCGAGGCGCTCAAGGCGGATTTGTTGGCTACCGAATGGCCCGACATCGAATTTGCGAGTGGATTGCACAAAGTAGACATGGAAAAAGTTGCGGCGGCCTATGCAAAATCCAATGCCACGATCGTGACATATGGAATGGGGATAACCCAACATAACGAAGGAACCGCCAACGTAAGACTGATCTGCGATCTTCTGATGTTGCGAGGCAACATCGGCAAGCCCGGCGCAGGCATATGTCCGCTGCGCGGTCATTCCAATGTACAAGGAAATCGAACCGTAGGTATTACCGAGAAACCTTCCAGTGAGTTCCTCGGCAAGATTGAAGAAGTGCTGGGCTTCAAACCTCCAGTTGAGCATGGCCACGACTCAGTACAGGCCATGCAAGCGATGATTGCCGGCGAGTCAAAAGCGCTGCTTTGTCTGGGAGGAAACTTCGTGGTCGCATTGCCTGATCCAGGTCAGTGTTTTCCGGCGATAGGGAAACTGGATTTGACGGTGCACATCGGTACAAAACTTAATCGCACCCATTTGCTGGTTTCCAAGGAAACGTATCTGTTTCCTTGCTTGGGCCGCACCGAACTCGATGTACAGAACGGAGAGCGCCAATCAATTACCGTCGAAGATTCAATGTCGATGGTTCATGCTTCGGCTGGCAAGTTGATGCCCGCATCCGAGTTTTTGCGATCGGAACCGGCCATCGTGGCGGGTATGGCGACTGCCACGCTGCCTGACAGCAAGGTGCCGTGGATGGAGCTCTCGCAGAATTACGACAAAATTCGTGATCTGATTGAAAAGACAATTCCAGGCTTTGAGAACTACAACGAACGCATTCGCGTTCCTGGTGGCTTCCGCATGCCGTTGCCTGCGACAGAGCGTATCTGGATGACGCCTTCAGGGAAGGCTGAGTTCTTTGTGTTCCCAGGTTTGCATGAAGATAAAGAGGTCGATGGAGACGATGTATTACGGCTGATCACGCTGCGCAGCCATGACCAATACAACACGACGATTTACGCACTGGATGATCGTTATCGTGGCGTATTTGGGCGACGGGATGTGTTGTTCATGAACCCTGCCGATCTCCAGTCACGCGGCCTGGCACACGGTGATTTGGTGGATATCGAAACGGTCGTTTCCGGACGCAAACTGCGCTACGAAAAAATAACGGCTATTGAGTACAAAATATCGGCTGGTTCAGTGGGGGCATACTATCCCGAGGCGAACACGCTGGTACCTTTGGACTACATCGACAAGGACAGTGGAACGCCGTCGTACAAGTCGGTGCCCGTGCGTGTGATGCGCTCGGAGCTGAATTGATTACGTAACGGTATCCGGTTGGTCTTTCTCAAATCAAAGGAGGCGCGTTTTGCGCCTCCTTTTTTGTTCCACTAGATGAAGCTTTATGGGGAATATTTCAGTGATGAGCAGCGAAGCTCCTGAACCACAAGTGGTGTGCAGCCCAGCCACCAGCAGCGCGATTTTCATCGTGGCAACCCTCAAGGCTGGAAAGGAATCCGCAGACAAAGTGAAGAACTGGTGCGCTGATATTGCGGCGATCACACGCTCTGTCGGCAAGCGAGTCCCAGCAGGAAACCTGTCGTGTATTTGCGGGTTTTCCTCCAGTGCCTGGGACATTCTGTTCGCGAATCCTCGGCCCTCTTTATTGCATGGATTTCGCGAGTTTGGTGTGGATGGGCGACGCGCGATTTCCACCCCCGGCGATATCCTTTTGCATATTCGTGCTGATCAGATGGATCTTTGTTTTGAGTTAGTGACGCAGTTCACTTGTGCACTGGGCGATGCCATCACGGTCATCGATGAGGTTCATGGGTTTCGATATTTTGATATGCGCAGCATCATTGGATTTGTTGATGGCACTGAAAACCCAGTAGGTCGCAAGGCCTCCCACTTCACGATAGTAGGGGATGAAGACCCTGCCTTCAGTGGAGGAAGCTACGTGCTGGTACAGAAGTATCTGCACAACATGGCGGCATGGAATCAGCTATCTGTCGAAGCACAGGAGCATGTGATCGGGCGGAAAAAACTTTCCGACATCGAACTGGATGAGTCGGTCAAACCAAGCAATTCGCACAGCTCTTTGACGACGATTACGAAGGATGGCGAGGAGGTGAAAATCTTGCGTGACAACATGCCGTTTGGACGGCCTGGTGCAGGTGAGTTTGGGACTTTTTTCATCGGCTACGCTCGTTCGCCCGAACCACTCGAACTGATGCTTGAAAATATGTTCGTCGGCAAACCACCAGGGAATTACGACAGGTTGCTCGACTTCAGTACCGCTGTTACAGGCAACCTGTTTTTTGTGCCGTCATCGGATTTGCTTGAGGCTTTGGCTGATCGATAGCCTTCGATATAAGTCCTCCCTTTCTTCGCTTTGCTCTCGCTAGGGTAAGGCGCCGGTGATGCATGATTCCGCATCTATTTGCGAACGCTACAGTGCCTGTAATTCGTTCGTCGGCATCACAGTTGACTCATAGAGCGCTTTGATGAGAACCCGACTATCTTGATCGGGTGGCTGCTCCTCAGGCGATGACGCAGCCACTCCCTGCGAAGGGCTTATGAATAATCTCACTGCAACGCGGATTTCATACCTGGCTTCGGTAGGTACCTTTACAAGGAAGTAGATCCATTTGATTGAGCCTGTGTTATCCACCCTTGGAGACAACTCATCATGGCGACACTTTGCGAAATATGTAATGCGAGACCAGCCGTCGCGCGGGTGACGGTCTCGCAAAATGGCCAAGCGAAAACAATGTCCATTTGCGATCACGACTACCGCCAACTCGTCCGTCATCAAAGCATGCTGAATCCGTTTGACTCATTACTGGGTGGAGGGATGTCCCGTTTCTTTGACAACGTGGGTGGCCACTTGGATCAAGGAGATGATGATCTGAGGCTCTCAGCACAGGTGCCCAGAGAGTCCGTTGACGCAACCGATGCCTTCAGTTCCCAGACGATGGAAATCCTACAGCGAGCTGCTGAGAAGGCCCAGGAACTCAACCGCAGCGAACTCGACACCGAGCATCTGCTGTATGTGTTGGCGGATACCGATGTGGGCACGGCATTGCTCAAGGAGTTGAAACTCTCTCCCGACGAAATCAAGGGCTATATCGACCAACACGCTCAGCGCGGCAGTGCCGAGTCGTCAGTCGATCAGATGACCGTCTCACCACGTCTGAAGAAGGTCTTCAATTTTGCGTTCCAGGCGTCCCGAGACCTCGGGCATTCGTACGTAGGGCCGGAGCATTTGTTGATTGGGTTGTCAGCGGTACCGGAGAGTATTGCCGGCACGCTGTTGAAAAAATATGGAGTCACCCCCGAAGCCTTGCGGCAGAAAGTCGTCAAGGTCGTGGGTAAAGGCGCCGAGGATGGCCGGGTGGATACCCCGACTGGGACGCCGACGCTCGACAAGTTCGGTCGAGACCTGACGGCGTTGGCCCGTGAGGGCAAGCTTGATCCGGTACTCGGGCGTGCGCAGGAAATAGAAAATACCATTGAGGTGCTCGCCCGCCGTAGGAAGAACAACCCGGTGCTCATCGGTGAGCCCGGTGTCGGTAAAACCGCGATCGTCGAAGGGCTGGCGCAACGAATCATCAAGGGCGATGTTCCGGAGATCCTGCGTGGCAGGCGCCTGGTTGAGGTGAATCTGAACTCGATGGTTGCTGGTTCAAAATATCGCGGGGAATTCGAAGAACGGGCCAAGCAGTTACTTGATGAGGTCACAGCGAAGAATTCAGAACTGATTTTGTTCATCGATGAGTTGCACACCATCGTCGGTGCGGGTGCAGAGGAGGGCGGGTTGGACATTGCCAACGTACTCAAGCCTGCGCTGGCCCGGGGTGAACTCAGCCTCATTGGTGCGACAACGCTGAATGAGTACCAAAAACACATCGAAAAAGATGCCGCGCTTGAACGGCGCTTTCAACCGGTGTTGGTACCAGAGCCCACTGTCGACCAGACCATCATTATCTTGCGTGGCCTGCGCGACAAGCTTGAAGCGCACCATCAGGTGACATTCGCCGATGAAGCCTTTGTTGCCGCTGCCGAGCTGTCGGATCGATACATCACCTCGCGCTTCTTGCCTGACAAGGCCATCGACCTGATCGATCAGGCGGCTGCACGTGTTCGCATCAGCTCCAGTTCAAGACCAGCAAGCATCCAGGAACTGGAAGCTGAAATTACCCAGTTGAAGCGCGAACAAGACTATTCGTCCTCACGCAAACGCTTCGACGAAGCCAAGGGTTTTGAAGAGCGCATCAATCAGAAGCAAGCACAGCTGGAAGAAGAAACCGAAGCCTGGCAGCGCAAGACCGGATCTGAAACCCTTGAGGTCACAATGGCCTCGATTGCCGATGTCGTATCGCGTCTGACGGGCATCCCGGTCACCGAACTCACGCAGGAAGAGCGGCAAAAACTGCTGAACATGGAAGACACCCTGCGTGATCGCCTGGTTGGTCAGGAAGACGCGGTTCTGGCCGTCAGCGACGCGGTGCGTTTATCCCGTGCAGGGTTAGGACAATCGAACCGGCCAATTGCGACGTTTCTGTTTCTTGGCCCGACCGGTGTCGGTAAAACCGAACTGGCCAAGGCTTTGGCAGAGACGGTGTTTGGTGACGAGCAATCGATTATCCGCATCGACATGTCCGAGTACATGGAGCGGCATGCTGTGGCCAGACTGATCGGTGCGCCACCCGGATACGTAGGCTATGACGAAGGAGGTCAGTTGACTGAGCGCGTCCGCCGCAAACCCTACAGCGTGATCCTGCTTGACGAAATCGAGAAAGCGCATCCCGATGTGAGCAACGTATTGCTGCAAGTGTTCGATGATGGGCGCCTCACAGACGGAAAGGGGCGGGTCGTGGATTTCAGCAATACAATCATCATCGCGACCAGCAACCTGGGCTCGTCTGTGATCATGGACAATCTTGAGAGGCCGGAGGATGAACGCCTCACTGAGAAAGCCCTGCGTGATGAACTGATGGACGTACTCAAGGGACATTTCCGCCCCGAGTTCCTGAACCGTATCGATGACATCATCGTGTTCCATGCCTTGAGCCGCGAAAATATCCGGGCCATCGTGGGCATTCAACTCGACCGAGTGACTCGAACCGCCGCAGCACAGAGCATCACGTTGAAAATCGATGACTCGCTTGTTGACCACTTGGCCGACGTTGGCTACCAGCCCGAATTTGGCGCACGCGAATTAAAACGGCAGATTCGCCAAACCGTCGAAACGCGACTTGCCAAGGAGATGCTTGCCGACAAACTCAAAGCCGGCGACAGCGTTGAGTTGGGTTATGACAAGGGGCGTGATGAAGTGATCTTCAACAAGGTCGAGGTTGATGAGCCCAAGGCTTCTGAAAAGACTAGCCCACCGGCAGATCAGCCAAAGCAACCCGATGATTCAGCTTCTACGGCGGGCACTCGAACTTGACGTAAAACCAATATCGACCGAGGAGCGGGCCTGAAGAGGTATTGATCACAGGCCTGCTTCGCTTTTCATCAAGGTATTGCTAGCCGAAAAGTTCAGGTGGTTCACAGACCGCCTTTCAGCTTAGGACATAGTCAACAGGTTGTAGTGGAGGGGGGATATACGTGCGGCCAATGGCACTCAAGATATCTCGTTCAATCGCTCGAACAAGGGCATCAGTGGGAAGATCGTTTTCATCCCGTCCAAAAGGATCTTCCAACTCATCTCCAATGGCATCAAGTCCAAAAAATGTATAGCTGACTATCGCGGTGAAAATTGGCGCAATCCACCCCAAAGGTTCGGCCAGCGCGAAGGGCAGCAGTATGCAAAAAAGATAGATGGTGCGGTGCAGGAGCAATGTGTATGGAAAGGGAAGGGGGGTGTTTTTAATACGCTCGCAAATTGCCTGGGCCTCACACAAGCCCGTTAATCGCTGCTCCAGCGTCACATATCGCCACTCACTGATTATGTTTTCTTGAGCCAGGCGTGAACACTCCCTACCGGTTTCTTGCAAAATGCCATCGCTGATGTTGAAGGTCGGGGTGATCCTGATCAGAAGGCCTGGTACCCAGGGTCGAGCAGCTTTCAGCTCATCTTCATTGCGAAGCCTTGCGTTAAGCGCATGAGCGAACCCACACAATCCCAACAACATCCTTTCCCTTAACTCAGCGTCCTGAATGACACAGCTCTCGCGGATGAAAGAGCGTACTTCGATGATGATTCTTCCCCATTCCTTGCGTCCCTCCCACCACCGATCGTAACAAGCGGAATTGCGAAAGCTCATGAAGATGGACAGTGACAGGCCTAGTAGGGTGAAAGGTGTGGCGTTGACGCGTGAGAAGAACGCAGGATGCATGCTTTCAATCAATACGATGATGGAGGCCAGGACGGTGACCATGATGCTTCGCCGAACGATACGTTTAGCGATAGATCCTTTCAGCGTAACTAGAACGTTTAGCATGTTTGGTTTGGGATGAACGATCATGGTTACCCCGCAAACGAATGAAAGGATTGGAAGTTACCCCCCCGTCATGTTCATGAAGCGCAGAATCTGGACATCGCCATTGGTTTCGAAATGATGGCTGTAGGGCTTCAGCGTCATAGCCTCACGGATGGCTCTGTCAAGCCGCTCGCTATCTGCAGGGTAGCTGCGAAGAATCTGTTTCAGATCGCTGGAGTGTTCGTTACCCAGGCACAGGAGCAGTCGACCTTCGACCGTTACTCTCACCCGATTACAGCTCCCGCAAAAGTTATGGCTATGGGGTGAAATGAAGCCAACTCTGATATTGGGTGCTTCCGCGATCCGCCAGTAGCTGGATGGGCCTTGGGTGGACTCGGCTGACTCGATCAAAGTGAAGACTTCGCTCAGACGCGCTCGAACCTCGTCACTTGAACAGTAGGACTCATTGCGCTGGTGCTCAGTGATGACGCCCAGCGGCATTTCCTCAATGAAGGAAATGTCTAGCTGTCTATCGATGGCAAATCGCACCAGGTCAACCACTTCAGTATCGTTACGTCCCTTGAGCACTACACAGTTAAGTTTGGTGTGGCGAAAATCGGCGGCAAGGGCGGCGTCGATTCCAGCAATCACGCGGCTTAAATCACCTGTTCTTGTCAGTGATTTGAACAGTTGGCTATTCAAGCTATCCAGGCTGATATTCAGGCGAGATACGCCAGCATCTCGCAAGGGCTTCGCCATGTGGGTGAGTTGCGAGCCGTTAGTACTCATGCACAGCTCTCTCAGACCAGGCAATGCGGCGATCTGACCACACAATTTAACAACGCCGTTTCGTACGAGTGGCTCTCCGCCTGTCAGTCGAATTTTCTGCACGCCCAAAACCACAAACTGCTGGGCTATTTGGAACAGTTCCTCCAACGTTAAAATGCTCTGGCGAGGTAGAAATTGCATGTCTTCAGCCATGCAGTAAACACAACGGAAATCACAGCGATCAGTCACCGACATCCTGAGGTACGTGATTTTTCGATTGAAGCTGTCGACTAGCTCGTTGTCCGGTATGTCCACTTTTGCCGTACCTTTTCATTGTGATTATGGGTGTCAAGGCGAAAGCATTTTTTGGAGCCCGTTTAGGAGAGGAGGGGGTGAAATTTAAGCATAGGCAGGCGTCCGATAGGCGTCAAACGGTACAGTATTCCAGGTTCGACGCCCCCCTGTTCGTTAGCGTTTTTCGACGTCTTCAGCGTCCTTGGCGTCCATTTCGGCATTACGCTCCTCCATTCGTTTACGCTGTTCATCGGTCAGCTCAATCCTCTGCGCGGTATCTCGCAGAATCAGCAAACCTCCGATGATCGATAAAAACGCGATGGCCATAATCAACCAGGCATACCAAGGCATGACGCTCTCCTGTGTTCGTACGTAGTATTTCCGATCAATCGCCCATTAATTGGTTGGGGCGCTCTTTCTTTAGTCTAGACTGGTGGCAGATGCATCATCTTATCTAAGGTGCCCTGTTCGATGGGTAGATACGAGAGCTTTAATTGTAGACGTTGACTTTCTCAAAGGGCCACTCTTGGCTTTTTGTTTGGAGCAAGTCATTGGTGCATATCAATGCCTGATAGATTTACTCGATCAGGTAGTAATTATTTGTGATTGGACAAAATAATCGCGTGGATATTATGCTTTATTAATGGCTCTAAATAGAACCTCGGTCTCGGTGGATTTTGGCTTTTTAGGCGTCGGACTGGCATGACGAGTCGCCAATCACTGATTAACATAATGTTTAGAGTTATTGTGAATGAAGCCTATTAGTTGCACTGGCAGAGCTCGCTTCCATGAGGGTAGGAGTGGTAGTCGAGAGAGCGGTTTTGAGAAAAGCTTAAAGGGGCTGATGAATTCTTACGGGAAAGGACTCGAAGATATAATAGAAATGTTCGATCTTGCCCCTTTCGATCGGGGTGATCATCTATTAGTCGACGCTAAAAATATTGGCTCTCCAAAAGTATATAGAGGCTCTCGGTTCCCTCATTCAGCAAAGAAAAGCAGGCTCGATGCTGGTATGCCATTTGCTAGAGACTTAAAATATCGATCAGGAAAAGGGTTGTTGTCTCATAAAAATGCTTTGTTTGATCTATGCCCGGAGTTGTTGTCGCTCGATGACGCTCAAGGTGAGAGACTGTTTCGCGATTTTATCCGCCATTATAACTACAGCGGTTTAGTTTTTGACTGGACTCAACACCTTGTTCTTTACCGCTGGCTGAAAAACTCCCACTATGCTGGTGCGTTGGAAAAAGAACATTTGGAAGCCGTCATGACTGCTGCCATTTCTCTATGGTGCGAAAACGACAAAGGTAGTTTTCAAGGCTTGGCCCTAACTCATTGTGATAATCCGACAATTATGCAAGGGTGGAAAGGCTCTTTTGATAAAAGTTGCTCGAATTTGGAGATGGTACCGAATGGCGTTAGTATTTCTCCATCCAGTGATTTTGCTTTCTGCTTCTTGTCGGACGACGGCTGCGAGTCGCCAACGGGGTTTGAGACTCTCAAGTTAATCTAACTTGCTCTAAAGCGCTGCGCAGTAATTGAAGTAAAGATTTAAATCGATTTTGCCTGGTTCTTAGCAGGTGCTTTAAAGCCTGCTGGCTCTGTTGCTGGCAGAGAGGCTTTTTAATTTATTGGGGTTTATTATGCTTGGCTGGGTTCGTAACGTTCATGTCAGCACCAAGCTGGGGTTGGGTTTCGGCTTGGTGCTTATACTTTCACTTTTACTGGTTGTTACGGGGTGGGTGGCGATTAACGTCCTCGCTTCACGAAGCGTAAAGGTAGAAAGTATTGCTCGCATCAACGACATGACGATGGAACTGCGAGTCGAGCGGGTTCGAATGGAGCTAAACCCTAAAGGGAATAGTGTTCAGGTACTCTTCAATACTCTTGATAAATTGGCAGCTCACTTGAACGCTGCGCGAATCCTGCTAACCGTGCCTAGTGATGAAACGCTGATTGATCAACAGAAAGAGGCCGTCAAGATGTATCGCGATGAGCTGGGTATTGTTGGGCAACCAGGTGCGGATCTGCCCTCAGTTTTTGCTCGAATGAGTACCCAGGGCGATATCTTGCTCGACACAACTCGTGAGTTGATAGCATCACAAGCGGCTAAAAGAGAGGCTGACTCATCCTTTGCTAAAACTCTTCTCGCGACCGTAGCAGTACTCGCTTTACTTCTTGGCACAATTGTAGCCTGGATGATTACCCACCAAATCGTTGCTCCACTTCGGCAGGCTCTCAAAGATGTTGATCGTATTGCATCGGGCGACTTGAGCCAAGATGTCGCCGCTGATCGTAGCGACGAATTGGGGCAATTGCAGAAAGGTCTGCAACAAATGACCACCAGCTTACGGACGCTCATAAGTGGAATCACTGGCAGTGTGATCCAGATCGCAAGTGCAGCGGAAGAGTTGTCTGCAGTGACGAAGCATACGAGTACTGGAGTTAACAGTCAGAGAATTGAAACTGATCATGTCGCAACTGCAATGAATGAAATGACTTCAACTGTTCAGGAGGTCGCGCGTAGTGCCGAAGAGGCTTCAGAGGCAACCTTGATTGCGGATCAACAGGCACGCAAAGGTGACAATGTTGTCGGGGAGGCAATCGAGCAGATCGAACGCTTAGCATTGGAAATTGGAAGTTCTTCCGAGGCTGTAAGCCATCTGAAGGAGCAAAGCGATAAGATTGGTGGCGTATTGGATGTTATTAAGGCTGTCGCCCAGCAAACCAATTTGCTTGCACTTAATGCCGCCATCGAAGCTGCTAGGGCTGGTGAGGCAGGGCGAGGATTTGCAGTAGTTGCAGATGAGGTGCGAAGCTTAGCTTTACGTACCCAACAGTCCACCGAAGAAATTGAAAGTCTAGTGGCAGGAGTGCAGACCGGCACAGATGCTGTGGCGGCGGGAATGAAGACGAGTTTGTTATTGAGTGAACACAGCGTAGAGTTCACACGCCGAGCAGGTACCTCATTGGAAAACATAACCAGTTCGGTTTCTACCATTCAATTGATGAATCAGCAGATTGCTGCTGCGGCAGAACAGCAGACAGCCGTCGCAGAGGAGATCAATCGCAGCGTGATTAACGTGCGTGATATTTCCGAGCAAACCGCAAGTGCGAGTGATGAAACTGCCTCTTCAAGTGTAGAGCTAGCACGCCTAGGTCATGAGCTTGAAGATTTGGTTGCGCGCTTCAAAGTCTGACTATTTGGCGATAATTGCTTTCTGATCTCAGTCTGGCGTAGCTCATGCGCATTAGGAAGGAGGCACGATGAGCCAGTACCTTTTGAGTTTTGCAAGGCAGAATCTTGAAGGGCGCAGTGACGCTTACCTCGTGCTGCTCTCGTGCATGTACCAGCCGAACCAGGGCAAGAGCCGCTATTCCGACCACATCAAAACGCACATCACCGCGGCAGCTGGCCAGTTACTGGGGCACGTTGCCGACAATCCTGGGCTTCTTCTGCAGCACCAAAGCCATCGACTATCTCAAGCCATCCCAAGTGCAAGCGCTGAAGCTGACCGAACCACTGTTCGCCGCGCTGCCGGCATTTGTGGCGTTCAATGAAGTACCGCGCAAGCTTCTCTGGCTCTTTGGCAGTCATCAACACTGGCTCATCCGGTATTGAAGCGTTTCTCGATCAGACCTCCAAAGCGCTGGGTACTCTCGAGCAACGTGCGGTGAAAAGTGCGCAGTTGATCGACCAGTAACCGCGCCTCGCTCGCCATGGGTTCCTCGCGGGTGGTGAGGTTGGCAGCGTGCAGCGAGCGCAGGGCGAACACGGTAATGTCGCTGATGACCGGTTGAATCCACAGCCGAAAGCTGCCGTTGCCAGGGTCGCGATGAGTGGTGATAGTTGTTAGGGGGCTGGAGTTCGAATCTCTCCTTCACCGCCACATTCAGTAAACGCAAATCACTGAAATCCATAGATTAAGTATGGTTTTTGGCGTCTGAAAAAAGGCCATATGGGACTGAGATGGGACTAGGGCGTTATTTTGGAGCAGGAAATACAGCTTCGCGATTGATCGGTCGAGCATGATCCGTCTGCAATGGACTAGTCTCTCCAGACGCCTCGATCAAGGACGAATCTATGCCAAATAACTCAGACTCCAACATTGCCACGGCAGACGCTCTGACATTGCTTCTGCACAACCAGCATGCCCTGGGTGCGGCTGTAGAAGAGGTCACTAGATGGCTTTCAGAAAATGGCGTAGAGCGTGTTGCCGATAACGCACTGGTGGCTATGGAAACCTTGGACGCGAATGCCAAAGCGATTACAGATGCGATTACGCGGCTACGGCAGTCGTAGAGAGTCAAAGCAACACAATTGGGGGGGCGGAGCGCATTTCTGCCGATTCATCAGTCTGTTCTATTCGCAGCAGACCATTTTCCCGCTTAGGCGAGTCAGGGCCACACCGTCGTATTGCAGTCAACGAAGCAGCTCAAGATTCCAGTGACGCCTATGATTTTGCGTCGCAGGAGTGCTGAGAATGTGCGCTGGTCATTGGCAACTAAGCACCGCTCTACGATGAGGAGGCTACGGACTCAATGGAGTGTTTTGCTTGAGCGACGCTGAGCCCACTCTGCAAGCTCGCACCATTCTTGGCCGCAAGGATCTCGGCCATCACGCTTACGGCGATTTCCGCAGGCGTCTTGCTACCGATGTAGAGGCCGATCGGTCCGTGCAGTCGCTCAAGCGACGCCTCGGTCTCACCAAAATGTTCGATCAGGCGCTCGCGGCGCAGCTGGCTGTTGCGCCGAGAGCCGATGGCGCCGATGTAAAACGCCGGGCTGTGGAGTGCTTCGAGCAGGGCCAGATCGTCGAGTTTGGGGTCATGACTCAAGGTGACAATGCAGGTGCGCAGATCGACCGCGAAGTCGCGGACCACGTCGTCCGGCATGCCGACAATCCGCTCCACGCCTTCCACCGCCCAGGTATCGATGTACTCGGGACGCGGATCGCACACCGCCACCTTGAAACCGTTGAACAGCGCCATGGTGGCCAGATACTCGCCCAGCGCGCCGGCCCCGATCATCAGCATCCGATAACCGGGTCCTAAGGTATTGAGCATCTGCGCGCCGTCGAAGCTGAATTGTTCCGGCGTCGCGGTTGGTTCGAGCATGACCTTACCGGACTCCAACTTCAGGCGACGACGGACCAGTTGCCCGGCGTCCAGTTGTACTAGCAACGAGTCGAGTGACTGCCACGCCGGGTTGAACTCCAGAATCAGTTCAAGCGTGCCACCGCAGGGCAGGCCGAAGCGATGCGCCTCATCGGCGCTGACACCATAGCGCACCACTTGCGGCGCGCTGTTGCTAAAAGCGCTGCCGCCATGGGCCGTGGTATAGCGATGGATCAAATCGTCTTCGATGCAGCCACCGGACACGCTGCCCACCACGCGACCATCGTCACGCAAAGCCATCATCGAACCCGTTGGCCGTGGTGATGAACCCCAGGTGCGCGCCACCGTGGCGAGCAACACACGCTCGCCGGCGGCAAGCCAGTCCCGCGCTGTGCGCAGAACCAGCAAGTCGATGCTCTCCATCAGGTTTTCCTCTAACGCATCTGCAGAATGATCGGGCTGCTACTGGCCGGATCGGTGTGCTCACGCAGTTTGCCAACCGTCTGTGCATCAACAGCACCGCCCTGATTGCCCCAGGTGCTGCGCATGAAGGTCAGTACTTCGGCGATCTGCTGATCCGACAGCTGCTCACGGAAGGCCGGCATGCGATAGGCATCCGGCACGCCGGCCGCCACCACACGTTGCGCGCCATTGAGGGTGATGTTGATCGCCGAGGCGCTTTCCTTGGCCAGTGCAGAAGTCGCGCCGGCCAGCGGCGGCATCCATTGCGATTGACCCTTGCCGTCCAGACCGTGGCAAGACGCACAGCGTGTCGCGTAGGTATGAGCACCGGGCGAGTCCAGACGTTGCGCTGCCGAAACCGCTTGGTACTGCCACGGCGCGCCATCTCGTTCGCGATCCCCGGGAAGCGACTTCAGGTAGTGGGCAATCGCGGTCAGATCGTCATCGCTCATGAACTGCGTGGAGTTGTTGAACGCCTCGGTCATCGAGCCGTAGACCACCGCGTGCTGGTTGCGACCGGTCTTGAGGAACTGCACGATCTCTTGCTCGCTCCAACGGCCCAGCCCGGTGTTGTGATCATCACGCAGGCTCGGTGCGTACCAGCCATCGAGCAGGGCGCCGGCGAGGTATGGCTTGCCGGACTCCTCCAGTGCCTTCTCGTTGAACGCCAGGCTGCGCGGCGTGTGGCAACTGCCACAGTGCCCGGCGCCCTGCACGAGATAAGCGCCGCGGTTCCATCGTTCATCCTGCGACAGTTTTGTCACGTAAGGCTCGGTGTCGACAAACACGCCGTTCCACAGTGCAATCGGCCAACGCAAGTTCAGCGGAAACGGAATCGAACTCGGGATGTTCGCCTGTTTGACCGGCGCCACGCCTTTCATGAAGAACGCGTATAGCGCACGCACGTCATCGTCACTGAGCTTGGCATAGGACGGGTAGGGCATCGCCGGGTATAACCGGCGACTGTCGGGAGCTACGCCGTGGCGCACGGCACGGTCGAAGTCCGCCAAGCTGTAGTGGCCGATGCCGGTTTCCGTGTCCGGGGTGATATTGGTCGCATGGATCGCGCCCAGCGGTGTGGCCATTTCCAGCCCACCGGCGAACGGCGCGCCATCCGGCACGCGGTGACAGGCCACGCAATCACTCAACCTGGCGACGTATTCGCCCCGAGCAACCAATGCCGGGTCGATGTCGGCCACGGCGATCTGGTGGTTTTCCAGGCGCGAGACGGGCTCGCGGGTGACATACCAGGCCAGCAGGCCTGCCGCGACCAGACACGGCACGGCCAGCCAGCCAGCGGTTCTTGCGAATCGGCTGTTATTCATGAATGCTCCGGCGCTGATCAGGTGAAGGTGTGTCGGCTCAGGGGCAGGCTGCGCACCCGCTGACCGGTTAGCGCTGCCACCGCGTTAGCGACAGCGGGCGCGACCGCAGGCAATGGCGGTTCACCGATGCCACCCATTTTTTCCCCGCTCTCGACCACACGCACATGAACCCGTGCCATCCGCGCAGGCGGCAGGATCGGATACAAGTCGTAGTTGCGCGCCCGGGGTTTGCCATCCACCCACACGGCTTCCTCCACCAGCGTTTGCGACAGTCCCAACGCCACGGCGCCATTGACCTGCGCCTCGACAATCGCCGGGTTGACGATGCTGCCTGGGTCAATCGCCTGCCAGATGTCGTGCACCTTGACCTGACCGTTTTCGATGGACACCTCGGCGATTACCGCCGTCTCTGTACCGAACGGCGAAGCCATGGCCACGCCGCGTGCACGTTTGCTGCCATCCTCGGCGGTAAACGGCCCGCGCTTCCAGCCTCCGGACAGTTCACCCACCGCTTGCAGCAGCGTGGTCAGGCGTTTGTTGTCACGCAGCAAATGCAGGCGCAGGTCGAACGGGTCTTTGCCGCCCTTGTCGGCGAGTTCGTCAAGGAACGATTCATAGAAGAAGTCGTTGAGCGAATTGCCCACCGAACGCCAGTAACCGAGCATGGCCGGGCCTTTGACGTAGATCTGTGCGATGCGTTTGTTGGGGATCGCGTAGGACTTGCCCGACAAGCCTTCAAGCGCCGTTGGATCGAGCTTTTCACCCTGTTTGCCCGCAAGGGCTTCGGTCGGGCCTTCGGTGGCACTGATCGCTTCGATTGCCAGCGGCCAGCCGTCGTTGTCCAGTGCCGCCCGGAAATTCACCGCGGCAACCGGGCGGAGCACGTCACGCAGGAACTCTTCTTCGCGGCTCCAGATCAGCTTGACCGGACGGCCAACTGCCTTGGACAGCGCAATCGCCTGCGGATACGGACTGGCCGAGTCATAGAGGAAATGCCGGCCGAAGAACCCACCCAGCAGTGGCGAATGCAAGGTGATGCGCGAAAGATCGAGGCCCGTACGCTTGGCGATGTCGGCGCGGAACATGTCCGGCGCCTGATTCGGCAGCCAGACTTCCAGCGAACCGTCCGGGTTGAATCGGGCCAGTGCTGAAGGCGGCTCCAGCTGGCCGTGGTTCAGGTACTGGTTGTGGTAGGTGGCGTCGATCCGGGTCTTGGTCTCCTTGAGAATCGCCGCCACGTCGCCTTCGTTTTCATCATCTTTGGCCGGGCTTTTATCTTCAGCGAGGCGCTTGAACCAGGCATCGCTGGAAAAGTCGGCGGGCATCGGCCGCACTTTGCTCTCGGCCGTTGGCTCTTGCCAGTCGACCTGAATCGCCTCGACCGCACGTTTGGCGTGCCACCAGCGCTCGGCGACCACCGCCACAGCACCCGGCAGACGATGCACGGAATGCACGCCTTTCATCGCCTTGACCTGATCTTCGTTGCGCAGATTGCCCACGGTCATTCCCAGGCGCGGGGCATGTTGCACGGCGGCATGGAGCATGTCGTCGACTTTCAGATCGATGCTGTAGAGCGCCTTGCCGGTTGACTTGTCGTAGGCATCGAGGCGCTTCACCGGTTTGCCGATCCAGCGGAACTGGCTCGGATCGCGCAGCTTCACGGAAGCCGGATCAGGAACCGGCAGATCCATCGCACGCTCGGCCAGTTCACCGTAGGCCAGCGAGCGGCCCGACTTGGCGTGCACGACTTTGCCAGGCTCGGTGGTCAATTCACTTACTGGCACGCCCAGTTGCTGCGCGCCCGCCTGCAACAACATGGCGCGGGCGAGGGCGCCGAGGCGGCGCATCACCGGGTAACTCATGCGCACCGACATGCTACCGCCGGTGATGCGCATGCCGTTTTCCAACACCACATAAGCTTCGCCGGGCGGCGCGGCTTCGACCAGGAAAGATGCCGGGTCGGCATCCAGTTCCTCACCGACAATCTGCGCCATCGCCGTGAACGTGCCTTGTCCGCCCTCCATAAAGGGGCAGAGCAGACGCACGCGGTTGTCCGGGCGGATTTCGAGAAACGCCGGCACTTGCGTGCCGCGCTCGGCCGTCGTCGCAACGGCAGCCTGCACGCGCGTCGCACCGAGCGGCAGACCGAAGCCGAGGACCAGCGCGCCGACGGCGGTACCGGTCAGGAAACGTCTGCGCGAAACATTGATCGGTTCGTGCAGATCCAGTATTGAGGCTTGCTGTGAAGGTTCGATGCGAACGTTCATCACGCGTCTCCCTTGCCGGCCAGCTCATGCACGGCGGCATGAATGGCGTTGTACGTTCCGCAGCGGCACAGATTGACCATCGCCGCCTCGATTTGCGCATCACTGGGCTTGGGGTTTTGCTTGAGCAGCGCGGTAGCGGCCATCACCTGCCCGGACTGGCAATAGCCGCACTGAGCGACCTGCAAATCGACCCAGGTCGAGACCACTCGTTTGCCCACTTCATCGCTTTCGATGGCCTCAATGGTCGTGACCTCGCGGCCGACCACACCCGCGACCGGCGTGACGCACGAACGCACGACGTTGCCGTCCACCAGCACCGAGCAGGCGCCGCATTGCGCCAGTCCGCAGCCGTACTTGGTGCCGGTCATGCCAAGATCATCGCGGATCACCCACAGCAAGGGCGTGTCGGCGTCGGCATCGACCTGATAGGTCTTCTGGTTGATTCGTAGTTCCATGGTTCACCCGCTGATCATCGGTTGACGTGCATTGTTATGAGCGGTGACACGCGGCGAGGCGCATCAGCGTTTTTCGTTCAATTCGCTACTGTGCCGAGCGCTTCTGCCTCGAATGGCTGCCCGCGCAACAGGGCAATGTCACGACTCGGCGCGGTGCCGAACAGCCGGCCATATTCGCGGCTGAACTGCGAAGGGCTTTCATAACCGACCGCAAACGCCGCCCGCGACACGTCGAGGCGTTCGACCAGCATCAGCCGCCGCGCTTCGTTGAGCCGCAGCCATTTCTGGTATTGCAGCGGACTCATGCCGGTGAGCTGGCGGAAATGATGGTGAAAGGTCGGCGCGCTCATCTGCACCTGCGCGGCCAGATCGTCGATGCGCAGGGCATCGGTGTAATTGACCTTGAGCCAGTCAATCGCCTTGGCGATGCGATAACCCTGACCATCGACGGCCGTGATCTGCCGCAGCCGTGCGCCTTGATCGGTATGCAGCAGCCGATAGTGGATTTCACGCAGAATCAGCGGCGCCAGCACCGGAATCGCCTCGGGCTCATCGAGCAACGCCAGCAGGCGATCAAGTGCGCCCTCCAGCGCGGACGACAGGCTGCCAATCGCGGCGCCCGTGCCCGTTGCTGGCTGGCGCTTGGCCGGCAAGCCGCTCTTGGTGATGACCTCGGCGAGCATGCTGACATCCAGTTTCAGCACGAGGCCGACACAGGGCTGCTGGGGACTGGCAAGCATCACTTCGGAGTTGGCAGGCAGGTCCAGTGAGGTGACCAGAAACCGCGAAGGGTCGTAGCTGTAACCCTCGCCACCGACCCACAAACGCTTTTCACCGCGACCGACGAGAATCAGGCTCGGTTCGATCATGCACACCACGGGGGCCGCCGGCTGGTCGCGACGAAACAGCGACAGCCCGGGTATGGCCGTGGCGAAGTCACCCGGCGCACTCACGCGCGGGTCGATGTGCAACGCCAAAGGCGATTCCTGGGGCAGAGGGGTAGGGATCATGTCGGGTCACTCCTGTTGACCGAACTCTAATCCGCGCGCGAGACGTTTCCTATCCATCACCCTGCATCGCCAGAGGATCAGGCAAGCATTCAAGAGGAATGCGCTAGGGAAGGGCCGGATTGACCGGGAGAATGTGTCTATCTGTTACAGGGGCAGCGCCCGAATCAGCTTTAAGCTGCTTGCCCCCTGCGCATCACATCCACAGGTTTTTCGCACCACAGGTAGTTTCCATGACGTTTCCTTCTACAGATCCTTCTAAAAGAACAGGCGGCTGGAGCGCTGTGCTGGCCATGTCGTTGGCCGCATTCGCTCTGGTCGCTTCAGAGTTCATGCCGGTCAGCCTGCTGACGCCGATTGCAGCCGACCTGCATATCACCGAAGGCCAGGCCGGGCAGGGGATTTCCGTGTCCGGTGCCTTTGCCTTGATCACCAGCCTGCTGATTGCCTCGGTCGCCGCTCGCGTCGAACGCAAGAAGCTGCTGCTGGGCCTGACCTTGTTGATGATCGTCTCCGGTACGGTCGTCGCGGTCGCGCCGGGCTACCCGTCATTCATGTTTGGACGTGCGTTGATCGGGATAGCGATTGGTGGTTTCTGGTCATTGTCGGCGGCGACTGCAATGCGTCTGGTGCAGCCTGAACAGGTTTCGCGAGCGCTGGCCATCGTCAATGGCGGTAACGCGCTGGCCACGGTCATCGCCGCTCCGGCGGGCAGTTTTCTTGGTTCGCTGATCGGCTGGCGTGGCGCGTTCTTCTGTGTGGTTCCAGTCGCAGTGCTGGCCGCCGTGTGGCTGCTGATCAGCCTGCCGTCCTTCAAGGCCGAGCGCCAGGCCGGTAGCGGCAACGTTCTGCGACTAATGAAACAGTTGCCAGTGGCCTTGGGCATGGTCGCCGTCAGCGTGTTTTTCATGGGCCAGTTCATGCTGTTCACCTACCTGCGGCCATTTCTTGAGGGCGTGACCGGCGTCAGTGTCTCAACCTTGTCCTTCATGCTGCTGGGGCTTGGAGTGGCAGGTTTTATCGGCACCTTTCTGATCGAACGGTTTATCGGTCGCGGCCTCTACCGCACGCTGACCGCCATTCCACTGATCATGGCGGTGATCGCGCTGGCGTTGGTCAGCTTCGGCAAATCACCGGTGCTGACCGCCGTGTTGCTCGGAATCTGGGGGCTGGTCGCCACGGCCGCGCCGGTCGGCTGGTGGACATGGATGGCGCAGACGCTCCCGGATGATGCGGAAGCCGGAGGCGGCTTGCTGGTGGCCATCGTCCAACTAGCGATCGCCGGCGGCGCAATCATTGGCGGTCTGGCCTTTGATTTGAGCGGCTACAAAGCCACCTTCGAGCTTAGCGCCGCTGTCCTGGTCGCCGCATCTGTGCTGGCCTGGCTGGCCGGACGCAATGCCACGGAAGTTCATCTTGTCGAGCCGAACGCGACAGCCTGACGAGATCACCTGCAACCGGTTTCGCCTTATGGCTCAAGCATCAAACTGCGCCAAACGATAACGGGCGGTTCAACCCGCGCAACATCCGGTTGCGGCGCTTGCTGTTCCTGCACCTCTGGCGAAATCACTTCGGATGATGAGCGCTCAAGCAGTAAAAGCTGTGCAGTTTCTATGGTCGACTCATGAGTAGGCGGCGTGGTCATTTGAGCGAAACAACGACCTTGCCCTTGGCGCGTCCCTGCTCAACGTACTTCAATGCTTCAGCCGTTGATTCAAAGGGGAAGGAACGATCAACCACTGGTTTGATGATCCCGTCCTCCACGAGCGCGGTGATTTGTTGCAGTTGAGCGCCATTGGCCCGCATGAACACGAACGCGTAGCTGACATCCTGCTTGCGCGCTTTGCGACGAATGCCAAGGCTCAGCAGTCGCATGACTTGCTGCAATGGCCAGGACAATCCTTGCTCCCTCGCGAACTGCACAGTGGGTGGGCCCGAGATGGAAATGAGTTGACCACCGGGTTTCAGGACCGCGAGTGATTTCTCCAGCACGTCGGCGCCAAGGCTGTTCAGCACCACGTCGTAGTCACGCAGCACATTTTCGAAGTTCTGCTGTTTATAGTCGATGACTAGATCGGCCCCCAGCGCCTTGACCCATTCGACATTGGCGGTGCTGGTAGTTGTGGCGACAAACGCACCGAGGTGTTTGGCAAGCTGAATCGCAATTGTGCCGACGCCGCCGGAACCCGCGTGAATCAGCACTTTCTGGCCCTTTTGCAGCCGGGCGGTTTCAACCAGTACTTGCCAGGCGGTCAGTGCAACCAAGGGCAGGGATGCGGCTTGTGCCATGTCGGTATTGGCGGGTTTCAGGGCGACCGCGTTTTCGTTCACGGCGATCAATTGGGCGAACGTCCCGATCCGCGCTTCGGGCGGGCGAGCGTATACCTCGTCTCCCGGTTTGAAGCGTGTCACCTCCGGGCCGACTTCAACCACAACCCCCGCCAGGTCATTGCCCAATATCAACGGAAAGGCATAGGGCAGAATCAGCTTGAAGTCGCCTTTGCTGATCTTCGAATCCAGCACGTTGACACTGCTCGCATGGCCCTCGATCAAGACGTCGTGGGCACCGACTGCAGGGGCGGGCGCTTCGCCAATGCGTCCGGGGTTCTTGCCATAGCCATCAATCAGAAATGCTTTCATCGTTGTGCGGCTCTTGCTGGTTATACGGAGGGTAGTCGGTGGGGTTGCGGTGTTGCTGCGTGACGTGGTCAAGCATCGAGAAACGCCTGCGCCTTGGTCACAAAGTCGGCGTGATGCTGGAAAATCCCACCGTGCCCGGCATCCTCATAAATCACCAACTGTGCGTTGGGGATAAGCCTGGCCAGTTCAAACGAGTTAACGCTGGGCACCATGATGTCGTTGTCGCCGTTGACGACCAGCGTCGGCGTGCGCAAGCGTCCAAGCGCTTGTCGCGGTTGTCTGCCCCACGCCGTGATGGCTTTCAATTGCCGCAGGAAAGCGCGGGGCGTCGGGCCCTTGTCGCGATTTTTCTTGCGTGCCTTGAGGCGTCTTAAATACTGCGAGGCAGACCGTCGCCCATTGGCCGACGAGGTGAAGAAAAGGTAGAACTTGGGATCGCGCAGGGTCAGCAAACCTTTGAGGATCAATGGCCATGACACTGTGCCGACCTTGTCGATGCCGGTGCCGCCCGCCGGTCCAGTACCGGTCAGAATCAACCGGCGTACCAAGTCAGGCGCCTTGAGGGCAATGTCCTGAGCGACGAAACCTCCGAGGGAGAAACCGAGCACATCCACGGTTTTCAGCCCCAGCGCCCTGATCAGCTGGATGGCATCGTCGGCCATTTCGCCCACCGTCAGTGGCGCGGTTCCACCCGAGTTGCCGATGCCGCGATAGTCGGTGGTGATGACGCGTCTGGTTTGCGCCAGGCCATCGATGATCGCGGGGTCGAAGTTGTCCAGCACTGCGCCCCAATGGTTGAACAGTACCAGGGGCATGCCGGTTGCGGGCCCAGTGTCGCGGTAGGCGAAGGGCATGCCGTTGACCGTGATCGACTGGTTCGCCGCGTCGATGAATAACGTCGGCGAACCCGAGCGGGAATTTGTCTGCATTGAACTCATAGTCACTCCGGCCAGCGGGCAGGATTCGATGCAATGCCATGTGCCTGCATCGAATCTGCCGCGAATGCTCGCTAGCAAAAAATCACTGTGGCGTCTGGTAGCGTTGGGCGACCGCAGACTGGCGGATTTGCCCCAGCAGGCCCTGGCGTGCGCCCTGCAGGTCATCCCAGCGCTCAGCTTCGTGCAGCGGCGGGATGGTCACAGGTTCGCGACGATCGAAGCCGACCAGAGCGGCATCCACCAGGTCACCCACTTCCATGATTTCGCTCAGGGTATTGATGTCGACGCCGGAGCGATCCCAGATTTCCGTGCGGGTGGCGGCGGGCAACACGGCCTGCACGTAGACGCCCTGAGGCGAAAGCTCCAGGCTCAGGCCCTGGGACAGGAACAGCACAAAGGCCTTGGTCGCACCGTAGACCGTCATGCCGAACTCCGGCGCCAGACCCACCACCGAACCGATGTTGATGATCGCACCATCGCCGGCCTTGGCCAGGCGTGGGGCGATGGCGCTGGCGAGCCGCACCAATGCCGTGGTGTTGAGGGCAACCAGTTGCGCAACGCTGTCGGTGCTTTGGTCGACGAAGTGGCCGGACAGCGCGGCGCCGGCGTTATTGACGAGAATGCCGATGCGGTCGTCGTCGCGCAGGCGGCTTTCAACGGTGGTGAGATCGCTGAGTTGGGTCAGGTCTGCCGGGATGACATCGACGGCGACGTCGTGCTCGCTGCGCAATCGCGCTGCGAGTGCGTCCAGGCGAGCCTGATCGCGGGCGACCAGTACCAGATCATGGCCGCGTTGTGCGAAGCGTTCGGCGTAGACAGCGCCAATGCCGGTGGAGGCGCCGGTGATCAGAACAGTAGGGCGAGTGTTCATGGGGTATCTCTCTTTCAGGAGGTGAGAAACAGAACGCGCTCAGCTTGCGCTGACGCTCGATTCAGCCAGTGTCGGGTAGTCGATGTAGCCCGCCGCGCCGCCGCCGTAGAGGGTGGCGGGATTGAACGCGGACAGCGGCGCGCCCTGCTTGAGGCGCTCCACCAGATCCGGGTTGCCAATGAAAGGGCGACCGAAGGCGATCAGGTCGGCCTGGTCTTCGGCGAGCCGCGCGTTCGCTAGGTCCAGGTCATAGCCGTTGTTGGCGATATAGGTGTTTTTGAAGCGCTGGCGCAGGGCGCCAAAATCGAAAGGCGCCACGTCGCGCGGGCCGCCGGTCGCGCCTTCGACCACGTGCAGATAAATCACACCGAGGGCGTCGAGTTGCTCGACAACGTAATTGAATTGCGCCTGCGGATCGCTGCTGGAGACGCCATTGGCCGGCGACACTGGAGACAGGCGCACACCGGTGCGATCCGCGCCGATTTCATTGATGACGGCCGCCGTCACGTCGAGCAACAGACGCGCACGATTTTCAATCGAGCCGCCGTAAGCGTCGGTGCGCAGATTGGCGTTGTCCTTGAGGAATTGATCCAGCAAGTAGCCGTTTGCACCGTGAATCTCCACGCCATCGAACCCGGCATCGACCGCGTTAGCCGCAGCCTGGCGGAAATCGGAGACGATCCCCGGCAGTTCGCTGGTTTCCAGGGCGCGGGGTTCGGAGACGTCTTCAAAGCGGTTGTTGACGAACACTTTGGTCGCGGCACGCAGCGCAGAAGGGGCCACCGGTGCGGCGCCGTTTTCTTGCAGGTCAACGTGTGAGACGCGGCCGACATGCCACAGCTGCAGGAAGATTTTTCCGCCCTTAGCGTGGACGGCATCGGTGACTGTGCGCCAACCATCGATTTGCGCCTGGGTGTAGATCCCGGGGGTGTCCTGATAACCCTGGCCCTGTCGGGAAATCTGTGTAGCTTCGCTGATCAGCAAACCGGCGCTGGCACGCTGGCTGTAATAGGTCGCCGCAAATTCGCTGGCGACGAAGCCCTGGCCAGCGCGGTTGCGTGTCAGTGGTGCGAGAACGACGCGGTTCGACAGCGTGAGACTGCCTAGCGTGTATGGGGTGAACAAAGTCTGCTTGGTCATCTGATGAATCATCCGTGCCCGTTGGTGGAGATCGGTGGGGTGTGGAATTAGGATGATGATCGAAATCTAAACTGTCAACGGTTTTGATTATGGGCGACATCTATGTATCATCGGAGGCAGGAATTCCCGCTAAACACGAGGTATTGCACGTGAGAGTGACCAAGGCCCAGGCACAGGCCAATCGAGAACACATCGTTGAGACGGCCTCAGAGCTGTTCCGTGAGCGTGGCTTTGACGGCGTCGGTGTGGCGGATCTCATGGCGGCTGCCGGTTTCACCCATGGGGGCTTCTACAAGCATTTCGGGTCGAAGGCCGACCTGATGGCCGAAGCTTCGGCCTGCAGTCTCGGCAAATCGTTGACCGGCGCCCAGGCGCTCGATGTTCCGGGTTTCATCGACGTCTACGTGAACAGAGAACATCGCGACGGACGCGGCAGCGGTTGCACGATGGCCGCACTGTGTGGCGACGCGGCGCGTCAGTCGGACGATGTGAAAGCAACGTTTGCCGAAGGCATTGAGCACACCCTGCAAACCCTGGGGGATAAATACCCGACTGGGCCGGATGCCGCGGAGGGTGAGGGGAGAAAGAAAATGATCGATCTGCTGTCGCGTGCGGTCGGCGCAATCATCCTGTCACGCGCCTGCCCGGATGATTCTGCCTTGGCGGATGAAATCCTTGAGGTATGCCGCGCTGAAATGCTTGCTTCATTGCCGGTGTTGTCGGTCGATGAAGTGGAAACGCCGTAGAAGGGCCGATCCGCGCTGTTCGATGACTTGAACGTCAGCCCGTATTCAGCAGATCGGCCAGTTATTCGTGACTATGTACTAAATTGGTCACGATTTGTAAGTCCTCGACAGGGTGAGTAAGCTACGCCCATGAATCAGCCATCCATATCTTCGCCCGGCCCACGTGGCCCAGTCGATCACGACATTCGTGATCAGATCGTCGCGGCAGCCAATGAACACTTCAGCCAATACGGCTATGGCAAAACCACGGTTTCCGATCTGGCCAGGGCCATCGGTTTTTCCAAGGCGTACATCTATAAATTCTTTGATTCCAAACAGGCGATCGGGGAAGCGATCTGCTCAAATTGTCTGGGCCAAATCGTTGCAGCGGTAGAACAGGCTGTTAACGCAGAGGCGATTTCGCCAACCGAGCGTTTCCGCCGGCTGGTGAAAACCGTGATTGCCACGGGTGTGAACCTGTTCTTCAATGATCGCAAGCTCTACGACATCGCGGCATTTTCCGCGGCGGAGCGCTGGCCCAGTGCCCAAGTGTATGAGGAGCAGATCAAGCGCTTTATCTTCGACATCGTGCGTGAAGGGCGAGAGGTCGGAGAGTTCGAGCGCAAGACCCCGCTGGACGAGACCGTCGAGGCGATTCATCTGGCCCTGCGCCCCTTCGTCAACCCGTTGCTGCTGCAGCACAATCTCGATTTTATCGAGGTAGCGCCCACGCTGACCTCCAACCTAATTCTGCGTAGCCTGATGCCCTGATCCGACCCAGCTCACTTGTTCAAGTGAGCTGAGCCAGAGCGCGACATCCCCCAACCGGATTTCCTGTTCCCGGCACATGTGTGCCGGAGCGGCGTTCAATTTTGTATTATGTGACCATTGACTGAATTGGTCACTTGGATAGTATGGCTTCGCTGTCGTTTTCGATGTTGTTTTTCAGTGATCCCATAGAGTCCAGATAATGAAAAAAATAATGCTCAAGAATCCCGTTGGCCTGGCGGTCGCGCTGGCGTCCTCCAATGTGTTGGCCGGTGGTTTTGCACTTAACGAACAAAGCATTAGCGGGATGGGCTCCGGTTTTGCCGGGCGATCTTCATCTGCGGAAGATGCCAGTACGATCTACGGCAACCCGGCGGGCATGGCGCGGCTCAAACGAGAGCAGGTGAGCGTGGGTGCGGCGACGCTGTTCGCCAAATCGGACATCAGCCGGACTCGCAGTACCTTCGACGGCAAGGAAGACGGCAACATGGTGCCCACCACCACTGTACCGATGGGGTATTACGTCAAGCCGATCGATGAGCATTGGGCATTCGGCGTCGGGTTTTATGTGCCTTTCGGGTTGATCACCGATTACGGCAGTGGTTTTGCCGGACGCTATTACGCCAACAAGAGTGAAGTCACCACGCTGACCTTCCAGCCGACGATCAGCTACGCCTTTAACGAAAAAGTCTCGATCGGATTCGGGCCAACCATCAACCGTATCGGCGGAGAGATATCAGGCATGGTGCCCAATCCACTCAGCCCGGGGCGTAATGACGGTAAGCTTAAAAGCACCGGCGATGACACCGCACTGGGTTTCAACGCCGGCGTGCTGGTGCAGGCGACCGATCAGACCCGTCTGGGCCTGACGTATCACTCCAAAGTCAGTTACCACTTGGACGCCAAAACCAAGGTCACGGATGGCATCTTCAGCGTGCTGGGCGTCAGCGGCCGTAGTTATGACGCGTCGCTGGATGTGGACACGCCGGAGTCGGTGGACTTTTCGGTGACGCATCAATTCAACAACGACTGGACCCTCTATGTGGGCAGTACCTGGACACGCTGGAGCCGCTTCAAGGAACTGACGATTGAGAACAGCGGCTTGCCGCCGTTGCTGAGCGGCCAATTGGGGACGATCAGCGAAGAGCAGAACTGGCATGACACCTGGGCTCACGCGATCGGTGCGGCCTACCAATTGAATAACCAATGGGTGCTGCGTGGCGGGTTTTCGGTTGATCAGTCACCCACCAACAATACCAATCGCGGCCCTCGGATTCCTACCGGCGACCGTAAGGTTTTCAGCTTCGGTGCCGGCTGGACACCCGTGGACAATGTCACGATCGATCTCGCGTATTCCTATCTTTGGGAGGAGAGCGTACAGATCAACGACACCTCGGCAACCCGGGGTGCGTACAGTGCCAAGTACAAGAACAGCGCGAGCGGGTTCGGTACTTCCGTCAGTTACCGCTTCTAGTTGAACGCGGTTAAGCCAAATGCGGGTCGGGAGTACGCATGCCTCCCGACTCGGAATAGCCTGGTCTGACGCGATCTGGGGTTGCTGCTCAGCGCGCCGTTACAGACTGCGATTCAGCGGGTTGCCAGCCACCGCCGAGCGACTTGAATACCGCCACCGCCGCGCGGGCCGACTCCGTCCGCGCTTGCGCTCTGGCGTCGGAGGCCTGCAGCAGTGTTTCGTCGGTGTGCAAGACATCGATCAGGCTGGCTGTGCCTTTTTCATAGGCGGTGAACGCGGACTGGCGAGCTTGAGTCAGCGCCTCTTCGCCGCCGGTAAGGGTGGTGGTCTGAGCTTGCCGATTCACCAGCGAGGACAGCGCGTTCTCTACATCCTCGGTGGCTCGCAGTACTGACTGGCGATACGCGGCCAACGCTTCAGCTTGCTGTCCCTTGGCCTGATCGATCTGGGCGTTGATGCGTCCGAAGTCGAAAAGCCTCCAACGCAGGCCCAGGACACCGCTCGACTGGCTCGCGCCGCTGGTGAAAAGATTGCCTCCGGATACCGCTGTCGCGCTACCCAGCAAGGCGCTGAGGGAAAATTTCGGGTAGTACTCGGCAATCGCTTCACCAATGCGCGCGTTAGAGGCTGCAAGCCGACGCTCGGCCACGATCAGGTCCGGTCTGCGCTGCAGCAGATCTGCCGGTGTGCCCAGCGCAGTCAACGACGGCACCTTGGGAATTTCGCCCTCACGTGCCAGTTGCGTGCGGTGAGTGCCCGGAGGCGTGCCGAGCAGCACATCCATCGCATTCATGGCCGCCTCCAGACCGCTTTGCAGTACCGGAACGCTCGCCTGAACTTGTGACAATTCACCCTCGGCCTGGCGCACTTGGTACTCCGCGGCCAGGCCCTTCCCGTAAAGCAACCGAACCTTCTCCAGCAACGCGCGCCGGGTATCGACTTGCTGGTTGGCAATGTCCAGCCGTGCCTGCAATCCGCGCAGGGTGATGTAGATATCGGCCGTTTGCGCGGCGATTGTCAGCCGTGTAGCGGTGAAACCCGCTGCTGATGCCTGGTACTCAGCCAGTGTCGCCTCACGCCCGCGGCGCAGTCCGCCAAATACATCGACTTCCCAGCCCGCCTCGAAGTTGGCCTCGTAGGCATTGCCATAACGTTCATAGCCCGGTGTTGAATTCAAAACCTGGCCAAGTGGCGTCTCGACGGACTGATAAGCGCGTGCAGCCTGTGCGTTGATGTTCGCCGAGGGCAGCAGTGCTGCGTTTGCGGCACCCAGGCCGGCCCTTGCCTGGGTGACTCGCGCCGACGCCTGCGCCAGGTCCAGATTCTGCTGCAGAGCCTGGTTGATGAAGTCGGTCAGCATTGGATCATTAAAGTTTTCCCACCACGCGACAAGGCTGCCCGGTGTTGATTCGGACCGCGGTTCGACAGCGGACTGGCCCAAGTAATGGTCCGAAAGTGGGGCGTCCGGACGTTGGTAATCCGGACCCACCGCACAACCTGCCATCAGGCCGGCGGTAATCAAAAGAGCAATCGGGCGGAGGGGAGGCATTGGAGTTCCTTGGCGGATTGATTGTGACCATAATATAATTTGGTCACAATCTGTCAATTGACGACGCCTGTGTAGACGCAGCATTTCCAAGGACTTCTTGAGTATTTTGCTGAATTCATGAAGCGGAAATACTTTAGAGTCGTGACTATTGACGTAAATGGTCACAAGGATGAGAATATGATGATCATCCTATTTAGTAAGGGAATCTATGCGACGGCTTCGATCTTTCCCCATTGCCGCATGCCTGTTGCCACTCGCTCTGGTAGCGTGCGGTGATTCTTCCCCCGTATCCGACCCTCGTACGCAGGCGCCTTTGGTGCGGACCACCGCCGTTCAAGCTGCGACTGACGGTTCTCGATCCTTTACGGGGGTTGTGACCGCGCGCATTCAGACCGACCTGGGTTTTCGCGTATCGGGCAAGGTGCTCGAACGTCTGGTTGACACGGGCCAGACCGTCAAGCGCGGTCAGCCGCTAATGCGACTTGACCCCATCGATCTGGGGCTGCAGGCACGCGCGCAGCAGGAGTCGGTCAGCGCCGCCCGGGCCCGCGCCAGGCAGACAGCCGATGACGAAGTTCGCTATCGCACCCTGGTCAGCGCTGGCGCCATTTCCGCATCGGCTTACGATCAGATCAAAGCCGCCGCAGACACTGCCAAGGCGCAGCTCAGCGCTTCTGAAGCGCAAGCGGACGTTGCCCGCAACGCTTCTGGTTATGCGGTGCTGGTCGCCGATGCCGACGGCGTTGTGGTGGAAACACTCGCAGAACCCGGACAGGTCGTCAGCTCGGGACAACCGGTCGTTCGACTGGCGCGGGCAGGGCAGCGCGAGGCTATCGTGCACTTGCCCGAAACGTTGCGTCCCGCCGCAGGGTCCACCGCGCAAGCCACACTCTATGGTGACGCCTCGGGTGCTGTGACAGCGAAACTGAGGTTGCTTTCGGACTCGGCGGATCGCACGACGCGCACGTTCGAGGCGCGCTATGTACTGGAGGGAGCGCTGGCCAATGCGCCGATAGGTTCGACTGTCACCCTCAGAGTTGCCGAGGGCTCGACACCTGCCGCTTCATTACAGGTGCCCATCGCTGCTGTTTACGACGCGGGTAAAGGCCCTGGCGTGTGGGTCATCTCCGGTACACCGCCAACAGTGACCTGGCGACCGGTTCAGGTGCTGGGGTTGAGCGACGATTCGGCGCGAGTGGCCGGCGACCTCCGCATCGGCGAACAGATTGTGGCGCTGGGCGCTCACCTGTTGCGCGAAGGTGAACCAGTAAGAATACCCGTGCCTGATGCGACGACCGTTGCCGGGAGTCGCCCATGAGCGAGGGACGATTCAACATTTCCGCCATCGCCGTTCGGGAGCGCGCGATCACCGTCTTTCTGATCTTCTTGATCGCCGTTGCCGGCATCCTGGCGTTCTTCCAGTTGGGGCGTGCCGAAGATCCTCCGTTTACGGTCAAGCAGTTGACCGTCATCACGGCGTGGCCGGGGGCGACCGCGCAAGAGATGCAGGATCAGGTCGCGGAACCCCTGGAAAAACGCCTGCAAGAACTCAAATGGTACGACCGCTCGGAAACCTATACGCGGCCAGGGCTCGCTTTCACGATGGTCTCGTTGCTCGATAGCACGCCCCCTTCGCAAGTGCAGGAGGAGTTCTATCAGGCACGTAAAAAACTCGACGATGAATCTATCAAATTGCCGGCGGGCGTCATCGGGCCGATGGTCAACGACGAGTATTCGGACGTGACCTTTGCGCTGTTCGCCCTGAAAGCCAAAGGCGAGCCACAGCGATTGCTGGTCCGCGATGCGGAGTCCATGCGGCAGCGCCTGTTGCATGTGTCGGGGGTGAAGAAGGTCAACATCATCGGCGAACAAGCCGAACGGATATTTGTTTCGTTCTCGCATGACCGTTTGGCGACCTTGGGCTTGTCACCGCTGGACATCTTCGCCGCGCTGAACAGTCAGAACGCACTGACCCCGGCCGGGTCAATCGAAACCAGCGGGCCACAAGTTTTTCTGCGTCTTGATGGTGCGCTCGACAAGCTGCAGAAAATCCGCGACACCCCTGTTGTCGTGCAAGGGCGGACGCTCAAGCTGTCTGATGTGGCCAAGGTCGAACGTGGTTACGAAGACCCGGCCACCTTTCTGGTGCGCAATAACGGCGAAGATGCTCTGTTGCTCGGTGTGGTGATGCGTGAAGGCTGGAACGGTCTTGATCTGGGCAAGGCGCTGGATTCCGAGACCGTCAGGATCAATGAGGAAATGCCCCTGGGCATGAGCCTCTCCAAGGTCACCGACCAGGCAGTGAATATCGACTCCGCCGTTGGCGAGTTCATGGTCAAGTTCTTTGTCGCGTTGCTGGTGGTTATGCTGGTTTGCTTTCTGAGCATGGGCTGGCGTGTCGGCGTGGTAGTCGCTGCCGCCGTACCGTTGACCCTGGCGATCGTGTTTGTGGTGATGGCGGCCACCGGTAAGAATTTCGACCGTATCACCCTCGGGTCATTGATCCTGGCGCTTGGGCTGCTGGTTGACGACGCCATCATTGCCATTGAAATGATGGTCGTGAAAATGGAGGAGGGCTACGATCGCATCAAGGCGTCTGCCTATGCCTGGAGTCACACGGCAGCGCCGATGTTGTCCGGTACCTTAGTGACGGCGATCGGCTTTCTACCTAACGGATTCGCTCAGTCCACGGCCGGTGAGTACACCAGCAACATGTTCTGGATCGTGGGCATTGCACTGATCGCTTCCTGGGTCGTTGCGGTGGCTTTCACCCCCTATCTGGGCGTGAAGTTGTTGCCAGACATCAAGGCCGTGGAGGGTGGACACGCGGCGATCTACAACACGCCGCGATACAACCGCTTCCGCCGAGTTCTGACTCGGGTCATTGCGCGCAAATGGCTGGTCGCGGGCACGGTGGTCGCGCTGTTCTTCGTGGCGGCTGCGGGCATGGGCCTGGTTAAGAAACAGTTCTTCCCGACCTCTGACCGTCCCGAGGTCATGATCGAGGTGCAGATGCCCTACGGCACCTCCATCGAGCAGACCAGTGCCACGGCTGCCAAGGTCGAGGCCTGGCTGCGCCAGCAGGACGAGGCAAAAATCGTCACGGCCTATATCGGTCAGGGTGCGCCGCGTTTCTTCCTGGCGATGGCGCCGGAGCTGCCCGATCCGTCGTTCGCCAAGATCGTGGTGCTGACCGAGAGTCAGGAGGCACGGGAAACCCTCAAATTGCGTTTTCGCGAAGCAGTCGCTCAAGGGCTAGCCCCGGAAGCGCGCCTCAGGGCGTCGCAAATTGTGTTTGGTCCTTATTCGCCATTTCCGGTGGCTTACCGGGTGATGGGGCCTGACCCGGCAAAGTTGCGCGTGATCGCTGAGCAGGTGAGGGGCGTGATGCAGGACAGTCCGATGATGAGAACCGTGAACACCGACTGGGGCGCGCTTACCCCGGCCTTGCATTTCAATCTGGATCAGGATCGCCTGCAGGCTGTGGGGCTGACATCGACTGCGGTTGCACAACAATTGCAATTCCTGCTGAGCGGCGTACCGATTACAGCGGTGCGCGAGGATATTCGTTCAGTGCAGGTCATGGGGCGGGCAGCGGGCGATATCCGCCTCGATCCGCAGCAAATCGAAGGCTTCACCTTAGTCGGTGCGTCGGGGCAGCGAATCCCGTTGTCACAGATAGGCGAGGTCGATGTGCGCATGGAGGATCCGATCCTGCGCCGGCGTGATCGCACTCCGACCATCACCGTGCGCGGTGACATTGCCGAAGACTTGCAACCGCCGGATGTTTCCAGTGTGCTGCTGAAGCAACTGCAGCCGATCATCGAAAAACTGCCTTCCGGTTACCGGATTGAGCAGGCGGGTGCGATCGAAGAGTCCGGCAAGGCCGGCAAGGCGATCCTGCCGTTGTTGCCGATCATGATCGCCATGACCCTGGTCATCATCATTGTGCAGGTGCGTTCGATCTCGGCGATGATCATGGTGTTTTTGACCTCGCCGTTAGGGTTGATTGGTGTGGTGCCGACATTGCTCATCTTCAATCAGCCGTTTGGCATCAATGCGCTGGTCGGTTTGATTGCACTGTCGGGGATCCTGATGCGCAATACGCTGATTCTGATCGGGCAGATTCATCACAACGCGCAAGAAGGGCTGGATCCGTTTCACGCAGTCGTCGAAGCCACGGTGCAACGTGCGCGACCGGTACTATTAACGGCGCTGGCGGCAATCCTGGCGTTCATTCCCCTGACACACTCGGTGTTCTGGGGAACGCTGGCCTATACCCTGATTGGCGGCACGCTTGTCGGCACCATCATGACGCTGGTGTTCCTGCCCGCGATGTACTCGATCTGGTTCAAGATCGGTCCTGAGGATGAGAGGCAACCTGAAACAGTAAAACCGGTGTAGCTATAAATCTTGAAATCGAGGCCTGCTCTGTCGGGCCTCTTTGCCGCCCTCACGTGAACCCAGCACGCTGCGGCAGGTGTGGTGGTGCTGATGGCCAGTGCCTCAATTTCCTCGATCATTCTGGGGTGCATTTTCCTCAAGGATGCCATCTCCGCGAACGCTACTGTTGGCGCCACACTGGCTATCGCTGGGATCTCGGTAATCTTCGGCGGCGACCTGCAGCAGCGCTTTACCCTGCAAGGTGCTGCGCTCGCCTCCATGGCCGGTTCCGGCTATGGAGCCTTTCCGGTTGCTATGAAGCGCATGGGGGTGTCGGTGGGGCTGCACTTCACCCGTCAATTGTTGTTCTTTGGCAGCCTGTACTTACTGATGCCGGCAGCGGCCGATGGTTTCGTGATAGGCGAGCTGTCGCCGCTGGCGATCGCTGCGCTGCTGGCGCTGGCCACGCTGCCGACAATCCTGGGCTTCTTCTGCACCACCAAAGCCATCGAGTATCTCAAGCCATCCCAAGTGCAAGCGCTGGAGCTGACCGAACCACTGTTCGCCGCGCTGCTGGCATTTGTGGCGCTCAATGAGGTACCGCGCGAAAGCCTCTACGCAGGAGCGGCACTGATCATCGTCAGCCTGTGTTTTTCCAATGAACTGATCCGCTTGGGCAGCAAAGTCTCCGTCCCGTTGACCGAGTGAGCTATTTTCGAACCCTGATTAACTCTGTTGTCGCGAGCAGCCCATCGACTGCTCAAGGTCACGCGCTGGCGAACCTTGAACTAGCCGACGAATTTTTCGAGGCGCTGCAATATCGGCCGACAATGCTCTAGCCAGCGTCACCCCTTGGTCAGATCAACCAACGGTGTCTGCCGCACTTCAGTCTCCCGCCCACCCTGAATCTCGCTCACCTGCTTCAAGGCCTTATCCACAGCCATCTTATCCACCAACAAGCTGTAGCTGATGCGGAACTGCTTGTGCTCCTTCGGCCCAATTGTTGGTACCAGGCTCAGTGGCCGTTGATAACGGCGGTTGTAGGAAAAACTTGTCCCCGGCTCCAGCCCCGTGACATAACCCTGGCCTTGGGTATCGGTGTTTTTCCACAGGGAAAACACGGGCAGTGTTTGAGTATTGAAGCCGACCGAAACGCCCAGGTTGCCGGCCTTGTTGTGCAACACTGTCAACGTATCGCCCTTGGCATCGGCATACGGCACGACGTTGTAAACCGTTTCGTCGTAGTCCTTGGTCGGTGCGCGGTAGGTTTGCCATTCGGGCAGATCGCTCTTGGCCTTATCGTTGAACGGCGACACCTGTTTCACCGGCGCGGCGAAACGAGCGCCTTGCTCCAGGAACGGGGTGCTGAAGTTACTGTGATACAGCGCCTGGTATTCCTTCGGATAGTCGCCGTTGTTGGTCAGGGTGTCGTTGAGGGCGAACACTACGCTGCCGGGTTCGGTGACCAGTTCGGTCGTGATGGAGAAATCGACCTTCTTGAACGCCTGCTCTTTCAGTTCGCCACGCAGGGTGATGGCGTACGGTGCCATTTCATCAATGTGCAGGGTGACTTTGTTCGCAGGAATGTTGGCGGCCCGACCGTGCAGGGTCAGCAGTTCGCCGTTGTCGACGCCGGGGTGGCCGACCCATTCGTATCCACAACGGGTGACCAGTTCATTGAAACCTTCCAGCCAACCCAGACCACCGCGGCCATTGAGTTCGATGAAGGACGGATTGACCACTTCCTTGACCGGCGAATCCCAGCCCATGCGTACATTGCCGACCGAAGCCTGCAAGACGTTCATTCCCCGTGTCGGCACTACCGAGAGTTTCATCGTGCCGTTATCGATGTCGACGATGCTGACGCCCTCCTGCCGACCGCCATGCAAGGTGCGCAGGGTAACGCTGAAGGGTTTGTCGGTTTTTATGCCGAGTTGTTGGCTCGTGATCTGCCAGTTCAGGGCGGCTTTGTCGGTGTCGAGCAGAACGTAATCCCAGGCCATTGCGTGGGAAGAAGCGGACAGGGCACTGAGGACAGCAAAGAGTTTGAGCGGGGTCATGGCAGCAGCCTTTCTTGAAGTTGTGCCATTTTTATAACCGTGATGAAACGTTTCAGCAAGCTTGAAAAGTGACACAACACCGGTAAAACCAAGAAAGACTGGGGTCAAACCGAAAAATTGAGTCGATGCGATGCCGCAAATCCGCCGCAAGCTTCTCTGGCTCTTTGGCAGTCATCAACACTGGCTCATCCGGTATTCACTCTAGCGTCGGTTGTTTTGGAGCGAGCCTCGACTATGCTCCTAGCTGGGTATTCCCTACTGCTTTTCACAAGGACGTCACTATGAACGCAGAACAGGACAGCAGAGTCATCACCGGTATCATTCGTGCCTACGGCGGGTCGGCCTACAGGATGACTACCATCTCCACGCCGCAGGTCAAAAGCCCCGGCCTGTACGTGCTTTATTTCGTCACCGCTAGCGCGCAAGGCTATTGCATCCCCCTTTACTGCGGCTTCACCTCGCGCTCACTGGAGGTTAGGCTGAAAGAGCACGCCCAGCCCGGTGGCCAGATTTACACCATGCGAACCCCTGGCGGCGTCAAGACATCGTCGGGCTTCCCCATCGCCACGGCCAATGGCGAGGTTTATATCGGTTTTCTCGAAAGTACTGGGATGCTAGCAAAGTTGATGGAAAGCAGCCTTCTGCTCAATTACGACTTCCTGCTCAACGCTTCGGAAAACGGTCAAAGGCGGCTGTTGGATGTTACCCAGGCTAAGGAGTCTGACTGGGCTGCGCTTGATGACACTCTCACAGCCAGGCAGCAGATCGATCATTGGAACCCCGCGGTGGAAAACACCGTCAAGGAAGCCATTTTCGATGCCAAGCAACTGAATCTGAGCTTGGATAAATTCAGGGGTTTCGTTTGACTGCGCCAGCATCGAGCGCGCGTTACGGAACGGTACAATCCAACCCGGCCATGGTGTCCGCAAAAAACTTTTCGGCGCAGGTGCTGGCACAGAACGATGAAGGGCATCGATTGTGTCTGCAAGGCAGTTTCGAGGCAGCCGAGGCCTGCTTTCGATACGCAGTGCAACACCATCCCGACTGGTCCGTCGCGCACAACAATTTAGGTTGGGTGTTGCAGGCCCTAGGCCACAACGAAGACGCCATTGGCAGTTACAAGTCCGCCCTGCGTCTGGAGCCGGTCTGCGTGCTGGCTCGGGCCAACTTGGCCTATTTGCTTGCCCATTTGTATGTGCATCTAGGCCAGTTCGATGCCGCACGGGGCATGTGGCGGGTGCTGTTCGAGTTGTATCCGAACGACCCCGAAGTGTTGGATAACCTTACTAGCACGGCGCTGAGGGCCAATGATCTTGTCGACGCAGGGCATTGGGCCATGCGTCATGCGGCGGTCACTCGCGGCAGTACCTGGCACCCGCTGCCAGGCGATATACCCGAGGTTCCTATACCTGCGCCGAAGCTCAGCCGGGGCAAGCTGAGCCATGATCTCGAACAGTTGCGCTACCTGCGTGATCGGCAGTTGGTGAGTCCGCAATGGGATGCGGTCATCGACGGCTATGAAGCCGCACTGCAACGCTTCAATGAGAGCGATAGTCTCTTGCAGCAGCAGTTGTACGAGACATGGCCACTACACTCCACCTACGGTCGGGTCATTCACCATCTGCCGGCCGCACGCCAGGAAGAGGGCGCGTTGAGTGACAGCGCGGTGCTGCGTCGAGCGGAGCAGGATTACCAGCAGAGCCCACTGGGCGTGGTAGTGATCGATGATTTTCTGACGCCTCAAGCGTTGCTGGAGTTGCAAGCGTTCTGCCTGCAATCCACCGTCTGGCATACCAATCGTTACGCCCATGGCCGCTTGGGGGCTTTCTTCAGGGAGGGTTTCAACTGCCCTTTGCTGCTACAGGTTGCCGAGGAAATCCAGCAGTACTTTCCCCAGGTGATAGGCATTCAGCACCCGCTGTTGCAACTGTGGGGGTTCAAGTACGGGCACGACCAGCCGGCCACCTATCCACATGCTGACTTCGCTGCGGTGAACGTGAATTTCTGGATCACTCCCGACGAAGCGAACCTAGATAACAGCTCGGGTGGGCTGGTGATCTATGACGTCGAAGCACCGTTGGACTGGGACTTCGAAACCTACAACCGGCAAGGTGATCGGATCGCCGCGTTCCTGCAGGCGTCGGGCGCGCAGCCGCTGGTGATTCCCTACCGCTGCAATCGTGCAGTCATCTTCAATTCAGACCTGTTTCATGCCACAGCGCCCCTTGCATTTCGCCCTGGCTACGCCAATCAGCGCATCAATATCACGTTGCTTTACGGTGAGCGCGAGCGCGCTGGGTAGAGCTAATGCAGGAGTGCCCGGTACCTTGCGACACCGGGCTGGCACGGCTCAACTCCCCTTAGTTTGCAGGCTCACTTGCAGCGTGCCGATGTTGTCGCGCAAACCGGCCCCGTAGACGCCGTCCAAGTCATCGTTGATACACAACTGCAGTGGCCCCGACTGGCCCGCTGGCGCTTGTGCGTCAGCCCCTACGAGGAATGGCATATTGCTGCCGACTTTGCCAATTAGCGCGGCTTCCGGCACACCTGGCAAGGTGTAGCGTGCGGGAGCTGGGTAGGCGGGGTTGCCGGCGGGTCCCACCATGCCGGTAGCGGGGTTGGCGGTCCATGACCCTTGGGCGCTGATCCGCGTGACTTGGCGGCCGGTCACATTCAGCCCACTGGCCTGCCAGGCCTCGTTGGCCTGTACGATCAGGGTGATTGGGTACAGCACATTGATGGCATCGCTGGTGCTGGCTGCATCGAAATTCGCACCGGCCAGGGCGCTGGCCATCTCAGACGCTGGCGTACCGGGCAATACGTTGGGGGCGAGGATGATTGTACCAATTTCAAGTGCCGTCAGACTCGGATAGGTTTCATGCAGGATGATCGCCAGCGTCGCTGCGGTGATGGGTGAGAATACCTCGTGTACCGCTTCGGCCACCGCGACGCCGTTTTGAACGAGCTCTTCGTGTGGCAGCACGAGCGCCCTGGCGCCAATGCCGGTGGGGGCCGACGCCGTTGTCGATGACAGCGCAACGCGCACCGCCTCACGTGGCCCCAGTCCCTGCTCCTTGAGGGGTTGCAGGAGGTTGATCAAGGGTTGTACATCGATTGTCATGTGAGTATTCCTCTATAGGGGGCACTGACTGATTTTTGAGGGGCAGGCTGGCCATCAGGCCAGCGGTGGCGGGCTGGTGCGCGTCCAGCTCGACCAGTCGCCACCCGGTGAGCCTTGGGCGATCTGCCAGAGCTGGTTATCTTTGTCGACAGCCCAAAGCAGAACGCAACCATTGTTCTGCAAGGCTGCCGCAATTTTTTTCATGGGCGTCGGTTGCCCCTTGAAACCAGGGCCTTCCCAGTGGCTCCAGGGGCCGCCGGCAGTGGTCTGGTACAGCGTCCACACCTGGCCGCTGGCACCGACACCCCATAGCTCCACACCACGATTGCCATGCTGTTCCGACGCAGCAATAGAGGTAAACGCTTCTGGCTGGCCGACAAAGCCGGGGCCTTGCCAAGCGCCCCAGTCACCACCGGGCGACTGCTGGCTGATGCCCCACAGCTGGCCATCGCGGTCCAGCCCCCAGAACATCACTTTGCCATTGTTCTGTTGCGCGGCTGCGAGCTTGAACAGGGGGGTGGGTTGGCTCTTGAAGCCGGGGCCTTCCCAATGGCTCCAAGCGCCGCCTGCGATCAGTTGGTACAAGGTCCAGACTTGGCCGTCGGCACCCGCCGCCCACAGTTCCACACCACGACTGCCACCCTGTTGCGATGCCGCCAGTTGCTCGAAGGCGCAAGGCTGGGCACCCACCTTGGGGCCGCTCCAGGGGCTCCAGTCACCACCGGGGCTGCCCTGGCTGCAGGTCCAGACGCTGCCTGCGCCGTCCAGCCCGGCAAACAGTACGTTTCCATTGTTCTGTAGCGCAGCTGCCAACTTTTTCAAAGGGGTCGGCTGTTTTTTGAATCCCGGACCTTCCCAGGCGCTCCACTCAGCACCGGGGATTCGTTGGTACAAGGTCCATACCTGCCCCGATGTGCCGGCTACCCACAACTCGATGCCACGGTTGCCGCCTTGCATTGAGGAGGCGATCGTCGCGAAGGGTTCCTGAACGGGGGGCGCGGGGTAAAGCACCTTGATGGCATCGGCCACTGCCGTCGGTGAAAAGCCTGCCGAAACCAGTGCGCTCTGCATCTGTGCAGCTGTGGCGTCGGGGAACACTCCCGGCGCTAGCAGGACCTTGCCGATCTCCACCGGCCCAAGGTCTGGGTAGAGCTTGTGCAGGATGCTGGCCATCTCGCTCAGCGTGACAGGCGCATAGACCTGAACCAGCGCCTGGGCCAACGACGCGTGCTGTACGGGCGCATCGGCTTGGAGAGTGCTGGATGTGTCGGTGTCGGTGCCGAGCTGTGCCAGCACGGTGCTCGCAGCCAGCATGGCAGGCATGCCTTGCTGGCGCAGGGGCTGCAGGAGCCTGATCAGGCTCGGAACATCAGTTGTCATGCGGGGCTCCTTGCTTCAGTGATAAGCGCTGACCAGCGCGATGGACAAATCCAGGGGGGACAAGCCTGGGAACACTGCCGTGAGCCCCGCGCCGGTATCCTCCGCAGGGTATCCGGCTTGCGCCATGGCCGCGGCTAGGTCCTTGGCGACCAGTTCGGGGAATGCCTTGTGCAGGCTAGTTGCACAGACTACGCCGGTTGCGCCTTGGGCACGTAGGGCACGAGCCGTTTGCACCGGGCCGGGGTAGGCCTGGATCAACGCCTCCGCCAGCGCCTGCGGCGGAGTCTGTGGCCAAACGGCGAGCAAGCCCTTGCTGGTGTCGACAACGGCGTAACCGCCCTTGGCCATGGTGCTGGCCAGGGTATCGAGGGTTAGAGTCGGGAACGTATGCAATAGCTGAGGCCCGCAGTCAGCACCCGGCACGCCCCGCGCAAACAGACGGCTGGCCATTTGCACCGGATCTGGGTAAGCCTGTGTCAGCGCTGCCGCCAGGTCTTGTGGTGAGGTTTGCGGCCAGACCGCCATAAGGCCCTTGCTGGTGTCGGCCACGGCGTAACCGCCTTGGGCCATGGCGCTCGCCAAGGTTTCGATGTTCAGGCTCGGGAAGGCGTCCAGCAATTGTTGGGCGCAATGGACTCCATCGACCCTCTGGCTGTTAAGAGCCGTCGCCATCTCTACAGCACTGGCGTACAGCGTGATGGTGACTTCGACCGTGGTCGAAGGTACACCGGGCACGATGTCGTTCTGGCCCTCGGTAGGGATGGCCTGGACCTGTAGTTGGTAGAGTCGTGGCGAGCCGGCGGCACCGTTGAGGGTCAGTTTCGCAACCCACTCTTGGCCCTGGGCACTTGCTTGCAACGGGGTCACTTGCAACGGGCTGCCGGCGCTGTGTATGACTGCCTGATAGCGTGTGGCATTGGCCACGGCTTGCCAGCGCAGGGTGACGTTGCTACCGGCACTGCTGGCTTGCAGGTTCAACGGCTGGTCCAGGCGAACCAGGGTCAGCACATCGCTGGCCGGGCTAGCCACCGTGATGCTGCTGCCGTGTGTCACCAGGCTGAAGCCAAAGTTGCCGGCAGGCGCCGCCGCCTCGAAGGTGACGACACACTGCGTAGGCGGTGCCTGTTGCGGTTGGGGGGGCTCGATGTTCCGGTCGGGGACCCAGGTGCTACCGGCATGCATGCTGGAGAGGACATAAGACTGCGCTTCGGGCACGGCCGCCCAGCTCAGCATCACGCCACAGTCGGGCGCGCTGATGCTGCTCTCGTTGTGCGCCTGCAGGACTGTCGGCGCGGCAAGACGCTGGAATGATGCACCGACCCATACAGTCTTGGCATCGCCATGAGTACCCTGCACCTGGGCCTTGTACGGACCGGGGAGCCATTGGGCGTCGAAATCGAAATGGGTGTCGCGCGCGGCGACGTCCAGGCCAGGTTGGTCGAGCAGGACTTTTGCTGCGCTGTCGAGCAGTTGCGCATGATAGCCGGCGTTCCCCTGGCCACCGCCCCAGGCGAGTGTCACTACCCGGTTGACAACGCTGACGCTGGGGTGGTCGGGCGGGCTTTGGGTGCCAGTCCCCGTGCCGGTTCCGGTTCCGGTGCCCGTACCGGTTCCAGTACCTGTGCCGGTTCCAGTGCCAGTCCCCGTACCGGTTCCGCCGACGATCGCGATGATGCTCGCAACCGCACCTGCTACCGCCGCCGCGGCGCCCGCGGCTCCGGCGGCGGCCGCTTCGGATGCGGCCAGCGCCGAAGCCGCGGTTGAAGCCACGGCGTCGGCGGCGGCGCCATCTATCAGTTGCTGGCATGCCAGCGTGGCTGCGTAAGAGGCGGCAGCCTTGCCCGCCGTCAACGCAATCAAGGTGGCGATGGCCTCGCTGTTCTTGAGCAGGCCTTGCACGAACGATTCCGCCGCGCTGGCCAGCGCGCGATCGATATAGGCCCCGAGCTCCGACATCTTGATCGAGTTAGGCAGGGGAATCGAGACAATGCCAGGGAAGGGGATCGCTGCAGCGGTCAACGAAGTGTCGGCGATCGTCAGGGTGTACTTGCCATCCAGTTGCAGGCTGACGCCGTTGTCCTGCGTGCTGAACGACACGCTAATTTTGAATGTCGATTTGAGCAAGGTCTTGAAGGCGAAATCTACCAACTTACCGCAGCCGGAACTGCCTTGTTCGGACAGCTTTTGCAGCGTCTTGATGAAGTCTATCGCCTGGGTCAGGTAGTCGAAGCTTGGCCAATTGGTGACCTGGAAACCACCATCCTTGCTGTAGCGCACGCCCAGCGAGACATTTTTCGGCAGAAACGGCGAGTAATCGGAAAGAGAGGTGAGCGTGCCGTCGATCTGCATGTTGCCCTTGCTGTTCTTGCTGGTCATCACGCTGACATCGACACCGAACGATGCCTGCATGAACCACAAGCTGCCAGCAAACCCCATCGACTGCTTGCCCGAGACCGTGGAGATGGCAAGTGCCGGGCCACCAGTGGCGCTGGTCGCCTTAGGTGCGGCGATAGTCAGGATGTAGATGTCGATGGGATTGCCCAGGGCGATGGAGGCGGTGACGCCGTCCTTGGCGATCTGGATGTTGCCAACTACCTCGAAGGTGGTGACCAGTGTCAGGTCGAACAGCGCCTGGATATTGAAACCCGGCTGGTAGACGATGCTGCTGGCCGGCGGTGCGGTAGGCAATGTGCTCGGCACGATGGGGCAGGCGAACGTATCCAGACTCAGTGGTTGGCTGCCCGTCGTACTGCGATAGTAGAGCTGGCTGCCGGCCTTGAAGACGATGTTGATCAACGAGGTGGGCCATACCGCTTCGCCGATGCATTGGTTGAACACATCACCGATCGAGAGGGTCTTGTCAACTTTGACACTGGCAACCTGAGGGGTGCTGTTTACCAGATAAATGTACCCAGTGAGCTGGGCCGAACCCACCTTGACTGTGCCCTGTACCTGGAAGTTTTTCTGCGCGCTGGCGCCGCCATAGCGAGCGAAAACGCCGAACATCAGGTTGCTGAACGAGATGCCGGCCATGGCCCCACCGAACAGTTTAGGGATGCTGGCATCGGGCTTGGCGGTCTGCAGGCAGGCGGCGAAGGTCTTGTTGACGTCATCGGAAACCAGCGCACCGCTGAAGACGTAGTCGTTATCAAATACCGAGACGGTGAGATTACCGTTGACGCTCAGTTGCCTGGCCGTGGTGAACTGATAACTGATCTTGATGTTCTCGAAACCGAACAGGCCGAACAATTTGATGTTTGGAAGCGCAGCTGTGTAGAACGCCTGTTTGACAGCGGTGCCGGCCGCGCTACCGCTGGCGAGCAGGGCGGACAACGAGAGTGTGTCACCGCTGCCTGCCGAGGTGTCATAACCGATTTGAAACAGGCTGCCGAACAGTTCTATGTCCTTCAGACTGACCGTTAGCCAGAACCCACAGGTGTTGTCCATGGTCAGGGTGGTGGTGGCCACGCTCATGGGGACCGGCGTCTGTGGAAAAACGCTGAACAGATTGGTGCCGCTCGGCGGCGTGCCGTTGCCGAAGTGGTTGAAGGTGAAAAAACCCGCATCCTGTACCAGTAAGTGGCCGGTGGGCAGTTGCGTATTGAAGGCGTTGTTGATCAGCTCAAGAACATCCATCCCGCCAGCGTTCGCGGCGGCCAAGTCTGCGTAGATCAGGCTGTATTGACGTGACAGGTCCAGTTGGCACTTGCTCTGGGTGGCGAACTTGCCACCAAAAATCTCTGTCCAGGCAAAATGTGCCGATACGCGGATATCCATGGGCGAGTGGCCCTCCCGCAGGCAAGGTACTTCGAAGTGGCGGGGCCAAGACTACTGCCCCGCCATTTAGGCGAACGTGGTTCAGCTGAAGGTATGGGTCTTGGGATCGTAGGTGCCTTCCGAGACGACTACGTTCAAGTCTTTGACCACATCGCTGCCGATGGCGCCCGAGATCACGTCCATAGGTGGCGACACGGCGACGAACACCTGATTGGCGGCCCCCACGGCGACTGCGAGTAGTGTTTGCGGGTCCGGCGTCTTGCCGCCAGCTTCGGGAGCCTGCGAGATGACACTGAACAGGAACGGTGCGGCCGCTGTGGGGGCGGAGCTTGGGATGGCGAGCGAGGCGGTGTAGATTTTGTTGTCGATGTTGAATACTGCGTTTACGACAGCGCTGATAGCCATTATGAGAACTCCATTCTGCATTGACTGGCGATTACGATGGGTGACCAGCTACCTGGTACCCGATGGTGACGCATGATCACTGTAGTAGGCATTTTTGATGGCAAATAGCCACACGACGAACGGTCACTGCCGGGGAGTCCAACACCGGCTTCTAAAATTGCTGATGTCCGTATGGCGGCCGCTGAGCGAGACCTTGCCGAAATTGCAGATCAGCATATAAGAGACTCTCGCGCACTCGCCTCGATTTGAGGCAGGGGCAATGTAGCCTCCGACTGAGGTGTATGCGGTTGACGATGATCTTTTACGTTACCCCCCCTCTGAGTCGGACGTTGCTAGTAATTCACGTACTTTGTCGCGGACTTTATCAACGATGCTGATACCAGAATTTAAAATTTTATAAAGGCCCGATGCTATCTACTGAGTCAGGAGGTCCGATGTTTACAGAGGCTCTGTACCAGAATGCCCTTGGTGCTTACAGGGTAAGGTTAGAAGCACTTCTCCATATCCCCACAAACGCTTCAGATCAGGACATCCACGAACTGATCGAGGCGGGTTTTTCGCCGAGTAATGTCAAAGCTCTTTGCGACCTTGGAAGAATTAGCATGCTTGAGTGCGACCAGATAATTCCGCTTAAAACTCTCAACGCGAGGTTGGTGCGTGGCCAGCAATTGACGGTAGAGGAGAGCGATCGTCTGTTCCGTGTTGCACACATCATCGCCATGGCCCAGACACTCTTTGGGGATGACGAAAAAGCCAAACGTTGGCTATTCGAGTCCAAGGATCGCTTTTCGGGCAAAAGCCCTGTTGCGATGCTTTCCACCACTCAGGGCACCCATCTGGTTGAGGAGGTGTTGATTCAGGTAGCAGAAGGGTTTGTATTTTAATTTTGTGGCGCGTTATACAGACCGTGGTGAATAGGCCGATCAAAGGTAGAGGTATATCGCCGGAAACCAGTCGTCTGCCTGGCGACACGCCTTGCTCAAGGTCGAGATACCAGACAGCGGTCTGCAATAGCACAGCCCTCGATCCTTCTATCAGCCGTTTTTTCCTGCATTGCACTCACGGCGGATACGTTCAAACAGTGAGTCTAAATCCGTATCTGGATCGAGGAGCAAAAAACTCTCAACGAGCAGGGTGAGCGGATGTACATCCATCCTTTGGGCGAGCTCGAATGCCTTTTCTAGAGTCACGTTTTTGAGGCCTCGCTCAAGTGTGCTTAGGTATGTCCTGCTACTGACGATGCCGAAATCTTCTTGGGTCAAGCCACGGCGAATCCGCGAGTTACGTAAGGCAATGGCAAATGCTTCCCTGAGTTCCATTTTGCTTATCCACAAAAGGAACGATGAAGCCTTTTTGAACTCTATAGAGCTACAATCTATAGTGTTCATTTTTGGAGAGCTTTATGTCCGCACTTCAGAATACTGCCCGTCACCCATCGGCGACGAGTGGAGAGCACAACCCTTCTACGATAGTGCTTGTGGCAGTGGCTAACGTTGCCCAGCCGGAGGAGGGGGTAGGGATAGTCAAGCGTTTCTCAGGCCAAGATTTGATTGACCTCTTTCACGAAGTGGATCGTCCTGATTCAAATAAAACTATCGTGGGTGTCCAGTTAGCCATACCTCCTGAACTGAATGGCACTTCGCGATGGATCGCTGAAGCCATCGTTGACTTTGCGCGAGTCAGACTTTTCAGTGCAGATGCACAGGGCGTGGATACATATGCGTATCGCTTGGCAACAAATGCTATTTATAGAGACAGCGCCAAGGTCGAGCCGTCAGATATCTTTGAGTGGCGATCCCTCTACGAAGTATCCCGTGCCAACGGTGTCGATGACCCAGAGCTGGTTGTCCACCAGACCTGGCTGTCAACTGTCATTACTCGAATGGTGAATGCTGTAAATCTATCAGTGGAAGCGGCGGAGTCTCAGTAGTCGTTGCACACCCATCTTTACTAAGACCCCGACTCGACTACTCCTATCGGCGGGACTGAGGCCATGATGAAAGGAAGACGCAAAATCAAACACCCTAAGTGGGCTTTGCAAGCGCAGGTTGAGGCAGAAGCTAATCACTTGATGGCAAATCGTTCAAAAAAAGCAGCACACCGATTTTTTGATGCGATTACGCCGCTTCTGATTGATCAGGAGCCCACTGGACGGCTGGCGGGAGCCGCACGAATTACTGCTGCTGTACCCAGTACTCAGCAAGTCTCCTGATTCGGTACCACAGAGCTTGCTCCATCAGGGCTATCTCCAGCCCAAACGATTCTCGTACATCCTTTCCAGTACGCTCGACGAATGAATCCTCATCCGCCGGCATGTCGCCTGACTTTCCGTCGGCGTGCTTGCCGATCGCGAACTAATTCTTAGAGAATGTGCAGGTTATTGCTCGCCAGCGTGCGAGAACAAGCTATCAGATCTAATGGTATCGCTCTCATTTCTGATGACCACCGAGGCCTTAGACAGCCCGTGAACATCTATGACATACAATTTAACATAATATACATTACACGTAACAAGATGTTACAAGATCAGCCCGGTTGCACACCTGATTTCAATCTCCACCATGGCTCCTCAAAGCACCTTGCCTTTGATGCCTGGCGATCGCTCTATTTGGAATGTGCTGCTCTCAATCCTCGTCACGCGTCAGCTTTTCAATCAGCGCCCGATGCTGCGGATACTGCGCCGTAAGCTTCCGCCGATTCCCCATTTCCATATCCGCGAAATCAAATCCTGGCGAAACCGCTTCGCTGATCAAGCCAAATCCATTCTCGCCATTCAATAGTCTGGAGGCTTTCCAGATTCCGCCCGGTACGTGCAATTGCAGTTGTTGTCCTGCCAGAACGTCGCTGCCCATCACCAATGTCTGTAGCGAACCGTCAGGATGAATCAGGCTGTACTCGATGGCGTCGCCCAGATGGAAATAATGCAGGATGTCTGACTGGTTGAAATGAAACTGGCCGACGGGCGACTCTTCGGTCAACAGGTAATAAATGGACGTCATCAAATAACGTGAGCCGCCCTGGGTTTCGAGCATTTCTCGATGGTCGGCCTGAAATGTCCTGCGGAAATAGCCGCCTTCAATATGAGATTCAAGTTTCAGGGCTGCAATGACGTCTTTTGCGCTCGCCTGGCGTTTCAACATAGCCTTCTCCATTGATTTCACAGTAGATTTTCGCATAGCTCAACTAAAGGCTCATTTAGTGTAGTTAACCTAATATGTCGACACATTCGAAGATGTTAGCCTCATTTAGCGTCTTCTTCGTTAGCTTGTGCTTACCAAACCGCAATATGCGAATCCGCCCTGGGCTCAGTCCCACCACAAAGCACACCACTGACCGGATCACGAATAATAATCTGCCCTCTGCCGTAATCCGTAAGGTCAGAGGCGATCTGTACCTCATGTCCCCGTCGCGCCAGCGCATTGGCCAAATCCCTCGAAGCCCCCTGCTCGATCCCTACCTTCATCCCTCCCAGCCATTGCCAGCGCGGAGCGTCCAGCGCCGACTGCGGGTTCAATCCGAAATCCACCAGGTTCATGACCATCTGCACATGCCCCTGAGGCTGCATATAGCCGCCCATCACACCAAACGGCCCAAGCGCCTGGCCATCCTTGGTCAGGAAGCCCGGAATAATCGTATGGAACGTCTTCTTGCCCGGTGCCAGACAGTTGGCATGTTCCGGATCAAGGCTGAATTCTTGCCCTCTGTTCTGCAGCGCAATGCCGCTGTCAGGCAGCACCACACCCGAACCAAAGCCGTGGTAATTACTCTGGATGAACGACACCATGTTGCCGTGCCCATCGGCCGTCGCCAGATACACGGTGCCGCTGGCGTGAGGATCGCCTGGCTTCGGTGGCTGAGCCTTCTCACCAATCTGCCCCCGGCGCCGAGCGCTGTAGCCATCACTCAACAGATCGGCCACCGCCACGCGCATGTGCAATGGATCGGTGATGTAGTGCAAACCATCGCTGTACGCCAGTTTCATGGCCTCCAGCTGACGGTGCCAGGTTTGCTGGCTGTCACGATGATCGAAATCGAAACCCTCGAGAATCTTCAGCGCCATCAACGCGACCAGGCCCTGGCCGCTTGGTGGGATTTCCCAGACATCCACACCGCGATAATTGACGTGGATCGGCTCCACCCATTGCGCACGGTAATGTTCCAGATCCGTAGCTCGCAGATACCCGCCAGTAGCCCGTGAATGCGCATCCAGACGCTGAGCCAAAGCGCCGCGATACAAACTTTCACAGCAGCTCTCAGCCAATTCTTCAAGCGTCCGCGCTTGCGCTGGATTGCGAAACAGCTCCCCTGCCCTCGGCGCCCGCCCCTCAATCAGGAAAGTATCGAACCAGGCGTCCAGCACCTCGTCGCGATGGGGACTGAACTCATCCAAAGCGACCTGCCACTGATGGGCAACCACGGGCGACAGCGGAAAACCATCTCGCGCAAGGCTGATGGCCGGTTGCAACAAATCAGCGAACGGCAGCACGCCAAAGCGTTGAGAAAGTTCGGCCCAGGCCGAAGGGCAACCGGGTACCGTCACCGGCGTCCAGCCATACAGCGGCATCTGTTCATGTCCAGCCGCCTTGACCGCTTCGATGCTCAAAGCAGCCGGTGCATGGCCGTTGGCGTTGAGCCCATGCAACTGATCCTTGAACCAGACCAGAGCAAAAGCGTCACCACCAATGCCACACCCCGTTGGCTCGACTACGGTCAGCGCTGCCGCGGTGGCGATGGCGGCGTCGATCGCATTGCCACCCTTTTGCATCATCTCGATGCCGGCCTGAGCGGCCAGCGGCTGGGACGCCGCCACCATGCCACGACGGGCAAAAACACTTTGGCGTTGCGACGGATACGGGTACTCGTGAGCAGAAAATTTCAGCATGGCAAAGGCTCTTCAAAACAAGGATTCATTGGCCGGACTTGATCCGGTTCCATTCGCGGGTCATCAGGCGCTGGATGTTTTCCGGCAGATCGGCGGAGACAAAGGTGTGACTGATCACCTCGTCACTCGGGTAGATTCCCGGGTTGCCGCTGACCTTGGGATCCATCAAGGGCGTGGCGTCCTTGTTCGGATTCGCGTACCCCACATAGTCACTGACCGACGCAATGACCTCGGGCCGCAGCAAGTAGTTGATCACGGCATGGGCGTTGGCCACGTTGCCGGCATCCTTGGGAATCGCCAGCATGTCGAACCACAGGTTCACGCCTTCCTTGGGAATCAGGTAGCGGATATCGATGTTTTTCCCGGCCTCGCGAGCCCGGGTCTGGGCCTGCATCACATCGCCGGAATAACCGATCGCCACGCAAATGTCGCCATTGGCCAGGTCCGCGGTGTACTTCGATGAGTTGAAGTAAGTCACCGAGGGCCGCAAGGTCATCAGCAGTTTCGACGCCTGCTTGTAGTCGTCCGGTTTGACGCTGTTGGGGTCGAGCCCGAGATAAAGCATCGCTTGAGGAATGATCTTCACCGGCGCATCGAGAAAGGCCACACCGCAGCTTTTAAGTCTGGAAAGATTTTGCGGATCGAACACCATCGACCAAGAGTCCAGCGGCACGTCCTTGCCCAGCACCGCGCGCACCTTCTCCTCGTTGTAGCCGATGCCCACGGTGCCCCACATATAAGGCACGGCATAGCGGTTGCCCGGATCGGCCGCCTCCAGACGCTGCATCAAACGCGGGTCGAGGTGCTTCCAGTTATCCAGCAACGCTCGTTGCAGCGGCTGATAGGCACCGGCGCGAATCTGTTTCGACAGAAACTGGCTGGAAGGCACCACCACGTCATACCCCGAGTGCCCGGAAAGCAACTTGGCCTCGAGCATTTCATTGGTGTCGAAGATGTCGTACTGAACCTTGATGGCACTGTCTTTTTCGAAGTTCTTCAGGGTGTCGGGACCAATGTAGTCGGACCAGTTGTAGACCTTCACCACCGCGTCGGCGGCCTGGATCATGGGCACCACGGCAGCGCAGCACAGGGCCGCAAACACGCTCGATAAACGCATCGTCATTATCCTTGTGAGTCTCACAGCACGCGGCTGAGAAAGGCTTGGGTACGGGGATGAGAGGGGCGACTGAATATCTGTTCCGGCGGTCCCTGTTCGATCAGTTCACCCTGATCGAGCACCACTACTCGGTCGGCGACCTCTCGGGCAAAACCCATTTCATGGGTGACCACCACCATCGTCATGCCCTCCTCCGCCAGTTCCTTCATCACCTGCAGAACCTCGCCGACGGTTTCCGGATCAAGGGCACTGGTGGGTTCGTCGAACAGCATCGCCTGGGGTTTCATGGCCAGGGCCCGGGCAATCGCCACCCGTTGTTGTTGGCCACCGGAAAGCATCGAGGGGTAATGGTTGGCCTTCTCCGCCAGCCCGACACGTTTGAGCAGCGCCCGCGCTTGTTCCTCCGCCGCTTTGCGCGGCACACCCAACACCTGAATCGGTGCTTCGATGATGTTTTCCAGCGCGGTCATGTGCGGGAAGAGATTGAAGCGCTGAAACACCATGCCGATGTCCCGCCGCTGACGGGCGATGTTGCGCTCCGAATCCCGTACCAGGCTGCCATCGGCCTTCGTGCGATAGCCCATGGACTGACCGTTTACGCGGATCTGCCCGGACTGAATGTCTTCCAGCAAATTGATGCAGCGGATAAACGTGGTTTTACCGGACCCCGAGGCGCCGATCAGCACCACCACTTCACCGCGCCGGACTTGCAGGGAAATCCCTTTGAGAATTTCGAGGTTGCCGAACGACTTGTGAATGTTCAGCGCTTCAATGATCAGATCGTCACTTTGGTGCGCCATGATTAACGTCCCCTCAGCAGTTTCAGCGTGCTGCGACCGAACATCCGACTGGATGCCGGCGGCGGCGGCGAAGGCCGATCCGACTGGCCGAAACGTGTCTCCAGCCAGCGCTGGAAGAAACCCCACAGCGTCGTGAGCAACAGGAAATAGATCGCCACCACGAGGTACAACTCGAATACCCGAAAGGTCGCCGAAGTCACCATCTGCGTGCTGAGCAACAGCTCTTGAACACCGATCACACTGACCAGCGTGGTGTTTTTAAGCATCACGTTGAACTCGTTACCCAGCGGCGGCACGATGACCCGAAACGCCTGCGGCAAGACGATACGGCGCATCAACTTGGCGAAAGTCATGCCCAGGGAGCGCCCCGCCTCGTATTGCCCCTTGTCGACGGCACCGATACCGGCGCGAATGATCTCGGCCATGTACGCACCTTCGTTAAGGCCCAACGCAATGATCGCGGCCTGGATGTTGCCGGGGATCATCAGCCCGAACAGTTCAATGTCTTCAAAGCGGAAAATCCCGCCCGCCGCCAACGCCGTATAGAGGAAGACGATCTGCACCAGCAAGGGCGTCCCGCGCATCAGCCACACATAAAAACGCACCGGCAAATGCAGCAAAGGGTTCTTCGACAATCGCAGCAACGCCGCCGCCAACCCCAGGACACAACCCAGCAACATGGCCAGCACACTGATCAGGCACGTCAGCCAGAGCCCGGTGAGGTAGACCCCGCTGGGCTGCAACAGGTACTGCCAGAACACATCCCAATTGAAGTTCATCAACGCTTACCTCAATCGAGAGTGTCGCTGGAGACGTGCCATTTACTCAGGAGCTGGCTATAGCTGCCATCGCTGCGCATGTCGGTGATCACTTGCTGCACCGCGGCACTCAGTTGCGGATCGTCCTTGCGAATACCCAGACCGGTGAGGATCCGGCTGAAGGCTGGAACGCCTTCCTCGAACAGGTCCGGTGCCATGGCGGCGTAATACCCGGCGGTTTCCACCGTGGTGCCGTAAGCATCGACCTGACTGATGCGCAGCGCCTGGAATGCATCGGTGTCGGTGTTGTAGACCACCAGTTTCATCGGTGGCTTGCCGGCCTTGGCCAGGCTTTCATTCTCGGTATCGAGCAAGGTCTTGATGGTCGAACCGTTGAGCACCGCGATCTTGTGCGCGCTGAGATCAGCCAGCGTCTTGAGCCCCTTCGGGTTGCCCTTGGGCACCACTACCGCCTGGCTGGAATACATGTAGTTGACGATGTCGATCACCTCGCGGCGCTCGGGCTTGTCGAACAACTGGTCGACGATCATGTCGCACTGTTTGGCCAGCAAGGCCGGCAGCAATCCGGAAAACGGGATCACCCGCCACTCGACCTTCTTGTCCCCCAGACGCCTGGCGACTTCCAGGCCCAGGTCGACGGTCAGGCCTTTTGGTTTTTGTGCTTCATCGAAGGACACCAATGGCGGCGAATCCATGCCCGAGCAATAGGTGAGTTTGTCGACCTTGAGCAAGCGCTCCGGCACAGTGGGTGCGGCGATCGCCCACTGTGTACAGAGCCCCAGGGAAATTGCAGCCAACAGCAGGCGAGACGTATGCATGACCAGACACTCCAGTTCGGTTAGTAACGGGGCAGTTCTCAAAGTCAAAACATCGGCGGGCTCGGTGCCCGCTCTGTGGTTATCGTTCCGATTGCAGAAACTTGATGAGCTCAGGGACCGTGCCTTCGATGTGCTCGCGCACCACCGCTTCTGCCTTCGCGGCATCACCGGCACGAATTGCGTCGAGGATCACCACGTGTTCCTGGCGTGCACTCAGTGGCTTTTCAACGTGCTGCAGCCAAAGACGCATGGGGGCTTCGATCAGCGAGTAGAGCGCGCTGATCTGTTTCACCAGACGAGGTCGTCCACTGAGGCTACACAGGTACTCATGGAACTTGCGGTGGCGACTGACCCAGGCCGCACTCTCGTCGCGGTAGTCATCCATTTCGTCGAGCAGTCGTTCCAGTGCGGTCAACTGACGTTCACTGATCTTTGGCACCGCAACTCGAATCGCCAGCCCCTCAAGGGCGCTGCGCATCTCGAACACTTCGTGCATTTCCTCGACATCCAGACCGCTGACAATCGCGCCGCGATTGGGCCTGAGCGTCACCAGCCCCTGAGCATCGAGACGGCGAAAGGCTTCACGCACGGGCATCCGGCTCATGCCGATTTCACTGGCAATGTCCTCGGCGATCAGCCGGTCACCTTTGCGATAACGGCCGCCGCAGATGCCTTCCAGAAGAAAGTTGTAGGCCTCCTCCTCGGCGGTCATCGGTTGGCGCTGGTCGTAGGCGGGAGCGAATTGCATGGCGGCACCTTTTGTCTTTTTGTATCCAATTATCCACGGATACATAAAAGCAGAATGCATGCCAAAACCTGAATCTTCCCGCCAAGCGATTGTTTCGAATGAATTAATGAAAAATAGCAGCGCGCACAACGATCAGATTTGCCGGTGCGACACTGGAGATTTGCTACCTAATGGCTCATTGCGAGACCCGGAAAGGTGCAGAACGGTAGCTGAGTAACACCTCTTGAAAACACGTCGGCCAGCCCCCACTCGCCTGCCAACGCAGCAGGCGAGTGAAATGAGACATTGCGCAGTGCCAATCAGCGCTTCACGCCAAAGCAGTGCGAAAGCTCAGGGAAACTGCCCTCACGCACATCCGATGCGTACTGCCCCACCGCATCGCGGATCACCGCATGCACATCGGCATAACGTTTAGCGAAACGCGGTACAAACTCACCACCCAGCCCGAGAATGTCTTCGATCACCAGCACCTGGCCATCGCACGCAGGCGAGGCGCCGATTCCGATGGTTGGCACGCGCAGGACCTCGGTCAACTCGCAGGCCAGCGGCTCTGCTACGCCCTCCAGCACAATGCAAAACGCACCGGCCGCTTCCATCGCCAGGGCGGCCTCACGGATAGCATCTGCCGATCGTTCGTCCATGCCCTGGGCCTTGAAGCCACCCATGGTGTTGACGAACTGGGGCATCAACCCGATATGCGCCATCACCGGAATGCCCCGCTCCACCAGAAACTGCACGGTGGGCGCCATGACCGCACTGCCTTCCAGCTTCACGGCAGCAATATTGGCCTCCATCATCAATCGCGCGGCACTGCGAAAAGCCTGAGCCGGTGACTCCTGATAAGAGGCGAATGGCAGATCAGCCACCACGCACGCGCGCTGTGTGGCACGCACCACCGCACGACTGTGTTGAATCGTCTGATCCAGTGTGAAATCCAGCGTGTTGGGCTGCCCGTAAGCAACCATCGCGGTCGAATCCCCCATCAGGATAACGTCGACAAATTCGTCAACGATCTCAGCAAGCGATCGATTGTGCGCGGTCAACGACACGATCTTGCGTTTGCCCTTACAAGCCCTGATGTCGGGTACGGTCAGACGGCGGGTTTCATTGACTGCGGTACTCATGACGTGAGCTCCTCGCGAAAACAGCGTTAAAGGAAGGACCTCTTGAATCGACGCAGACGCCAAATACGATCTCCGAACAAGGCTGGCCTCCACTTCTGATTTAATGTTCCCCGTCCTTGTATCCGGACGTTTTTCGGGGGCGATGGTAGAAGCATTTCTCCAGCCGGAGTGAGCGAACAATTTTTCTGAACCGTATGCGGAAATGGAATACAAGATGGACCTGAAGAACTTGCGCTATTTCGTGGAAGTGACAGAGCATGGAAGTTTCTCGAAGGCATCCCGCACCCTTCACGTCACCCAGTCGGCATTGAGCAAAGCCGTTCAATTACTCGAAGAGGAACTGGGCGCGACGCTATTGGTTCGCAGCCGTCCGGGCGTGCCGTCACGCTTGACCCCGTCGGGCGAAGTGGTCTTCCACCACGCCAAGGGATTGCTGAGTCGCAGCAAGGAAATGCTGACGGACGTGAACTTGCTCAACAGCCTCGTCACCGGTGTCCTTCAGCTGGGGCTGCCACCCTTGGGCAGTACCGATCAAGTAGCGGCCGTGTTGACCGAATTTCGGCGGCGCTTTCCCCAAGTGGAACTGCAATTGCGTGAGCAAGGAGGCCAGGCTCTGGAAGAGGCCGTTCGCAAGGGCGAGATAGAACTGGCGATCAGTCTGCGACCCGACGGAGACGACCTGGCCTGGCTGCCGATTTGTGAGGAACCACTGGTTGTCGTCCTGCCACCTCGCCACCCACTCGCCAACCGCCATCGACTGACACTGCCGGATTTGGCGCATCACCCTTGGGTGCAGTTGCAGGGCGCCTCGATTCTCAATCACCGCATCAAGCTCTGCTGCCCTGCTGTGGACGTCAGTCGCCTACAGGCAGCCAAAAGCGACAACCTGGCTTTTTGCTTGTCATTGGTGGCCGCGAACGCAGGCCTGCTGGTATTGCCCCGACTATTGGCGCAACACCACATCCCGCCCGGTGTGGAAATCGTTCCGCTCGAATGCGCGGAACTGGAATGGCAACTCGTCGCCATCTGGCGTAAGAACGCACAGCTGTCGGTCGCGGCACAGCAATGGCTTGAATTGTTGGCAACCACTGACTCACAGAAATCGTAGCGTTTTTATTCAGCTGCCATATACCTTCGCGGCAGGCACCGCCCGATTCAGCAATTGCTCGACAGCCCCGCCGACCTCGTCTACTGCCCAACGACCTTGCCTGTCCAGCTCAGGGCCTTTGCGCCAGCCATCGGCAATCGACAATTTGCCACCCTCCACTTCAAACATCTGCCCATTCACCGACGCGGATTCCTGCGAACCGAGCCAAACCACCAGCGGTGCTACGTTCTCGGGCGCGAAGTAATCAAACCCCTCCTCCGGTTTCTTCATGACGTCGGCAAACACTCCCTCGGTCATGCCTGTGCGCGCCGCCGGGGCCAGGGCGTTGACGGTAATGCCATAGCGCCCGAGTTCTGCCGCTTGCACCAGCGTCAACGCGGCAATCCCGGCCTTGGCCGCTGCGTAGTTGGACTGGCCGATAGAACCCTGCAAACCGGCACCGGAGCTGGTGTTGATGATCCGCGCACTCAGCGACTGGCCGCCCTTGGCCTGCTCACGCCAGTAACGCGCGGCATGACTGGAAATGCAGAAATGCCCTTTGAGGTGCACCGCCATCACCGCGTCCCAATCGGATTCGCTCAGGCTGGTGAACATACGATCACGACAGATGCCGGCGTTGTTGACCACCACATCCAGCCCACCAAAAGTCTCGATCGCCTGGCGCACGATCAGCGCCGCATCGTCATAGCGGGTGATGTCGTTGCTGTTGGCCACCGCCATGCCGCCCTGCGACTCGATGGCATCCACCACCGCCAGTGCGGCCTCGCGATTGATGTCGTTGACCACCACTTTCGCGCCCTCGGCGGCGAACGCCAGCGCATACGCCCTTCCCAGCCCTCCCCCGGCACCGCTGATGATCACGACGCGGTTTTTACAGATCTGCATGGTCCTGCTCCCGTCAAAACTTCATTCACAACCGTTCGATGATCGTCACGTTGGCCTGCCCGCCGCCTTCGCACATGGTCTGCAAACCGAAGCGACCACCGCTGCGTTCCAGCTCATGCAACAGGCTGCACATCAAGCGAGTGCCGGTGGCGCCCAATGGATGGCCGAGGGCAATCGCGCCGCCGTTGACGTTGGTCTGTTCGTGGGGATAGCCGGTCTCCTTCAGCCAGGCCATGGCGACGGAGGCAAAGGCTTCGTTGATCTCGACTCGATCGATGTCCTCAAGCTTCATGCCCGCTCGCTTCAACGCATAAGCAGTGGCCGGAATCGGCGCCGTCAGCATCCAGATCGGGTCCTCGGCGCGTACGCTGAGGTGATGGATACGCGCGCGCGGTGTTAGCCCGTAGCGCTTGAGCGCCGCTTCGGAAACGATCAGCATCGCGCTCGCCGCATCGCAGGTCTGACTGGACACCGCCGCGGTCACCCGGTCACAGCCAAACAGAAACTCCAGCTCGGCCATTTTCTCGAGACTGGTGTGGCGCGGCGTTTCGTCGTGAACAACGTCGGCCAGGGGTACGATTTCCCGCAGGAATCGCCCCTGCTCGATGGCGCGCAATGCCCGCTGATGAGACTCCAGTGAATACGCTTCCAACTGCTCGCGGGACAATCCCCACTTTTCGGCAATCATCTGCGCCGAACGAAATTGCGTCGGCGGTTGCCCGCCGTAGCGCCGTACCCAGCCTTCGGAGCCGCTGAACGGGTCACTGAAACCCAAAGGCTCGGCCGCGATCATGGCCGACGAAATCGGGATCTGCGTCATGGTCTGCACGCCACCGGCGATGACCACATCCTGGGTTCCGCTCATCACCGCTTGCGCGGCAAAGTGCACCGCTTGCTGGGACGAGCCGCACTGGCGATCAATCGTGGTGCCGGGGACGGACTGCGACAACCCGGCAGCCAGCCAACTGGTCCGCGCAATGTCCCCGGCCAGCGGGCCGATCGTATCGACGCAGCCAAAGATCACGTCGTCGTAATCCTCGTCGGGGATGTCGTTGCGTGCGACCAGTTCGCGCAAGACGTGGGCGCCCAGATCGGCCGCATGAATATGACTCAAACCACCCTTGCGCCGGCCCGTGGGCGTACGCAGGGCGTCGACAATATAAGCTTCAGGCATGATTTTTCTCGGTAAGTGTTGCCGTCAGAACGTCTGGCCGGCACCCAGTGCACAACGACCGTTGAACAAGGCTGCGCGGATGCGTTCTTTGTGGAAACCGCGATCCCCCCAGACCTTGTCCAGCGCCCAGGCGCGTTTCATGAACAGGTGCAGATCGACTTCCCACGTGTAACCCATGGCGCCGTGGGCCTGAATGGTGTTTTTCGCCGCCAGCATGGCGGCTTCCGAGGTCGCCAGTTTGGCGTGGGGAACCAGCACTGAGCGGTTCGTCTGACGCTCGGCGACAGCATAGGCAGCGCGATACAACGGCCCCTTGGCGAACTCGATCTGCACCGCGACATTGGCCATCAGATGCTTGACCGCCTGGAACGAACCCACCGGTTTGCCGAACTGTTTGCGTTCGAAGGTGTAGTCCACCGCAAGATCGACCATGCGTTTGGCCAGCCCCAACAGCTGTGCGGCACTGCCCAGCGCGCCGCGATCAACCGCCTCCGCCCACAGTCGCTGCCCCTGTTCTCCGGAGGCCACGCAGGTCGCAGGCGACGGAGTCCAAGAGACCTGAAATAACTGGCGAGCCGGGTCGACCGACACATTGCGGGTCAACTGCACCGCGCCCGGTTCGACCGCATGCACCTCATCGCCATGGGCCAGCAACAGCAGATCGGCGACATGGGCATCGCTGACCAGCGGGTTGCCCGGTTCGGCAACCGCCAGTCGTGCGCGGCCTTCTGCGATACGTCCGAGCCAGTCCTGCTTGAGCGCCGCGTGGTGCTCATCCAGAGCGGCAAGCAATGGCACACCGATCAGCATCGTCTCCACCAGCGGCTCGGGCAGTCCGGCATACCCGCATTCCTGGGCGAGCAGCACGAAGTCCAGCTCGTTCATGCCCATTCCGCCATTTGCTTCGGGAACGGTCAGTGCAGTCAGCCCCAGCTCGACCAATTGCGCCCACAGCTCATTGCTGCGCCCGCTGTCGGTCTGCCAGAGTTCGCGAATGCGTTCCGGTGTCACCTCGTTGATCAGAAAATGCCTGACGTTGTCCTGGAACAGCAGTTGGTCGCGGCTGAAATTAAAGTCCATGGTCTCTTCCTCAAGCACGCGGCATGCCGAGCATGCGTTCGGCAATGATGTTGCGCTGGATCTCGTTGGTGCCGGCGTAGATCGGCCCGGCCTGGGCAAACAGAAAACCTTCCAGCCAGTGGCCGGCATCGCCCGCCGCCGGGGCTTCGGGCAACAGCTCGCCGCGCAGGCCGAGAATGCTCATGGCGGTGTCGTGCATGCGCTGATCGAGTTCCGACCAGAAGATTTTGTTGGTTGAGGACTCCGGCCCGATCTTGCCGCCCTGCACCAGTTGCGACGCGGTGCGGTAGGTGTTGAGGGTGTAGGCCTCGGCGTCGAGCCAGGCGCGCATTACCGCCTCGCCAATCGCCGGGTCGCGGTCGGCCTGCTCGCGATTGGCCTGATACAACTGCACCAGACGTCGCGCCGTTTCCTGGAAGCGTGCGGGCGAACGCAGCAGCAAACCGCGCTCGAAACCGGCGGTGGACATCGCCACGTGCCAGCCCATGCCCTCGCCGCCCAACGCGTTTTCCACCGGCACCTTGACGTCGTCGAAGAAGATTTCGGCGAACCCGGGCAAGCCGTTCAGCTGAGGAATCGGCCGCACCGTGATCCCCGGCGTATCCAGCGGCAGAAGAATGAACGTCAGGCCCTGATGACGTTGCGAGTTCGGGTCAGTGCGGAAGATCCCGAACACCCAGTCGGCCCACACGGCACGTGTTGACCAGGTCTTCTGGCCGTTGATGACGTAGTGGTCGCCAACCCGTTCGGCCCGTGAGCGGATCGCCGCCATGTCGGAACCCGCTCCCGGCTCGGACCAGGCCTGGGCCCAGATATCTTCACCGGTGGCCATGCGCGGCAGAAAACGCGCTTTCTGTGCGTCGCTGCCGTACTCCATCAGCGTCGGGCCGAGCAGGAAGATGCCGTTCTGGTTGACCCGTGCAGGCGCTTCGGCGCGGTAATACTCCTCCTCGAAAATCAACCACTCGATCAAGTCGCAACCGCGACCGCCCAACTCGACCGGCCAGGTGACCATGCCCCAGCGCCCGTCGTTGAGGCGGTTTTCCCAGGCCCGGTGTTGAGCAAAACCTTGTTCGGTGTCGAATGATTGCAGCGGCTCGCGAGGCACGTTGGCCGTCAGCCACGCCCGCGCTTCAGCGCGAAAGGCCTGTTGGGCCGGGGTATAGGTCAGATCCATGAGAGAGCCTTCAGCCGTTGAAGTGAGCATCACGTTTCTCGATGAACGAGTCGCGTGCTTCCTGTGAATCCAGTGAGCGATAGGCCTCAAGCGTGAAGCCCTGCTCCCAGCGATACTTGTCTTCCAGATTGCCGTCCTCGATGCCGTTCAGCGCTTCCTTGGCGAGGCTGATCATGGCCGGGCTCTTGGCGGCGATGGTGCGGGCGATCTGCAACGCGGCTTCGCGCAAGTCTTCGCGCTTGACCACGCGCTCCACCGCTCCGAGACGCCAGGCTTCCGCCGCATTGATGGCTTCGCCGGTGAAATACATGTGCCGAACCTTCTGCACCGGGAACAGGCGCTGCAAATGCGCACCACCACCCATGGCGCCGCGATCGACTTCGGGCACGCCGAAAGTGGCGCATTCGGAGGCCAGGACAATGTCGGCGGCGCCGCACAGACCGATGCCCCCGCCAAGTACAAAGCCGTGCACCGCCACTATCACCGGTTTCGGGTTGCGGTGAATGGCCTTGAAGCTGTCGTAGTTGCCCTTGTTGACCGCCACGATCAGGTTGCCGTTGGCAGCCAGTTCCTTGATGTCGACCCCGGCGCAGAAGCCGCGACCTTCGGCGCGAATCACGATGACCCGCACGCGCTTGTCGCTCCCAAGCCCTTCGATTTCTCGGGCGATTTCGGCCCAGGTACTGCAATTGAAGGCGTTGACCGGCGGCTGGTTGAACACCAGTTCGGCAATGCCGTTATCGATATTGACGCTGAATGGATGCATGTTTTTTCCTTTCACGACACGCGACGACAGAGTTCGTCCAGACGCAACTCGGCGTCACGAACGATCTGCTCGATCAATTGGGCACAGCTGGGCAGGCTGTCGATGGAGGCCGCGACCTGACCCGAAGGCAACACGCCTTCGGCCGGCAGCCCGTCGACCATGGCTTTCTGGATGACCATCGGCGCGTTGGCGGCCATGATGCTTTGCGCAGCGGTCAGGTCTCCGCTGCTGCGCATCTTCAATGCACTGGAAAGCAACTGACTCAAGCTCATGCCGCTAAGGCGGCGGTAAGCCAGACCGCTGCGCACCGCCAGCAACCAGCGTTTGAACACGCCGCTGGTTTCCAGTTGGTCGAGCAATTCGTTGCGGATCATGCGTTGCGGCATGCCGTCGATGGCGCGGCTGACGATGATCGCCGCCGGGTCTTTGATCGCCAGGTAACGCGCCAGGGTCTGCGCCGGCACCGGGCTTTCGGCACACATCAGAAACCGCGTCCCCATGGCGATGCCTTCGGCGCCGTAGGCCAGGGCCGACACCAGTCCTCTGCCGTCCTTGAATCCACCGGCCGCCACCACCGGGACCGACACTGCATTGACCACTTGATCGAGCAGCAACGCCGTCGGCACCGAGCCGGTATGCCCCCCGCCCTCGCCGCCCTGTACGGTGACGGCATCCGCGCCCATTTCCACGGCTTTCTGCGCGTGTTTCAAGGCGCCAACCGTGGGAATGCACACGACACCGGCATTCTTCAGGCGCTGGATCATCTGTTTGCCCGGGGAACGGCTGTAACTGACCGCTCGCACCTTATGGCGCAGCACCAACTCGACGATGTCGTCGGCGTTGGGCTGGTACATATGGAAATTGACCCCGAACGGCTGGTCCGTCAGGCGCCGGGTTTCGAGGATCGCGGCCTCCATGTGCTGCGGTTCGATGGTGGCGCCGGCCAGAAAACCGAAGGCGCCGGCATTGCTCGTGGCCGCGACCAGTTTCGGGTCAGCCACCCAGCCCATCGCGGTCTGGATGATCGGATAACGGCAACCGAGCAACTCGGTCAGCCGGGTATTCAATGAGATCGCCATGTTCACGCCCCACCCGTCGAGCGTTGCGAACTGGCCATGGCCTTGGCGTCGTAGCCGCCGAGCCGGTCGCCGGACACCAGTTCATTGTGGGCATGGGCGAAGTGGTGCAGGCCGAAGACCATGTCCATGGTCGCGCGCTTGCCCATCAGGTCTTCGGCGTTGTTGACCGCCTGCTTGCTCAATTGCAGGCCCAGGCGCGGCATCTGGGCGATGCGCCCGGCGATATCGAGGGTTTCCTGTTCCAGGGATTCGCGAGCCACCACCCGGTTGAGCATGCCCATCTGATAGGCGCGCGGCGCCGGCATGCGTTCGCCGAGGAACAGAAACTCCTTGGCGATACGCGGGTTGAGTTCATGCGCGTGGGCAAAATACTCGACCCCGGGAATGCCCATGCGCACCACCGGATCGGCAAAGTACGCATCCTCGCTGGCGACAATCAGGTCGCAGACCCAGGCCAGCATCAACCCGCCGGCAATGCACGCGCCCTGCACCATGGCGATGGTCGGCTTGGGCATTTCGCGCCAGCGCCGGCACATGCCCAGATAGACTTCCTGCTCCCGGGCGTAAAGAAACTCGCCACCGGGCTTGTTGGTGTGGTCATACCAGAGGCTCGCGCGGTCGAACGTCTTATCGACGTCCCGCCCCGGCGTGCCGATGTCATGCCCGGCGGAAAAGTGCTTGCCGGCCCCGCGCAGCACGATGACTTTCACCTCGTCATCATCGCAGGCACGGCGAAACGCCGCGTCCAGCGCGTAGGTCATCTGCGAGTTCTGGGCATTGTGATACTCGGGGCGATTCATGGTGACCAGCGCCACCGCCCCGCGCACTTCGTAGAGCACCACGTCGGCGGCATTATTATCGTTATGTTCAGCCATCACTTTTCTCCGAAACGGTGCGACTCAGCGCTGGCCCGGCGGGTTGTCTTTGAGCTGGCTGGCGCGCAGGTTGTGCGGGTCCAGACTCTCGATCAGTTGCAACTGCGCGGCGGTGGGCGACGTTGTGGTCGGGCAATCCTGTGGCACATGCAGCTCGAATCCGGTGTTGTCCTGTACCTGTTCCACGGTCACGCCGGGGTGCAGCGAACGAATCCGCACTTGTCGTTGCGGGCCGAGAAAATCCAGCACGCACAGATCCGTGACGATCAGGCGGATATCGATTTCATCCAGCGACCAGCCCCGGGCCAGGCGCGCCGGGTTGTAGCCGACCGAGGCGACCATATCGACCTCGCCTTCGACGAACACCCGACGGTTATGGCTGGGCACACAAAAGGAATTGGCATGGCTGATCGAGTTGCCAGGAAAGCCCCGCACGCCGAGCATTTGCGCCTTAGGTTTGGCGTAGTCACCGATGCAGGAAATGTTGGCCTGACCGAAGCGATCGATTTGCGTCGGGCCCACAAGCGCATGACGCTTGCCGCCCCAGACGTTGTCGAAAATCCGCGAGAAGCCCATCCAGCTATCGCGCTTTGGCTCGTAGCCGTTGCGTACACCCAACGGCACCGGCTCGGCGACCATGTACGCCTCGGAGTCGGTCATCAGCAGCTGCGGGTTGCTGGTCAGCATGCTCAATGAAGCGGCCAGGCGCGGAATCACCCCGATCCCGGTGGCGAGTACCTCGCCGTCGTCGCGCCAGGCTTCGGAAGCCGCGCATATCATCAACTCGGCGAGGCTGTAAGTCGTTGCAGAAGTCGTCATATCAAGGCTCGCTTAGTAGACCGGCAGAGGGAGCTGGCGGATGGCGTCCAGGCCGCCGACCTTGTCCAGATACTGTTCGTGGGTGCAGTCGACATAGTCGCGGACGTAGTCCTGCCAACCTTCGCCGGCCTGGGCCGAAGCGTTGTAGGCCTTGAAATGCGCCACATCGAAGCCGTACAGCGGCGCGCAGGAAGACGGGTGCGCACCGCCCGGCACGTGCGCCACGGCGGTGGTCAGGTTGCGCTCCCAGAACACTTGATGCGCCCGCGCCGGATCGGCATGGAAGTACTCGCTGTCGACCAGTTCGTCGCACGTCACATAGCTGTGGGTCGCCGCCCGGACGAGCAAGTCGTCCATGTAGTGATCGGGGCCGCTGATCTGGCAGACACCGCGTACATCGGCGCGGTCGACGTGAATCAGCGCCGCATCGAGCTCGAGCGCCGGCATCGCAACCCATTGCTTGTTGTCGGCATAGGGCGAGTCGATCAACTTGATCTGCGGGTTGTGCCGCAGCACGTCGGTGCCCAGCCCCACGGCCGTGGGAATGAACGGCACTTTCATGGCGGCAGCACGCAGGCCGAGCAACAGCATGCCTTCGTCGATTTCCATCACTTGCAGCGCCGCGTCCTGACGCGCCTTGCGGAAGTACGGTTCGAGTGGAATGAAATCCAGCGACACGAAGGCAAACACCAGTTTGCGGACCTTGCCGGCCGCGCAGAGCATGCCGACATCCGCGCCGCCGTAGGCGACCACGGTCAGGTCTTTGAGGTCCGAGCGCAGGATCTCGCGCACCAGCGCCATGGGTTTGCGCCGGGGGCCCCAGCCACCGATGCCGATGGTCATGCCGTCACGCAGTTGGCCGACCATTTCGGCCGTGGTCATTCGCTTGTCCATCGTCATAGTCCTCATTGGCGACCGACACTGAAGTCATGGCCCCAGTGGCTGACCACGGTGCTTTCGAACGGGGTGTGCTGCTCCCAGTCGACCACCAGGCCATCGCAGCCGTACTCCAGGTCAAACCCGGACGGGGTCTTGATATAGAACGAGATCATCTGGTCGTTGGTGTGCTGGCCGAGGGTGGCGGACATCTTCACGCCGTTGGCCTGCACTCGGTCGAGGGCCCGGCCGACTTCATCCAGGGCGTTGACCTCGACCATCATGTGCACGCAGCCGTGGGGCATCGGGCACTCGAAAATCGCCAGTGAATGGTGGCGACCGTTATTGCAATGCAGGAAGTGAATGCGTTTTTGCGGTTCGGCCGGGTCCGGTGTGAAGCGGACTTTCATCAGGTCCGACAGGCCGAAGCCGAGCACCTGCTCATAGAAATCCCGGCAACGATCGAAGCTCGGCGCCGGCAGTACTACATGGCCCATGCCCAGTTCGTTGGTGACGAAGCCCTTTACGCCGACCGGCGAAATGAAGCGCGCGAAGTCCTGCAACGGGCCCCAGAACAATTCGTGGCGGTTGCCATCCGGATCGCTGAAGTGCACCAGTTCCTGGACTTTGCGGTCCCGAGCCTGAGCCTCTGTGCCACGGGTGACTTGCACATCGGCGCGTTCCAGCTCGCTGACAGCCTGCTCGAGCGCCGCTTTGCCCGACACTTCCCAACCGCAGGCGCCGAAGCCGTTTTCGGCGCTTTTCTCCACCAGAATCCGGTGGTGGCGCTCGTCCATTTTCAGGTACAGGCGCTCATCGTCATCGCTGCCGGCGACCATCATGCCGAGCACCTGACTTGCGTACTGCCGCCACTGCGCCAGATCGCTGGATAACAGGGTGACGTAACCCAGACCACGGATATCCATGGATGCACTCCTCGTTGTTCTCAGGCCGAGCCGCCCGGCGGCGATTGCCGGGAAGACTGTATTGGGGCCTATTCAAACGGGTTCGCCGGGGGGAAACATCGTCCAATGGGACTAGCGCAGACCCGGAATGCAGGCATAAAAAAACGGGCCTTGGGGACCCGTTGGAAATGGGGACTGGATTCCGTTCCAGACCTTAAGTGCGATCAACAGCAGGTATCAGCCCACTTACTTTTTGCGGAAATGCGGAATCACCTTCTCGCCAATGTTCTTCAACGTCTCCAGCTGCGCCCACTGCGGTACGGTGCCCATCTGGCAGATGAACAGGATTTCGTCGGCGCCGGCGTCGATCAGTCGCTGCACGTAGCCGATGCAATCCTCGACGGTGCCGTAGGCATGGTTGGGGTTCATCATGGCCATGGTCGGGTCGGAGAAATCGACGCTGACCTCTTCCGAGGCAAAACGCGACTTGATCACGCTCTGCCCGTTGCCATCGACGAAGGTGTCGTCCTTCCACTTTTCCGGGTCCGGACGCTCGCCGCCGCCGTACCAGTAACCCAGAGACTCCATGAAATAACGCTGGCCACGGATGCCGATGCGCCGCGCTTCTTCGTTGTTTTCCAGCACGATCGCCGGGCACAGCGCCGCGATATGACGGTTGGGACGGAAGCCCACCTGGTGTTTCACGTCACGGTTGTCCCAGGCCTGGTGATAGACCTCGACCTTCTTGGCGATTTCTTCCGGCCCGCCAAAACCCAGCACCAGCGCGCCCATGCCACGGCTGCCAGCCTTTTTCAGCGAGTCAGTGTTGGTGCAAGCCAGGTACATCGGCGGGTGCGGATCCTGGTAAGGCTTGGGATGGATCGGCCGTTTCGGAATCTGCACGAAGTCGCCCTGGTGCTCGATTTCGTCGAACACGAACATTTTCGGGATCAGGTACATCATCTCGTCGATCTGCGGCTGCAACGTCGTCAGGTCATAGCCGAAGGTGCCGGCCTCCTGCTGGGTGCCGCCCTTGCCGACACCGAAATGCACCCGGCCCTTGGACAGCAGGTCGAGAGTAGCGATGCGTTCGGCGACTTTCACCGGGTGGTTCATCGCCGGTGGCAGGCAGACCACGCCGTGGCCGATGCCGATCCGCTCGGTCTTGCCGGCGACGAACGCCAGCATGGTTTCCGGCGCGGACATGTGCGAGTAGTTGCTCAGTGCCGTGTGCTCCACGCACCAGAACGTATCGAAGCCCAGTTTGTCGGCCAGCACAGCCTGTTCGACGGTGTCTTCGAAAATCTTGCGATCGCCTTCACGGCTGGAATCCACCGTCTGGGCTTCGTAAATCAGGGAAAATTTCATGGTTGATCCTTGTACTTGTTGGATGCGCAGCCGGCGCCGGAGAACCACGCCTTCGCGCTAATGCTCGGGCATCCTCGAGGCGCTCGAATCCTGCAAACGGACTAGCCGATTCAGCGCAGTGCGGTCAGAGGAAAAAGTCGTTGCTGTCCTGGCCCATGCTCACGGCGCCGAGGTTCCAGGCGTACTTCGCCGGGCTGTTGGCAACGTGGGCGCGACCGGTGTGAATGTCGCGAAATGCTCGGTTGATCGGGTGGCTGCGGAAAATCGTCGAGGCGCCGCTGTTGAACATCAGCTCGCCCACCGCTTTCGCGCATTTGTCGGCTACCCGTGCGGAGTCGTAACGCATCTTCACCCGCTCGGGCATGCTCAGCGGCTCGGCTTTTTGCGCCCGTTCCAGCATCAAGGCGAAGTTGCGATAGAGCACGGTCTTGCATTCGTCGACGCAGACCATGGCGTTGGCCAGCGCCGATTGCGCGGCCGGGTCCTGGACCATCTTGCGTCCGTCGTTAACCCCGACCCGTGCGCGGTTGTGTTCGACAAACTGATCCACCGCGCCTTGCAGCGCACCGATGGCCGCCGACGACACCGCCCGCACGAAAATCTGCCCGAACGGCAGGCGAAACAGCGGTGCGGTGTTCACCGCATTTCCGGGGCTGTTCTGCATGAAACCGTCGAACGCCCGATGGGTGCGGTACTCGGGGACGAAGGCGTTCTCGACCAGGATGTCGTGAGAGCCGGTGGCTTCCAGGCCCATGACATTCCAGTTATCGAGGATTTGGTAGTCACTGCGCGGCACCAGGAACGTCCGGTAATCCGGCGCACCACCGGCCTCTTCCGCCGGCACCAAGGCCCCGAGAAATGCCCATTCGCAATGCTTGCTGCCGGACGAAAAGCCCCAGCGCCCGCTGAGCCTGAAACCGCCCTCCACCCGTTCGACCTTGCCCACCGGCATATAGGAAGAAGAGATCAGCACGCTGGAGTCGTCGCCCCAGACATCCTGCGCCGCACGGTCATCGAACAGCGCCATCTGCCAGTTATGAATCGCCACAACGCCAAGCACCCAGGCCGAAGACATGCAGCCCTCGGCGAGGGTCATCTGCACTTCGAAGAAGTCCTTGGGTTCCAGCTCGTAGCCTTCCCAGCGTGCCGGCTGCAGGATGCGAAAGAACCCCGCTTCCTGAAAATCCTTCAGGGTCTCTTCCGGCAACTGGCCGGTTTGCGCGGCGTTCAGGGCGCGCTCACGCAGAATCGGTACCAGCTCGCGGGCACGCTGGCTCAGACGCTGGCGAATCAGGTCTTGGTTGAGCATTTTTATTGTTCTCCATTGTTCACCCCGTCCGCCGGGGCGCGCGTGCAGCGAGGCACGTGCCGCACTTGCGGTGCCTGCCTCCTGTGCGGCATTCAAACAATGTGAAAAGTGCCGGGCATCCCTCAAACGGACCATGTCGGCGATGATCCGAAGCACGTACGCGGACCACCCAAAGGCCTAGTCCCCTCGGACGATGCTGCGCAGGCACGCCAGCGCAAAAATCCATCGCACTCCAGTACAACCACAGGACGAGTGCGATGAACGACGTCAATCTGAAAGCCGACATGCTCCAGGCCATGCGCCGTCTGGCCAAGTCAGTCACCATCATCAGTACCAGCAACGGCTCCGAGCGTTTCGCCATGGCCGCCACAGCGGTCGATTCCCTCAGCACCGAGCCGCCATCGCTGCTGATCTGCGTGAACAAGACCGCCTCTTCCCACGCGGCACTGGCCACCGGCGCGGACTTCTGCGTGAACATCCTCGGCGTCGAACAACAAGGTCTGGCCCATCGCTGCAGCGGTTCGATCAAAGGCGAGGCGCGCTTCGACCAGGGCAACTGGCTGACCAGCCCCGGCGGCATTCCGTATCTGAGTGACGCTCAGTCGGCGATCCTCTGCCGTCAGGACGGCCACTTCAGCTATGGCACCCACACCGTGTTCATCGGGCGCATCCTGCAAATCCACACCAGCGACACCATCACCCCGCTGGTCTACCTCGACGGCAGCTACACCACCACCGCCAACCCGGCATCTGCCTTCGCTGCTGCGGGCTGAGGCCGGGCCATGGACGCTCAACAACAGTTGTCGGCATTGCGCGTGAACAGCGCCGATCAGTTGGACTGGGACGATCGCTGCGATTTGCTGGTGGTCGGCTTTGGCGGTGCCGGAGCCTGCGCGGCGATTGAAGCGGCCAGTCGCGGCTTGTCGGTGTTGGCACTGGACCGGTTCGCAGGCGGTGGTGCCACGGCCATCAGCGGCGGCGTCGTGTACGCCGGTGGCGGCACGCCGTATCAGCGTCAGGCCGGATACGAAGACAGCCGCGACGCGATGTTCAACTACTTGCGCCAGGAAGTCGGCGAGGCCGTGAGCCCGCAGACCCTGCGCGAATTCTGCGAAGGCAGTTGCGAGCAACTGGCCTGGCTCGAACGCCAGGGCGTGGCGTTCGAATCCAGCGTGCCGCCGCACAAGACGTCCTACCCGAGTGACCAGTTTTACCTTTACTACTCCGGCAACGAAGCCGTCCCCGCCTATGCCGCGATCGCCAAACCGGCACCGCGCGGCCATCGCACCAAAGGCCCCGGCCTGTCGGGCGCGAGCCTGTTCGCCCCGTTGAAAGCCAGCGCCTTGCGCCTTGGGGCACGCCTGCGCAGCCAATGCGAAGTCCGGCGTCTGGTGATCGATGCCAATGACCGCGTGGTGGGTGTCGAAGCCTGGCAGTTGCCGACCGGCAGTCGCGCAGCCCGGCAACATGCCCGGTTGTCACGCTGGGCCACCGCGATTCACATGTACGCGCCGGCAATGGCGGATCGGTTGCGCAATCGCTTGCGGCGCATTGAACTCGCCAGTGCCGAACGCCAGTTGATTCGCGCCGACCAAGCAGTGTTGCTGAGCAGCGGCGGTTTTATCTTCAACCGTGAATGGCTCGGTCAGCATGCGCCGCGTTATCTGCCCGGTTTGCCGCTGGGGACCACCGGTTGCAACGGCAGCGGCATCGCCCTGGGCCAGAGTGCCGGCGGTCGCGTTGCGCGCATGGACAAAGTCAGCGCCTGGCGTTTCATCAACCCGCCGCTGGCCTGGGCCCGAGGCCTGATCGTCAATGCCCGTGGCGAGCGTTACGCCAACGAAGAAATCTACGGCGCCACCCTCGGCCACTCGATGGTGGAAGAACAGGACGGCCGCGCCATCCTGATTCTCGACCGGGCATTGGTACGCGAAGCGCTGCGCCAGGTCGGCCCGGGCAAAGTCTGGGCCTTCCAGCGGTTGCCGGTGCTACTCAATCTGCTGTTCAACGCCAAACGCAGTCGCAACCTTGCCGATCTGGCAAAGCGCTGCGGATTACCGCCCGAAAACCTGCAACGCACCGTAAATACTTACAGTCGCGCCGCTCGCGGAGACACTGTCGATCCGTTCGGCAAGTCGCACGCCATGCTCGCCGACATGGATCAGGGCCCGTGGTACGCCCTCGACCTGTCCTTCGCCAGCCGCCTCTTCCCCTGCCCCGTCATCACCCTCGGCGGGCTGAAGGTCTGCGAAACCAGCGGTCAGGTGCTGAACCACGCCGACCAGCCGATTGCCGGCCTGTACAGCGCCGGGCGCAACGCGGTCGGGGTCGCTTCAAATCTGTATGTCTCGGGCCTGTCCCTGGCCGATTGCATTTATTCCGGCCGCCGTGCCGCCACCCATGTGGCCGACCAGTCCATCGCTCAAACCACACGCTCAGGAGAACAACAATGCAACGTGTAGAAGGCAAAGTCTGCATCATCACCGGCGCCGCCAGCGGCATCGGTCGCGAAGACGCCCTGCTGCTGGCCCGCGAAGGCGCCAAGGTCGTGCTGACTGATCTCAACGACAGCGCCGGCCGGGAAGTGGCCGCGCAAATCGGCAGCAACGCACTGTTCATCCGTCACGACATCGCCAGCGAAAGCGACTGGCAGAACGTGATCAAAACCACCCTGGAACACTTCGGCCGCCTCGACGTGCTGGTCAACAACGCTGCGATTCTGGCGTTGGGCAGCATCGAAGACACCACACTGGAGCTGTGGCAGAAGGTGCAGAAAATCAACGGCGACGGCTACTTCCTCGGCTGCAAGTACGCGATCCAGGCCATGAAGGAAACCGGCGGTGGTTCGATCATCAACATGTCGTCGGTGGCGGCGCTGGGCGCGATGCCGATGTTCTGTGCCTACTCGGCATCCAAAGGCGCGGTGGCGGCGATGACTCGCTCGATTGCCTTGCACTGCAAGCAACAGGGTTACCGCATTCGCTGCAACAGCGTGCATCCGGACGGGGTCAACACGCCGATGACCCAGGCCCTCACCGGTGGTGTGGCGATCAATCAGCAAGATCTCGACCAAGACCCGATGAACCGCATGTGCGCGCCGGCCGACATTGCCAATGTGGTGCTGTTCCTCGCCACCGACGAGTCGCGTTTCGTCAACGGAGCCGAGATCCGCGTCGACAACGCCCAACTGATCAGCGGGCTCTGAGGCCGAGGTGAACATGGGCACGCAACAACAGAACCTGACACCGGCCCAGGCCACAGCGGCCAGCTACGCCTTGCAAGTGTGCGCGGTGATCGACGAAACCGCCGATGCGCGCTCGCTGGTGCTGGACATACCGCCAGACCTGCGTGAGCGCTTTGGCTACAGACCGGGGCAGTTCCTGACGTTTCGCGTGCCCTGTGCCGGCAAGCTGCTGACCCGCTGCTATTCCATGGCCAGTTCGCCGTTGACCGATGAGCAACCCAAAGTCACGGTGAAACGGGTCGAGGGCGGCCGGGTGTCGAACCGAATGAACGAGGTATAGGTCGGTGACTGGCTGGACGTACTGCCGCCGGCCGGGCATTTTTGCCTTGATGAGCATCAACCGGATGACGACAAACCCCTGGTGCTGTTCGGCGGCGGGTCTGGCATCACCCCGGTGTTTTCCATTCTGAAATCGACGCTGCAACGCAGCCGGCGGCCGATCAAGTTGATCTACGCCAATCGCGATGAGGCATCGGTGATTTTCAAGGATGAGCTGCGGCAACTGGCGCAGTCCCATCCGGAACAACTGCAAGTGGTACACGCGCTCGACTCGGTGCAAGGCTTCCTGACCACCGCCCAAGTGCACCATTTGCTGAAAGGTTCTGCCGGCGGCGATTACTTCATCTGCGGCCCGGGCCCGTTCATGGACACCGTCGAACGAACCTTGCTGGAACTCGGTGAAGCGGCTGAACGCATCCACGTCGAACGCTTCGTCTCCCCGCCCGATCCCGACGAACTGCTGGCTGAAGAAGCCGCCGCCCGGCAAGCCTCTCTTGGCTCGCGCTGCGAATCGCTGGTGGTCGTGCTTGACGGTCAACAGCACGAAATTGCCTGTCAGCCCGGCGACACCCTGCTGCAAAGCTGCAAAGCCGCCGGCCTCGACGTGCCTTCGTCTTGCGAAGAAGGTTTTTGTGGCGCCTGCATGTGCGTCGTCGAGGAAGGCGAAACGCACATGGCCCGCAACGACGTGCTCAGCCCCAGAGAACTGGCCGAAGGCTGGACCCTGGCCTGCCAAAGCCGCCCGAACGGCGCACGGGTGCGCTTGAAGTTCCCGGATTGAGCGCCGGTCGAGAATAGTCTCAACGGACGATCTCCCGGGCGCGATCTGCAGTTAGACTCGGCCAGCCCATTGGCCCGAAAACAATAAAAGAGGTGCAGTTATGGCTCGTTTGCAAAACAAGGTCGCGGTGGTTACCGGCGGCGCATCGGGGATCGGTCTGGCCTGCGTGCGGCGCTTTGCCGCCGAAGGCGCGCAGGTTGTCGGCCTGGACATCGGCAATGCCCCGGAGGATTTTCCGGGCCTGTTCATGACGCTGGATGTGCGCGATGAAGCGCAGGTGCAACAGGTCATGCAGGAAGTCATCAACCACTTCGGTCACATCGACGTGCTGGTCAACGCGGCGGGTGTGGCCGACCAGGGCAGCGTCACCCAGACCAGCACCGCCAACTGGCAGCGGGTGCTGGACATCAACCTGACCGGCAGCATGCTCACCAGCAAGTACGCGCTGGCATCGATGGAACCCCGGCGCAGCGGTTCGATCATCAACATCGGCTCAATCTTCGGCCTCCAGGGTTGCGACGGCAACGTTGCGTACAACGTGTCCAAGGGCGGCATCAACCAACTGACGCGCTCGATGGCGATCGACTTCGGTTACGCCAATATTCGCGTCAACGGCTTGTGCCCCGGCCTGATCGAAACCCCGATGACCAGCATGGTCCGCGAGCACGAAGCCTTCCACGCCTTCTTCGCCTCGCAACACATGCTCAATCGCTCCGGGCAGCCGGAAGAAGTGGCCAACGTCGCCCTGTTCCTGGCCTCAGACGAAGCGTCCTTTGTCAGTGGCCAGATGATTGCCGTGGACGGCGGTTTCTCCGCCGGCCGCCGCTTCGCCCCGCCCGCCGTCTGATTTTCCTTGCCGGGCGCCTGCCCGGCACACCCCTTTCTTCCGCACCTGTCCTCTGGCCGAGGAGGCCCCATGCTGCCTGTCGAAAACGCACTGACCATCGTCCAACTGTTCGCCAACGCTGCCCGCAATTATGGCGACCGCCCGGCCATCGAGGATGACGGACGCTCGATCAGCTACCGGCAACTCGATCAACTGCGCGGCCAGGCTGCCCGGGCACTATTGGCGTTGAACGTCCAGCCTGGCGACCGCGTGGCGATCTGGGCACCGAATATCTGGGAATGGATTGTCGCCGCCGGTGCACTGCAAAGCGTCGGCGCCGCGCTGGTGCCGCTCAATACGCGCATGAAAGGCAGCGAGGCGGGTTTCATCCTGCGTCAGAGCGGCGCCTGCGTGCTGTTTGCCATCGGCGAGTTCCTGGGCGCCGACTATCCGCGCATGCTCGCCGCCGAAGACCTGCCGGCGCTGCGCCACATCGTCTCGTTGCGCAGCAGCGAACCGGGCACGCTGGGCTGGGACGCGTTCCTGGCGCTGGCCAGCGACGTGTCGCCGGAAGCTCTTCAATCACGCGAACTGGCGCTCGGCCCGCAAGATCTCTCCGACCTGCTGTTCACCTCGGGCACCACAGGCAAACCCAAAGGCGTGATGAGCAATCACGGGCAAACCCTGCGGGTGGTGCGCGACTGGAGTGAGGTGGTCGGTTTGCACGAGGGCGATCGCTACCTGATCGTCAATCCGTTCTTCCATTCGTTCGGTTACAAGGCCGGCTGGCTGGCGGCGCTGATGCGCGGCTGCACCATCGTGCCGCAGCAAATCTTCGACGTGCAGGCGGTGCTCGAATGTGTGCAGCGCGAGCGGATCACCGTGCTGCCCGGACCGCCGACCCTCTATCAATCCTTGCTCGCCCATCCGCAGCGCGATGCATTCGACCTGACGTCCTTGCGCATTGCGGTCACCGGGGCTGCGACGATTCCGGTGGAGATGATCCGGCGCATGCGCGATGAGCTGGGTTTCGCCACCATCGTCACTGCGTACGGCCTGACCGAAACCTGCGGTTTTGCCACGATCTGTCGGCCGGGGGACTCACTGGAATTGCTCGCGTCCACCAGCGGCCGGGCCATGCCGGGGGTGGAAGTGCGTTGCATCGGCGCCAACGGTCGCAGCCAGCCGGTGAACGTCCCCGGCGAAATCCAGGTGCGCGGCTACAACCTGATGCAGGGCTACTTCAACGATCCGCAAGCCAGTCAGGAAGTCCTCGATGCCGACGGCTGGCTGCACACCGGTGATATCGGCGTGCTCGACGAACAGGGTTATCTGCGCATCACCGATCGCCTGAAGGACATGTTCATCACCGGCGGTTTCAACGTCTATCCGGCGGAAATCGAACACTGCCTGCTGGGTTATCCCGGCGTGGCGCAGGTGGCGGTGATCGGCATTCCGGATGAGCGTCTGGGCGAAGTGGCCATGGCCTTTCTGCTGCCGGCGCCGGGTGTCGAGATCGAGCAGGCCCGATTCCTCGCCTGGTGCCGTGAGCAGATGGCCAACTACAAGGTGCCGCGCCGGGTGCAGGTGCTGGAGAGCATGCCGCTGAACGCGGCGGGGAAAGTGACCAAGAATGTGTTGCGGGAGTGGGCGTTGAGCTGAGCTCTTTCCTCCAGTGGGAGCCCACTGGAGGAATGACCTTCAAATCACCCGGGCCGGATGCTGTTGGCGCGGGTCGCCCAGCAGGGCGCGATGAGATGGCGGCTGACGGCCGCCGTCTTCGCTGATGCCGTAACCGGCAGCGATTTCGGCAGTGATCAGCGTCTGCCCCGAGAGCGCCATCAACTGCGGATCATTGAGCAAGGCATGAATCACCCGGCCATTGAATTGCGGGGTTTCGGCGTGCGCCAGAAAAGCCTTGTACTGCTCGCCATGCTGTTCGCCGGCAATCCGCGTGCGCTCGGTCAACTGCGGCCCGAGCCACATCGATAACGCCGCCACGCCACGGCCCTCGAAATCGATGGCCATGTCCGCCGCCAGTTTGTCGCAACCGGCCTTTTGCGCACCGTACGCCGGGCCGTGCATGTAGCAGCCGCCGCCAAACGACGAAGTAAAGCAGATAAGTCCCTGCGCGCTGTTTAACAACAGCGGTGCGGCGTGGTAGCTGGCGATGTACGCCGAGCGCAGGCCGACGTCGAGGATGCGCACCAGGTCCAGCGGCTTTTCCCAGAACGGCCCCGGCTCGATCAACTGGTCATGAATGAACGCGGCATTGTTCACCAGCAGCTCCAGTCTCCCGCACTCCCGTTCGACCTGGGCGAACAGCGCCGCAACCTGCCCATCGTCGGCATGATCACAGACCACCGCGACGCCCTCTCCGCCCGCCGCTGTAATTGCGGCGGCCGTGTCGTCCAGTGAGCTGTTCAAGGCCTGTCCATATAGATGCGCGCCTGCAGATTCCGGCGCACGCCCGGTGACGTAAACCCGCATGCCTGCCGCACCCAGTGCCAGGGCAATGCCCTGGCCGACGCCGCGACTGGCGCCGGTCACCACTGCCACTTGCCGATTCATTTGACGCTCCCGAACTGACTGATCACCGAGCCGCTTTTCTGGCTCTGACGATGAATGTGGTTGGCTGCCAGATAACCGAAGGTCATCGCCGGGCCGATGGTGGAACCGGCTCCCGGATAGGTGCGGCCCATCATCGACGCGGCGCTGTTGCCGATGGCGTACAAGCCTTTGATTGGCTGGCCATCCTCGTGCAAGACCCGGGCGTGAACGTCGGTGAGCAAACCGCCCTTCGTGCCGATGTCGCCGGCGTCAATGCGCACGGCGTAGAACGGCCCTTTGAACAACGGCGCCAGACACGGATTGGGCTGCACGTTCGGGTCACCGTAGTAGCGATCGAACAGCGATTCACCCTTGTGAAAGTCTTCGTCGTAGCCGCGCACCGCCATGCCGTTGAAGCGCTGCACCGTGCGCAGCAGCCCCGCCGCATCGACGCCGATGTTCTCCGCCAGGGTTTGCAGATCCGGTGCCTTGAAAAAGTAATCACGCAAGTGCTCGGGCAGTTGCCAGTCGCGCTGGGCATACCCCGGCAACAACGCGCCGCAGGGGTATTTGCGGCGAAACTCGGCATCGAACACCATCCAGCACGGCACACTGACGGCGCCTTCGCGGTTGTTGGCGTACATCGCGTAAACGATGTCGGTGTACGGCGCGGCTTCGTTGACGAAACGTTCGCCCGCCGAGTTGACCAGTACGCAACCGGGCAACGTCCGCTCGACGAACATCGCCCGTTGTTTTTCCTCGCCGCGAACGTGGGTGGTCGGCGCCCACCAGCTGTGTTCCATCAGCGCCGTGCGTGCGCCGATGGCCTGGCCTGCACGAATGCCGTCGCCGGTATTATGCGGCGGCGTGGCACTCCAGGTAGTCAGCGAGGGTTGCGGCAGATACTGGGTGCGCATCGTCTGATTCCGTTCAAAACCACCAGCGGCGATGATCACGCCGTAGCGCGCCTTGACGTTCAGACGTTGCCCCTCGCGGCAGACCCGCGCACCGCCGACCCGGTCGCCGACAATCAGCAGTTCTTCCAGCCCACAGTTGAGCCACAGCGATTTGCCGCGATCCAGTAAGGAACAGCGCAAGGCCCCGATCAAGGCATTGCCCAACGTCAGGTAACGATCCCGCTTCGACAGCCGCCGCCCCTCGCGGTCGCGCCAGTAACGCCACATGACCTTCAGCGTCAGGCGCAACCAGCCGGGGCCACGGCACAGCAGCACCTGCGCCTCTTTCATGGTCATCGCCATGCGTCCCATCATCAACGTGCCGGGGGATGGCGCACGCATGCGCAGAAACTCCTCACCCAGCTCGGCGGCGTCGAACGGTTGCGGGTCCATCGAGCGATAGCCGGGTTTGCCGCCTTCGATTTCCGGGTAGTAATCGGCGTAGCGCGCTTGTGCCTCGAAGCGCACGCGGGTCTTTTGTTCGAGGTATTCGACCATCGCCTTGCCGTGCTCGACATAGGCTTCGATGCGCCCGTCGTCGATCTCGCCGTGGGTCACCGCGCGAATATAGGCAATCGCTTCGGCGGCGCTGTCGCTGCCCCCCAGGGCCTCGATCCGGTGATTGCCGGGGATCCAGATCCCGCCGCCGGACACCGCCGAGGTGCCGCCGTACTCGTTGCTCTTTTCGATCAGCAACACGTTCAGTCCCAGGTCGTGAGCGCGCAGCGCCGCGGTCATCCCGCCCGCTCCGGAACCCACCACCAGCACATCGCAGCACTCATCCCATTTGATCTCGGCAGCTTTCATGCGATCACCCTTGCTCAGCGCCCTCAAGGCAAAAACCGCCGGCCGGATCTTCGTCCGGCGCGGTCGGTCTCGGGATTGTTGGGCGCGTGTGCCGGGTGGTCATCGTCCGATGGGACTAAGGGTCACGCACCCCGCTCCCGTGCAAATCGCTTAGTCCGCTTGGACGATGTTGCGCCCGGTGCGTGACCGCATAGTCGCCCACGGCACCACTTCCCCCCTGAAATGCAGGTCGGGCAGGTCCGACCTGGGCATGAGGACGACATGATAAAAACAATAATCGCCCCACAATCGCTACACCCTCGCGTACAGCTGGCCGTGTTGTTGCTGGCCGGTGGACTGGGCAGCCAGGCCAGCGCGATGACCTTCCAGCCGAGCGAGGATCTGAGCGTCGACTGGGACACCACGCTGACCTACAGCCTCGCCTGGCGGACCGAGGCACGCGATCACAAACTGACGGCCAACGCCGACGCCAATGACGGCGACAATGCGTTTTCCAAAGGCAGCCTGATCAACAACCGCGCCGGTTTCCTCACCGAAGCCAACATCAAATGGCAGGACGATTACGGCGTGTTCGTACGAGCCACGGGCTTCTACGACAACGTCTACGATCAGGACAACGACAACAACACCGGCACCTCGAACTGTTTTGCCGGTGGTCATTGCAACCGGCCGGACCGTTTCTCCCAGGACACCATCGATCAGCACCGCAACGAACTGCGCATGCTCGATTACTACGCCTACGGCACCTGGGATCTGGGCGGGCACAACCTCAATGCGCGGCTGGGTAATCAGGTGGTCAGCTGGGGTGAAAGCCTGTTCTATCCCGGCATTTCGGCGGCGCAGAGCCCGGTGGACGCGACCAAGTCGACCACGCCGGGGGTCGAGGTCAAGGAAATCCTCCTGCCGGTCGGGCAACTGTTCACCCAGTTCAGCCTGACCGACAGCCTCGATATCCAGGCCTACTACCAATACAAATGGGAAAAGACCCAGTTGTTCGGGGTCGGCAGCTACTTCTCCACCACCGACTACATCGACGAGGGCGGCTACAACGACGCCAGCGGTTTCGTGACGCGTCTGGCCAACGACAAACCGAGCAATCAGGGCCAGTACGGTGTGGCCTTCACCTACGCCGCCGAGTCGCTGAACAACACCGAGTTCGGCATTTACTACTCGCGTTATCACGACAAGACGCCGTCGCTGGACTTCCAGTCCGAGCTGGGGCGCTACCGTGCGGTGTACTTCGACAACATCGACCTGTTCGGCGCCAGTTTCTCCACGGTGATCGGCGATGTCAGCTGGGCCGGTGAAGTCAGCTACCGCGACGGTGCGCCGGTGATGGTCAACAACGGTTTCTCCAGCGCGGTACGCGGCAAGACCATGCAAGCGCAGTCGTCGATGATCTACGTGCTCGGCCCGACCTCGTTCGCCGACAACACCACCCTGACCGGCGAAGTCGTCTACAACACCGTGATCAGCAACGACAAGTCAGCGCCGGTGACCCTGGCGCCGGGCTTCACGTTGCCGGGCACCGACAGTCTGGTCTACGACCGCGAAGCCTGGGGTTACACCGCGCAGGTCAGCTTCGATTACAACGACGTGTTCAGCGGCTGGGACATGTCAGTGCCGATCACCTACAGCACCGCTGCCCACGGCGACAGCTCGATTGTCGGCTCGATCAACCAGGGCGAAGGCGACGACCGCGCCAGCATCGGCAGCTCGTGGCGCTACCTGGGCAACTTCACCGTCGAAGCCCGTTACAACGCCTACCTGGGCAATGCCAACAACAGCCCGTTGGCCGACCGCGACAACGTCGCCCTCAACTTCAAATACCGGTTCTGATTCCCCTGTCGGAGGAGCACAGCATGTCTCGATTCACCCAAACGTTATTGAGCACGGCGCTGACTGTCGGCCTGCTCGGCAGTGGCCTGACCTACGCCAAGGTCAGCCCCGAAGAGGCCGCGCGACTGGGCCAGGACCTGACCCCGATGGGCGCCGAAAAGGCTGGCAACGCCGACGGCAGCATTCCGGCCTGGAGCGGCAAGTGGCGTGGTCTGCCACCGGGTCTGAAGTTTTCGGGGCCCGGCACGCCGTACCCGGACCCGTACGCGGCGGAAAAACCGCTGTTCATCATCGATTCGAAGAACATGGACAAGTACGCCGAGAACCTGTCCGACGGTGAGAAAGCGCTGCTCAAGCGCTACCCGGAAACATTCAAGATCCCGGTGTACCCGAGCCATCGCGACTTCCGCGCCGATCAGCGTCTGGAAGACCTGATCAAGAAAAACGCGGTGACCGCCGAACTCGACAACGACAACAACGACACCAAGAACGCCTGGGGCGCCTCGCCGTTTCCGATTCCGAAAAACGGCAGCGAGTTGATGTTCAACCACACTCTGCAAGGGCGTGCCAACACCGAAGAGGCCAACTATGGCCAGGCGGTGGTGTACGCCAACAAGGAAAAAGTGCTTGAAGAGGTCAACTACAAGATCTTCTCGATCTGGTCCAGCCCGGACAAGAACCTCGACAGCGCCAACGGCATCCTGACCAACTTCCTGATCACCACCCTGGAACCGGTGCGCAAGAAAGGCGAGATCGTCGTCGGTCACGAGTTCATCAACCCGACAGCCTCGCCGCGTCAGGCCTGGCAGTACAGCCCCGGCCAGCGCCGCGTTCGTCGCGCCCCCACTGTCGGCTATGACTCGCCGACCGGCGCCGGCGGCTTCCGGGTGTACGACGAAGACCGCTTGTTCAACGGTGCGCCGGACCGCTACAACTGGACCATCGTCGGCAAAAAGGAACTCTACATTCCGTACCACAACTACAAGATCGACGACCCGAGCGTGACGGCCGACCAGATCCTGTCGACCACCGGCCACGTCGATCCGCAGTACATGCGCTACGAAAAACACCGAGTCTGGGTGCTGCAGGCAACGCTCAAGGAAGGCGCCCGCCACGTCTACGCCAAACGTGTGTTGTACCTCGACGAAGACACCTGGTCCGCGACCATGGCCGACAACTACGATGCCCGTGGCCAGTTGTGGCGTACCAACATGCAGACCTCGGTCTACGCCTATGACATCGAGCGCTACCACGCACGCCTCGGCATCTACCATGACCTGATCGCCGGCTCTTATCTGGTTGACCGTCTGCTGGTCGATCAAAAGCCTGCGAAGCTCAATGCCACCGCCTTCTCCGAAGACGAATTCACCCCTGGCAACCTGCGCAAACTCGGTACCCGCTGAACCCATGACGCCCTGACCGATTCATTCGGTCGGGGCGTTGTGCTTTTTTCAATCTGCACCTTTACGGAAACTGCCCATGAATAAACTGCTCACTGCGGCCCTCGCCGTGGCCGGCCTCGGTTTGTCGACGCAGGCCAGCGCCCTGAACATTTTGCTGACCAACGACGACGGCTGCCGCGCCCCCGGCATCGACGCGATGTATCGCGCACTGACCGCCGCCGGGCACACCGTCACCCTGGTCGGCCCGTTGAACGACAGCAGCGGCATCAGCGCCGCCAGCGTCGTGGTGCCAGGCGAGGCCTTGGCGGTGACCGAGCTTGCGCCCGGCAGATTCTGCGTCGGCCCGCCCGATGGCTACACCCCGCCGACCGGCAAGACCTCGGCCATCGGCACGCCGGTGGATGCGGTCAACGTGGGGCTGGATGTGCTGCTCAAGGACACGCCACCGGATCTGGTGGTGTCCGGCATCAACTTCGGTGAGAACGTCGGCCCGCTGACGCAGATGTCCGGCACTCTGAACGCCGCCATTCGGGCCATGTTCAAAGGCGTTCCGGCCGTGGCAGTGTCGACGGCCATCGACATGGACCTGATCATGCGCGACCAACAGGCCGGCTACCGCAAGACCCTGGGCGCCATGGACGACACCGCGAAGTTTGCGGTGAAGGTCATCGAACAGGCCCATCGGAACTGCGCTAAACACAGCTGCAAACTGAATGTGCTCGGACTGCCGGGCGTCAACGGGCTGAACCTCAACTACCCGGCGTTGCCTGCCAATCAAGTCAAAGGCGTGAGTTTTGCCCCGATCGGCAATTGGGACCGGGTGAACTTCACCTCACAGCGCGGCGCCGACGGTACGGTTCACGTCAACCTTGTCGCACCGCCAAAACCTACGGTCACCCAGCAGCAGGCCGATGCGTATCAGCTGTGGCAAGGGCATGCAGTGATTACGGTGATCGCCGGCAATATGAGCGCGCCGCCGGCGGTGCAGGATCAGGCGAAGAAAATGCTCAAAAGCGTCCAGCCTTGAAACGACACAACCCCTGCAGGTCATCACCCGCAGGGGTTGAACGGTTTTCAGACGGCAGATTGGAACGGGATGAATTCAGTGACTTCGAGATCGAACCCCGACACCGCTTTGTAGGGCACTGGAGAACTCATCAGGCGCATCTTGCGCACGTTCTGATCACGCAGTATCTGCGCGCCGATGCCCAACGTACGATGCGGAAAATGCGGCGGCCGCGACTTGCCACCGCTGCGCTGACGCAATTGCTCGAGCACACCTTCAGCAGTTTCTTTCTGCGCCAATAACACCAGCACACCGCATTCGGCCGCCGCGATGCACGCCAGCGAACGTTCAAGGGTCCATTGCTGCGGTCCGTTTTCGCTTTCGCAGCCCAGGGCATCGCGCAGGGTTTCGATGCCTTGCACTCGCACCAGCACCGGTTGAGTGCTGTCGATCCGGCCTTTGACCAGCGCCAGATGCAGCGCGCCTTGATAAGTGTCCTGATACGCCGTCACCTGAAACTCGCCGTGGCGGGTCAGCAAGGGATACGCCTCGCCGCGTTCGATCGTGCCTTCGTGAAGGATGCGGTAGTGAATCAGCTCGGCAATGCTGCCGATGCACAGGCCATGGCGGCGGGCGAATTCGTGCAACTGCTCGCCACGGGCCAGTTCGCCGTCCTCGTCGAGAATGCCCACCAGTGTCGCCGCCGGTTGCAGGCCCGCGAGGCGGGTCAGGTCGCATGCCGCCTCGACATGCCCGGCCCGCTGCATGACGCCACCTGGCAAAGCCTGCACCGGAAAGATATGTCCCGGTTGCACCAGATCCGCCGGGACACTGGCCGGGTCGACTGCCACCTGAATCGAGCGCGCCCGATCGGCAGCACTGATCCCCGTGGACACACCGGTTGCGGCCTCGATCGAACGGGTAAACCCCACGCCATGCTGCGCCCGCGAATGGGGCACCATCAGGTCCAACCCCAGCTCGCGGCAGCGCTGCTCGGTCAGTGCCAGGCAGATCAAGCCGCGTGCCTGTACTGCCATGAAGGTTACCGCCTCGGCCCCGACCCGTTCGGCGGCCATCAGCAGTGAGCCTTCAGCGTTGTTTTCGTCATCGGTGATGACCACCATCTGTCCCGCCGCGATGGCTTCGAGCAGTTGCGGCACACTGTCGAACGCCAGACTCATTGCAGCGCCTCGCGCAGGTCGGCGGCCGCTTCGGACAACACCTGGGCGGCACCTTCGACAAACGGCGCCATGCTGATGAAACCGTGAATCATCCCTTCACAGCGCTGCACGCGCACGGGCACTTCGGCTGCACGCAAGCGCTCGGCGAACGCCTCGCCTTCGTCACGCAGCGGATCGAATTCGGCGGTGATCAGGGTCGTCGGCGGCAAATGCGCCACGCTTCCGGCACGCAATGGCGAAGCCAGCGGATCATCACCCTGCCCGTCTTTCTGCAAATACTGCTGCCAGAACCAGTTCATCATGGCGCCGGTAAGGAAGAAACCATCGGCAAATTCCCGGTAGGAATGGCTGTCGCAACGGGCGTCGGTGACGGGATAGAACAGGCATTGATAGCGGATCTTCGGCCCCTGCCGTTGCACCGCCAACTGACTGACCGCCAATGCCAGATTGCCCCCGGCGCTGTCCCCCGCCACCGCGAGCCGGCTGCCATCGACGCCCAGTTGCGCCGCGTGTTCCACCAGCCAGCAGGTCGCTCGGTAGCAATCCAGCGGCGCCGCCGGGAACGGGTGTTCCGGCGCCAGGCGATAAGCCACCGACACCACCACGGCGTCGGTCAGGTGGGCCAGCGAGCGGCACAGGTTGTCGTGAGTGTCGAGGTTACCGACGACAAAACCGCCGCCATGGAAATACACCAGCAACGGCAGATTGCCCTCTTTCGACGGCCGATACAGACGCGCATCCAGTTCGCCAATCGCACCCTCGACCCGCAAGTTGCGCACTTCGATCATCGGCACGCCCGGTATCGCCGGCTGCATGTTGTCGCAGAACTGCCGATATTGCGCGGCATCGAGCTGACTGTAATCGGGTGCCGGCAGGTCGCTGAATTGCTGGAGTATCAGCGCGATCTGTTTATCGAGCGGCATGGGCATCTTCCTCTACATCGGACAGTTTGAATTGTGGGTTGGACTCTTCCAGGATGCTCTGCACCCGTTGCTGCAGGGCCACTTTGAAGCCTTTGTGGGGAAAGACCCAGAAGCGCTTTTCGGCGATGGCGGCGAACACCTGTTCTGCGAGTACCGCAGGCGTCATGCCTTGACGGATGCTGCTGTCGAGCAATTGGCTGAAGGACGAACCGGCGCCGTCGACCACTTGGTTGGACGCCATGATTTCACTGACCACCGGCCCCGGACACACGACAGAAACCGACACAGGTGCACCGAGCAGGGTCAATTCGTAGTGCAGGGTTTCCGACAGCGCGACCACCGCCTGCTTGGTCACGTTGTAAGGCGCCATCAACGGGCTGCTGAGCAGACCGGCCAGTGACGCGGTGTTGATCACATGGGCCGCGCGGCCCTGACGCAGAAACAACGGCACGAAACAGCGAATGCCGTTGATGACCCCGCAAAGATTGACGTCGAGCATGCGCTGCCACTGCTGCGCGGTGATTTCCCAGCTGTGGCCGGTCTGCATCACCCCGGCATTGTTGAACAACAGATCGACCCCGCCAAACTGATCGAGGGCGACATCGCGCAAGCGCTCCACCTGTTCCAGATCGCCAACATCGGTGACACAGGCGACGGCCTGCGCTCCGCCGCTTCGCAGTTCAGCGCAGAGGTTCTCCAGCCGCGACGCATCGAGATCGGCCAGCACCAGGCGCATCCCCAACTTGGCCGCATGCTCGGCCAGCCCCCGGCCGATGCCACTGGCGGCACCGGTAATGACCGCGACCGGCCCTGATTGCTCATTCATTGCCTGCTCCTGACAAAAAGTCCGATGGCGTCAGTAGAGCGGGCGCCGGTCGGCCGGCCATCGTCCATTCAGACGATGCCCGCTTCTACAGGGGCGGCAGAATCTCCAGCAAGCTCAAACCCGTGAACCTGGGAGAATAACAAGATGAGTACCCTGCACCGTATCGAAGCCAAACTGCTGGAAGACCGCTACGCACGCGGCTGGCACTGCCTGGGCCTGGCCGCCCGCTACCGCGACGGCAAGGCCCACCGTCTGGACGTGTTCGGCACCCGACTGGTGGCGTTTCAGGGCGAGGACGGCGAGCTGCACATTCTCGACGGTTATTGCCCGCACATGGGCGCCGACCTCAGCACCGGTTGCATCGAAGGCAATTCGATTCGCTGCCCTTTCCACGCCTGGCGCTGGGGCGCCGACGGCGTTTGCGATGACATTCCCTACGCCAAGCGCATTCCGCCACGGGCCAAGCTCAAGAGCTGGCCGCTGATGGAGGAAAACCATCTGCTGTTCGTCTGGAACGACCCCGAAGGCAACCCGCCGCTGCCCGAGCAACGCATCCCGCGCATTGACGCCTGCTTCAGCGACGAATGGGCCGAGTGGGAGGTCGCTGAATTGCAGATCGACACCAACTGCCGCGAACTGATCGACAACGTCGCCGACATGGCGCACTTCGGCACGGTACACGGCGCGCCGGTCGAGGCCTTCAGCAACGTGTTCGAAGGCCACCTCGCCACGCAGATCATGAGCGCCCGCAGCGAGCGGCTGTCCGGCGACAGCGCGTTGAGCACCGTGGCGACTTATTACGGGCCGGCCTACCAGATCACCGAAATGACCGGTGCCATGAACGGTCAGCCGATCCACTCGATCCTGCTCAACTGCCATGTGCCGATCGACCTCGACAGTTTCACCCTGCGGTACGGCGTGCTGGTGAAAAAGATCCCGGGCTTGAGCGAAGAACAGAATCAGGCAATGGCCAAGGCCTATGTGCAACAGGCCCAGGAAGCCTTTTACGAAGACGTGTCGATCTGGCACAGCAAGACCCGCGTCGATAACCCGTTGCTCTGCGATGGCGATGGCCCGGTCTATCAATTGCGGCGCTGGTACGAGCAGTTCTACACCGACGTCGGTCTGCTTTCAGCGGATGTGCAGGACCAGAAAGAGTTCATCGTGCGGGCTCGCGAACAGGCCTGATCACGGGGCTGTCGCAATTTTGCGCCTGGCCGGCCGCCGCCGGTCAGGCCTCGTGCCCGGGCGTTGCAAGTGGTCGATACAGGCGCTTATTCTCGGGCACCGCAAACCACTAATAATAAGAACGGGTTTCCCATGCAGCAGAGCCTCAGCCTCGACACGTTCAGCGATCTCATCGGCAACCTGTATCAGGGGCCGCTGGAAACCATTCCCTGGGCGACCTTTCTCAACCAGCTCAACGTTTACCTGAAAAGCAAGTACGTGACCTTCATCCTGCGGCCGCCCAGCACCCATGTGGACGGACTGATGGTCAACACCACCGGCACCTCCACCGAAGCGGTCGCCTCGTACAACACGCACTTTTTCACCCTCGACCCCTTCGTCGGCCTGCCCAACCGTCAGGTGGTGACCCTCGCCGAATTCGTCTCCAGCGATGACTGGCAGAAATCCGAGTTCTACAAGAACTTTCTCGAAGCGGTGGACGTGTTCCATATCCTCGGCGCCGACATCAACACCTGCGACGGCGCCCAGTGCCGGATCCGCATCAGTCGCGGCCGGGATGACAAGCCTTTTGGCGATGAAGAGAAAACCCTGCTCGCGCATTTCATTCCGCACCTCGAGCGCTCGATCAAGGTTCACATGCAGCTCAACCGCATTGAGGTCGAACGCAACCTCTACGCCGGTGCGGTGAATCAGATGGCGGTCGGCACGATCATCCTCGACGAAGCCGGCAAAGTGCTGCAGACCAACCAGGTGGCCGACCGGTTGATCCAGGAAAAGGACGGCATCAAACTGGTCAACGATGGCCTGCAGGTCGGTACGGACCGCGACACGCAAGAGTTTCGCCGCTTGGTCAAACAGTCGCTGCTCTCGCAGAAAAGCAGCAACCCGTCGATGGTCGAGGCGCTGCGCGTGCAACGGCCGTCCGGGCGGGCTGACTTGGGCATCATCGTGCGCTCGGTGCCGCTGTCGGAGTGGAGCGAAGGCAAACAGTGCCCGACCGTGGTGATTTTCATCAGCGACCCGGAGCAACAGTCCACCGCGCCCCAGGAGATCGTCCGCGCCCTGTTTGACTTCACACCGGCCGAGACCCAACTGGCCATGTTGCTGGCCAACGGGCTGACCCTCGACGAAGCCTCGGAAGAACTGGGCATCAGCCGCAACACGGCGCGCGCCCACCTGCGCTCGACCTTCTCCAAGACCGGCGTAACCCGCCAGACCATGCTCGTGCGCCTGATCCTGCGCAGTGTGGCCACCCTCGGCTGACACCCTTCCCGCGCCATCGTCCGCCCGGGCGATGGCTTATTTGCCTGACTAGTCCATTCAGACGAAGCCGAATATCTCGCGCCGCCCTACCTTGCCTCTACAACAATAAAAAACCGTATGAGGCCCGCGATGCGTAATTCCACCTGCGCCCTGCTCCTGATCGTCTGCGTCGGCAGTTCCGTCAGCCTGTGTCAGTTGTTCAGAAACGAAGCCTATCGACCGAGCACTGCGCTCCTCGGTTGTTCGAGCACGGCGGTCAACTGCTACCCGCCGCTGGTGCGCAATCTGCTCCCATAAATCTGCCCCCATAAAAAAACACCGGCCTGCAAGCAGCGCCGGTGTTTTTTGTTATCTGCCGAGGATCAGGTCGGCAGGAAGCCGCGCGCCCGGGACAGGGTCAGCGCCAGGTCTTCGATCATGTCTTCCTGACCGCCAACGGTGCCACGCCGCCCCAACTCCACCAGCAGTTCGCGGGCGGCGACCAGGTACTTTTTCTCCGCACGTTTGGCAAACAGCAGGAACGAGCTGTAAACCCCGGCGTATCCCAGCGTCAGGGCATCGCGGTCGAGGCGGATCGGCTGGTCCATCATCGGCACGATCAGGTCTTCGGCGACGTCCATGATCCCGTACAGATTGACGCCGCTTTCAACGCCCATCCGCTCCAGCACCGCAACGAACACTTCCAGCGGCGTGTTGCCCGCACCGGCCCCAAGACCCGCCGCCGAACCGTCGATACGCGCTGCGCCCGCCTCGATCGCGGCCAGGGAGTTGGCAATCGACATGCCCAGGTTGTGGTGGCCGTGAAAGCCCACTTCGGTCGCAGCGTTCAAGCCTGCGCGCAACACGCCGATTTTCTCGCTGACCTCGTCCGGGAGCATGTAGCCCGCCGAGTCGGTGCAGTAAATGCAGTTGGCGCCATAACTCTCCATCAACCGCGCCTGTTCCAGCAGTTTTTCTGCGCTGACCATGTGGGCCATCATCAGGAAACCGACGGTGTCGAGACCCATTTTCGCGGACATGCCGATGTGCTGGCCGGAGACGTCGGCCTCGGTGCAGTGGGTGGCGACGCGAATGGTCGAAACCCCGTGTTCATGGGCCATGCGCAGATGATCGAGGGTACCGATGCCGGGCAACAGCAGCGCCGAGACTTTCGCCTGGCGCAGGCGCGGAATCACCGCCGAAAAGTATTCCTCGTCGCTGTGGGCCGGCATCCCGTAATTCAGCGACGCACCGCCCAGGCCGTCGCCATGGGTGATTTCGATCAGCGGCACGCCGGCTGCATCAAGGCCGGTGGCTACGGCGATCATCTGGTCCAGGCTGATCTGATGCTGTTTGGCGTGCATGCCGTCGCGCAGGCTCATGTCGTGCAGACGAACGCGTTTACCTTGCAGATTCATGGTCATTCTCCACTTAACGGGCGGGCAGTTGCAGGGCGCCCTTGTGGGCTTCTTCGGCGAACATTTCGGCGGTGCGCAGGCCGGCGGCGGTCATGATGTCGAGGTTGCCGGCGGACTTGGGCAGAAAATCCCCGAGGCCTTCCACCTCGATGAAAATCGACACCTTGCGGCCATCGAACACCGGGCCGTTGATCAACTTGTAGCCGGGCACATAACGCTGCACTTCCTCGACCATCTGCAGCACCGAGGCGCGAATCCGCTGCTGATCCGGCTCGTCGTCCGTCAGGCAATGAATGGTGTCGCGCATCATCAGCGGCGGCTCGGCCGGGTTGATGACGATAATCGCCTTGCCGCGACGGGCGCCGCCGATCTTCTCGACCGCGCCGGCCGTGGTCCGGGTGAACTCGTCGATGTTCTGCCGAGTGCCCGGCCCGACGGAGCCGGACGAAACCGTGGCGACAATCTCGCCGTAACTGACCGATTGCACCCGCGACACCGCCGCGACCATCGGGATGGTTGCCTGACCACCGCAGGTGACCATGTTGACGTTCATTGCCAGCGACGCCGCGTGTTCCTTGAGGTTGACCGGCGGCACGCAGAACGGGCCGATGGCCGCCGGCGTGAGGTCGATCATGATCACCCCGAGCTCGTTGAGCTTGCGGCTGTTCTGCTCGTGGACGTAGGCCGAGGTCGCATCGAAAGCGATGCGAATGTCATCGTCGAGCACATGAGGCAGCAGCCCGTCGACGCCGCCGGCGGTTGTTTTCACTCCCAGTTCACGGGCGCGCTTGAGGCCCTCGGACTCGGGGTCGACGCCGACCATCCACACGGGTTCGATCCATTCGGACCGACACATTTTCATCAGCAGGTCAGTGCCAATGTTTCCCGGGCCGATAATGGCCGCTCTGAGTTTCTTGTTCATCCGGTTAAACCCCACGGGTCAGGCGCAGAAAGACACCCGGGCAGAGCCCAGGCCATCGATGGTCAGAGAAAAGCGGTCGCCCGCACGGGCAGGCTCAAGCGGAACCAGAGAGCCTGAGAGAATGAGCTCCCCGGCCTTGAACGGAATGCCGAAGGCACCCAGGGTGTTGGCCAGCCACGCGACCGCCGTCAACGGGTTGCCCTGTACGGCCGAGCCCAGACCTTCGCTCAGCGGTTCGTCGTTCTTGAATACGCGCATGTGCAGATTCGGCAGGTCCAGCGCACGAGGGTCGGCTTGCACATCGCCGAGCACAAACACACCGCACGAGGCGTTATCGGCGACGGTGTCCTGAATGCGGATACGCCAGTCGTGGATCCGCGAGTCGACGATCTCGAAGCACGGCGTGACGTATTCGGTCACCGCCAGCACGTCGGCTTCGGTCACGCCGGGGCCGATCAGGTCGTGCTTGAGCCTGAACGCGATCTCGCCCTCGGCACGGGGCTGGATCAGCCGGTTGGCCGACAGGGAGATCTGCGCGTCATTGGCAAACGACATCTGCCGGGTGATGAAGCCGAAATCCGGCTGATGCACGTTGAGCATTCGCTGGACCGCTGCCGACGTCACGCCGATCTTCTTGCCGACGATTTGGTCACCGGCCGCGACCCGACGCTCGATGCAATAGAGCGAAACGTGGTAGGCGTCTTCGATACTGATCGACGGCCAGCGCTCGGTTAGCGGGGCCACGGTGTTGCCCTGCAACAGTGCCTGATACAACTCTTCGCCGAACTGGCGACGCAATGCCGCGCTCATCGCTGACCTTCCTGAAAGAAGAACAGGCATTCGCGATTGAACAGCTCGCGGTACTCGACCATCACCCAATGCCCGCACTCGCTGAGCAGCACAAACCGGATGTTCTGGCAGTGCTGCATCATCGTTTGCGCACCCGACACCGGGCAGAATTTATCGTCCATGCCCCAGAACCCAAGGATCTGGCACTGCAACTCCTTCAGGCGCTCGGTCATGTTCGGCACTTGCATGGTCGACAGCACGCAGACCGGTTGCTCGCGTACCACGGCGACCCGCTCATTGACCGTTTCGGCGCTGATCAACGATTCGTCGAACAATTGCAGGGTCAACAAACGGCGCATGCCGTCCGCGTCGTGCAGTTCGCCTCGGGCAAATGCCGCGCCCATTTTCTGGATGCCTTCCATCTGCAGGTAATACTGCTCCTTTTCCATCAGCCCGCCCGGCGCCATCAATACCAGTCGGCTGACCCGCTGCGGCTGGTCCAGGGCCAGTTTGATGGCGATGGCACCGCCCAATGAGTTGCCCACCAACACGCAGCGCTGGATATCCAGGGCATCGAGCAGACCGCTCAGGGCGGTGACGAAAAAGTCCAGGGTGTAGAGGGTGTCCGGCTTGTCGGACGCGCCATAACCCGGCAGGTCAGGCACGATGACGCGATAACCGGCAGTGACGAACAGCGGGTAGTTCTGTTTGAAATTGCTGTGGCCACTGGCCCCGGGCCCGCTGCCGTGGATGAACACCACCGTCTCGCCGCTGCCGGCGCCCTGCCCGCCGACGTCCAAGTAATGCAGCCGCAACCCCTGCGGCAGCGTAACGAAGTGCCCTTGCGCCATTGCGCTCATAAGGTGTGCTCCCGGCTATTGTTGTGCCCGGATTATTTGCGCAGGCCAGGCAGGCAACATCGTCCGACAGGACTAGCTGCCCTAGTCTTTTCGGACGTTGGCCGCCGGGGGCCGCACACCTAGCATCGAGGGCATTGATCTTTGACAGAACGAGGCTTTTCCATGATGGATGCGCTGGATTTTCGCGGCAAAGTGGTGCTGGTCACCGGGGGCGGCAAAGGGGCTGGTCGGGGCATCAGTCAGCGTTTTCTCGATGGCGGCGCCGAAGTGGTGATCTGCGGTCGCGAGGCCCCGGCGTCATCGCCGACCAGCGCAGGACGCGAGGCGGTTTTTCTGCCCTGCGATCTGCGTGATGTCGAGCAGTCGGGTCGGCTGATCGAAACCATCGTTGAGCGTTTTGGCCGGCTCGACGTGCTGATCAACAATGCCGGGGGCTCGCCCAATGCCGACGCCGCCAGCGCCTCGCCGCGCTTCAGCGAAGCGATCATTCGCCTGAACCTGTTGGCGCCGCTGAATCTCTCTCAGCAGGCCAATCGGGTGATGCAGGCGCAGGACGACGGCGGTGCAATCATCAATATCTGCAGCGTCAGCGCGGTTCGTCCGTCCCCGGGCACGGCAGCTTATGGTGCGGCCAAGGCCGGATTGTTGAACCTGACCCGCTCGCTGGCCGTGGAATGGGCGCCGAAAGTGCGGGTCAACGCGGTCACGGCCGGGCTGATCCTCACCGAACAGGCTGCTCTGCACTACGGCGATCAAGCGGGCCTTGCCCGTGTGGCGGCGACCATTCCGCTGCAACGCCTGGCGGCGCCGGAAGACATCGGCGACACCTGCCTGTACCTCGCCTCCCCTCTGGCGCGCTATGTCAGCGGCGCGGACATCACTGTGCACGGCGGTGGCGAACGCCCGGCGTTTCTCGACGCTGCCCAGTCCCATTGACCCTCGACTGATCCCGACAAAAAAAGGAAATCCAGCATGCCGGCGATTGCCTGCCACAGCGTTTTGCTCGAACTGTCTCCGCCCGCCGCCTGGGCCAAACTACGGGATCTGCGCCTGGCGCCCCACTATGTGCCGGGACTCACCGGCTGCCAGCTCCATCCCGGGCCGATCGAAGGGCTTGGCGCCAGTCGCCGGGTGTTTCGCAAGGGCGGTCAATGGCTGGATGAAAGCGTGGTGCAATGGCAGGACGGGGTCGGTTTTGTCCTGGTGCTGCACAAGGCGAGCGCCGGCGCGCCCTTCCCGTTTCGCGAAGCCAGCTTCAGTTATGCCTTGCAGCGCGAGGGTGAATTCAGCCGCATGACCACCCAGATGCACTACAGCCTGCGCGGTGGCAGGCTGATGGAAAAACTGCTGGGCAAGGCGTTCGACAAGGTCGTGCAGCAGATTGCCGAGAATCTCAAGGTCTATTACGAAAACGGCGTCGCGCGATAAATCCGGTTGCAGGCTGCGATGTTCCGCAGCCTGCAACCCAAATCAGGACTGCGGGCCGATATTGGCTTCGCTCCAATAGGCTTTCATCGAGCGGATCTTGCCGTCGTCATCGAACGCCATCACGTCGATCACATGCAGCGAACAAGGTTGTCCCGCCCACTGCATGTCGACCCGGAACGGCATCGCCCCACACCCGTTCAACGTCGCACGCACCGGGCCGGTCAACGTGGCCGACACCTTGCTCGTGCCCAGGCCCTGGCGGTAGAAACGCTCGATATCCGCGAGGCCCTGAATGGGCGGCTGACCGACCGGGTCCTCAACCGTCGCATCCTCACCGTACAGCGCAAGAATCCCGTCGATGTCGCCGGCGTCCACCAATTCTACGTAGCGGGCCATGGTGGTTTGAATCTGCTGCGCGCTGATCATTCAGACCACCTCGAACAGTGCTGCAGCGCCCATGCCGCCGCCGATGCACATGCTCACCACGACGTAACGCAAACCACGGCGCTGACCTTCGATCAAGGCGTGGCCGACCATCCGCGCACCGGACATGCCGAACGGATGCCCCAGCGCAATCGCCCCGCCGTTGACGTTCAACCGCTCCTGAGGAATGCCCAGCGTGTCGCGGCAATACAGCACCTGACAGGCAAACGCTTCGTTCAGCTCCCACAGGCCGATGTGATCCATGGTCAGGCCCTGACGCTTGAGCAGCTTCGGAATGGCGTAGATCGGGCCAATGCCCATTTCATCGGAGTTGCAACCCGCGACGGCCATCCCACGATAAATCCCCAAGGGCTCCAGCCCGCGTTTCTCGGCCAGTTTGGCGCTCATCAACACCGAGGCCGATGCGCCGTCGGACAGCTGCGAGGCGTTACCGGCGGTGATGAAACGGCCCTTCTCGGTCCATTCGCCGCCGGCCCAGACCGGTTCCAGTGCGGCGAGATTTTCGCGGGTGGTGTCGACGCGGTTGCACTCGTCGCGTTGCAGGCTGAGGGTTTCGAGGCGGGTTTCGCCCGTGGCCTTGTCAAAAATTGCCTTGCGGCTGGTCATCGGCGCCAGTTCCCGGTCGAACAACCCGGCACTCTGGGCCAGCGCGGTACGTACCTGACTCTGGTAGCTGTACTCGTCCTGTTCCTCGCGGCTGATGCCGTAGCGGGCGGCGACGATCTCGGCGGTTTCAATCATCGGAATGTAAGCGTGCGGATCGCGTTCGAGCACCGCCCCGGACTGGTTGCGATAGAGGTTCTTGTGCTTGTTCTGCACCAGCGAAATCGATTCCAGGCCACCGGCCACCGCGATGTCGATTTCGTCGCACATGATGCTTTTGGCGGCCATGGCGATGCTCATCAGCCCCGAGGAACATTGGCGTTCGACGGCCATGCCCGACACGGAAAACGGTAAACCGGCGGCAATCGCGCACTGTCGGCCGAGGTTATAGGACTGCGTGCCCTGCTGCGCCGCCGCGCCGATGATCACGTCGTCCACTTCACCGGGCTCGATGCCGGCCCGGCGCACGGCTTCGCGCACCACATGGCCACCGAGCAGCGGCGCTTCGGTGTCGTTGAATGCACCGCGAAAGGCTTTGCCGATCGGGGTACGGGCGGTCGAAACGATGACGGCTTCTTTCATGCGGGACTCCTCGAAAGTGCTGCTGAATCTTGCGGGTAGTAGCGGCTGATGGTGTCGACCACACAGCCGGGGCGCTCTTCGCCGTCGATCTCGACGCTGACGCGGATGGTCGCCTGGATGCCGCCCTTGACCTCGTCGACGGCCATCAACTGCGCACGACCGCGCACACGGGCGCCCACCGGCACCACCGTGGGGAAACGCACGCGCTCGCAGCCATAGTTGACGCCCATGGCGATGCCGCGAACCTCGACGATCTGCGGCAGAAACAGGTTGACCAGCGACAGGCTCAGGTAACCGTGGGCGATGCAGCCGCCAAAGGGTCCGCTGGCGGCCTTGAGCGGATCGACGTGAATCCACTGATGATCGCCCGTGGCATCCGCGAACTGATTGATCCGGTCTTGCGCCAGCAACAGCCAGTCGCTGACACCCAGCTCTTCTCCCACTGCATCGCGCAGGGCGAAAGGCGTGTCGAAAATACGCGGCATGTCACGCCCTCTGGCTGGAGACCGACAACACTTCGCCGGTCATGTAGGAGCTGTAGTCGCTGGCCAGGAACATCATCACATTGGCCACTTCCCAGACTTCGGCGGCGCGGCCGAAGGCTTCGTTGGCCGTCAGTTGATCGAGTACGGCCTGCGGCGCGGATTTGCGCAGGAAATCGTGCAAGGCAATGCTCGGGCTCACCGCGTTGATGCGGATCCCGTAGTCGGCGGCCTCGACCGCTGCGCAGCGGGTCAACGCCATGACTCCGGCCTTGGCAGCGGCGTAGTGCGCCTGCTCTTTCTGCGCTCGCCAGCCGAGCACCGACGCGTTGTTGACGATGACCCCGGCGCGGCGCTCCATCATCTTCGGCAGCATGGCGCGGGTCATGCGCATGGTGCCGGTCAGCGTCACATCGAGAACCCGGTTCCATTGTTCATCGGTCATCTCCACCAGCAACGCCGAACCGCCGAGACCGGCGTTATTGATCAGCACATCGACGCCTTCGAGGTCGCGCTCGGCGCAGGCGATCAGCTGTTGCACCTGGGCTTCGTCGGCAACGTTGCAGACTTGCCCGAAAACTTGCTGCAGGCCGCTGGCTTCGCGGATTTTCAACACCGCTTCGGCCAGACGCCCTTCATGGATATCGCTGATCATCAAGGCGCGACAGCCCTCCTCGGCAGCTCGCAGTGCGGCGGAAAAACCGATACCGGCGCCGGCCGCTGCGGTGATCAGTACAGACTTGCCACGCAGCAGGCCGTGGCCTGCAACATAGTGAGGAACAGACATGGGAACTCCTTGATCACACAGAAAGGCGTGGCTCTTTGGGCATGCCCAGGGCACGCTCGGCGATGATGTTGCGCTGGATCTCGTTGCTGCCGCCGTAGAGGGTGTCGGCGCGGCTGAACAGGTAAAGCGATTGCAGACGCGTGAGCTGGTAAGGCGCGGCTTCGAGCAGTTCGGCGTCGGCGCCGAGGACGTCCATCGCCAGCTTGCCGAGGCTGGCGTGCCACGTGGACCAGAACAGCTTGTAGATGGTGGCTTCCTTGCGCAGCGAACCGTCCTGCGCCCCCGACAGCATGCGCAGCGAGTTGTAGCGCATGATCCGCAGACCGCTCCAGGCCTGGGCCAGACGCTGGCGCAGGACCGGATCGCGCGCGGCGCCATTGGCCCGGGCGATGCCGATGATCTCGTTCAACTCATTGTGAAACTGCATCTGCTGGCCGAGCGTCGACACCCCGCGCTCGAAACCGAGCAGCGCCATGGCGATCTTCCAGCCCTCGCCGGGCAAGCCGACGATGTTCGCTGCATCAGTACGAGCGTCGTCGAAAAACACTTCATTGAATTCCGAGGTGCCGGTCAGTTGCTCGATCGGCCGCACCGTGATTTCGGCCTGCGCCATCGGCACCAGCAGGAATGACAGACCGCGATGGCCGACACTGCCGGGCTCGGTGCGGGCCAGCACAAAACACCAGTCCGATTCATGGGCCAGTGAGGTCCAGACTTTTTGCCCGTTGATGACCCAACTGCTGCCGTCCTGATCCAGTGTGGCCCGGGTCTTGACGTTGGCGAGGTCCGACCCGGCGCCCGGTTCTGAATAGCCTTGGCACCAGAACGCCGTGCCGTTGACGATGCCCGGCAAAAAGTGCTGTTGCTGTTCGGCGCTGCCGAAAGCGGCGATGGTCGGGCCGGCCAAGCCTTCGCCGATATGGCCCATGCGTCCCGGGCCGCCAGCGCGGGCGTACTCTTCGTGGAAAATCACTTGCTGGCTGATCGACAGGCCACGGCCACCGTGCTCCGGGGCCCAGCCCACGCAGGTCCAGCCGCCCTCGGCGAGTTTGCGTTCCCAGGCTTTGCGCTCCTCGGGGAACATGTGTTCATCGCCGGGGCCGCCACGAAAACGCAGGGCTTCGAACTCACCGCTGAGGTTGACGCGCAACCAGTCGGCCACTTCCTGACGGAAGTGCTCATCGTGTTCGCTGAAACTGATTTTCATGGCTGCTCCCCCAGAATCGCCTCGGCGATACGCTCCAGATGCCAGGCCGGCAGCCCGAGAAAACTCTCGCTGGCGCGGGCGCGTTTGAAATAGAGGTGCACGTCGTATTCCCAGGTGAACCCGACCCCGCCGTGTAATTGAATGGCTTCCGAGGCGCAGTGAAAGAAGGTGTCCGAACACTGCGCCTTGGCCAGCGCAGCCGCCGTCAGCAACTCGCCGGCCACCTGCGAATCGCCTTCGGGATCGAGTACTTCCTGGGCGACGCAGGCCGCGTAATAACTGGCCGAACGCGCACATTCCACTTGCAGCATCATGTCGGCGGCACGGTGTTTGAGTGCTTGGAAACTGGCGATCGGTCGGCCGAACTGCTGGCGCTCCTGCATGTAGGCAACGCTCAGATCCAGCACCTGTTGCGCGCCACCGGTCTGTTCGCAGGCCAGGGCGATGCAGGCCAGTTGCAGTGCGCGCTCAAGGTGCGGCCAGCCCTTGCCGAACTCGCCGAGCAGGCATTGAGCGTCGAGGTACACGCCGTTGAGTCGAATCCGTGCCTGACGGCGGGTCTGGTCCATGGTCGGCAACATCTGCCGGTCGATCCCGGGTTGATCGGCGTCTACAGCGAACAGGCTGATGCCTTCCTCGCCAACAGATCCGGGCAGCCGCGCAGCGATGATCAGCAGGTCAGCGCCATGCCCGTCGAGCACGTGATTGAAGGTGCCGTTGAGCACAAAACCGTCGCCCTCCTTCACCACCGTGGCCTGCACGTCTTCGGCGGCCCGGCCGTTGGCACTGCTGAACGCCAACGCTGCGGTGACGCGGCCATCGGCAATCAACGGCAGCCAGCGCTGCTTTTGTTGATCGTCAGCGGCCAGCATCAGCGCCGGAGTAGCCATGCAGGCAGTTGCAAAGAAAGGGGAACACAGCAAGCGCCGGCCCATCTGTTCCAGCAGAATCCCCAACTCAACAAAACCGAGCCCCAGACCGCCATAGGCTTCGGGAATATGAATCGCGGGCCAGTACATCTCGCTGCACAGACGCTGCCACAGCGCCTCGTCGAAACCCCGTTCACTGATCATCGCCGCGCGCACGGCGGCAGAATCCGAGACATCTGCCAGAAAACTTTCGGCCGATTCACGGATCATTTCCTGTTCGTCGCTGAATGCAAACTCCATCGCGGCGCCTTCTACTCGTCTGGCGGAGCACCCGTAAAGTGGTGCTCCTTTGAGTAGCAAGTCTGGTCCGGGCGGTGCGCGACAGAATCGTCAGGCTTGCCTAGTCCGAATGGAGGTTGTCGAAAGATTTGAACAAATCGGCTTTCATTCGGATCTTTCTTTCAGTGTGTACTTACAAGCTTAAAGATAACTAACCCAGCAAATCGCTCAACTATCGAGAACACTTATAGCCGGCCGCAATAACTCAAATAACAAAAAATAATGCCACATAGCCACCACCTAAGTAGCTTGCTAATCAAACCAGTTGAAACAGTTTCTCATTACGCTGAAAAAACAATATTTAAACTACATCAATTAAATTTCTCATCGCCTTGAATAGATTGGAGAACTTTTCGAATAACGGCTGACACCCTGCCACACGCCAACACCCACTAAACACCTCCTGAAAAAGCCCCTCTCTCAATCGACTTGCAAAACCACAACAACCGTCTAGGTTCATGAATATCTTCAAAGGCACGATCAACTGAACAATAAAAACAGCCTACCTGGCCGGAGATTTCATTCCCCTGAAATAATTCAGACTCTGCTTTAGTTGCTGAACGGAACTCAGTCATAACCATTCAAGAGGGATGCTTGATGAAGCACAGCCGTTGGTATCGTGCGCTCTCGAAAAAGGCGCCAGCCGAACATTTTTGGCTGTCACTGTTTTGCTTTGCGGGTCTTGTGATCGCCAGCTTCGTGTTGTTCGAACAGCAGATCCAGGACTTCCTCACTCATCTCGACCTGTACCTTCCGTCTTCCCCCACCCAGCAACTCAACCTGGCGCTTTTGCTGATCGCCCTGTTGGCGCTGGACGTTGTGCTGCCCGTACCTTCCAGCGTGGTCGCGCTTCTGGCCGTGGCCATGCTGGGCAGTGTCGGCGGTTATCTGGTGATTTTCATTGGCCTGTGTCTGGGTGCCGGGTTGGGTTATGCATTGGGGGCCGGTTATTTCCGTATGCTGTCCAGTCGCCTCGGTCTGCATCAGCGCAAGCCTGGGCAACTGGCGTATCGGCTGGGTACGCTGTCGTTGATCTGCCTGCGCGGCGTGCCGGTATTGGCTGAAACCTCTGTGGTGGCGGCCGGCATGCAACGCTATCCGCTACGGGCGTTTCTGCTGGTGACTACCCTGGCCAACGCCGGTCTGGCACTGGCCTACAGCGCCATCGGCACGTTCCTCGTCGAAGAGAACGCGCTGCTGGTGACCATCCTCGCCAGCATGGTGTTGCCGGGGCTTTTCATCGCCGGCTACAGCCTGTTCAAGACCTTGCGCAAACGCGGCGCCGAGCAAGCACTGCGCGGGCGTTTCGAGGTCAGTTACGACTACCCGGTGGTGTTCACCGATCACCTGTTCGATCCGCTCAACCCTTGTCTGCATCAACAACTCACCGCCCGGCAAAACGGCCGGGTGACGGTGATGGTGTTCGCCGATGAACAACTGCTGAAAAGCGCGCCGCAACTGCTGGAACAGATCGATAGTTACTTTGCCGCCCATGCCGCGGACCTGCATTTGCAGGCGCCGCCGATTGCCGTTCCAGCCGGGGAGCTGAGCAAGGATTCACAGGTGTTGCAGCAGCTCTACACTGACATGCTGAAACATGGACTGGACCGGCATTGTTATGTCCTGGCCCTTGGCGGCGGTGCGGTACTGGATTCCGTGGGCTACGCCTGCGCTACCTTCCACCGTGGCATCCGGCTGATCCGCGTGCCAAGCACCGTGCTGGCCCAGAACGACGCCGGCATCGGGGTGAAAAACGGCATCAATGCCTTCGGCCAGAAAAATCTGCTCGGGGCCTTCTACCCTGCCACGGCCGTGATCAATGACTTCCAGTTGTTGACCAGCCTGACCCGCCGCGACCAGATCGCCGGGCTGGCCGAGGCGGTAAAAGTCGCGCTGATCAAGGACCAGGCGTTCTTCGAATGGATGGAGCAACAGGCCGACGCCCTCGCCCGCTTCGATCACCCGGCCAGCCGTTATGCGATTCGCCGCTGCGCCGAACTGCACCTGGCGCACATCACCGGCGCCGGCGATCCCTTTGAGCGCGGCAACGGGCGGCCTCTGGATTACGGGCACTGGGCCGCGCACAAACTGGAAAACCTCAGCCATCACCGGTTGCGCCATGGCGAAGCGGTCGCGGTGGGCATGGCCCTCGACGGGCTCTACGCCAATGCCCTCGGGCTGTTGAGCGATGTCGACAGTGAGCGGGTGATGAGTCTGTTGACCAAGCTCGGTTTCAACCTGTGCCCGCCGGAACTGACCCTCAAAGATGCGCAAGGTCGCTCACCGGTGTTGCTCGGGCTGGAGGAGTTCCGCCAACACCTCGGCGGACAACTCTCGATCCCGATGCTCAGCGGAATCGGCCAGTCGGTGGACCTGCATGAAATCGACGACGCGCAAATGGAACAGGCGCTGCAAAAGTTGTCCGCCCGCATCGCTCCGGCTTTCGACCTGAGCGAGGGCTTTGCGAAATGAGCCAGACCCCGCAAAGCCTCAAAACCTGGTTGACGCTTGGCCGTGTCTCCAACCTGCCCACGGTGTGGACCAACACCCTGGCCGCCGCCCTGCTGGCCAGCAGCGCCGGGGCCCTGGCGCCGCCCTCGTGGCTGGTATGGATTCTGCTGCTGTTCACCCTCTCGCTGCTGTATCTGGCCGGCATGTTGCTCAACGATCTGCTGGACGCCGACTGGGACCAGCAACACCACAATCCCCGGCCCATCACCCTGGGTCTGGTGAGCCGCCAGCAAGTGCGTCTCGCCACCGTGTTGTTGCTGACACTGGCGGCCGCCTCGGTGCTGGGCCTGAGCCAATTGATCGATCAGCCGCATTGGTTGCTGGCCAGCGTCACTCTGTTGGTGGGCTGCATCATCGGCTACAACGTGCTGCACAAAAAATACGCCCACAGCGTCTGGTTGATGGGCGCCTGCCGCTCGGCGCTGTACCTCACGGCGGCGGCCAGTCTGGCGGTGCTACCGGAGCCGATCTGGCTCTGTGCGATGTTGCTGGGCGTTTATATCAGCGGGCTGACCTACCTGGCCCGCAATGAGCACAACAATGAGTTGCTCAGTCGCTTGCCCCTGATCCTGATGCTGAGCCCGCTTGCGTTGGCGATCTACTCCGACAACCTGTGGTTCTGGCCGGTACTGCTGCTCTGGCTCGGCTGGCTGGGCTGGCACTACTGGCGAAACTTGGCCAACCCGCAGCATCGAAAGGTCCGCGCTTTTATCGGCGCCGGCCTGGCAGCGCTGCCACTGTTCGATGCGTTGGTGATGGCCGTGGCCAACCAGCCGTTGGGCAGCCTGCTGTGTGTCCTGGTGTTTTTCCTGCTCCCACACTTTCAGCGCTGGATCAAACCGACATGAACATGGACGTCACTGCGCCGCCAACGGCGGCCCTCGGCATGCGCCACGATTGCCTCGCCGAACACCTTCAGGTCTTGACCCGGCAACTCAATGACACCGAGCTGCACTGGTGGCGTCAGGCACAGGCGCAACTGGCCCGGCAGCCGGACGCCAATACTGCGGCGCTCTTGAGCGGCCAGTGCAAGCGGCATCTGCGTGACCGTGCACTGCCCGACAACCACTGGAGCCTGATCCAACTGGCTCGCGCGTTGTTGCTGGCGCAGGTCCTTGAACTGTCCTCTGAGGACGGACAATTGTCCCTGCTGCGCCAGCTTTTTCTCTGGGGCGACGATCAGGAAAAGATCGCCACCCTCAAAGCCTTCGACTGGCTCGACAGCCACGGGGTGTGCGTCGAACTGGCGTTGCAGGCCGGACGTACCAGCAACAGCCAGGTGTTTGCCGCCCTCGCCCTCGACACCCTTTACCCGTCGCGTCATTACCCGGAACGGGCCTTCCACCAACTGGTGCTGAAAGCGCTGGGCATGGGGCTCGATGTCCGGCGCCTGATCGGTCTGCCGCAGCGACGCAGCGTCACCCTCAATCAATTGGCCCTCGACCTGCTGGAAGAACAGCTCGCCGCTGATCGAACCGTGTCCACCGGATTGCCCCTGGCGATTGCCTTCGACCAGCTCAGCCAGGCGCAACGCCAGCGACTGATCGACCTGAACCAACAGCAACGCTTGCCGCCGGAATGGCGAAGCCATCTGAACTGATGCCCAACGATTCCTTTCCCTTGACGAGGATTCACCATGCCCAAGTACTTCGATCCGCATATTCATATGGTCAGCCGCACCACCGACGACTACCAGAACATGGCCGCGGCCGGCATCACCGGAGTGATCGAACCGGCCTTCTGGCAGGGCCAGGCCAGGACCAGCGTCGGCAGCTTCATCGATTACTTCGACACCCTGCTGGGCTGGGAGCGCTTTCGCGCCAGCATGTTCGGCATCCATCACTTCTGCACCATCGGCCTCAATCCCAAGGAGGCCAATGATTTGTCGGTGGCCAACGAGGTGCTGGAGATTCTGCCGCGGTATCTGGTGAAGGACGGCGTCGTCGCAGTCGGCGAAATCGGCTACGACGACATCACGCCCGAGGAAGACCGCTTTCTCGCCGCGCAACTGGAACTGGCCAGACAGTTCAACCTGCCGGTGCTGGTACACACGCCGCACCGCGACAAGATCGGCGGCACCAAACGCACCCTGGCGGTGATTCGCGAGGTGGGAATCAATGAGAACCTGGTGATCATCGACCATCTCAATGAACTGACCCTGCCGTTGGTACTCGACAGCGACTGCTGGCGCGGTCACTCGATCTACCCCAACACCAAAATGTCGGAACAGCGCATGGTCGCCCTGCTCCAGCAGTACGGCACCGAAAAAATGGTGGTCAACAGCGCCGCCGACTGGGGCATCAGCGACCCGCTCAAAGTACCGAAAACCGGTCAGGCGATGTTGGCGGCCGGCTTCAGCGAGGCTCAGGTCGAGCAAGTGCTGTTCCACAACCCGGTGGATTTTTTCGCCCAGAGCGGTCAACTGGACAAAACCCTGATCAGCACCCCGCTGCCCATCGATCAGCGTCGGCAGTGGCAGGAAAACTCCGCCCTGCGGGGCCAGGAACCGGTGATCAAATGAATGCCGGCATGGGCTGGACGCCCGGGCAGATCGGCTATTGCAGCAATGTGCACCCGACCCGCGACTTGGCCGGGTTGCAGTCTTCGATCGAGCAGCACTTTCAGGGCGTGCGGACCCTGCGCGGGCTGCCGACGCAGGACAGCGGGCTGTGGATCAGCGCCCTCGCCGAGTCCAAGTTGCAGCAGAAAGCGGCGCGTTCGGCGTTCCTCAGCCTGCTGCAACACAGCGGGCTGCGGCTGACGTCGCTGAACGGGTTTCCCTACGGTCAGTTTCATGACCGTGCAGTGAAAGCCGAGGTCTACCTGCCGAGCTGGGCCGAGCCGAAACGCCTGGCGTACAGCCTCAATCTGGCGCACATCCTCGCGCAGGCCTTGCCGCCGGATTGTCATCAGGGCGTGATTTCCAGCGTGCCGCTGGGCTATGCCGCCACCTGGAATCCAACGCTGCAACAACGGGCCGAGTATCAACTTCGCGAACTCACGGCTTCACTGGCCCAGCTGCATCGGGAAACCGGCAAGAAGATCGTGTTCTGCCTGGAAATGGAACCGGACTGCGTGCTGGAAACCACTGACCAGGCCATCGCCTTCTTCCGTCGCTGGCAAACCACGGACCCGAACCATGCCTATCTGGCGCTGTGTTTTGATGTCTGCCACCAGGCGGTGATGTTCGAAGACTGCTATCAGTCGCTGGAAAAGCTGCGTCAGGCGCGGGTGCCCATTGGCAAGATCCAGCTGTCCAACGCCTTGATCTGTCGTCTGCCTTGCGATGACGACAAGCGCCGCGAACAGGTCCTCAAGACCTTGAGCGACTTCTGCGAAACCACCTACCTGCATCAAGTGAAGGCGCGCGATGCACTGGGTCAGCTGCAGGCCTGGGCGGATCTGCCCGCGGCCCTCGTCGAATGCGCCAAACACCCGCAGCGATACCCCGAGCTGAGGATTCATTTCCATATCCCGTTGTTCAGCGAACAGCTGTTGTTGCCCGAACTGAGCGGCAGCCAGATCGCCCTGTCGCAGACCTTCGATTTTCTCGCCAGCCATGAGGATTTCAGGCCGGTGCTGGAAGTGGAAACCTACAGTTGGGGCGTCCTGCCCGCGCAACTGCGGCCGACGACAGAGTCCGCCCAGCTTCAAGGAATTGCCGCAGAGCTGAAATGGGTCGAGGACCAGTTGCGGCAACGGCAATTGCTGCAACCACAAGCGCAGGAGGCGTACGCCGATGCGCTCTGATCATGCACGTCAACCGCTGCTGCTGATCAATGTGGTCGGGCTGACGCCATCGCTGCTGGGTGACGCGACGCCGCACATCAATGCCCTGCTGAAAACCGCCAAAATGGCCAGCCTGCAACCGATGTTTCCGGCCGTCACGTCGTCGGTGCAGGCTTCGATCCTTACCGGGCGTCCACCGTCCGAGCACGGCATCGTCGGCAATGGCTGGTATTTTCGCGATCAGGCCGAAGTGCGTTTCTGGCTGCAACCCAACGCGCTGATCCAGGGTGAAAAGGTCTGGGAGACGCTCAAGCGCGAGTTGCCAGGGTTTCGCTGCAGCCAGTTGTTCTGGTGGTTCAACATGTACGCGGACGTGGATGCCGCTATCACCCCGCGCCCTCACTACCCGGCCGATGGCCGCAAGATGTTCGGTCTGTATTCGTCACCGGCTTCGTTGCACGAAACGATCGAACGGCAGATTGGCGAGTTTCCCTTTCCGGGTTTCTGGGGCCCGGCGGCGGGCATTGCATCGAGCCGCTGGATCGTCGATTGCGCCATCGCCGAATTTCAGATTGATCAGCCCGACCTGCAATTGATCTACCTGCCGCACCTCGATTACAGCCTTCAGCGTGTCGGCCCCGATCATCCGTCGATTGCCGACGAGGTTCGGGCCATCGACCAGGAAGTCGGTCGTCTACTGACCTTCGCCGAGGAACAGGGCGCGGCGGTAATGCTGCTGTCGGAATACGGGATCGAAGCGGTCAATCAATCGGTTTCGATCAACCGCCTGTTGCGTTCGGAAGGTTTGCTGGAGGTGCGCCAATCGCTGACCTGGGAATTGCTCGATCCCGGTGCCAGTGCGGCGTTTGCCGTGGCCGATCATCAGATCGCGCATGTCTACGTGAAACGGGCCCAGGACATCCCCCGCGTCAAAGCGCTGTTGCAGCGCCAGCCCGGCATCGAGCAGGTGCTGGACAAGGCCGAACAGCGGGCGTTTCAGCTGGATCACCCGCGCAGCGGCGAGCTGGTGGCCGTGGCCGCAGCCGGTTACTGGTTCGATTACTACTACTGGTTCGATGATCGCAAGGCGCCCGACTTTGCCCGCACCGTCGACATCCACCGCAAGCCGGGCTACGACCCGCTGGAACTGTTCATCGACCCGGCCATTCGCTTCCCGAAACTGCGAGTCGCGCGGCGCCTGCTGCAGAAGAAACTCGGCTTTCGCTACTACATGGACCTGATTCCACTGGACACCGGACTGGTCCGTGGCAGTCACGGTCGCCTGCCCGAGCGCGAGGAAACCGGCCCGCTGCTCATCACCAATTGCGATCTGCCATTGCCGCAAACCCTTGCGGCAACGGCAGTGAAACAACTGCTCCTTCAGCATTTTCTGGGGCACTCATACACCCACTCGGCCAATGCCAAGGAGCTTCCATGCGGCGAGCCATTTCTATAACTGTTCTCAGTGCACTGGCCGGTTTGGCTCAGGCACAGGACACCACCCCTTTCGATTGCAGCCAGTTCCTGAAGTTTGGGAATGACATCCCCACGACCAAAGCAGCGTTCGAAAAGAACCCCGAGACCATGGCCTGGAACTGGTTCGTCTGTCTGAACCAATTCAGCCCCACCCAGGCCAGCAACCGGGTGTGGGAAACCATGAAGCCTTCGGACCAGGTTTACCTGCCCGATGGCGCTGCGCCCGGCGCCTACGCCAGTCCCGTGCCGCCTCCGACCGAGGTGATAACACAGGCCCGAACGCTGGGGATGGACCTGAACCGGACCTTCCACAACATCAATGCCACCCAACAGGTCGATGGCCTGGCGCTGCACATGGGCGGTGCCGTACCCGCGTCACAGAAAGGCAACCCCGTGCGTTTTCAACTGCTGATGGGTCAGGACACCTTCGATTACATCGTGCAGCGTCAGGTCTACAACATGAACGGTCAGGCAGCCCTGGCCGGTGACCTGCACTTCCCGGCCACCTCGTGGGAGTTGAAGGCGGCGTGGCTCTGGATCGGTTCGGACACGACCTATCGCCAAACCCTGGCCAACGACGGTTACTACATTGGCCAGGCCTACTTCCAGAAGGACGACGGCACCTATCAGGTCGGTTATGCGGCGTTGAGCGGGCTGCACGTGGTCAACAAACTGGATGACAACTGGGTCTGGACCACCTTCGAAAACATCAACAACAGCAAATACACCGTGACCAACGCGCCGACACCGACGCCGATGACCAACACCACCGGGCCGACCCCGGCCGCCAAACCGGTGAACGTCAGCTTCCAGGCCAGCAACCCGACGCTGTCGAAGTACGAACTGATCGGGGTCGAGTACCAGCCCGTCACTCAGGTGCTGGCCAACTCGCAGCTGGAATCGGCGTTCCAGAACACCTCGTCCTGCCTGGCCTGCCATGGCACCGCCGCCTACTCGAACGACAAGGGCTACTTCAATTTCGCCCTCAAGCAAGGTGGCGGCATCGTCTACCCGACCACTCCGCTGCCGGCCTCCGACTTCGCAGGCTACAAAAAACTGGACTTTGTCTGGTCGCTGAAACGCGCCCAGTGGCAACGCTAAGGAGCATGACATGAGCGTATTGAACTTCCCCCGCATCTACCTCAACGGCCATATGTTCTGGAACCCGCCGACGGCCAACAACAACGATGTGCTGCCGCTCTATGACGCGGTGAAGATGGATATCAACTGGCCGTTTACCAGCTACTACGACATCACGCAGGAGAACGCGCCCACCACCCTGATGCCCTGGATCATTTCACCCGTGCAGCAGAATGATCTGCCGCCCTATGTGCAGCAGGTTCCGACCAACGGAAGCCCAAACACCTTCCCGTTCATACCCGCCGAATGGGACCTGTTTGGCGACAACGCCTGCGGGACGGTGAGTTACCAGAGTACCCGCTCGACCATTATTGGCGGCGAGTTGCAGGCCAACACCTACATTGCTCAGGACGCGCTGGTCGGCAGGGACTTCCAGCTGCTCGGCAATCCCTTTGGCAGTCAGAGCCCGACGGCCGCCCGCTTCGTCGATATCAGCCCGTGGCAGAACACCTTCACGGCGCTGTACTTCGACAAGCTGCAGCTGGGGGATGCCACCTGTGGCCTGACCCTGAACCGTCAATACCGGATGCTCGACCGCTTCCTGACGTTCAATTGGGCCGGTGACTTTGGCGGTCTGGCGTATGTCACCACCACCTGGCAGACCTGTTTTCCCCGGGACAATCTGGAATGGGTCATTGGCGATTCCGTCCTGCTGAGCAATCTCCAGCAACAGATGGAGGCTCAAAACGCTCAGGGCCTGATGTTCAGGTTCGCCACGTACCTCACCTGTTACGACAGGAACGGTGTGTTCAACGACTTCCCGTACATCAACACCCGCAACAATGACCCATCGGCGCTGGCCCGTATGACAGCGATGTATCAAAAGGGGCTGGACAACGTTTCCGATATTTTCTTCAACCCCGCCTACAACCGTACCGTAGCGACCCTGGGTCTGTGGTTCGACCACGAATACCCCACGGCGCCCGCCGGCCCGCGCCTGGTCACCGACCAGAAGATCATGGTCACTCGCCCCGGCATGTCTCAGCCGACAAGCACCAATCTGGGTGTGACATCGGCGCAGATCACCAACAACACGCTGTCGCTGGATCTGGCGAACACGTTTCCGTTCTATCCGCTGGACAAGAACGCCGATGTCCTGACTGCCGAGAAGTTCCAGGCCGGCGACTATAAGCTGGGCGTATCGCAGAACGGGAATTTCGTGCCGGTGGTCGACATCGGTTTCGATCAGTACCAACAGTCGGCATTCGACAAGCGCTCGGGCCTGCTGGATATCCCTCTCAACGCCACGCAAACGGCCACCTTGCAATCCGGTCCGCTGGAGTTGCAGCAACAGAACTCGACAGGATCCGTGAAGGCCGCCGTTCAGCAAGTCTGGACCGCCGAGGTGGTAGAAAGCGGCACCTTCGTCGACGTGAACGATCGCAAGACGCTGAACATCATGGTGCAGAAAAATGGTCAACCGGCCGCCAACACCACGCTCTGGGTGGTGGAATACGGCAACCCTTACAACGTGACCACCAGCGACTATTACCTGACGTTCAGAAACAACCCCGACTTCACGCTGTTCTACGACAACGCAGACCGCAACAAAAACACCGCCCACCTGCCACAGTTCAAGGGCGCGGCGCCTGTAGCGAACTACCTGGCCACCGGCAGCGGTCGTCGACTGGTCAATCTGGAAACCAAAGACAAACCGGTGGGCGTTCCGGTCAGTTATCAGTCATTCATGAATGGACCGAGCAAACCGATCACGGTCCCCCTGACCCCTTGCCTGGAGTTCGACGCCGGCGTCTACGTCAGTGGAACGCTGGATAACGATCAGACGGTGGAGTACTCCTACGTCGCCACCACCACCGACGCCAACGGCATCGCCCAGGTGAGTTTCAAGGCTCTGGCTCCGGGCTTCCCTACGCTGCGCTTCATCGTCAAGGAAGGCACCAGCGACCCGGTCATCCCGTTCAGCTTCGCGCTCAACAAGGCTCAGATCGACTTCCTCACCCCACTACGTGTCCTGCCTCTGGACATGCAGTTGCAACAGGACTTCGTCAATTACTGGAACGACATCTACAAGGACAAGAATGCGCCCGAAGCGATCTGGGATGACTTCATCTACCCAAGGGTGCTCAAGACCTTCTACTACCTGTACCCGATCATGAACAAGTTCATGCCGCTCAACTCCCGCACGCGGGTGGAAGGCGCTGTCGATCAGTTGATCCGGCTGATCAGCAAGGAGTACCAGGAAGAAAGCACCCTCGCGATGCCCATCACCCGCGACCTGTCGCAAAGCCGGCGCGCCGTGCTGGAGTTGTGGGCGCAGAAACTGGTCAAGCGCAACTTCCCGCCCATGCCACTCCATATGAGTGATTACGACAACCTCTGACCCACGCTGCTCAATCAGGAAAGATGAGCCACTGCGGGAGTTCGCTCCCGCCGTGCGCTTTGCCAAGGAGTGACCCATGAAAGTCAGCCTCTTGAATCGTCTGTTGCTGCTGATCCTGCTGTTCAGTCCGCCTGTATTTGCCCAGGACACCGGCGCCGTGTACTTCACCATGGGGGTGCACAACACCGAAGGGTGTAATGAGCAGAACGGCAACTGCATCGCCACGCGTCTTCCCGGCGAGCCCTCCGATCCGTTCTTCCCGGCGTTCTGGATCAGCAACTGGACCATGTACCGGGTGATGCACAACTACGAAAAGAACCCGCCGCCCTACAGCAACCCACCTTCGACCCTGACGCCTGCGGACTACACCGTCTCTCGCGGAACCAGCTACTACGACACCACGTACATCCCACCGGATGGCGACGGCTTCGGCGCGATGATGGAGCACTACGAGAAATACTGTTTGCCGATCTTCCCGATCAAGAACAACAACTACACCTGCTCGTTCGTGTCCCTGGGCAACAAGGCGTACTTCCTGACCTACCCGCAAGACCGCCCGAAAGACATGCCGGCCTGCTGCATGTTCTCTCCGATGAATCATCCGCCACGGCAGGACTTCATCGAACACCTGCCCTACAGCGCCGAGCGCAGTAAAAACCTCAACGGCAGCGTGCAGGCTTATGCCCTGGATCTCGATTCGCCGCAAGGTCCGATCCTGTTCGGCTATGCCTTCTACAAAAAAATGTCGGGACAACCGCCCTACCGGCCGCCGCAATCGTTCTTCTTTTCCGGCGATAGCAGCGTCGCCAACGCGCCGATCGTCAGCCAGAACTACACCGACTTTCACATCGCCAAACCGGACCCGGCAAAGACCTGGGCGCAGGTCGCCGCCATGTGCCCGTCGAACCCGCCGCCCTGCCAGTTGTTCGAGCCACCGGAATCGCAGAGCAATGGCCACAAGGCGCAGTGGAACAAACTCATGCAGCGTAAACCGTGATCAACGACGAAGGATCGCCATGAAAACCACATTCCGTTATTCCGTGATATTGCTGGGTCTGGCCAGCCTGCCGGTGCTGGCCAGGGAACAAGCCATGACATCGACGCAGGCCAGCCAGTTGAACTGCCAGCCGCCCAGTACTGCACCGGCCGCTACGGCCGGACAGGATCAGTTCGATCAGTACAGCTGGCAGATGTTCATCGCCTTGAGCTGGCCGGCAAAGAACGGGCAGCGCGGCAATCCCGACTGCACCAAACAGCCCGGTGCGGCCGGCTACACCGTCTGGCAGACCTACAAGACCGTTGGTGAAATCTTTCTGCCGAACGCCCGCAATCCGGGGCCGTGGAATTCCCCGCAAATCGCAAAAAGCTTCAACATCATCAACATCGCCTCGTTGAAAAACAGCGCTCAGGTGAACGCCGTCGATCAGGCGGTCGGCGGCTGGTTGATCGATCAGGCCCGGAACCCGACCTACTACGACATCTCGGCCAACGAGACTTCGTACAACTACATCGTGGGCAACAACTTCTATAACGCCGACGTCGTTTCCAAAGCCAACAACATCCAATTCCCCTGGGGCGTCATCGAGATCAAATCGAGCTGGCGCATTCTCACGCCTCGTGACAACGCCCGCCGTTACCTGACCATGATCGCGCGCGTGGCCAGGTTCAATGACCAAGGCGAGAAGATCGGGGTCAGCGAGGCGTTTCTGGGGTTGGTGGGTCTGCACATCATCACCAAGGCGAACGGTTATCCGCAGTGGATCTGGTCGACCTTCGAACAGGTCGATAACGTTCCGCCGAAGGTGCAGGTGAACGGTCAGTGGGTCGATCAGCCCGCGTCTGGCACGGCCTATTCCTACTTCAACGCTGCTGCGCCCGCCGCGACGCTCAACCAGTCGCCGTGCGACTGGCAGACTCAGGGCCCGCACCAGGTCTGCGTGCCCAAACCCGGCACCACGTTCCAGACCCCGAATCCGCTGAACCGGGTCACCCCGATCGCCGACATCACCAACCAGATCAACGCCAGTTACCAGGCCGACCCGGGGTTGCAAAAAAGCGTGTTGAAGTACTACCAGCTCATCACCACCCAGCGCCCGCTGATGCCTGACAACCCCGGCAACCCGCTGGGTCAGCCGACGCCGGCACTGTCGGCCAACGTGACCATGGAAAGCTACATCCAGCCCAACAGCAGCTGCATGAACTGTCACTCCATGGCGACACCAGTCAAGAGTCCTTACAAGTCCGATTACTCCTATCTGTTCAAATTCGCCAATTCGCCGCTCGGCAAAACCATCAAGGACGGGAAATAAATCATGAGCATCCTCAATGGCCCGCGACTGAATTTCTGGGGTGGTATCCGCACGGATGTCAGCCTGCCAAACAATTCACCCACCATTCCTTATAACGGCGATGACAACTGGCCGATCTTCGACCTGACCACCTCGACCCTCGCAGCGGGGGCCCAGTCTTACACCGACGATCAGTTGAACAACATGATCAATGCGCCCACGGGCGACTACTACACCGCCGGCGGCTGGAATCATTACGGGCAGCATGTCGTCGACATGCAAAACGCGCTGATCAGTTCCCAGGGCAGCCCCGGCAGCGTCAGTACCACCGGGGATATGGTGGGCCAGCCGGTCTATCTGCTGGGTTCTGTGGACCCGGTGACCGGACAAGGGCCGGTATCGGGCCCGATGATGGTGGATCTCGACCCCACCTCGACCACCACCACCCAGATATTTGTCGGTGGTCTGCAAATCGGTGGCAGTAACAACATCCAATTGCTGATTCGCGCCAATACGGTTTGCAGCAGTCTGGATCTCGGCATGCGGGTGCTGCAGCCACGGCCGAGTGAGATGGATTCACCCGGCTCTTGCCGTATCAGTGGCACCTTCCAGCTGACCTTTCCTCTGAGCAGTATTGTCAGCTGGAACCAGAACAGCAGCGGTTTGCGATCGATCATCCAGGCACCGGGTGCCACCGGTATCGTCCTGCGCTTCGTGATGTTCGAAATGTGCCCGACGATGACCACGCCTCAGCTGCAAGCCGATTATGCCGCCGGCAGAGACACCCCGAACCCGAGCATTGGCCGGGTCATCGGCACATTGGCTCCGGCGTTCGCCAATGAGCCGCTGAACTGTCAGGCGGGCCGTCAGATTGTCAATCAGGACACTGGCGGCACCGGCTACGCAGACCTGAGCAGCCCGGCAATGCTGAGCGTCGACATGGTCAACATCATTCCGAAAGAGACGTTCAGAGTCGTCAGGGATGACATCACCAGCCCTATCGGACCTAACGGGAATTACGGTCCTGTGACCCTGGCAGCCGGTGAGACCACCCTGACTACACTCGATCCGACCAGCAGTCCCCTGCTCGATTATTACGTGTATGGCGGCATTGTCGATGTGCCTCTCAATACAACTCAGCAGTCTGCGGTCAGATCCTCAGCGCTGGCCATCAACGCCCCCGGCACGGTCGCCGGGACTACGTTGCAGGCAACAGAGTCCGTCTATCGGATCTATGCCGATCAACGCAGTGTCTATACCGAGGACTACCCACAGGGCCTGTCGATTACGCTGCAGGTCCGGTATCTGGGTGCTGCGGTGACCAGGACAACTGAAATCGATCTCACCGCCGCGCCCTCGGGACCGTATTACACGCAACAGCGGTACTGCGACTTCCTTTATTTCCCCCCGGCGTTGACGGTGAGCCCCGGTCAATTGGCCGTCACTTTCTCCGTCAACGTAAAACCCGCAGCAGCTCCCTTCGCCGGTTTCGTCGCCCTGACCTACACCGTCAACGGTCAGGAAAGCGGCACGTATTTCACCAACTTCCGCAAATACGCCCAGACCGACTTCGGCATCCCCAGGGGCACCACCATCACCTGGCAACTGATGTATCCGAACGTCCTGCGCTTTCACTACCTGGCATTCCCGGCCATGTCTCGCTACATCCCGCTGAACCAGCCCGACGCGATCATGGGCGCGAAGAACCCGATCCTCGCGCGGACCTCGGATGCCTACAAAGGCACCACGCTGTTCATGCCGGTGGTGCGGTCGATGTCGCCCTGTCAGCGGGCACTGCTGCGAGCCTATCTCACGGGTGAACCGTGGCAACCGCCGCAGTAATCGCGTCCATCAGCCCATGGAGAGAAACCTATGACTGTCCATATTCCTGCGCGCCCCCGCGAGACCCTGCGCCCGAGCACCATCATCGCCGAAGGCCTGCTGAACCCTCGCGGCGCCTGCATGCAAGCCGACGGCAGCCTGCTGCTGGTCGAAGCCGGTTCAGGCCTGCCGGACCAGACGTTCAGCGGCCGTATCAGCCGACTGCGACCTAACCCGCTCAAGCCCGGCGCGTATCTCGCCCCTGAAACACTGGCGCAAGGTTTCCGCGCCATGAACATGCAGGCCCGCATGCTACGCGATGAAATCATGGGGCTGTCGGACATCGCCTGCGGGGATGGGCGCTGTCTGGTCAGCCAGACCGACTATGTCGAGGGCTCGAAACTGCTGGACCTGCAATACACCCCGCCCGAGCCGGTGTTTCACAGCCGGGGCAATCTGAATGCGCTGTGTTATCACCCGACCCGCCGCAGTTGGCTGGCGGTCAAACCCGATACCAATCAACTGGTGGAATTCAGCACCGGCGAGGAGGAACAGGTATTGGTCCAGTTGCCCGATCTGGACATGGGCCAGGAAGCCGTCCCCGTCACGCTGGTGCACGAACCGGCGACGGACGCCGTGCTGATCAGCCTGTTCTCCGGAGAGCTGCAAAGCGATCCGAGCCGCAAAGGCATCGACTTTGATGATCAGGCCGGCCAGGTGATCCGGGTCTGGCCCGACACCGGCCGGATCGAAGTGCTGATTCGCGGCCTGCAACTGCCTACCGGACTCGCGCTGTGTCCGCAAGGAAACGTCTTGGTGCTGGAGCTTTGCAGTCGTCTTCAACAACCTTTGCCGCCTGACTGGAACGGCGAACCGCTGCATGGCGGCTTCACTCGATTCAGCGGGCGACTGTTGAGCTGCAACCTGCAAACGAGCGAAGTGACCGTGCTCGCCCGGGACCTGGATACCCCGTCCAACCTGTGCCTGGTGCAGGATGCGGTACTGGTGAGCGAAGGCATGGGTTTGACGGGGCGCCCGCTGCCCACGCCGGATAACAAGGTGGTTGCGTTGAGCGGCAGGCTGCGTCGGGTGCAGCTCTGAAAACAGAAAAAAGGGCGCGGCCTCATTGAAGCCGCGCCCTCTGTTTATTGAGTCACCACAATCTTCCCGATCATCTGCGGATGCAGTACGCAGAAATACTCGAACTCGCCCGGCGTGTTGAACACCCAGGAAAAGCTGTCATTGGTGTCCAGCGCCCCCGAGCGAAACACCTTGTGGGTCTCTGCCACCGTATGCGGGATCTGATCGTCATTCACCCACGTCACCTTGGTGCCCACGGCCACGGTCAGATCCTTGGGGCCGAACATGAACTCCTTGATATCGACTTTCACCTCCTGCGCCCACGCCGACATCGACAGCATCAGGCACACCACCGCCAAAAATCGCGTTTTCATCTGGCTGCCCTCCCCTAGACCAGTGTCGAATCGATCAGTGCCAGCGGATGATCGCCTTGTGTCGCACGCACATCGGTGATCCCCAGATAGTTGCGCAACTGATCGGCTGCCACGGTCATCGGCCCCGGAGACGGCGCTGCGCCCGGTGCCGGTTGCGGATACGCCGTGCCACGGGCGGTGTGGAAGGTGATGTTGCCTTCGACCTTCTGGATGACCTGATGGATGTGACCGTTCAACACCGTCACCGAGCCGTATTTGCGCAACATCGCAATCGCCTGATCGCCATCCTCGGTGCCCCAGCCCCATGGCTGATAGATCGTCCACAGCGGAATGTGGGTGAACACGACGACGGGCGTACTGGTCGAAACCGCGCGCAGATCATCAGCCAGCCACGCCAGTTGATCGGCGCCGAGCGTGGCTTCATGGCCGGCCTGGAAGTTGAAGACATTGACCAGCGCGATGAAATGCACGCCATGGTCATCGAAGCTGTACCAGCCGTTGCCTTTGGTGCCTTTGCCGTAACGTTCCAGATAGAGCTTGCCGCCGCCCTCGTCGAGGGTGTCGTGTTCACCGGGGATGTAATGCACGGTGGACGGCAGGCCTTTGAGCACCTGCGCCGCCGTATCGAACTCCTCGGCCTTGGACAGGTGCGTGATGTCGCCGGTGTGCAGGATCAGCGACGGCCGTTTCGGCAGTGCGATGACCTTGTCGATCGCCACTTGCAGCGTTTTCACCGGCTCCGGATTGGCTTCCTTGTTGAAGCCGATGTGCGAATCGCTGATCTGCACGAAATGAAAGGTGCTGGCCAACGCCTTGGGGTCGCTGACGTTACCCGCCTCATCCATCGCAAACGCTCTGGGAATGCCGCCGCTCAATGCCCAGAGGACCCCGGCCCCGGCCCACGCCGAGCATTTGAGCAGCGTTCGCCGGTCAGGGTTGTGCAGCAGGCCGTCGGTGCGCAGTGGATGTTTTGCTTGATTGTCCATGGGGATGTCCTCGCTGGCGGACTACAGTGATGTAGCTGACACCAGGTAGAACCACGCGGGGCGAACGTTTATTCCACGCTGCAAAACAAATTCTTTTCAGGGAATAAAACACGACGCATCACGGTTATAGGGGTGTGACGGTGCGGAAACCACTATGAATCGATTTGAGGAACTGATTGCGCCGCACCTGGACGCGGCTTACAACCTCGCGCGCTGGATCACAGGCAACGACAGCGCTGCACGGGACGTCGTGCAGGAAAGCGCCCTACGCGCCTTCAGGTTTTTGCAGCGTTTTGCCGATGGCAACGCCAAGGCCTGGTTCCTGACCATCGTGCGCAACGAAAGCTACACCTGGCTCAAAGCCTCGGCCGGACGCCACTGGGTCGCTATCGATGACGAAACCGGCGATAGCAGCGATAGCGGCGGCGCACTGAGCCACAGCCAGAGCCCGGAACTGCTGGCCATTCACACGGAAAACTCGGCGTTGCTCCAGCAGGCACTGAGCGCCTTGCCGCCAGCGTTTCGCGAGGTCATTGTGCTCAAGGAACTCGAAGACATGCCCTACAAGGACATCGCCCTGGTGGTCGATATTCCCATCGGCACCGTCATGTCGAGACTGGCCCGGGCGCGTGCCATGCTCAAGCTGGAACTACTGAAGTTGCACGATCATGAATGAACTCCACTGCACGGTTTGCCAGACACAATTGCATGGCTATCTGGATCAGGAGCTTGATCCCGTGGCGGCTACGGATGTGGCTGCGCATCTGGCCACGTGCGCTGACTGCGCGCGGCTGCATGATGAGGCCAAACGGCTGAAGGCCAGTGTGAAGCGCCATGCGCCGTATTACTCCGCGCCGGCATCACTGGCGGCTAGTGTGTTTGCCGCAGTCGCTCCGGCATCGCCGAGCCCGTTCGAACGCTGGCGAAAATGGTTCGCCCCGGCATTTTCCGCAGCGGCCCTGGCCTTGGCGATGGTGCTTTATGTGGTAACACCGGGCAGCGAACAACCGTTGATGGACGAGGCCGTCTCCAGCCATGTGCGCTCGTTGATGGGCCAGCATCTGAACGATGTGGTGTCGTCCGACCGGCACACCGTAAAACCCTGGTTCACCGGCAAACTCGACTTCTCGCCCCCCGTCGTCGACTACTCGGCGCAGGGCTTTCCACTGCTCGGCGGGCGACTGGATTACCTGCAACACCAGACCACCGCTGCCCTGAGTTACGGCCGCGCCAAGCACATCATCAATGTGTTTATCCTGCCGACAACGGACGCCGACAAACCGTCGCAGAGCCAGACGATTCGCGGCTTCAACGTGATTTCCTGGCAGGCCGGTCACATGCGTTTCGTGCTGGTTTCCGATGTGGAGAAAGGTGAGTTGGAGGCGCTCGGTCAGTTGCTCAGGAACGGCGCTTGAAAGAATGTATCCCGTCCGTTAGCGGCACGATCGCTTCAATGTCTCACTCGGCAACTCATCGAACAGCACCCGATAACTGTTGGAAAACCGTCCAAGGTGCCAGAACGACCAATTCATCGCCACTTCGGCCACCGTGGTGCCTGAAGCGGCACCTCTGAGCAATTCCCGGCGCGCCCCGTTGAGCCGGCGCAGACGCAGCCATTGCGTCGGTGACATCCCCGTGTAGGCCTTGAAGGTCTGCTGCAATTGCCGCAGCGATACCCCGGCCACTTGGGACAATTCCAGCAGATTGAGGGTTTCCTCCGGCGAATCCGCCGCCCATTCCCCCACCCGTTTCATGGTCGTGCGCTCTTCCGCGCGGCGCTGCAAACCGCCGCTGTCGAGGCACACGCAAGCGTTGTCGAGGATGAACAGGCAGTCCTCCAGCAACTGTTGGGTCAGTGCTTCTTTGCTTGGTTGATCAAGGGTTTGCGACAACTTCGTGAGGGTCGAGCTTAACCAGCGACTGAACAGCGCGTTCTGCGCGCCGTTGAGCGGCGCCATGAACAAACCTTCCAGCCGGGCCACGTCCAGGCCGTTGCGGCGCACGAATTCGGGGCCGAACACCACGGCGATTTCCTGGTAGTTCTCCGGGGTGATCCAGATGTTGCGGCTCTCTTCGTTCAGCAGATACAGCGCGTTGTCACTGCGATCGAAACAGAACGCCAAAGACCCCGAAGGCGCACTGAAATTCTGCTCGACCCGGGTGTTCATCTGTTCTTCGTAGACCTCCACGCCTTCCAAGTCCAGATAGCGGATTCGCCCGGCGAAATGCCCCGGCGACATCTGTTGGTAATGCTGGACCCAGCCCGGTGTGGCGCGAACCTGTTCGGCGACATCGGCGGTGTTGAAAGCTTTAACCTGTAGCGGATTACACGTTGTCATGGGAGACCTTGCGCACTCTTTTGGTGCGCTTTGGTGCTGCTTAAAGTGGATAGATGGAACGGCAAGGCCCGCCCAAGATAGTCGTCAACGCGCCACAGGGGAAGCCTGCGAAAGATGAAATCGCACTTCCCCCGCGTCAATAAAACCAACGACGAGGTCTTTATGAATGCCCCTTTCGATCAGCTGTTCACGTGGCTGAAAGATCACAAGATTACCGAAGTGGAATGCGTGGTCAGCGACCTGACCGGCATCGCCCGCGGCAAAATTGCACCGACCAACAAGTTCCTGCATGAGCGAGGCATGCGCCTGCCGGAAAGTGTGCTGCTGCAAACGGTAACCGGGGATTTTGTCGACGACGACATCTACTACGACCTGCTCGACCCGGCCGACATCGACATGGTCTGCAAACCGGTGAGCGATGCGGTGTACGTGGTGCCATGGGCCATCGAACCGACGGCCATCGTGATTCACGACACCTTCGACAAGTTCGGCAACCCGATCGAACTGTCGCCGCGCAACGTGCTGAAGAAAGTCTTGCAGCTGTACACCGACAAGGGCTGGAAGCCGATTGTCGCGCCGGAAATGGAGTTCTACCTGACCCAGCGTTGCGAAGACCCGGACTTGCCGTTGAAGGCACCGCTGGGCCGTTCCGGTCGCGCCGAAAGCGGTCGGCAGTCGTTCTCCATCGATGCGGCCAACGAATTCGATCCGCTGTTCGAAGACGTCTACGACTGGTGCGAACTGCAAGGCCTGGACCTGGACACGCTGATCCACGAAGACGGCCCGGCGCAGATGGAGATCAACTTCCGTCACGGCGACGCCCTGGATCTGGCCGACCAGATCACCGTGTTCAAGCGCACCCTGCGCGAAGCCGCGCTCAAGCACAACGTCACCGCGACGTTCATGGCCAAACCGATCGGCGATGAGCCCGGCAGCGCCATGCACTTGCACCAGAGCGTGGTGGAAATCGCCACCGGCAAGCCGATTTTCGCCAATGCCGACGGCACCATGAGCGATCTGTTCCGCCACCACATCGGCGGTTTGCAGAAATTCATCCCGAAAGTGCTGCCGATGTTCGCGCCCAACGTGAACTCGTTCCGTCGCTTCCTGCCGGACACCTCGGCACCGGTCAACGTCGAGTGGGGTGAAGAGAACCGCACCGTCGGCCTGCGGGTTCCAACCTCCGGCCCTGAAGCGATGCGCGTGGAAAACCGTCTGCCCGGCGCTGACGCCAACCCGTACCTGGCGATTGCCGCGAGCCTGCTGTGCGGTTACATCGGCATGGTCGAGGGCATCGAGCCAAGTGCCGCCGTCGAAGGCCGCGCCTATGAGCGCCGCAACCTGCGCCTGCCGATCACCATCGAAGAAGCCCTGACCCAGATGGAAGAGTGCGACACCGTCGCCGAGTATCTGGGCAGCAAGTTCGTGCGCGGCTACGTGGCAGTGAAACGTGCCGAGCATGAAAACTTCAAGCGCGTGATCAGTTCCTGGGAGCGTGAGTTCCTGTTGCTGAGCGTTTAAGCCTGCGACCTGATCGCTCCCGGACACTGTCCGGGAGCGATCCCTACCGACTTTACGAGCATAAAAAATCCAACTCGAAGAGGTGTCGATATGCGTCTGTTGAAATCCCTGATCCCCGCCGCCCTGGCATTGGCGTGCAGCGCAGGTGCGCAAGCCCAACCCCAGGTCAGCGTCTACAACTGGACCGATTACATCGGCCCGACCACCCTCGCCGACTTCCAGGCCGGCAGCGGAATCAAGGTGATCTACGACGTCTTCGACTCCAACGAAACCCTCGAAGGCAAACTGCTCGCCGGTCGCACCGGTTACGACGTGGTGGTGCCGTCCAACCACTTCCTGGCCCGTCAGGTGAAGGCCGGGGCGTTCCTCAAGCTGGATCGTTCGCAACTGCCGAACTGGAAGAACCTCGACCCGAAACTGCTGGCCCTGCTCGAGAAAAACGATCCGGGTAACGAGCACTCGGTGCCGTACCTGTGGGGCACCAACGGCATCGGCTACAACGTCGACAAGGTCAAACAGGTGCTGGGCATCGACCACATCGATTCCTGGGCCGTGCTGTTCGAGCCGGAGAACCTGAAAAAACTCACCCAGTGCGGCGTGTCGATGATGGACTCGGCCGACGAAGTGTTCCCGGCGATCCTCAACTACATGGGCATGGACCCGCGCAGCGAAAACCCGGAAGACTTCAAGAAAGCCGAAACCAAGCTGCTGAGCATCCGCCCGTACATCACCTACTTCCACTCCTCGAAGTACGTGTCGGACCTGGCCAACGGCGACATCTGCGTGGCCTTCGGTTACTCCGGCGACGTGTTCCAGGCCGCCAACCGCGCCAAGGAAGCAAACAACGGCGTGAACATCGCCTATGCGATTCCCAAGGAAGGCGCGAACCTGTGGTTCGACCTGCTGGCGATTCCCGCCGATGCCGGCAACACCAAAGAAGCCCACGCCTTCATCAATTACCTGCTCGATCCGCAAGTGATCGCCAAGGTCAGCGCCTCGGTCGGCTATGCCAACCCGAACCCGCCGGCCAAGCAATACATGGACGTCGCACTGGTCAGCAATCCTGAGGTTTATCCGCCTCAGGAGGTGCTCGACAAACTCTACATTTCCACCACCCCGCCCCAGTCGATCATGCGTCTGATGACCCGTTCCTGGAGCAAAGTGAAGTCGAACAAATGAATCAGTACACCCAGGAACACGCCCGCTCCTATTACGCTGCATCGGCCCGGGCGAGCACACCCTACCCAACGCTTGAAGCCGACCTGATCGCCGATGTCTGCGTGATCGGCGGCGGCTTCACCGGCGTCAACACCGCCATCGAGCTGGCCCAGCGCGGTCTCTCGGTGGTGCTGCTCGAAGGCCGGCGCATCGGTTGGGGCGCCAGCGGGCGCAACGGCGGCCAGTTGATCCGTGGCATCGGCCATGAAGTCGAGGGCTTCGCCCGCCATGTCGGCGCAGAAGGCGTGCGCTACCTGCAACAGGCCGGCGTCGACTCGGTGGAACTGGTGCGTCGGCGCATCGGCGACAACGCCATAGAGTGCGACCTGCGCTGGGGCTTCTGCGAACTGGCCAACACCACGGCGCAATTCGAGGCGTTCAAGGCCGAACAGGACAGTCTCGCGGCCTCGGGTTATGCCCACGAAACACGTCTGGTCGGCCCCGAAGATATTCGTCGGCAAGTGGTCAACGCCGGTGTCTACAAGGGTGGCCTGATCGACATGGGTTCGGGCCATCTGCACCCGCTCGATCTGGTTCAGGGCGAAGCGCGGCTGGCAGCTTCGCTCGGGGTGCGGATCTTCGAGCAGAGCCCGGTGCTGGAAATCATCCACGGTGCGACGGTACAAGTGCGCTGCGCTTCGGGCACGGTACGCGCCGGCAGCCTGGTGCTCGGTTGCAACGCGCACCTGGACGAACTTGAGCAACAGCTCAGCGGTAAAGTCCTGCCCGCTGGCAGCTACATCATCGCTACCGAGCCTCTGTCCAAGGAACGCGCCGCCGAACTGATCCCGCAGAACCTGGCGCTCTGCGACCAGAAAGTCGGCCTCGACTATTACCGTCTCTCGGCGGACCGGCGTTTGCTGTTTGGCGGTGCCTGTCACTATTCAGGGCGGGACCCGGCGGACATCGCTGCCTACATGCGACCGAAAATGCTCAAGGTGTTCCCGCAACTGGCGGACGTGGGCATCGACTATCAATGGGGCGGCAAGATCGGCATCACCGCCAATCGCTTCCCGCAGGTCGGGCGCCTCAAGCAGCACCCGAACGTGTTCTACGCCCAGGGCTATTCCGGCCATGGCCTGAACGTCACCCACTGGTGCGCCAAGCTGTTGGGCGAAGCCATTCATGCTGGCCACAGCCAGGGCATGGACGTGTTCAGCGGCGTGCCGCACATGACCTTCCCCGGTGGCCCGGCGCTGCGCTCACCGCTGTTGGCACTGGGCATGTTCTGGTATCGCCTGCGGGAAATGCTCGGCTGAACCTCGCGGGTTGAAGCGACCTGCACATTTGCTCTATCGCAAAGCACTTCTATATTGATGAAGTGCTTTTGCGTTCCTGACGCTCAGTGCCCAACACACTCTGGAGGTCATGGATGGAGTCGTCAGCCGCCGATCAACCGCGAGCACCCGGCCAGGCACCGATCAAGACCCGGCGTTTCAGCATTTCGCTGGTGTGGATCGTGCCGATTGTCGCCGTGCTGGTGGGCATTTCGCTGGTGGTGCACAACCTGATGCAGGAAGGCCCGACGATCGTCGTCACCTTCAAGACCGGCAGCGGTCTGACCGCCAACAAGACCGAAGTCAAATACCGCAACGTGGTGGTCGGCCAGGTCTCGGATGTCGAACTGAGCGACGACCAGAAGAGCGTCAACGCCACGATCAAGCTGTCCAAACAGGCCGAAACTTTCACCCGCGAAGACTCGCAATTCTGGGTGGTACGCCCGCGTATCGGCGCGGGTGGCGTGTCGGGCATCGATACCCTGCTGTCTGGCGATTACATTGGTGCCGATATCGGCCAATCTAACGATCGCGCCAAGTACTTCAAAGGCCTGGAAAACCCGCCCCCGATCACCTATGGCGAACCGGGCAGGCGCTTCAACCTGCACGCCTCGGATCTGGGCTCGCTGGACATCGGCTCCCCCGTCTACTACCGCAAGATCCCGGTCGGTCAGGTGGTGGCCTATGCCCTGGACCCCGACGGCAAAGGGGTGAATATCGAAGTGTTCATTCACGCGCCGAACGATGCCTACGTCACGGAAAACACCCGTTTCTGGAACGCCAGCGGCATTGACGTGAACGTCGGTGCCAATGGTTTTGCGGTGAAAACCGAATCGTTGTCGACCTTGCTGGTCGGTGGCATCGCCTTCCGCGCACCCGATTACAGCCCCAACGATGTCGCCGCGGCGGATGAAAAGTCCTTCGATCTGTTCGAAGACCAGATGACCGCCCTCGCCCCGCCCAACGGCAAACCGCAGTACCTGAGCCTGCGTTTCGATCAGGCGCTGCGCGGTCTCAAGGTCGATGCTCCGGTGGAATTCCTCGGTATGGAGATCGGCCGGGTGGTCAGCATCAACCTCGACTTCGACGAGAAAAAACGCAGCTTCCCGCTCAACGTCGGCATCGTGATCTACCCGCAACGTCTGGGACGGGCCCACGAAAAAATGCTCAAGGTGCTCAACCACAACCCGGACGACGAAGCCGCCGGCGTGCGTCTGATCGGCACCTTCATCGACAACGGCCTGCGCGCCCAGGCCCGCAGCGGCAACCTTCTCACGGGTCAGCTGTACATCGCTTTGGACTTCTTCCCCAAAGCCGAAAAAGTCGCGTTTGACCCCACCGCTCGCCCGATCAGCGTTCCGACCGTCCCCGGCAGCCTCGAACAATTGCAGGAAAAACTCGAAGCCATGGTCGACAAACTCAACAAGCTGCCGGTGGAACGCATCGCCGGCAATCTCGACAGCAATCTGGTGGAGCTGCGCAAAGGCCTGACCCAATTCAACGCCAAGACCCTGCCCGGTGTTCAGAGCACCCTGGCGGACGTGAGCAAGACCCTGCAATCGGCCAGCTCGACCTTGGCCGAAGACTCGCCGCAACGCGAGCAACTGACCCAGACCCTCGACGAACTCGGGCGCATGTCGCGCTCGTTGCGTGAACTGTCGGATTACCTGGGCCGTCATCCGGAATCGCTGATTCGCGGTCGCCCCGACAACGCCGCGCCGCTGGATCTCAAAGGACCGCCGCGCAATTGAGCACAGGAGCTGTCCCATGGCTTTACCGCTGAAGTTCACCGTGCTGGCTGCGTGCCTGCTGCTGGGTGCCTGTCGCAGCGACCCGATCAGCTTTCATACTCTGACCCCGGCACAACCGGCGGCCGGCAGATCGGGCTCGGACATCGCGATTGAAGGCATCAGCGTACCGCCGCAGGTCGACCGGCCGCAGATCGTCATCCGCCAGGGCAACAGTGGCCTGGCGATTCTGGAAACCGAATGGTGGGGCGCCAGCCTGGCCGATGAGTTGCGCAGTGCGCTGGTGGATCAACTGAGCAATGCCGGCGGGTCACGCAAAGTCTCGGTGCGCATCGACGTGCAGCGTTTTGATTCGCTTCCCGGGCAATACGCGCTGATCGACGCCAAATGGCGACTGCGCGCAACCGGTGAATCCGACAATGGGCTGCTCACTTGCCGTTCAGTCCTGCAAACGCCGTCCGGGCCGAGCATCAATGAACTGGTGATTGCACAACAGAACAACGTCAAGCGACTGGCTGCGCAGATCACTCAGGCGGCGGGCAATGGACGGGGCTGTCCGCCGGCGTCCTGAGCGGCAGGGCTCAACTTCACGCTGAAGCGGCAACCGTTGGATTCGCCCGTACTCAGGTTCACCTGCCATTGCTGTCGCTTGCAGATCCGCTGCACCAGCGACAATCCCAGCCCAAGCCCCTCTCCCCGACCTTCGTCACCGCGCACGAAGGGCTGAAATACGGCCTGGCGCTGTTCTTCCGGAATGCCGATGCCACTGTCTTCCACGACAAAACCGTTTGCCATCACGGTCAATCGGACAAAACCCCGATCGGTGTAATGCCAGGCATTGCGCAGCAGGTTACCCATCACCGATTGCAGAAACGTCAGGTTGAAACGTTCCATGCAGGGCTGATCCACGTCGTAGTAAAACTCCAGCCCTTTTTCGCGAATCAGTCGGCCCCAGATCTCGCACTGAGCATCGGCGACTTCCTTGAGGGTGACGCAAATATCATTGCCGGCATCATCCTCGGCGCGAGCCAGCATCAGGAAGGTATCGACCAGTTGGCGCATCTCGTGGCTGGCCCGGGCGATGCGATTGACCTGTGCGGTCGAACGGGGATCCAGCGACGGGTTGGCGAGCAACAATTCACAGGAGCCGCCCAGCACCATCAACGGCGTGCGCAGTTCATGGCTGACATCGCTGGTGAACAGTTTTTCGCGGCTCAGGGTTTCACGCAAACGCCCCAGCGTCTGATCGAACGACAACGCCAGCTCTCCCACTTCATCCGCTGCATAGTCCGGGTGCAGCGGGGGCGCCAGCACCAACAGCTGATCGCGGTGGCGAACCTGGCGAGCCAGACGAATGACCGGCGCCATCACGCGCCGCGCCAACAGCCGACCGAGCATGATCGCCAGCAGGATGCTCAGGAGAAACCCGACCGTGACCACGATGAACAGCAACCGCTCACGTTGTTCGAGGCTTTCCTGATCACGCAGCAGCACGTATTTGCGCCCGCCGACCACCTCGACCATCGCGAAAAAATCGTCGCCGTTGAACATGATTTCCTGGAATCCGGGTGACAGCGCGGCCAGTGACGGAATCAGTGCCATGGGCCCGGGTCCGCCTTCGAAAAAAAATAATTCACTCTTTTCCGGCTGATGGCTCCAGCGATTGATGTCATCCATTGCCAGCAACCGGTGCAGGCCGCCACTCAGAGTGCTGGTGGCCAGTTTGTGTTCGACCACATGCACGGCGGCAACGATGCCCAGCGCAAACACCCCGGCGACCAGGGCGCTCATCAAAGCGAACACGATGACGATCCGTTTCGTCAGGCTTTGCTTGAGATCCATTCGGGTCGATGACTCCACTGCTGATTTCAGACTTCGCGGTCAAAAACAGGCGAGCTCCGCGACATTGACCGAACCTGCGCAGCTTCACCGCAAACATAAACATTTGTTAAGCCAGGCCGGTAAAAAAAGGGTATTTGAGTTTGGTTATCAAACACCCGATTAATTGCGCATTTTCAACTCTCGCAAATTTTTCACATGTTCTTCACTGCCCCCCAACGTGCACAAACGTAATGTTCAGCCATTATTCAAGTTCAAAACTATAAAAGTTGGTTAAATCGCCGGCCAATCTCGCCTGCGACGTCAAGGGGCATGCCGTGGAGCGACAGATGCAATTAACAGCGACATATAAACAACGCCGGACGCTGCGACTTGGAAGACTGCTGACCATCATCGGTTCGTTACTGGTCATTGCGCTGGTCAGCGGCTTCGTCTGGATGACCCGTTCGCCCATCGATCTGGGCCAGGCCGGCCATGCGGCCAAGGCTGATTTGACCAAGGCCTGGCAGGCCGGCGAAGTCGTTGCTCTGGTGCGTCATGCCGAACGTTGCGACCGTTCCGACAATCTTTGCCTGGGCCCGGCCGACGGCATCACCAAGGCCGGCAACGACTCTGCAGCGCTGGTGGGCAAAGGCTTCGTGGCACTGGGCATGCAGCAGGCTCAGGTGTTCACCAGCCCGCTGACGCGTACCGTGCAAACGGCGCGTGCCATGTTCGGGCAGGACGCCACAGCCCAGATCTGGCTTGAGTCCTGTGGTTCTTCACTGCGCAACGACGTGGTGGCGCACAAGGTGGCGCAACGCAATCTGGTGCTGGTCACCCACAGCGGCTGCATCAGCGACTTTGAAAAACAGACCGGTTTCCCCCACGCAATCGCCGCCGATTACGGCAGCACCCTGTTCGTACGCATCGATGACAAGGGGCAACTTAAAGTGCTGGGCATCATGAATGCCGACGCTTGGTCCCAACTCAAAAATCATTAATGCTTTAGTTGGATCGGGTCGGCAAGGCTGAACTTTTTTTCAACTAACCAGCGCTGATTTCATTAATTTGTAATGAGACATGTATCTGCCCCCGATTTACTGGACAACTGTTTTTTTTAAGCTTGGCTTTATCGCGAGAACTTCGGCCTGGAGGTACGACAGTTCTCTGGATACAGGAAACGCCCGACACCTGCATTCATTCAACACGATGACACGCCCGCTCAGGAACGCGCCGGGCAGGTCATCGACACAAGAACTTCGTTCGGTACCAAGGCTCTGTCATGACGTCTGAAAACAACCCGCTGCGACACGCTGCCCGTCATTTTCCCCCCGCCACAACTTTCGAACGCTTGGCCATCCCCGGCCTGATTCTGGCTTTCGTGGTGTTTTACCTGCTGCCGTTGATGACTCACGGCCTGTGGATCCCCGATGAAACCCGCTATGGCCAGATCAGCCAGGAAATGCTGCTCAGCGGCAACTGGGTGGCCCCGCACTTCATGGGCATCCGCTATTTCGAGAAGCCGATCGCCGGTTACTGGATGATTGCGATCGGTCAGGCGATCTTCGGTGACAACCTGTTCGGCGTGCGTATCGCTTCGGCGCTGAGTACCGGTGCCAGCGTCTGGCTGACTTACCTGATGGCCCGCCGGCTCTGGAACAACCCGCGCATCAGCGCCGCGAGCGCCCTGCTTTATATGAGTTTCGGGCTGATTGCCGGTCAGGCCGGTTATGCCAACCTCGATCCGCAGTTCACCCTGTGGGTCAACCTGAGCATGGTGGCCGTGTGGTTTGCCATCGACAGCCGCACGCCCCGCGCTCGCCTGGGTGGCTGGGCGCTGCTGGGTGTGGCGTGCGGCATGGGCCTGATGACCAAGGGCTTTCTGGCCTTGCTGCTGCCGGTACTGATCGCCCTGCCCTACATGATCTGGCAACGTCGCTTCGGCGAACTGGTGCGCTACGGACTGGTCGCCGTGGTGGTTTGCGTGCTGATCAGCCTGCCGTGGGTGTTGGCTGTTCATTACCGGGAACCTGACTTCTGGCGGTTCTTCTTCTGGCACGAACACATCCGTCGCTTTGCCGCCGGCGATGCCGCGCAACATGCTCGCCCGTGGTGGTTCTATCTGCCGCTGCTGTTCGCCTCCACTCTGCCGTGGGCCGTGCTGCTGCCTTCGACGCTCCTGCGCACCTGGCGTGAAAAGCGTGAGGCGAAAACCGCTTACCTGGCACTGTGGTTCCTGCTGCCGCTGGCCTTTTTCAGCCTGAGCAGCGGCAAACTGCCGACCTACATCATGCCGTGCCTGCTTCCAATCGCACTCTTGATGGGGCAGACCGTGGTCAACTGGCTGGATCAGCACAGTGGCCGCGTCCTGCGCCTGAACGGCGTGATCAATACCGTCATCGCCAGCGCTGCGCTGGTGGCGCTGCTTTATCTGCAAGCGACCAAAGAAATCTACGAAAACACCGAGATGTTCAGCCTGTCGCTGGTGTACATCGTGCTGGTGGGCTGGATCATCGCCAACGCCTTGCAGGTGTTGCGACCACTGACGTTATGGGCGATGCCGGCGCTGGGCATCGGTCTGCTGGTGGCGTTGCTGCCTGCGGCCATGCCGGCGCAGATCGTCAACAGCAAGATGCCTGACCAGTTCATTGCCGAGCATCAACAGGAACTGGGTGAAACCTCATCCTTGCTGAGCAACGACCTGGGCGCAGCCTCGGCGCTGTCGTGGCGTTTGAAGCGGCCGCAAGTGGATCTGTTCAACACGATCGGTGAACTCAAATACGGCCTCGAAGACCCGGCCATGGCGGCGCGTAAAGTCACCATGGAAAACGTCGGCCAATGGATGACCGATGCGCGGAAAAAAGGCGCGGTCGGTGTGGTCTTGCGCGTCAACAGTACCCAGGAAGAGCAGGAAGTCGAATTGCTGCCGGTGGACGGCAAGCACTACCGTCGCGGCAATCTGCAGATCTTCATCTTTGCGCAGAGCCAGCCATGACCTTACGCAACAATGAACGGGGCGCCCTGCTGCTCCTGCTGGCCGCCAGCGCCCTGATGTTGCTGCTCGGCCTGGGCAGCCGCGAACTCTGGGGCGCAGAAACCCGCTGGGCCAACATCGCGTTGCAGATGCTGCAAACCGGCGATTACTTCGACCCGTACCTCAAGGGCGATCCCTACTACGACAAACCGTTGTTGTCGTATTGGCTGATCACCGCAACCGCCTGGCTGACCGGTGGCCTGGATCACTGGTCGTTGCGCCTGTCTTCGGTGGTGTCCGCGTGGTTGAGCGTCTGGCTGGTGTACCTGCTGGGCGAGCGCCTGTTTCGCAAAGGCACCGGCCTGATCGCCGGGTGGATGCTGGCGACCACGTTCTATTTCGTGTTCTGGGCGCGGGTCGCCACGGCCGACATCCTGACGGTGTGCGGTGTGCTGGCGGCAGTCTGGTGGTACTGGCGCGGGCCGGATGACACTCGGTTTTCACGCTATTTAGTGTTCTGCGTTTTGCTGTCCCTGACTTCGCTGTTCAAAGGCCTGATCGGCTTCATCCTGCCGGGGCTGGTGCTGTTGCCGCACCTGCTGAATGAAGGCCGCTGGAAGCGCCATCTCAACCTGCGCCTGCTCGGGGCGCTGCTGGTGGCCGGGGCGTTCTATATGACGCCATTCCTGCTGTCCCATCTCTACGGCGCGCCGAACTACGGGGAAAGCGGCCTGGGATTGGTGCTGAGGGAAAACGTCGTGCGGTTCTTCCAGCCGTTCGACAACATCGGCCCGATCTACACCTATTTGTTGTACCTGCCGGTGTATACCCTGCCCTGGGCGCCGTGCTGGATCATCGCCCTGTGGGTTGCCGCGCGGAACTGGAAACACATCGAACCGGACACCCGCTGGCTGATTCAGGGCCTGGGGTTGTTGATGCTGTTCTTCACCGCCAGTGGCAGCCGGCGTAGTTACTACGTGCTGCCGCTGGTGCCGTTCGCGCAACTGCTCGGGGCCTGGTGGATCACTCGGCGCATGGCTGCGCGCAATGCCGAAAGCCCGTTCGGCGGGCGTGGCCTGAAAATCGGTTTCGGCGTGGCTACCGTCCTGCTGCTCGGTATTCTCGGCGTGCTTTACCCGTGGACCAACAGCGGCGGCGGCGCGATCCGTTTCGGCGAGACCGTGCGCCTGCAAGCCAGCCAAAAGGCGCCATTGAGTCAGTGGCACATGGTCATGGTCGAGGTGGACAACAAAGTGCCGATGTACCTGCAGACCGGCGGTGCACCGTTCTACTACGTGCCGGAAACCCGGGATTTCCCGCGTGATGGCGATGCTGCCGCGATGTTCGAGTGGCTGGAGCGCACCAGCGGCCGGCATTGGGATCCTCAACGGACCATCTTTGTCGCCCAGTACCGCACCGGCGATCCGGTGCCACTCGAGCAGCTCGGTCGCGACCATCAAGTCATCACCACCACCCCGACCCGCGGCGAACAAGTGTTCCACGGACGCGAAGATCAAAGCGTCGCCTACCTCCCCCAAGGCTCCTGAAAGACAACGCCGGGTTCGCCCGGCGTCCCCGCCAAGTGACTGCTAACCTGAATGGCAATGACATGTATTAACGGTTTGTTTGACGTTTTTTTCTCATTTGCCTCTCTACATTGCCAGCCAGCCAACATATGCAAATCATTCGCATTGAAATTTCCCCGCGAACGGTTGCCCATAACGTCTAAAAAACAGGAGCTGCCCCGTCATGAGTTCATCCATTCCGTCCTTTCTCAAGCACGCTGCTCTGGCGACGGCGCTGCTGGCTGCCGGCCAGGTGTTTGCCGCCGACTCGGTTGGTATCGTGGTCTACAACGCCCAGCATGAAACCCTGACCAAGGCGTGGGTCGCCGGCTTCACCGAAGAAACCGGGATCCCGGTCACGATCCGTAATGGCGACGACACGGAAATGGGCAACCAGATCGTGCAGGAAGGTGCGTCTTCTCCGGCAGACGTGTTCCTGACGGAAAACTCCCCGGCGATGGTGCTGGTGGACAACGCCAAGCTGTTCGCTCCGGTAGCACCGGCCACGCTTGAACAAGTGGGCGCGGCCTATCGTCCGGCGCACGGCCAGTGGGTCGGCATCGCCGCTCGCTCCACCGTATTCGTCTATAACCCGGCGAAACTGGCGGAAAAAGACCTGCCAAAATCCCTGACGGACCTCGCCTCCCCAGCCTGGAAAGGCCGCTGGGCCGCCTCGCCTGCCGGTGCGGATTTCCAGGCCATCGTTGCCGCCGTGCTGGAACAGAAAGGCGAAGCCGCCACCCTTGAATGGCTCAAGGGCATGAAAGCCAACTTCACCGCCTACCGTGGCAACAGCTCCGTGCTCAAAGCGGTCAATGCCGGGCAGATCGACAGCGGCGTGATCTATCACTATTACTACTTCGTCGATCAGTCCAAGACCGGCGAAAACAGCAAGAACACCGCCCTGCACTACTTCAAGCATCAAGACCCGGGCGCGTTCGTGAGCATTTCCGGCGGTGGCGTGCTGGCGTCCAGCAAGCACAAGGACGAGGCTCAGAAATTCCTCCAGTACATCACTGGCAAGCAGGGCCAGGAAGTTTTGCGCACCGGCAACTCCTTTGAATACGCCGTGGGCAAGGACGCAGCATCCAACGCCAAACTGGTGCCGTTGAAGGATCTGGACGCGCCAAAAGTTGACGCATCGAAGCTCGACAGCAAGAAAGCCGTCGAACTGATGACCCAGGCAGGACTGCTGTAATTGATGCCTGAAACATTACCGGCGGGGATCGCTGCGGCGCCCCCCGCCAACCGTTCACGCAGGACCCGCGCCCTCAACGGTCGCGGGAGCCCTTGGGTGGTCGTGCTGGCGATCGGTGTGTCACTGCTGTCGTTACTGCCGATCGGTTTTGTCATCGGCGTGTCGTGGTACACCGGTTGGGCGACCATCGAAGCGTTGATCTTCCGCCCCCGGGTGGCCGAACTGCTGATCAACACCGTATTGCTGGTATTGATCACCCTGCCAATCTGCATTGTGCTCGGCACCACTCTCGCCTGGTTGACCGAACGCACCAATCTGCCTGGGCGACGATTGTGGTCACTGCTGGCGGTCGCGCCGCTGGCGGTGCCGGCGTTCGTGCACAGTTACGCGTGGGTCAGCCTGATTCCGTCGATCAATGGATTGCCGGCCGGCGTGCTGGTGTCGGTGATCGCCTATTTTCCGTTCCTTTATCTGCCGATCGCGGCGACATTGCGTCGCCTCGACCCGGCGATTGAAGACGTTGCCGAATCCCTCGGCCTCAAGCCGTGGGCCGTGTTCTTCCGGGTGGTCTTGCCGCAATTACGGCTGGCGATCTGTGGCGGTGCGCTGTTGGTGGGTCTGCACCTGCTGGCCGAGTACGGCCTGTACGCAATGATTCGCTTCGATACGTTCACCACCGCCATTTTCGATCAGTTCAAATCCACCTTTAACGGTCCGGCCGCCAATATGCTCGCCAGTGTATTGGCGCTGTGCTGTCTGGCGATGCTGACCGTTGAATCCAGCGCCCGAGGCCAGGCACGTTATGCCCGGGTCGGTTCCGGCAGCGCCCGCGAACAGCGGACCGTGCGCCTCAAACGTGGCACCGCCGCGCTGGGCCTGTGTCTGCAAGTCCTGACCTGCCTGCTGGCGCTCGGCGTCCCGATGCTGACGCTGGGCAAGTGGCTGATCGCGGGCGGCGCCGAGGTCTGGCAAGGCGAAGAGTTGTTGCCGGCGCTGCTTCAGACCCTGTCGTTCGGTGTGGCCGGGGCGTTGTTGACCAGCCTTGCCGCGATTCCGATTGCCTGGCTGTCGATCCGCGCGCCCGGCAAGCTGCAGCGTCTGCTTGAAGGCTGTAACTACATCACCAGTTCTCTGCCGGGGATTGTCGTGGCACTGGCGCTGGTCACCGTGACGATTCACTTCGCCCGGCCGATCTACCAGACCACCATCACCGTGCTGCTGGCGTACCTGCTGATGTTCCTGCCGCGAGCGCTGGTCAGCCTGCGTGCCGGTTTCGCCCAGGCGCCGGTGGAGCTGGAAAACATCGCGCAAAGCCTCGGTCGCTCGCCCCTGCGCGCCTTGTGGCTGATCACCCTGCGCCTGGCCGCGCCCGGTGCGGCAGCGGGTGCCGCGCTGGTGTTCCTGGCGATCACCAATGAATTGACCGCAACCCTGTTGCTCGCGCCCAATGGCACGCGCACCCTGGCCACCGGTTTCTGGGCCATGACCAGCGAAATCGACTACGCCGCCGCAGCGCCTTACGCGCTGCTGATGGTGGTGCTTTCGCTGCCGCTCACGGCCATCCTCTATCACCAATCCAGGCGCAGTGCCGGCCGATGAACGCTCTCGACATCATCAATCTCAGCAAATCCTTCGGCGCGCAAACGGCGCTGGACACCATCAACCTGTCCGTCCCGACGGGCAGCCGCACCGTGATCGTCGGCCCGTCAGGCTCCGGCAAGACCACGCTGCTGCGAATGATCGCCGGGTTCGAATTTCCCGATACCGGCAGCCTGACGCTCAACGGCCAGACGCTGGTCGACAGCACCCACGCCGTGCCCGCCTACCAACGGCAGATCGGCTATGTACCGCAAGATGGCGCGCTGTTTCCTCACATGACCGTGGCGGACAACATCGGTTTCGGGCTCAGCGAGACCGGCAGCGCCAGAACCGAGCGCATTCAGGCGCTGATGGACAGCGTGGCCCTGAACGCCAACATGGCCGCGCGCTGGCCTCATGAATTGTCCGGTGGTCAGCAGCAACGGGTGTCACTCGCCCGGGCACTGGCCCAGCAACCACGCCTGATGCTGTTGGATGAGCCCTTTTCCGCCCTCGACACCGGCCTGCGCGGCGCCATGCGCAAAATGGTCGCCCGCCTGCTCGAAGAGGCCGGTGTGACCACGATTCTGGTCACCCACGACCAAAGCGAAGCGCTGTCGTTTGCCGACCAATTGGCCGTCATGCGTGACGGGCGACTGGTGCAATCGGGGCATCCGATGGACCTCTACCGCTATCCGGACGACGAGCAGACCGCACGTTTTCTCGGCGAAGCGGTGGTCATGCCGGCGCGGATCGAGGACGGCTGGGCCCATTGCGATCTGGGACGGATCGCGGTGAACAGCAACGGTTTCTCCGGCCCGGCGCAGATCATGCTGCGCCCGGAACAGCTTCAGCTGTCCGACCTTCCCGCCGACTCGGAGGGCTGCAATGCCGTCGTCACCGAACGCGACTTCGGCGGCAACACCTGCACCCTGACGGTCGAACTTTGCGCCAGCGTCAACGAAGAATCCGGCCGTTCGCTATTGGTTCGCAGCACCGGGATGCACGCGCCACCGGCCGGCAGCGCCGTGCAACTATCGATACTTGGGGCCGCCCACGTCTTCGAAGCGTCCTGACGTTCAGCTACAGATCGAAACGATCCACGGCGCGGCGCCGCTCGTTGTCGTCGCGCACGTCGTAGTTGGCGGTCGTCTGGATATTGCTGTGGTGCGCCAGTTTCTGGGCAATCGACAGGTCGTGCTCCTCGATCACCCGGGTGATGAATGAACGGCGGAAATCGTGGGGCATGATCTTCACCCCGACCTGCGTGCCGCGCTGGCGGGCGATGTAATAGATCGCGTGTTTGGTGATGCGCTCGCGGGTGATGTGGCTGCCTCGGCGAATGCGGTTGAACAGAAACGCATCGTCGCTTTCACCTTCCTTGAGCTCGGAACGGCGAAATTCCAGCCAGGTATTGAGTTTGGCGAACGCCCAGGCCGGTGCGTACTTGATCAGTTGCTTGTTGCCCTTGGCGTTGACGCACAGGCTGCGTTCAGTGAAATCCACCTGGTTCAAATCCAGATCCACCGACTCTGACTTGCGCATGCCGGTGCCGTACAACAGTGCAATCACGGCAGCGTCACGCAGCCCCTGCGGGCGCGGGTCGGCGGCGCAGACTTCCATCAATTCGTGAATCAGCGTGCGCTTCAGATTGCGCCCCTGAGACAGTCGCGTACCGGCGATGCCCTTGACCGAACGCATTTTCAAAAGATGATCCTGAGTGATCAGGCTCATGCGCCAGGCTTCGTTCATCACGCCGCGAATGGCATTTACATAAAGTGAAGAGGTGTTGGGGGCATAGTTGTCTGCACGCAATGCCGAGACTAACGCCACAACATCTTCGGGTTGTAAGGCGTGCCACGGAATGTCCTCGACATTCATGTCTTCAAAGCCGAGACGGTCGGCGGCATCCTGCAAAACGTAACGCATGGTGAGTTGGCTGGAAGGTGCCAAACGCGCCAGATACAAGGACAAAGGGTTACTTCTGATGGATTCTGAAGGGGTAACGGATAAGCTGCTCAAACGAAAGGCCTTGAGTAAAAACAGTCCAGCACAACAACTAACAACTGCAATGAACTTGATGTAAAGAAGAGTCTTGTAGTAGGACTTTTCCGATAAAACCGCAGAAGTCTGAACAGCGGCTGTATGAATTCCAGATAAACGATTCACCGACCGGTTTTTCATATTCCTTTCACAAAATCGGGAATAACCTTAGGTGGATAGGTCCTCAGTCGGTACCGCCCAACCTGCCGGGCAACGCCTGAAAAGTCAACCAACCCCCGACGTCTTGCTGCTCCAGCAACTCGTTGATGCAAAACCTGTTTTTTGCGTCTACGCTGGGATTGGATCCGATGAACAGATGGATCTGTCCATTTTTATCGCAATGAGGTGTCCATGAGTCAGGCGTTTCTCCCCTTCTCCCGCCCGAGTATTGGCGATGAGGAAATTGCGGCCGTCGAACAGGTACTGCGTTCAGGCTGGATCACCACCGGGCCGAAAAACCAGGCACTTGAAGAACAGTTCGCGCAGTACGTGGGTTGCAAGCACGCCGTTGCACTGTCGTCTGCCACCGGCGGGATGCACATCACCCTGCTGGCCCTGGGCATTGGCCCTGGCGATGAAGTCATCACGCCTTCGCAGACCTGGGTCTCCACCGGCAACATGATTTCCCTGCTCGGCGCCACGCCGGTGTTCGTCGATGTCGACCGCGACACCCTGATGACCGACGCGGCCCGCATCGAAGCCGCCATCACGCCGCGCACCAAAGCCATCATTCCCGTGCATTACGCCGGCGCCGCGTTCGATCTCGATCCGCTGTATGCCCTGGCCGACAAGCATGGCATCGCAGTCATCGAAGACGCCGCCCACGCTGCCGGCACCCGCTACAAGGGCCGCCACGTCGGCTCCCACGGCACGGCGATCTTCTCGTTCCACGCGATCAAGAACATGACCTGCGCCGAAGGCGCGATGTTCGTCACCGACGATGAAGCCCTGGCCGCCCGTGTACGCATGCTCAAGTTTCACGGTCTGGGCGTCGATGCCTACGACCGCCTGACCGGTGGCCGCAAACCGCAGGCCCAAGTCATGGAACCGGGCTTCAAATACAACCTGTCCGACATCAACGCCGCGATTGCCCTGGTGCAACTGCAGCGTCTGGACGCCATCAACGCCCGCCGTACTGAACTGGCCACCCAATACCTGCAAAAACTCGAAGGTCTGCCGGTGCAACCGCTGGCCGTGCCGCAGTACGCCCAGCAGCACGCCTGGCACCTGTTCATCCTGCGCATCGACAGCGAGCGCTGCGGGATGGATCGCGAAGCCTTCATGAAAGGTCTGCAGGAGCAAGGCATCGGCACCGGTATCCACTTCATTGCCACCCACTTGCACACCTGGTACCGCCAGCGTGACCCTGATCTGTATCTGCCCAACACCGAATGGAACTCGGCGCGGCTGTGCTCGATTCCGCTGTTCCCCGACATGACCGACCAGGATCTGGATCGTGTTGTCGGTGCCATCGCCACCCTTATGGACAAACGCTCGTGAGACCTTACCCGATAAAATGCGTGTCGATCGTCATCCCGGTCTACAACGAAGAGGACAGTCTGCCTGAGCTGCTTCGGCGCACAGAGGCGGCCTGCGCCCAACTCAAACATGACTACGAAATCGTGCTGGTCGACGACGGCAGTCGCGATGAATCGGCCAACATGCTCGAGGAAGCCGCCGGGCGTGAAAACAGCCCGTTCGTAGCGGTCATCCTCAATCGCAACTACGGTCAGCACGCGGCGATCATGGCCGGTTTCGAACAGTGCAAGGGCGACGTGGTGATTACCCTTGACGCCGACCTGCAAAACCCGCCGGAAGAAATCCCGCGTCTGGTGGCCGAAGCCGAAAAAGGCTACGACGTGGTCGGCACCGTGCGCGGTAACCGTCAGGATTCAGCCCTGCGCCGCTATCCGTCGAAGCTGATCAACCTCGCCGTGCAACGCTCCACCGGCGTGGCCATGAGCGACTACGGCTGCATGCTGCGCGCCTATCGCCGCACCATCATCGACGCGATGCTCGCCTGCCGCGAACGCAGCACGTTCATTCCGATCCTGGCCAACAGTTTCGCCCGTCACACCACCGAAATCGTCGTGGCCCACGCCGAGCGCGAACACGGTGATTCGAAATACAGCCCGATGCGCCTAATCAACCTGATGTTCGATCTGGTGACCTGCATGACCACCACGCCGTTGCGTCTGTTGAGCATCGTCGGCTTCGCCATGGCCGGTCTGGGTGTGCTGTTCGCCGTTGCGCTGATCATCCTGCGCCTGGCGTTCGGCGCGGGCTGGGCCGGTGACGGCACTTTCGTACTGTTTGCGGTGCTGTTCGTGTTTACCGGTGGCCAGTTCATCGGTATGGGCCTGCTGGGTGAATACCTGGGGCGCATGTACAGCGACGTGCGAGCTCGCCCGCGTTTCTTCATTGAAAAGGTGTTGCGCAGTCAGCCGGCCTCCCCGGCACCTGCGGTCACCGTTGATGGTCTCTCTTCTACTTCCACTTCTTCCGATCAGGTTCTCTCATGAGTGCAAAAACCGTTGTCTTCGCTTACCACGATATTGGCTGCGCCGGCATTGAAGCCCTGTTGAACAGCGGCTACGACATTGCAGCAGTGTTCACTCACGCCGATGATCCGAAGGAAAACGCCTTCTACGCCTCGGTTGCGCAACTGTGCGCCAACAAGGGCATCCCGGTGCACGCGCCGGAAGACGCCAACCACCCGCTGTGGATCGAGCGCATCGCCAAGCTCGACCCGGATTACATTTTCTCGTTCTACTACCGCAACCTGCTGAGCGAGCCGCTGCTGGCCCTCGCCAAAAAAGGTGCGTTCAACCTGCACGGCTCGCTGCTGCCACGCTACCGTGGTCGCGCACCGGCCAACTGGGTGCTGGTCAACGGCGAAACCGAAACCGGCGTTACCCTGCACCGCATGGTCAAGCGCGCTGATGCCGGCGCCATCGTCGCCCAGCAACGCGTGGCCATCGAGCGCAGCGATACCGGTCTGAGCCTGCACGCCAAGCTGCGTACCGCTGCCAGCGATCTGCTGCGTGACACCCTGCCGAACATGCTGCAAGGCAAGATCACCGAAACCCCGCAAGACGAATCCAAAGCCACCGTGTTTGGTCGCCGTACCCCGGCTGACGGCAAGCTGGTCTGGGCAAAACCGGCCGAAGAACTGTTCAACCTGGTTCGCGCCGTGACCCGTCCATACCCGGGCGCCTTCTGCGCCGTGGGCGAGCACAAGCTGATCGTCTGGAGCGCCGAAGTCGTCAAGGGCAACGACGGTCAGGCCCCTGGCCGCGTGATCAGCGTCGATCCGCTGCGCATTGCCTGCGGTGAAGACTCGCTGGTGATCAACGCCGGTCAGCGCAACGACAACGGCCTGTACCTGAGCGGCCCGCAACTGGCCAACGAGCTGGGTCTGGTAGACGGTTCGCTGCTGCGCGGCGCCGAGTCCGGCCGTGCACCACGCCGCACCCGCGTGCTGATCCTGGGCGTCAACGGCTTCATCGGTAACCACTTGTCCGAGCGTCTGCTGCGTGACGACCGCTACGAAGTCTATGGCCTGGACATCGGTTCCGACGCCATCTCCCGTCTGCGCGACCACCCGAACTTCCACTTCGTCGAAGGCGACATCAGCATTCACTCCGAGTGGATCGAGTACCACATCAAGAAGTGCGACGTAGTCCTGCCGCTGGTGGCCATCGCCACGCCGATCGAATACACCCGCAACCCGCTGCGCGTGTTCGAACTGGACTTCGAAGAGAACCTGAAACTGGTTCGCTACTGCGTCAAGTACAACAAGCGCGTGATCTTCCCGTCGACCTCCGAAGTCTATGGCATGTGCCAGGACAAGAACTTCGACGAAGACAGCTCGAACCTGATCGTCGGCCCGATCAACAAGCAGCGCTGGATCTACTCGGTCTCCAAGCAACTGCTGGACCGCGTAATCTGGGCTTACGGCGCCAAAGGCCTGAACTTCACCCTGTTCCGTCCGTTCAACTGGATGGGTCCGCGTCTGGACCGTCTGGACTCGGCCCGTATCGGCAGCTCCCGCGCCATCACCCAGCTGATCCTGAACCTGGTGGAAGGCACGCCGATCCGCCTGTTCGACGGCGGCGAGCAGAAACGCTGCTTCACCGACATCGCTGACGGCGTTGAAGCGCTAGCCCGCATCATCGATAACGACAACGATGTCTGCAACGGCCAGATCATCAACATCGGCAACCCGGAAAACGAAGCCAGCATCCGTCAACTGGGCGAAGAACTGCTGCGTCAGTTCGAAGCTCACCCGCTGCGCTCCAACTTCCCTCCATTCGCCGGTTTCCGCGACGTGGAAAGCAAGGCGTTCTACGGTGCCGGTTACCAGGACGTGGAACACCGCAAGCCAAGCATCGCCAACGCCAAGCGCCTGCTGAACTGGGAGCCGACCGTGGAAATGCGCGAGACCATCGGCAACACGCTCGACTTCTTCCTGCGTGAAGCCATGCTCGAAATCGCGGACAAGCGTTAATGCAGGCAGGTCTTCGTATCGATGTCGACACCTACCGAGGCACCCGTGAAGGGGTGCCCCGGCTGCTGGAAATCCTCGACGAAGCGCAGGTCAAGGCAACGTTTTTCTTCAGTGTCGGCCCGGACAACATGGGCCGACATCTGTGGCGCCTGATCCGCCCGCAATTCCTCTGGAAAATGCTCCGTTCCAATGCTGCCGGCCTTTACGGCTGGGACATTCTGCTGGCCGGCACCGCCTGGCCCGGCAAGCCGATCGGTCGCGATCTCGGGCACCTGATGCGTCAGGCCCGGGACGCCGGTCATGAAGTCGGCCTGCACGCCTGGGATCACCATGGCTGGCAGGCCAATGCCGGCACCTGGAGCGACGCGCAACTGATCGAGCAGATCCGTCGCGGCGTCGACACCCTCAGCGACATCATCGGCGAGAAGATCCAGTGCTCGGCCGCCGCCGGCTGGCGTGCGGACGAACGCGTGATCGAAGCCAAGGAAACCTTCGGTTTTCGCTACAACAGCGACTGCCGCGGGCAACAGGTGTTTCGACCTCTGTTGGCCGATGGTTCGGTGGGTGCGCCGCAGATTCCGGTGGACATGCCAACCTTCGACGAAGTGGTCGGCCCGACCGTGGCGGCGAAGGACTTCAACACCTTCATCCTTGACCGGTTCCGTCCGGACAACCTCAACAACTACACCATTCATGCCGAAGTAGAAGGGATTCTGATGGCCGAAGAGTTTCGTCGATTGCTGGCCGATGCACGCCAGCGACACATCGAGTTCAAACCTTTGGGCGACCTGCTGCCCGAGTTTCTCAACACATTGCCTGTCGGCCGTGTGCAACGTGGCGCCCTCGAAGGCCGTGAAGGCTGGCTGGGAGTGCAAGGCGCATGAGCAAACGCTGGGCATTGCCGCTGCTGATCGGACTTTTTCTGCTGGCCTACCTGCTGCCGCTCGGCACGCATGGCTTGTGGATTCCCGATGAAACCCGTTACGCACAGATCAGCCAGGACATGCTGCTGAGCGGCAACTGGGTGTCCCCGCATTTCATGGGCCTGCGCTATTTCGAGAAACCGATTGCCGGTTACTGGATGATCGCGCTCGGCCAGGAATTGTTCGGGCAGAACCTGTTCGGTGTGCGTTTCGCCTCGGCCCTCAGCACCGGATTGAGTGTGCTGTTGTGCTTCCTGATCGCCCGCCGGTTGTGGAACGAGCCGCGCAAAAGCTTCATCTGCGCCCTCCTCTACATGAGCTTTACCGTCGTCGCTGGCCAGGCAGGTTACGCCAACCTCGATCCGCAGTTCACCTTCTGGGTCAACCTGAGCCTCGTGGCGCTATGGTTTGCTGTCGACAGCCGCAGTACCGGGCAACGTCTGGCCAGTTGGGCGGTGTTGGGGCTGGCCTGTGGCATGGGGTTCATGACCAAGGGTTTTCTCGCCTGGCTGCTGCCGGTGCTGATCGCCCTGCCGTGGATGCTCTGGCAGAAGCGCTGGCGTGAGCTGCTGATCTACGGTCCGGTGGCGATTGCCGTCGCGATCATCGTCAGCCTGCCCTGGGTCCTCGCGGTTCATGCGCAGGAGCCGGACTACTGGCGGTTCTTCTTCTGGCACGAACACATCCGCCGCTTTGCCGGTGACGACGCTCAACATGATGCGCCGTGGTGGTTCTATCTGCCGTTGCTGGTCGCGTTCAGCCTGCCGTGGGTCGGCATGTTGCCGCCGGCCTTCAAGCAAGCCTGGCAGACCCGTGCTCAACCGGGCATTGCCTTCCTGCTGCTGTGGCTGGTGATGCCGCTGGCGTTTTTCAGTCTGGCCAACGGCAAGCTGCCGACCTACATCCTGCCGTGCCTGCTGCCGCTGGCGCTGCTGCTGGGTCATGCACTGGCCGACCGTCTGCGTCTGGAACAAGGTCGGGCACTGAGCGTCAATGGCCTGCTGAACCTGGTGCTGGGCGTCATCACGCTGATCGCACTGGTTTACCTGCAATTGAAAAAACCGGTGTACGACCATGAACTGCACAGCATGGTGCTGGTGTTCATCGCCCTGATCGGCTGGATCATCGCCAACCTGGCGCAGGCGTTTCTGCCGCTGCAATGCTGGGCGGCTCCGGCCCTCGGCAGCCTGCTGCTGATTGGTGTGCTGCCGGCCGCGTTGCCGAAGTCCGTGGTGGCCAACAAGACCCCGGACCAGTTCATCCTGCATCACCTCGACGAACTGTCCGGCACCACTCACCTGTTGAGTAACGATCTGGGGGCCGCCTCGGCACTGGCCTGGCGCCTGAAGCAACCCAAGGTGGCGTTGTACAACACCGTGGGCGAGCTGAAATATGGCCTGTCCTACCCTGAAGGCGCCGAACAGCGGATCACCACCGATGAAGTCCAGCAGTGGGTGCGTGATGCCCGCCGCACCGGCTCGGTCGGCGTGGTCATGCGGGTCAAGGGCGACGACGAGCTGCACGAAGTCGACCTGCTGCCCAAGGATGGCACTCGTTATGAGCAAGGCAACCTGGTGATCATGGTCCTGCCCAAGGATCCGTCATGAGCTGGTTGCTGTTGCTGACCGCGTGTCTGCTGACGTGCCTGGGCCAGGTCGCGCAAAAGTATGCGGTGGAGAGCTGGCGCGGGGTTGACTCGTCCTGGGCCGACAAACTGCGCTCGCCGTGGCTGTGGCTGGCCCTGTTCGCACTGGGCTCGGGCCTGCTGGTCTGGCTGTTCGTGCTGCAACGCCTTGAAGTGGGCATCGCTTACCCGATGCTCAGCCTCAACTTTGTGCTGATCACGCTGATCGCGCGTTTCGTGTTTCGCGAACCGATCGACCGCCAGCACTGGATCGGTGTGGCACTGGTGATCGGCGGCGTGGCACTGCTGGGGCAACAGTCATGAGCCAGGGACGCGGCATCGGCTTCGCCCTTGGCAGCGTGTTGCTGGTCAGCGGCGCCCAACTGGGCATGCGCTGGAGCATGACGCGCCTGCCGCAGCCGGAACAATGGTTGTCGGCCCTGAGCAGCGGCAACGTCGATCTGACGGCGCTGGCGGTGGTGTTTACGGCCATTCTCGCTTATGCGCTGTCGATGCTCTGCTGGCTCGCCGCCCTGCGTGACCTGCCGCTAGGCCGGGCCTATTCACTGCTGAGCATCAGCTATGCGCTGGTGTATCTGTTGGCGGCCAGCCTGCCGCTGTTCAACGAATCCTTCAGTTTTACCAAATCACTGGGCGTGGCACTGGTCATGCTCGGCGTCATCACTATCAACACTCGTCCGGCAAAAGTGCCCGATTTGAGGAGTGCTCCATGAAAATCACAGTATTTGGAAGCGGTTACGTCGGCCTGGTGCAAGCCGCGGTTCTGGCCGAGGTCGGCCATGATGTCGTGTGCATGGATATCGATCAGAAGAAGGTCGAACTGCTCACCCAGGGTCACGTCAGCATTTTCGAACCGGGGCTGTCGAGCCTGGTGCGTGAAGGCCTGGACTCCAGCCGCCTGCACTTCACGTCCGATGAAAAGTTTGCCGTACAGCACGGTCGCGTAGCGTTCATTGCCGTCGGCACGCCATCCAGCGAGGACGGCTCGGCCGATTTGAAATACGTGCTGTCGGTGGGCGATGCCGTCGCTCGTCATCGTGAGCAGCCGCTGATCCTGGTCGAGAAATCCACCGTACCGGTCGGCACCGGCGACACCTTGCGTGCGCATATTCAGGCCGCGCTGGACAAGGCCGGGCGTGCACTGCAGTTCGATATCGTCTCCAACCCGGAATTCCTCAAGGAAGGTTCGGCCGTCTCCGACTGCCGTCGTCCAGACCGCATCGTCATCGGCTGCGAAGGCGATGACGTGCGCGACGTGATGCGCGACCTGTACTCGCCGTTCAACCGCAACCATGACCGCATCATGTTCATGGACCTGCGCAGCGCCGAACTGACCAAATACGCCGCCAACTGCATGCTGGCGACCAAGATCAGCTTCATCAACCAGATCGCTGAACTGGCCGAACACCTGGGCGCGGACATCGAGTCGGTACGCCAGGGCATCGGCGCCGACACGCGCATCGGTTACCACTTCATCTACCCGGGCTGCGGTTACGGTGGTTCGTGCTTCCCCAAAGACATGCGCGCGCTGATCCACAGTGCCGAACAGGCCCATTGCTCCAGCGACCTGCTGCAAGCAGTCGAAGCGATCAACGAGCGTCAGAAGCACAAGCTGTTCGACCGCATCAATGCGTTCTACAAGGGTGATCTGCGCGGCAAGACCTTCGCCCTGTGGGGCCTGGCGTTCAAGCCGAACACCGACGACATGCGCGACGCGCCTAGCCGCGTACTGCTCGATTCGCTGTTTGCCGCCGGCGCCAGCGTTCGCGCCTTCGACCCGGAAGCGATGCAGGAAACCCAGCATCTGTACCCGAACGAAGAAAAACTGATGCTGATGGGCACCCCGGAATCGGTACTGTCCGGTTCCGACGCGCTGATCATCTGCACCGAATGGCAGCAGTTCAAGGCCCCGGACTTCGACCTGATCCAGCAACGCCTCAAGGACCCGGTGATTTTCGACGGTCGTAACCTGTACGACGCCGATCGCCTGGCACGCAACGGCTTCAAGTACTTCCCGATCGGCCGTGGGGATTCGCGCAAATTGCCGATCCCGCTGCAACAATGGCCCAACACTGCGGACGTCGCTTGATCCCGTTGTCGCCTGCCATCCGCCAGCAGTCCCTGATCGCGGGGCTGCTGGCACTGCTGTTGTTTATCGCCGGGGTTTACGGACAGGCACCCATTGGCTTCGATTCACGTTTTGTACTGTTTGCCCAGGAGATGCTGAGACACGGGCCGACGGTATTCCCGACCACGTATGGCCAGCCGTACGCCGATTATTCGGCGGTTTCGACGCTGTTCATCTGGCTGTTGTCGTTGCCCTTCGGCGCGATCAATACGCTGACGGCGTGGCTGCCCAGCGCCATCGCCGGCGGGGTGATCGTGACGTTGATGTACCGCTTGCTGGCGGTGCATTCGCAACGCTGGGCGTTGATCAGCATTGCACTGCTGATGCTCACCAGCACCTTCGTTACGGAAGTCCGGGCGGTGTCGCAGGACCTGATGCTGGCTGCCGTGGCGCTGTCGGTGTTCTACCTGGGCTACGCACACGACCATTTCGGCTCCGGCCGACGCTGGCCGCTGATCTTTGCCCTGTTGTTGCTGGGCTTCGGCATTCGCGGGCCGATCGGCCTTGTGGTGCCGACCGGCATGCTCTGCAGCTATTACCTGCTCAACCGCCAATGGGCACGGCTGTTCGTGTTCGGTGTGCTGGCGTCGATCCTGCTTGCCGCCTGCGTCGGCCTGCTGTTGTGGCTGGCCAAGCTCAGCGGTGGCGAGGCCTTTCTGCAAGACGTGATCCGCATGCAGTTCATGGGGCGCATGGACGGCAGTGAGGGCGTCAGCGGTTCGCTGTATTACTTCACCAGTTCACTGGGCAACTACGCATTGGCGTATCCGTTGGCGCTGGTAGTGTTGGCGGCGGCATGGCTGAGCAAACCGCATCAGCGCGGGCCGGCGTTGCGGCTGGTGCAATATTGCGCAGCGGCCGGGCTGATCGTCATGGTCGGCCTGTCGATTCCACAGGCGAAGAAGGCGCGTTACCTGCTGCCAATGTTGCCGATGGCGGCGATCATCGCCGCGTACCCGTTTCAGGTGGCTCATGGTCGGGTGTTCGCGTGGTTGCGCGGGATCATTCAGGGGCTTTGGCTGCTGACGCCGGCGCTGCTGATGGTTGCGTTGCTGGTGGCGCAGCGCAGGTTTCCGGGCGTGCTGACCGGTGTCATGCCGGTGCTGATCGTGCTGGGCGTGCTGCAACTGCTGGCGTTGTCCCGACTGTGGAAATCGCGCTGGCGCGCTGAAGTGCTGGCCATGAGCGCAGTGCTGGCGTTGTGGACGGTCTATGCGGCGGTGTTCGAACCGGTAGAACGTGATCTCTACGACACCCGTGCCTTCAGTCGTGCTGCGTTCGCTCAGGTTCAACAGAACCCGGCGCCGCTGGTGCTGCACGGCATGGGCAAGGACGCCAAGGCGATCAAGTTCATGGTCAACGTCGAACAGGACCTGCAACCGCAGTTCACCGAAACCGTTCAGCAACTGGAAGCGCTCAATGCCCCGGCCTGGCTGATCATGGACAGCAAGGACCTGCAATCGCTGCAAGGTACACCGCTGGCCGGCCTGCAACCGGTATTGACCGGGCGTTTCGACAAGAACGATTACGTGCTGTTGTACCTGAAACCCTTGTAGACCTCGTTGAAGGCTGCGATCTTGCGGACTTTCCCAGGATCACAGCCTTCGGCAGTTAACGCATGACATTCACGCTTCGCCTCGCCCGGCCCGCCGACGCGGCCACCCTCCCCGCCATCGAACGCTCGGCCGCCGAGCTGTTCCGCCTCGACCCGACACTGGCCTGGCTCGCCGACAGCAATGTACCCGACGCCGCACAGCATTTTCAGGCCATCGAGCAGGGACATGTATGGGTCGCAGAAAATACTGTCGGACAACTTGCCGGTTTTTTAAGGGCCGTTGAAATCGACAACCAGTTGCACGTCGAAGAACTGTCCGTCAGCCAACACTTTCAGGGCCAAGGCATCGGTCGCAAGTTACTGTTGGGCGTGATTGAACACGCGCGACGGCAACAACTTGAGGCGATCACGTTGACCACTTTTCGCGACCTGCCGTGGAATGCGCCGTTCTATCAACGCATGGGTTTTGTGCCATTGAACGAAGTGGACGCCGGACCCCGTTTGATCGAGGTACTCAACGACGAAATCGCCCACGGTTTGCCCGGTGAGCGACGTTGCGCGATGCGATTGATGCTCGGCTGAATTACAGCGGCGCCTTCAGATCAACGCCCAACGCCTGAGCGAATGCCTTCACCAACGGACTGCGCACGGTGTTGTGACGCAGGATCAGATTGAACGGCGTGGCGATGTTGATTCGCTCCGGCAGCACTGCGCGAAACTGCCCCGCCGCCACCAGCGTGGCCGCGTAATGCTGGGGCAGGAAGCCTACGAAGCGCCCGGTCTTGATCAGCAGCGCCACGGCTTCGACCTGGGTCGCCGAGGCGGAAAAACTGTCGTAGCGGGCAAAGTTGAGCTTGTCGCGATGGATCGCGTAGCGGTGGTTGATGCACTCGTAATCCTGCAGCACATCGCTGTTCATTTGTGCTTCAGGCATGTCGAACAACGGATGGCCGACAGCGCAGTAAACCTCCGAGCGTTCTTCATATAACGGGTAATAATCAAACTCTTCGCGCTTTTGATAGACCGGCACTATTCCCGCCACTAATCGCCCTTCTACCACACCTCTTTCTACCTCATCCAGCTGGGTGGCCTGAAGTTGAAACCTTACTTTCGGCGACTCTTCATTTATTCTTTTAAGCGCTGCAACTAACGGTGAATTAAGGTCACTGATCGTATTATCGATCACCCCCACACCAAGGTCGCCGATAAGTTCGTTCTGCGCTGAACTAAGCCGATCCCGAAAGTTGTCGACCGAGGCGAACAGATCAATCGACGCCTGATACACCAGACGCCCTTCCTCGGTCAGGTGAAACCCCTCGCGACCCCGGGTACACAGGCGCATGCCGATGCGGATTTCCAGGTCGGAGATCTGCTTACTGATGGCCGCAAGGCCCACGTTCAGCTCGTTTTGCGCGGCGCTGAAGCCTCCCGCCTCGACCACGGCCTTGAACACCTTGAGCAGTTTGAAATCCAGTCCGCTGAGGGCCAGCGGTGCTCGGTGAGCCGTTTTCAGCGGCGGGTTTCCGGAATTGGAAAGTGGGGTTTCCATAATGCTGATTTACCTCTGGCGCAATGTTCAACAATCTGTGTCCAACAACAAAAACATCGCCGGCTAATAATAATGATCACAGAAAACAAGCCTTGGCAACCGCCAAAAAATCCCGAACATCAGTGCCAACTCACTGATCGCCAAACATTAAAAGCTGACACTTCGATCAGCTCTTGTCTCTTTGCAACTGCCCTCTTGAAAACTGCTTTGGCCTGACTCTGTTCTCTGAGTCTGTCTGCTCACTTTTCAGCGTGTTCGACAGGCCATGCACACCGATTTCAGTTCGCGTTACCGACGAGGAAAACAACAAATGTCTCAAACCACCGACCGTCTCTGGGGTGCCCGTTTCAAAAGCGGCCCGTCCGCAGCCCTGGCGGCCCTGTCCCGTTGCCCCGAGCGCTATTTCCGCCTGACGCCGTACGATCTGGCCGGCTCCAAGGCCCACGCCGGGGAACTGCAACGTGCCGGCCTGCTGGACGAGCAGGAAACCCGCACGATGATCGAAGCCCTGGACGGCATCGGTGCCGATTTTTCTGCCGGGCGCATTGCCCCGACGCTGGACGACGAAGACGTTCACACCTTCATCGAGCGCCTGCTGACCGAACGCCTCGGTGCACTGGGCGGCAAGCTGCGCGCCGGCCGTTCACGCAACGACCAGACCGCCAACGACCTGCGCCTGTTCCTGCGGGATCACGTGCGCACCCTGGCTGTGGAAGTCCTGGCCCTGCAAACGGCGCTGGTGAATCAGGCCGAGCAGCACGTCGACAGCATCTGCCCGGGTTTCACCCACCTGCAGCAGGCGCAGCCGATCGTGTTTGCCCATCACTTGCTGGCCCACGCCCAATCGATGCTGCGTGACGTGCAGCGCCTGGTGGACTGGGACAACCGCACTTCGCTGTCGCCCCTCGGTGCAGCAGCCATGGCCGGTTCCGCCATCGCTCGCCAGCCGCAGCAATCAGCGAAGGAAATGGGTTACGCCGGGGTCTGCGAAAACTCCATCGACGCCGTGGCCAGCCGCGATCACGTCGCCGAATTCCTGTTCATTGCCAGCATGCTCGGGATCAACATCTCGCGTCTGGCCGAAGAATTCTGCCTGTGGTCGTCGCGCCAGTTCCGCTGGGTCGATCTGGACGACGCCTATGCCACCGGCAGCTCGATCATGCCGCAGAAGAAGAACCCGGACATCGCCGAACTGGCGCGGGGCAAGGCAGGCCGTCTGATCGGCAACCTGACCGGCCTGCTGTCGACGCTCAAATCCCTGCCGCTGTCGTACAACCGCGACCTGAGCGAAGACAAGAACGGCGTGCTCGACAGCGTCGATACCTTGTTGTTGGTTCTGCCGGCGATGGCCGGGATGGTTGCGACCATGACCGTCAACGTCGAGGAACTGCGTCGTCAGGCGCCGCTGGGTTTCACCCTGGCTACCGAAGTTGCCGACTGGCTGGCGGTGCGCGGCGTGCCATTCAAGGAAGCCCACGAAATCACCGGGGCGCTGGTGCAGGCCTGTGAAAAACACAGCCTCGAATTGTGGGAAGCCTCGCCGGCGCTGCTGGCCGAAATCGACCCGCGCCTGACGGCGGACGTGCGCGACAGCCTGACCCTGGAAGCCGCCATCGCTGCCCGCAGCGGTTGGGGCGGCACCGCGCCGCAGCAAGTGCGCGAGCAGATCGGCCGACTGAAAACCGCCCTCGCTGTGCAACAGCAGTGGACCGAAAACTACCAAGGCTTCCGCCTCTAAGCCGGATCCCCCTCCCATCGGGAGGGGGGTGATCTGAAAGTACAGTGTACGGAGAAACACCATGAGCCAGACTCAGGCAGAACGACTCCAGGCGGAGCGCAAACTGGCGGAAAACCAGTTCGACATCACCCAATACCAGCACGTGCCACGGCGCTATTACGGGCGGATCTTCTTCGCCACGCTGATTGTGATCGCGATCATCGGTCTGGTGCGGGCCTTCGCCGAAGGCAAGATCGAATGGTCGTACATCGGCCAGTTCCTGACCTCCGAAGCGATCATGTGGGGCCTGCTCAACACGATCATCATGGCCGTGCTGGCCATGGCGCTGGGCATCGTGTTCGGGGTGATCACCGCGATCATGCGCATGTCGGCCAACCCGATCCTGCGCTACGTGGCGCTGACCTACACCTGGCTGTTTCGCGGTACGCCGCTGATTCTGCAACTGCTGTTGTGGTTCAACCTGGCGCTGATCTTCCCCACCATCGGCATTCCCGGCCTGTTCGAACTCGACACCGTGAGCCTGATGACGCCGTTCGTGGCCGCCCTGCTCGGCTTGAGCATCAACCAGGGCGCCTACACCGCTGAAGTGGTGCGTGCCGGCCTGCTGTCGGTGGACACCGGCCAGTACGAAGCGGCCAAGTCGATCGGCATGCCGCGCCTGCAAGCGCTGCGCCGGATCATCCTGCCGCAGGCCATGCGCATCATCATTCCGCCGGTCGGCAACGAATTCATCGGCATGGTGAAAATGACCTCGCTGGCGAGCGTGATCCAGTACTCGGAACTGCTCTACAACGCCCAGAACATCTACTACGCCAACGCCCGGGTCATGGAGCTGCTGATCGTCGCCGGTATCTGGTACCTGGCCACCGTCACCGTCCTGTCCTTTGGTCAAAGCCGTCTGGAGCGTCGTTTCGCTCGCGGCGCCGGCAAGCGCTCGTAAGCCGCGCAGGAGAATCGAACATGAGAAGCATCGTCAAGGCTGTGGCCCTGAACAAATATTACGACCAGTACCACGCGCTCAAGGACATCAACATCGAGGTCGAGCAAGGCGAAGTGCTGTGCATCATCGGCCCGTCCGGCTCGGGCAAGAGCACCCTGCTGCGCTGCGTCAATCAGCTGGAAAAGATCGACAAGGGCGGTTTGTGGGTCGATGGCGAACTGGTGGGCTACCGCGTCGTCGGGCACAAGCTGCACGAACTCAACGAATCGCAGATTGCCCGTCAGCGCCTGGCCACCGGCATGGTGTTCCAGCGCTTCAACCTGTTTCCGCACATGACTGTGCTGCAAAACATCATCGAAGGCCCGTGCCAGGTGCTCAAGCGTTCACCCAAGGAGGCGCATGAAGAAGCCCTGGAACTGCTGGCCCGGGTCGGCCTTGCCGACAAACGCGACAGCTACCCGATCGAGTTGTCGGGCGGTCAGCAGCAACGGGTGGCGATCGCCCGCGCCCTGGCCATGCGACCCAAGCTGATGCTGTTCGATGAACCCACTTCGGCACTCGACCCGGAACTGGTCGGTGAGGTGCTGTCGGTGATGCGCGATCTGGCGCAGACCGGCATGACCATGATCGTCGTCACCCATGAACTGGGCTTCGCCCGGGAGGTTTCCAACCGCATGGTGTTCATGGACGGCGGGCAGATCGTGGAGGCTGGAAGCCCCGAAGAAATACTAATAAGTCCGCAAAACCCGCGCACCCAAAGCTTCATTTCTGCCGTTCGAACCTGAGGCCCCTTTGGCCTTCACAACACTCATAAGAGAACGTCCATGAAGAACTTCGTTATCCCAGCAGTACTCGCAGGCCTGATGGCTTCCAGCGTCAGCTTCGCCGCCGAATTGCCGGCCGGCATCAAGGAAAAAGGCGAGATCGTCGTCGCGATCATGCCCAACTACCCGCCGATGGATTTCAAGGACCCGGCCACCAACAAGCTCACCGGTCTGGACTACGACCTGGGCAACGCCCTGGCCGAGCGCCTCGGGATCAAGATCAAGTGGCAGGAAACCGGCTTCGAGCAAATGATCAACGCCCTGACCACCGACCGCGTCGACATCGTGTTGTCGGGCATGACCGACACCGCCGAGCGTCAGGCCAGCGTGACCTTCGTCGACTACTTCACCAGCGGCCCGCAGTTCTACACCTTGCAGAAGAACACCGCGACCAACGAAATCACCGACCTGTGCGGCAAAAAAGTCGGCACCAGCCGCCGCACCACGTTCCCGGCGGAAATCGCCGCGTGGAGCAAGGAACACTGTGAAGCGGCAGGCAAACCGGCGATCAACGTGATCGGCACCGAAGGCTCGGCCGACGCCCGCGCCCAACTGCGTCAGAGCCGTATTGATGCGGCGATGCAGGGCAGCGAGACCCTGTCGTACCTCAAGACCCAGGAAAAGGACATGTACAAGACGGTCGGCCAGCCGATCTCCGTGCAGTTCACCGGGCTGGGTGTGAGCAAGAAGAAACCTGAGCTGAGTGAAGCGGTGAAAGTGGCGTTGCAAAGCATGGTGGATGACGGCAGCTACAACGCGATTCTGAAGAAGTGGGATCTGGAGCTGGGTGCGATCAAGGAAGTGACCATCAACGCCGGCAAGTAAACCGGTCAGCGCCGACCCGACCGGTCGGCGCCTTTTTCATGAACAGCTGGAGCGCCCTTGATGTCCTCCTTGCAACCCACCTGGCCCGACCAGCACAAAGCCTGCCTCGCCCTGGCCTTCGACCTCGACGGCCCGACCGGCGACGCGATGCTCAACGGCTCGATCTGGCACAAACCCGAATACTTCGGCTTCGGCGGTTACGGCCCCTACCGCGCCTTGCCACGCCTGCTCGATCTGCTCGACACCTTCAAGATCCCGACCACCTTCTTCGTCCCCGCCTGGGTCGTGGAAAACTGGCCGAAACAGTGCCAGGCCATCGTCGAGCGCGGCCATGAAGTCGCCTACCACGGCTACAAGCACGAATCCTTCTACGCCCTGACGCTGGACCAGCAGCAGGCCGTGATGAACAAATCCCGCGACGTCTTCTGGCAATACCTGCACATCCGCGCCGAGGGTTTTCGCACTCCGTCCGGCGACTGGCGCGCCGAAACCCCGGCGATGCTGGCCGACAACGGCGTCATCTATTCCAGCAGCATGCGCGGCGACGATCGCCCGTATCTGGTCAACGTCCCCGGCCACGACACCCCGCTGGTGGAGATCCCCGGCCGCTGGGAAATGGACGACTACGCCTCCCTCGCCTACACCCGCGCACCGAACTTCCCGTCCGGGCTCGACCGCACCGCCAGCTATGAGCTGACCCTCGACAACTGGCAACGCGAGTACGACGGCGCGATGGACGAGGGGCTGTGCCTGACCACCCTGTTCCACCCGAAAATCACCGGCAAACCGGGGCGCATCCTGTTGCTGGAGAAACTCTTCGAACACATGCGCCAGCGCGATGACGTGTGGTTCGCCACCTGCAGTGACGTCGCCCGCTGGTGGCTGAAGGAGCATCACCATGGCTGACGCTGAAAACCTCTGGCCCGCCGGCAAACGCTGCGCGGTGGTGCTGACCGTCGATTACAACGACATCCACGGTATTCTCACCCAGGCCCCGGAAGTCGCCGGGCGCGACAAGACGCTGTCGGTGTGGCGCTACGGCACGCAACGCGGCGTCGAGCGTTTGCTCGGCCTGTTCAGGGAACTCGGTGTGCGCAGCAGCTGGTTCGTGCCCGGCATCGTCGCCGAGGAAAATCCGCAGCACATCGCCGCGATACAGGCTGACGGCCATGAAATCGCCTGCGCCGGCTACCGCCATCAGGATTACGACACGCTGGATCTGACGGCGCAAAGCGCGGAAGTCGCCAAGGGTTGTGCAGCACTGGAAATGTTGACCGGCGTGCGTCCGACCGGTTTCCGGATTCCTGCGGGTAACGGCGCGCCGGGATTCATCGAAGCCTTGAAAGATCACGGCATTCACTGGTCTTCATCATGGCGTGGCGATGACCTGCCGTTCTGTCACCCGACCGCGCCCGACGTGGTCGAGCTGCTGCTGCATTACGAACTGGAAGACGAACCCTATTTCGCCTTCAACCTGAGCCCGGCCGTGCCGCCGGCGCAATCGCGGATCGCTTCCTACAGCCACACGCTCGGTAACCTGCAAATGGACTTCGCCGGGTTCCACCGCTTCGGCCTGTGCTACGTGCTGCGCCTGCACCCGGAAATCATCGCCACGCCGGGGCGTATCGGTGTGTTGCGTGAATTGCTGCAAGGCATTCAGCAGCACGACGACGTGTGGATCGCCACCGGTGCCGAAGTCGCACAATGGTGGTCGCAAACGGCGGCGCCAGTCGCGCAGGATCACCCGGCCTCCGTGTATGAGCGCCATTATCGGGACTACCTCGTATGACCCAGCGCATGCAGCGGCTGGCGCAGTTTTGCGTCGAGACCCGGTTTGAAGATCTGCCCCCGGCGTTGGTGGAACAGGCCAAGCGACACATTCTCGATACCTTCGGTGCCGCGCTGGCCGGGGCCGACAGTGCGGTCGCGCTTCAGGCTCGGCAGGTGTTCGGCGCCGAACCGGGCACCGCACTGGTCTGGGGTTCATCAGTGCGTGTCGGCGCCGGGCATGCAGCATTGCTCAACGGCATCGCCGCCCATGCGCTGGAACTGGACGACACCGGCGGTTGCGATCATTCCGGCGCGGTGGTGCTGCCGGCGGTGATGGCGGCGCTGTCGCTGGTGGATCGGCCGGTGGACGGTCGCGAGTTCATCACCGCCGTGGTGATCGGTTACGAAATCGGCCGGCGAGTGCTGGAAGCCTGCGGCAGTTATTCCGCGCACAACGGCGCCGGTTGGCACTCCACCGCCACCTGCGGCGTGTTCGGCGCGGCGGCGGCCTGTGCGCGGATCTTTGCCCTGGATGCAGGGCAAACCGTGTCGGCGCTGGGCATCGCCGGCAGTTTCAGCGGCGGGTTGTGGGCGTTCATCCATGACGGTTCGCAAAGCAAGAAACTGCACAGTGGCCGTGCGGCCGAAGGTGGTCTGCTGGCGGCGCGTTTTGCTCGCGAAGGCGTCAGCGGGCCATCGGTGTTGTTCGACGATGTCTGGGGTGGATTTCTCAAGACCCTCGCGCCGGGTAGCGCGCAACCGGATGCATTGGACGCCGAGTTGGGACAGGTCTGGAAACTCGCGCGCTGCTCGATCAAACCCTACGCCGCCTGCCGTGGCACCCACTCGGCGATCGATGCGCTCGGCTTGTTGCTGGAGCAATTGCAGGTCGGCGCCGATCAGGTGGAAGACGTCCAGGTGAACCTGTGCGGGTTTCTGCTCGACATGTGCGGCGGTCGCGACACCCGCAGTCTGGCCGCTGCGCAGATGAGTCTGCCCTACGCCCTCGCCGCGCGACTGGTGCACGGGCACTGTCGGCTCGAGGCTTACGATGAACAGCCGCGCAACGATCCGCGCATTGCGCAATGGCTGACGCGCATTCGCCTTGAAGTGGATGAGCGTCTGTCGGAGGATGGCGAGCCGGTGGTCATTGTTCGAACCCGCGACGGGCGTCAGGCGAGCCTGTGTGTCGAGGTGCCGCTGGGGGCGCCGGGCAATCCGCTGAGCGAGGCGGCGCTTGAGGAGAAGTTTCTCAGTCTGGCGTTGCGCGTGAGTTCAGCAGCCAAGGCTGAACGGCTGCTGGCGCAGTTGCGGCAACTGCAAACGCTGGATTCCGTGCGCGATCTCGAGCACCTGTTAACCGAATAAGGACATTTGATTTTCCGTGGCCACCTACTCGCTCGTTATCCGCCGCCTGATGATCGTTTCGCTGACGATTGTCGTCAGCCGCGCCATCACCAGTCCTTTGCTCACCTTGTTTTTGAGCAACAAGCTCGGCCTCAACCAACAGGACGTCGGGTTGTTGCTGGGCATCGCGGTGTTCATCGCCACCCTGCTTGCGCTGTACGGCGGCTACATCATCGACCGACTCGAGAAGCGTCGGTTGCTGATTCTGGCGATGCTCTCCAGTGCAGTCGGCTTCGTGCTGCTGACCTTCGCCAAAGACCTGTACCTGACGACCGCGACCCTGGTCATCACCGAAACCGCCTCGGCGTTGTTCCTGATCGGTTCCAAGGCGATCCTCAGTGAAAACCTGCCCATGGGTCAGCGGGCCAAGGCGTTTTCCCTGCGCTATACCCTGACCAACATCGGCTACGCCACCGGCCCGATGCTGGGTGTGGTGATCGCCGGGGTGTACCCGATTGCACCGTTCCTGATTGCCGCCGGTATCGCTTTCGGCAGCATCTTCCTGATGATCGGCATTCCCAAGGACGCCAGCCCGGTCGCCGCCATCGGCCAGCCGCAAAGCTTCCTGAAAACCCTGATTACCCTGAAAAACGACCGCACGCTGATCATGTTCACCTGCGGCTGTCTGCTCAGCACCGTGGTCCATGGCCGCTTCACCCTGTACCTGTCGCAATACCTGCTGGTGGTCGAAGACTCGCAGCGCGCCCTGCAAACCATGGCCGCCCTGCTCGCCTGCAACGCCATCGCGGTGATCCTGTTGCAGTACCAGATAGGCCGCTTTCTCAACCGGGAAAAACTGCGCTACTGGATTGCCGCCGGCACCAGTCTGTTCATTCTCGGCCTGATCGGTTTCAGCCTCGCCGACAGCCTGGTGAGCTGGTGCATCGCAATGTTCATCTTCACCCTCGGCGAGATGATCATTTATCCGTCGGAGTTCCTGTTCGTCGACACCCTGGCCCCGGAAGAATTGCGCGGCAGTTATTACGGCGCGCAGAACCTCGCAGCATTGGGCGGTGCGTTGAGTCCGGTGATCTGCGGTTTCCTGCTGATGCACACGCCGGCGCCGACCATGTTCTATGCGCTCAGCGCGCTGACCGCGATGGGCGGATTCCTGTGCTTCATGAGCGGACGGCGAGTGGCTTTACTTCATAAATAATGCATTGAAGATGCATTTATATGAATTTGTCAGCATCGAGATTGCTTGGCACACTGTGCACGTTCCTCCCCCAATAGTTGGAACACTTCGAAGGACTTTCCGGATTGACGGACAAGTCCTTTTTTTTGCCTTCAGTTTCCCCAAGAGGATCGGTTCTTCATGCTCGCTCGCTGGTTGCCCGCCGCCATCAACACCCGCCCCACCGAATGGAGCCGCGCCGCCATCGGTATGGCGCTGGGCACGTTGTTCAGTGTGTGGGCGTGCAGTCAGGTGTTCGGCATCGAAGTCGCCTACCACCTGATCGGCCCGCTGGGCGCCTCGGCGGTGTTGCTGTTCGCCGTGTCCTCCGGCGCCCTCGCCCAGCCGTGGTCGATCATCGGCGGCTACCTGTGTGCGGGTGTCGTGGCATTGCTGGTGGCCCACGTCCTCGGCCGAACCCTGGGCAGCGCGTGCCTGGCGGCGGGTATGGCGCTGATCCTGATGTGCTGGCTGCGCTGCCTGCACCCACCGGCCGGCGCGGTGGCGTTGACGATGGTGCTGGCCGATCCGACGACCATTGCGATGGACTGGGCAGCCCTGGAACCGGTCATGCTCAGCGCCGCGTGCATGCTGCTCAGCGCGCTGGCATTCAACAACCTGACCCGCATCCGCTACCCGAAACGCCCGGCCGAACCCGCGCCCGCCGTGGCGCCGATCGATACGCAGTCCATCACGGCTGAAGACCTGAAACTGGCGCTGGCGGACATGGAGGCGTTTATCGATGTCACGCCGGAGGATCTGGAGCGGTTGATTCATGCCAGTGAACTGCATGCCAAGCGGCGGAGCATTGGTCAGGTGTTCACCTGAGCGCGACATATGGCGACAACGCCCCGCAAACGATCAATCCGGCATCGACCGGATGATGTCCGTCAGATCCTCTTTGGTGATTTCATTGGCTTTGATAGCTGCGGCGATGTCTTTTTTCGAGAGAGGAAAACGTTGGAAAATGTCTTTCAACGCATCGGCATCGACGCTCGACAACCAACGAGGATCAATCAATGATCCTCCATACTCGGGCTTCATCGGCACTGGATCGCCGGCAATAACACCCTTGTGATTGAAAAAGACCATGTAACGACTAAAACCTTCGGGATAGCTTTTGTCGTAATAAAGCGTCGTGCTGACGGGCAGCACGTAATAGTGTTCATCATCGCCACGCCCCGCGATCAGCAAGGGTTCTTTGGTCCTGATCATCTCCATGCCATACACCCTGGAAAGCCCGCCACGCAGGACAAACGCCAACGCTGCGACATTGATAACCGTTAGCAGCAGTAGCAACACAACGATCAGTCTGCCTGTTGAATACCTTGTTATTGACATGGTGCGCCTCCATTGCGCGTTGAGCTCTGGTGAAAAAAACGCCGTGTTTCTGTTGCAGACGCTGTTGAAACGAAGGTCTGTTTGCGGGCTCGTCGCAACCGCCGCGCAGCCTAGCAGGCGCCGGCGCTCCGGCCACAATTTTTCATTTTGTGGTCAAGGCAAAAATGCAGACACCCCATGCACATATCCCCGTTGTACACGGCAAATTTGCACTGTTACGATCCGGTAACGCTCGCGCGCGAGCTTCTCGAATAAAGACAATAAAAGCAGGGAGTTAGTGATGACTGCTCAGGCTTCATCCCCGCGGACTTCGTCCATGGATGCCACGCCACACGAAGTGCTGGCCGAGGTTCGCAATCACATCGGTCATCTGACCCTCAATCGCCCCGCCGGCCTCAATGCCCTGACCCTCGACATGGTGCGCCAGCTCCAGCAATACCTGGACGCTTGGGCCGCTGATGCCGATATCCACGCGGTCGTGCTGCGCGGTGCCGGCGAGAAAGCCTTCTGTGCCGGTGGCGACATTCGTTCCCTGTACGACAGCCATAAAAGCGGTGACACGCTGCATGAAGATTTCTTCGTCGAGGAATACGCCCTCGACCTGACGATCCACCACTACCGCAAACCGGTGCTGGCGCTGATGGACGGCTTCGTCCTCGGTGGTGGCATGGGCCTGGTGCAAGGCGCCGATCTGCGGGTGGTCACCGAGAAGAGCCGACTGGCAATGCCGGAAGTGGCCATCGGGTATTTCCCGGATGTCGGCGGCAGTTATTTCCTGCCGCGCATTCCCGGCGAACTGGGCATTTACCTGGGCGTCAGCGGCGTGCAGATTCGCGCGGCAGATGCGCTGTATTGCGGCCTCGCCGACTGGTATCTGGACAGCAGCAAACTCGCCACCCTCGACGAGCAACTCGATCAGTTGCAATGGCACGACACACCGTTGAAAGACCTGCAAAGCCTGTTGGCCCGCCACGCCGTGCAAACCCTGCCGGATGCGCCGCTTGAAGCCTTGCGCCCGGCCATCGATCACTTCTTCGCCTTGCCAGATGTGCCGAGCATCGTCGAGCAATTGCGCGCCGTGACCGTTGCCGACAGCCATGAATGGGCGACCACCACCGCCGACCTGCTGGAAACCCGCTCGCCGCTGGCCATGGGCGTGACCCTGGAAATGCTGCGTCGCGGCCGGCACCTGAGCCTGGAACACTGCTTCGCCCTCGAACTGCATCTGGATCGTCAGTGGTTCGAACGCGGCGACCTGATCGAAGGCGTGCGCGCCTTGCTGATCGACAAAGACAAATCACCACGCTGGAACCCGCCGAGCCTTGCCGCGCTGCACGCCGAGCAGGTCGCGAGTTTCTTCCACGGTTTCGCTGAGAGCGGGAGCTGAGCCATGCACGATCTCGAATTGACTGAAGACCAGGTAATGATCCGCGACATGGCCCGGGACTTCGCCCGTGGCGAAATCGCCCCCCACGCCCAAGCCTGGGAAAAGGCCGGCTGGATCGATGACGGTCTGGTGGCGAAGATGGGCGAACTCGGCCTGCTGGGCATGGTGGTGCCGGAAGAATGGGGCGGCACCTATGTCGACTACGTGGCCTATGCGCTGGCGGTGGAAGAGATTTCCGCCGGTGACGGCGCTACCGGCGCGTTCATGAGCATTCACAACTCGGTGGGCTGCGGGCCGGTGCTCAACTACGGCAGCGAAGAACAGAAACAGACCTGGCTGGCGGATCTGGCCAGTGGCGCGGTGATCGGCTGCTTCTGCCTGACCGAACCCCAGGCCGGCTCCGAAGCACACAACCTGCGCACCCGCGCTGAACTGCGTGACGGGCAATGGGTGATCAACGGCGCCAAGCAATTTGTCAGCAACGGCAAGCGGGCGAAACTGGCGATCGTGTTTGCGGTGACCGATCCGGATCTGGGCAAGCGCGGTATCTCGGCGTTCCTCGTGCCGACCGACACACCGGGTTTCATCGTCGACCGCACCGAACACAAGATGGGCATCCGCGCCTCCGACACCTGCGCGGTGACGCTGAACCATTGCAGCATTCCCGAAGCGAATCTGTTGGGTGAACGCGGTAAAGGCCTGGCGATTGCCCTTTCCAACCTGGAAGGCGGACGCATCGGCATCGCGGCGCAAGCATTGGGCATCGCCCGTGCGGCGTTTGAAGCGGCGCTGGGTTACGCCCGTGATCGGGTGCAGTTCGGCAAGGCGATCATCGAGCACCAGAGCATCGCCAACCTGCTGGCGGACATGCAGATGCAGATCAACGCGGCACGCTTGATGATCCTGCATGCGGCACGGCTGCGCACGGCGGGCAAACCGTGTCTGTCGGAAGCTTCGCAGGCCAAGCTGTTTGCTTCGGAAATGGCTGAGAAGGTGTGCTCGTCAGCGATTCAGATTCATGGCGGGTATGGGTATCTGGAGGATTACCCGGTGGAGAAATATTACCGGGATGCGCGGATTACCCAGATTTATGAGGGGTCCAGCGAGATACAGCGGATGGTGATTGCGCGGGAGTTGAAGAACTACCAACTCTGATTGGGCGCCCCCACGCAATGCGTGGGGGCGAACTCCATTACTTGCCTTGGAACTCCGGCGACCGCTTGGCCACAAACGCCGCCATCCCTTCTTTCTGATCCTGCGTCGCAAACGCCGCATGGAACACCCGACGCTCGAATCGCACGCCTTCAGTCAGGTTCACTTCGAACGCGCGATTCACGCTTTCCTTGACCATCATCGCAATCGGCAACGACTTGCTGGCGATCACCGCCGCGACTTTCAGCGCTTCATCCAGCAGTTCATCACTCGGCACGATCCGCGCGACGATGCCGCAACGCTCGGCTTCAACCGCGTCGATCAAGCGTCCGCTCAGGCACATTTCCATGGCCTTGGCCTTGCCCACGGCGCGGGTCAGGCGCTGGGTGCCGCCCATGCCCGGCAGCACGCCGAGGTTGATTTCCGGCTGGCCGAATTTGGCGTTGTCGCCGGCCAGGATGAAGTCGCACATCAGCGCCAGTTCACAGCCGCCACCGAGGGCGAAGCCGTTGACCGCCGCGATGATCGGCTTGCGGCGGTTGGCCACGCGGTCGCTGTCGCTGAACAGGTCGTCCATGTAGATCTGCGGGTAGGTCAGATCAGCCATTTCCTTGATGTCGGCGCCAGCGGCGAAGGCTTTTTTCGAACCGGTGATGACGATGCAGCCAATGTTCGCATCAGCTTCCAGGCCATCCAGGGCGCGGTTCACTTCGCTGACCAGTTGCGCGTTCAGGGCGTTCAGCGCCTGCGGGCGGTTCAGAGTGATGACGCCGACGCGGCCATGGGTTTCCAGCAAAATCGTTTCGTAACTCATGTGCAGATTCCTTCTCAAAGATTGCGCGAAATGACCATGCGCTGAATGTCGCTGGTGCCTTCGTAAATCTGGCAGACCCGCACGTCGCGGTAGATGCGCTCCAGCGGGAAGTCGTTGAGGTAACCGTAACCGCCGAGGGTTTGCAATGCCATGGAGCAGACCTTCTCGGCCATTTCCGAAGCGAACAGCTTGGCCATCGACGCTTCAACCAGTGCCGGCTGGCCGCTGTCACGCAGGGCGGCGGCGTAATGCACCATCTGCCGCGCCACGGCGATCTGGGTCGCCATGTCCGCCAGGCGGAACGCCACGGCCTGGTGCTCGATGATCGGCTTGCCGAAGGTGTCACGCTCGCGGGCGTAATCACGGGCGGCTTCGAACGCGGCGCGGGCCATGCCCACCGATTGCGAAGCGATGCCGACGCGGCCGCCTTCAAGGTTGGCCAGGGCGATCTTGTAGCCCTCGCCCTCCTCACCCAACCGGTTGGCGACCGGCACTTTCACGTCTTCGAACAGAATCTGACAGGTGTCCGAAGCGTGCTGGCCGAGCTTGTCTTCAATGCGGGCGACTTTGTAGCCCGGCGAGTCGGTCGGCACGATAAAGGCGCTGATCCCGCGTTTGCCAGCGCTCGGGTCGGTGACGGCAAACACGATCACGATCCCGGCGTTCTGCCCGGAGGTGATGAACTGTTTGCAGCCGTTGAGCACGTAGTGATCGCCTTCCAGTCGTGCACGGGTTTTCAGGCTACTGGCATCGGAACCGGCCTGCGGTTCGGTCAACGCGAAAGCACCGAGCATCGCGCCGCTGGCCAACGGTTTGAGGAAGCGTTCGCGCTGGTCGTCGTTACCGAACTTGAGGATCGGCACGCAACCCACCGAGTTGTGCACGCTCATGATCGTCGAGCAGGCGCCGTCGCCGGCGGCGATTTCTTCCAGGGCCATGGCGTAGGCCAGATAACCGGTGTCGCAACCGCCCCACTGCTCCGGCACCAGCATGCCGAAGAAGCCCAGTTCGGCCATTTCACCGATGGCTTCTTTCGGGAAGCGGTGCTCGCGATCCCACTCGGCGGCGAACGGTTTCAGCCGTTCCTCGGCAAACTGCCGGGCCATGTCGCGGATTTGTTGTTGGTCGTCATTGGGAATCATGGCAAATCCTTAAATCGGTTCAGACGCACTCGACGGCCATCGCCGTGGCTTCGCCGCCGCCGATGCAGATCGCCGCGACGCCGCGTTTCAGGCCTTTCTGGCGCAGGGCCGAGAGCAAGGTCACCAGAATCCGCGCGCCGGACGCACCGATCGGATGACCGAGGGCGCAGGCACCGCCATGGATGTTGAGCTTGTCGTGGGGGATTTCCAGGTGGGTCATCGCCGCCATGCCGACCACGGCAAAGGCCTCGTTGACTTCGAACAGATCGACCTGATCCAGCGACCAGCCGGTTTTCTTCATCAGCTTCTTGATCGCGCCGATCGGTGCCACCGGGAACAGGCCCGGGGTGTCAGCGAATGCTGCGTGGCCGTGAATCACCGCCAGTGGTTTCAGACCTTGTTTCTGCGCTTGCGACTGACGCATCAGCACCAGTGCCGCTGCGCCGTCGGAGATCGAACTGGAGTTGGCTGCGGTTACGGTGCCGCCCTCGCGGAACGCTGGTTTCAGCGAAGCGATCTTGTCCAGTTTGGCTTTTGGCGGCTGTTCGTCGTTGCTGATCACAACCTGTTCCTTGCCGACGGTCACGGTCAGCGGAACGATTTCGGCCTTGAAGCTGCCGTCCTTGATCGCCTGCTGGGCGCGGGTGGTCGAGGCGATGGCAAAGGCGTCCTGAGCCTCGCGGCTGAAGTCGTTGGTTTCAGCGCAATCTTCGGCGAAGGTGCCCATCAGGCGCCCCTTGTCGTAGGCGTCTTCGAGACCGTCGAGGAACATCGAATCCAGCACCCGGCCGTGGCCCATGCGGTAACCGGCACGGGCGCGGTCCAGCAGGTACGGCGCGTTGGACATGCTTTCCATGCCGCCGGCGATCACCACATCGGCGCTGCCGGCCAGCAGCATGTCGTGGGCCAGGATGGTGGTTTCCATGCCCGAACCGCACATCTTGTTGACGGTGGTGCAGCGGGTGGATTTGTCCAGCCCGGCACCCAGTGCAGCCTGACGCGCAGGCGCCTGGCCGAGACCGGCTGGCAGTACGCAGCCGAACAACACTTCATCGACCGCATCGGCGGCGACACCGGCACGCTCAACCGCAGCCTTGATTGCAGCGGCGCCCAGTTGCGGCGCAGTCAGGCTTTTCAGTTCGCCTTGGAAGCCGCCCATCGGGGTACGAACGGCACTGACAATGACAATCGGATCGTTGGAGATAGTCATGAGAAATCCTCCTTATTTGGCGGCCATGCGCAAGGCACCGTCGAGACGGATCACCTCGCCGTTGAGCATGCTGTTTTCAATGATATGCCGCACCAGCGCGGCGTACTCGGCAGGTTTGCCCAAGCGCGGCGGGAACGGCACGCCAGCGGCCAGCGAGTCGCGCACTTCCGGGGTCATGCCGGCCATCATCGGGGTTTCGAAAATGCCCGGGGCGATGGTCATCACGCGGATGCCGAAGCGCGCCAGTTCGCGGGCGGCAGGCAGGGTCAGGCTGGCGATGGCGCCTTTGGAAGCGGAATACGCGGCCTGGCCAATCTGGCCGTCGAATGCAGCGACGGAGGCGGTGTTGATGATCACGCCGCGCTCGCCGTCAGCGTTGGCTTCACTTTCGGCAATCGCTGCCGCTGCGAGGCGCAGCATGTTGAAGCTACCGATCAAGTTGACGTTGATCACCTGCGCGAAGCTCGCCAGCGCGTGCGGGCCGTTCTTGCCGAGGATCTTCTCGCCCCGGACGATACCGGCGCAGTTCACCAGACCATTCAGGCTACCGAAAGCTTTTACCGTAGCCTGTACGGCGGCTTCGGCGGCGGTTTCGTTGCTGATGTCGGCCACTACGCTTTGCGCACCGAGGCGCTGAGCCTGAGCGGCGACGGCTTCGGCGTTCATGTCCACCAGCATCACTTTGGCTCCGGCGGCAACCAACAGCTCAGCGGTGGCTGCACCCAGCCCGGACGCACCGCCGGTGACGATAAAAACCTTGTTCTCGATCTGCATGACTGTTTCCTTGGATTCAAGCTGAAACGTTGTGCGCCGCAGCCTCTTGAGCCTTGGCGATTTCCTGGTTGCGCAAGATAAAGCGCTGCAATTTGCCGCTCGGGGTTTTCGGCAACTCGCTGACAAATTCGATTTCACGGGGGTACGAATGCGCGGCCAGACGTTTGCGCACGTGCTGACGCAGTTCTTCAGCCAGCGCCGGTTCGGCGCGGTATTGCGGGTTGAGCACGACGAAGGCTTTCACAAGTTCGGTGCGCTCGGGATCGGGTTTGCCGACCACCGCCGCTTCGACCACCGCCGGGTGCTCGATCAGTGCGCTTTCCACGTCGAACGGCCCGACCCGATAGCCTGAAGTGGTGATCACGTCGTCACTGCGGCCGACGAAGCTGATGCTGCCGTCCGGGTTCCACTCGACGGTGTCGCCGCTCAGGTAGTAATCGCCGACGAAGGCCTTGGTCGGCGCGCCTTCGTAACCGGCGAACCAGCACATCGGCGACTGTGTGCGGTCGATGGCGAGGATGCCGGGCTGACCCACGCCGAGTTCGTTGTTCTGCTCGTCGAGCACCACAATGCGATGGCCCGGCGAGGCAAAACCGGCGGCGCCGAGGTGGATCGGGTGTTCGAGGCCATGGTGATTGCACAGCACCATGCCCAGTTCGGTCTGGCCGTAGTGGTCATGAATGACCACGCCGAGGTTGTCAGCGAACCAGCGGATCACTTCCGGGTTCAACGGCTCGCCGGCGCTGCTGACGATGCGCAGCTTGCCCTTGATCGATTTGGCGAATTCGTCGCCGCCGGCAATCAGCAGGCGATACGCCGTAGGCGAACCGGTGAGGTTGGTGATCCCGTACTTGTTGATCACCCGGCAGGTGCTTTCGAGGGTGAACGGACCATCGTAGAAGGTGATCGGATGGCCCATCGACAACGGGCCGGTGACACCGAAATAAATGCCGTAGGCCCAGCCCGGATCGGCGACGTTCCAGAACGCATCTTCCGGGCGCAGATCCACGGCATCGCGGGTGTAGCTCTGGAACGCCACGACTGCCTTGAGCGGCACCGACAACGCTTTCGACGGGCCGGTGGTGCCCGAGGTGAACATCAGCAGGAACGGGTCTTCGCCGGTCAACATCACCGGTTCGCAGACATTGGAATGGTTGGGCAGTTCGGCCCAGAAACTGAAATCGCCACGGACAATGCCCTGGCCTTTCGGGCCGCCGACGGTGACCAGCGTCGGGCAGTCGGCGACTTCGCTGAGCTTCGGCCGGTTGACCGCATCGGTCACCACCACTTTGGCACCGGAGCTGTTCAGGCGATGTTCGAGGGCTTTGGGGCCAAACGCGGTAAACAACGGTTGATACACCGCGCCGATGCGCCAGGTGGCGAACACGGTGATCAGCAATTCGATATTGCGCGGCAGCAGACCGGCGACCTTGTCGCCCTTCTGCACGCCCTGGGCGAGAAGAAAATTGGCGAAACGCGCGGCTTTGTCCTGCAGATCGCTGAAGGTGTACGTCGCACTGGCGCCGTCGCGGCCTTCCCAGAACAGCGCGATGCGCCCCGGCAAGGCGTGACGGTCACAACATTCGACGCAGGCGTTGAGCGCCTCGAGCGTGCCGCTGAGTGCGGCGTCCACGGTGTGCTGATAATCAAACTGCTGGGTGGCAGACAAGTAATCGCGCATTGCCAGAATCCCTCTGTGTTTTTATTAGGTTGGGGAACCGTAAACAACAGAGGAATACTCGCGCCGCACGCCGGCGGCGGCAATGGTCAAAGCCTTCAAAGTGGATGACTGGTTTGGCCAAGGTTTGCGGCGAATCGAGGATCAGACCGCTTCGTTGAGGATCAGGCTGCGGTAATGCCCAGGATTAGTCCCCGACCACTTGCGAAACGCCTTGTAGAACGAGCTCGCATCGGCAAACCCCAGGCGTGTGGCGATGTCGACAAAACTGATCGAAGGCTCCGCCAGCCAGGTGATCGCCAGTTCCTTGCGTACGCTGTCCTTGAGGCCTTGGTACGTCTGCCCTTCTTCAGCCAGGCGCCGGCGCAGGGTCGAGGCGGACATGCACAACTGCTGGGCCAGGGCTTCGGTTTCCGGCCACTGTTCGGCGGGCAACTGACGCAGATCCTGCTTGATGCGGCTGGCGAGGCTTTCCGGGTCGCGGTACTTCACCAGAATGTTGGCCGGGGCATGGGCGAGGAAACGCTTCAACTCATCGGCACTGCGCTTGATCGGCAGATCCAGCACGTCGGCAGCGAAGATCATCCGCGTGCGTGGCCGATCGAAGCGCAGGTTCTCGGAGAACATCACCCGGTAGTCGTCGCAGAAGTCCGGCGCCGGGCAGCGCAATTCAATGGCCAGGATCGGAATCCGCCGCCCCGCGAGCCAGCAGGCCACGCCGTGGACGATCATCCAATAGGTGAAATAGGTGAAGGCGCGGCGCGGTTCAGGATCGTCCTCCAGCAGGACGATCTCCGCCAGGCTTTGCTGGTGCACCAGTTGCGCCGGCATGCGCTCAAGCATCAGCGACAGGAAATTCAAACCGGCGCTCAAACCGGCAGCCAGATTCGGCTGGGCCATCGCGCTGCGGCAGAGGAATTCCAGGCTGCCGGACTTCAGCTTGCGCGGGTCCATGCCAAAGAACTCGTCATCGCCGCGCCGCGCCAGCAGTCGCCACAACCGTGCGTACTGGCTGGCCGGGACGCGGGCGTCATCGGTGGGCAGCAGCGCCGGATCGATGCCGACCTTGTTCAAGACTTCTTCCGTGGCCACGCCCGGGGCACAACTTTGCAGCAGTGCTTCGCGCACCAGTTGAATGGCGATGGTGTCTTTTTCCGACATGGATCGAGGCAAATCCTGTTGTTGTTCGGGTGGCAGGCATCTTAACGCAGCTGCCCTGGCACGGCTCGCTCCATCCGGGAATGTCCGTTGCGTATTTGAGAATGGTTGATCTTCAAGCTTGTTCAGCTACCGTTCAGGTAAATGTCAATGAGTGCCATGTGAGAATGACTTTCATTATGTTACAACTTGTAACCTCATTTCGTTACACAGTGGATGCCGAATGCTCGTTCCCTTTCTGATCATGCTGCGTGAAGGCATTGAAGCCGCGCTGATCGTTGGCATTATCGCCAGCTACCTGCAACAGACCGGCCGTGGCCAATGGATGCCGGCGGTATGGATCGGCGTATTTCTCGCCGCTGCGCTGGCGCTGCTGGTGGGTGGTGGCCTGGAACTGGTCAGCGCCGAATTCCCGCAGAAACAGCAGGAACTGTTCGAAGGCGTGGTCGGCCTCATCGCTGTGGGCATTCTCAGCTCCATGGTGTTCTGGATGCGCAAGGTCGCGCGTTCGATCAAGCATTCGCTGCAAGCGTCCCTCGATCATGCGCTGACCGCTTCGAAACATCAGGTCATCGCGCTGATCGCCATGGTGTTTTTCGCCGTCGCCCGGGAAGGACTGGAAACCGTGTTCTTCCTGCTCGCCGTGTTCCAGCAGAGCGAAGGCCCGGGCGCGCCGATCGGTGCCCTGCTCGGCCTGATCCTGGCCATCGTCGTCGGTTTCCTGATCTACAGCGGCAGCATGCGCCTGAATCTGTCGGCGTTCTTCCGCTGGACCGGGCTGTTCATCCTCGTGGTCGCCGCCGGGATCCTCTCCAACTCGGTGCAGGCACTGCATGAGGCCGGGGTGTGGAATCACCTGCAAACCGTGCTCTTCGACTTCAGCGCGACGCTGCCGATGGACGGCCCGCTGGGCTCGGTGCTGGCCGGCATGTTCGGTTATCAGGATGCCCCGACCGTCAGCACCCTCGGCGCATACCTGATCTACCTGGTGGTGGCGCTGGTGATGTTCTTCTATCCGGCCTCCGCCCCGGCGCCCAAAGCCGCCGCTTCGAATTCCGCTTCCAGCCAATAAGGGCCTCCATGTCAAAGCCTAATATTCCTCAGGCCTCCCCTCCCCGCGCCTTGCGCTGGGCGGTGGCCGGTTCCGTGGTCGTGATGATCGCCGCCGGTGGCCTGTTCTACTACGCCTCGAAAATGGCTGCGGCCAAGCGTCAGCACAACCATGACGAAGTGGTGGTCAACATCCACCCCGGCAGTTGCGAGCCCAACGAGCTGAGCGTGCCGGCCGGCCGTGCCAGTTTCCGCATCGTCAACCGCTCCGATCGGGCAGTGGAATGGGAAATCCTCGACGGCGTGCTGGTGATCGAAGAGCGCGAAAACATCGCTCCGGGCCTTAGCCAGGTGATCAACGCCAACCTGCAACCCGGCGATTACGCCATCACCTGCGGCCTGCTGAGCAACCCGCGCGGCGTGCTGCATGTGACGCCGACCGCAGCCTCCGATGCCGCCGCCAAGGCCAAGCCGTCGATGGTCGCTTTCGTCGGGCCGCTGTCGGAATTCCGTGTCTATCTGGCCACCCAGAGCAGCGCGCTGATCAGAGCCGTCACGGCGCTCAATCAAGCGATCACCAGCGGCGATCTGGCCCAGGCTCAGGCGGCGTACTTGCCGGCCCGCGCGGCGTATCAGCGTCTGGCTCCGGCCGCACAACGCCTGGCCGAGCTGGACAACAGCATCAACGCCCGCGCCGATTACTTCGAGAAACGCGAGCAGGATCCGGCCTTCGTCGGCTTCCACCGCATCGAGTACGCATTGTTCCAGCAACGCAGCCTCGACGGTCTGTCGCCGGTTGCCGAGCGCCTGTTGGGCGACGTCACCACGCTGAAACAACAGTTGCTGGCCCAGTCGCTGCCACCGGAGCAACTGGTGGAAATCCTCGTGCGCAACCTCAACACCCTGGCCGACGTGCGCGCCGCCAGCGGTGAAGAGGAACGCTACAGCCACGGCGACCTCAACGGTTTTGCAGCGAATCTGGAGACCGCGCACAAAGTCGTCGAACTGTTGCGCCCGATGCTGAGCAAATCCGCCGTCGACCTGCTGCCGAAAATCGACAGCGCGCTGACTGATTTCGATACCACGTTGAACGGTTTCAAGGTCAAGGATGGCTACGCCAGTTACGACACCGTCAACGGTGAGCAACGCAAGCAGATCGCCGACAAGGCCAAGGCTCTGGCCGACGCCCTCGACGCCATTGATCCCGCCCTCGGCCTCTCCGGCCTGTAAGTAGAAGACGAATACCGATGAACGATTCCGAACACTTCAACCTGCAACGTCGCCGCGTACTGATGGGCATGGGCGCCGCCGGTGTCGCACTGGCCGGCACCGCCCTGAGCTGCCCGGCAATGGCCGCCGCCCCTGCGCAAGTCACCGAAGCGCCGAGCAGTGACAAGACCCAGGATCACCACGACTTTCATGGCGCGCACCAGACCGGCATCGTTACCCCGCGTCCGGCGTCCGGCATGCTGGTGTCGTTCGATGTGCTGGCCAGCGACCGCGAAGACCTCGAACGTCTGTTCCGCACCCTCAACGAGCGCATCGCGTTCCTGATGAAGGGCGGCCCGGTGGCGCAGATCGACCCGAAATTGCCGCCACCGGATTCCGGCATCCTCGGCCCGGTGGTCACACCGGACAACCTGACCATCACCGTGTCGGTGGGCGAATCGCTGTTCGACGAGCGTTTCGGCCTCGCCTCTGCCAAGCCCAAGCGCCTGATCCGCATGGTCGGCTTCCCCAACGACGCGCTGGAAGCCGATTGCTGCCACGGCGACCTGAGCCTTCAGTTCTGCTCCAACACCGCCGACACCAACATCCACGCCCTGCGCGACATCGTGAAGAACCTGCCGGACCTGCTGCTGGTGCGCTGGAAACAGGAAGGCAGCGTGCCGCCGCAAGCCCCGGCGAAACCCGGTGTGCCAGCGCAATCGGCGCGTAACTTCCTCGGTTTCCGCGATGGTTCGGCCAACCCGGATTCCAACGATGGCAAAGCCATGGATCGCATTGTGTGGGTGCAACCGGGCAGCGACGAGCCGGCCTGGGCCGTTCACGGCAGTTATCAGGCGGTGCGGATCATCCGCAACTTCGTCGAACGCTGGGACCGCACACCGTTGCAGGAGCAGGAAAGCATCATCGGCCGCGTGAAAACCACCGGCGCGCCGATGGGCGCGAGCCATGAGACCGAAGTCCCGGACTACAGCAAGGACCCGGAAGGCAAGCTGACCAAGCTCGACGCGCACATCCGCCTGGCCAACCCGCGCACCGCCGCGAGCCAGGCCAACCTGATCCTGCGCCGGCCGTTCAACTATTCCAACGGCGTGAACAAGAACGGCCAGCTCGATATGGGCCTGCTGTTCATCTGCTACCAGGCCGATCTGGAAAAAGGCTTCATCACCGTGCAGACCCGCCTCAATGGCGAGCCGCTGGAGGAATACCTCAAGCCGGTCGGCGGCGGTTACTTCTTCACCCTGCCGGGTGTTACGGGCGACAAGGATTTCATCGGTCGCTCGTTGCTCAACGCTACCCAACCAAAAACAACTGCATAGCATTCAACAGGAGCCGCCCCCATGAAAAAGACGCCCATCGCGTTATTGCTGACCCTCGGTCTACTCAACACCCCGCTGTCGGCGTTCGCGGCGACCGCGCCGCTGGATCTGGTCGGGCCGGTTTCGGACTACAAGATCTACGTCACCGAGCAACTGGACCAACTGGGCACCCACACCAAGCAATTCACCGATGCCGTGAAAAAGGGCGACCTGGCCACCGCGCAAAAGCTCTATGCACCGACCCGCGTCTACTACGAGTCGATCGAGCCGATTGCCGAGCTGTTCAGTGACCTCGATGCATCCATCGACTCCCGCGTCGATGACCACGAAAAGGGTGTGAAGGCTGAAGACTTCACCGGTTTCCACCGCCTCGAGTACTCGCTGTTCTCGGAGAAGAGCACCCAGGGCCTGAACGATCTGGCCGACAAACTGGATAAAGACGTCCAGGACCTGCAGACCCGCGTCGCCGGCCTGACCTTCCCGCCCGAGAAAGTCGTCGGTGGTGCTGCCGCACTGCTGGAAGAAGTCGCTGCCACCAAGATCTCCGGTGAAGAAGACCGTTACAGCCACACCGACCTCTATGACTTCCAGGGCAACATCGACGGCGCGAAGAAAATCGTCGACCTGTTCCGTCCGCAGATCGAAAAACAGGACAAGGCCTTCGTGGCCAAAGTCGACAAGAACTTCGCCACCGTGGACAAGATCCTGGCCAAGTACAAGACCAAGGACGGCGGCTTCGAGACCTATGACAAAGTGAAGGAAAACGACCGCAAGGCGCTGGTCGGCCCGGTCAATACCCTGGCCGAAGACCTGTCGACCTTGCGTGGCAAGCTCGGTCTGAACTGAGTTCGGCGCATAAAAAATCCCCCGGACGCGTCCTGCGTTCGGGGGATTCTTGTTTTCCGGTCTTACAGAATCCGGTACAGCAACCGCTCGACCCGTACCCGGCTCACGCGTTTGAGGAACTTGGCCACCCCGCTCGGGTAATCCGGCAAGGCTTCCAGATCCTGGAATCGTGCGATTCGCTGGGTGTGTTCGAAGATGTTTTCCAGCTCCAGACGCCGAGGCTCCAGCCACTCGCCTTTCGGGTCATCGATCAGCAAGGCGTTTTCCAGATCGAGACGGAACGCCCGCGGGTTGAGGTTGTTGCCGGTCAGCAAGGTGTAGCGCTGATCGATCCACATGCCCTTGAGGTGATAGCTGTTGTCGCCCTCACGCCACAGATGCAGGTTCAACTGACCGCTGTCGATGTTGCGCTGATGGCGCTTGGCGAAACGGCGCAGGCTGATCTCGTAGAGATACGGCAGCGCGGCGATCACCTTGAACGGCTCGGTCGGCGGAATGTAGAAGTCGTTGGCGGTCTTGTCGCCGACCACGATGTCGATTTTCACGCCGCGAGCCAGCGCCCGGTTGATCTCGCGGATCACTCCCAGTGGCAGGTTGAAGTACGGCGTGCAGATGGTCAGTTGCTTCTGGGCGCTGGCGATCAGCTCCAGAATCACCCGGTTCAGCGGGTTGTTCTTGCCCACACCGAGCAACGGGCTGACGGACAGGCCGGTATGCGCCGTGCTGCCGGCGCTGGTGTCGTACGTCGCGTATTTGAGGCGGCTGCGCAGGTCGCCGATGTCGTTGCGCAGGCTGCGGGTGGTCGGCAGGTTCGGCAGGTCGAGGCGATGCACCGCTTTCGATTCGATCAGGCCGTGCTTGACCAGATGGTGCATCGAGTCCGCCAGTTCCCGGCTCTGCAGCACGTGATAACGGTCGAAGCGGTACTTGTCGAACTTGTGCAGGTAGACGTTGTTCAGGCTCGCACCGCTGTAGACCAGGCAATCGTCGATCACGAAGCCTTTGAGGTGCAGCACGCCGAACAGCTCACGAGTCTGCACCGGCACGCCGTAGACCGGCACCACGCTCTGGTGGGTGCGAGTCATTTCCTGATACCAGGCCGAGTTGCCCGGCTGCTTGCCGGCACCGATCAAGCCGCGCTGGGCGCGCAGCCAGTCGACGACCACAACGATTTCAAGCTCGGGACGCTTGAGTTTGGCGGCGTGCAAGGCATCGAGGATTTCCTGACCGGCTTCGTCATTTTGCAGATAGAGCGCGACGAGGTAGATGCGCTGGGTCGCCTGGGCGATTTTCTCCAGCAGGCAACGACGGAACTCGGCGGCGCCGGACAGAATGGTCACGGCCTCGGCGGTCAGCGGAAAGCTGCGCAACTTGGGCAGCAGAGAGCGTTTGAAAAGCAACGGCATAGGGCTCGCAATGGGTCGAATCCGAAGAACCCGAGAGCTTACACCATCAACTCCTTCGGGTCTTGTGAGTGTCTGTAATAACTTCATCGCCAGCCGGGTCGCTCTCACAGTGGATCGCCGTTCAAATGTGGGAGCGAGCTTGCTCGCGAAAGCCATTTCAAAATCAGCGCTTGACCAAGGAGAACGATCGTTCTACTGTTCGCCACATGAACGAAATCACTAGCAACGACACGACCCGCGACATCATTCTGGATGTCACCGAAAAGTTGATCTACAAAAGTGGCATCGCCGCCACCGGGATGGATCTTCTGGTGAAAACCGCCGGTGTCTCCAGAAAGAGTATCTACCGCTACTTCGCCAACAAGGAGGAGCTGACCGTCGCCGCCCTGCAGCGCCGCGACGTGCGCTGGATGCACTGGTACAGAAGCGCCGTCGATCAGGCCGAAACCCCGGCCGATCGCCTGCTCAACCTGTTTACCGTGCTCAAGGGCTGGTTCGCCTCGGAAGGCTTCCGGGGCTGCGCCTTCATCAATACCAGTGGCGAAACCGGCGATCCGCAGGATCCGGTGCGCCAGGTCGCCAAAGACCACAAACAAAAGCTGCTCGACTACGTGTGCGAGCTGTGTACCGAACATGGTGCCGAGGACCCGCAACTGCTGGCCAAACAGTTGCTGATCCTGATTGACGGCGCCATTACCGTAGCGCTTGTGATGGGTGATCACAGTGCCGCCGATAATGCGCAATGCATGGCGCGAAAGTTATTGGACCTGTAAAGCCTCAATAAGCGACAAGTTGTTCAATCGTTAATTTGATCGGGAGACAAACATGTCTACTGCAGCCGAAGTGCGTCCGCCATTGCCACCCTTCAACCGTGAATCGGCCATTGAAAAAGTTCGCCTGGCCGAAGATGGCTGGAATTCCCGCGACCCGCACCGCGTATCGCTGGCTTATACCCTCGACACAAAGTGGCGCAACCGCGCCGAATTCGCCAACAACCGCGAAGAAGCAAAAGGCTTCCTGACCCGCAAATGGGCCAAGGAACTGGATTACCGCCTGATCAAGGAGCTCTGGGCGTATTCCGACACCCGCATCGCCGTGCGCTACGCCTACGAATGGCACGACGACTCGGGCAACTGGTTCCGTTCCTACGGCAACGAAAACTGGGAGTTCGACGAGCACGGCCTGATGTTCCAGCGTTATGCCTGCATCAACGACATGCCGATCAAGGAAAGCGAGCGCAAGTTCCACTGGCCGCTGGGCCGACGCCCGGATGATCATCCTGGACTGTCCGAACTCGGTCTGTAATTCAGCCGATCCCTCCTGCACAAAATGCAGGAGGGATTCTCAGGCAACTTCGGCAGTCGGGACCGATTGCGCTTTTGCTTCCAGCTCCCGCACCAAAGGCAACACTCGCTTGCCGAAATACTCCACCTCTTCCTGAAAGTGCAGGAACCCCGCCAACACCAGATCCACTCCCACCGTTTTCAACGCCACGATCCGCTCGGCAATCTGCTGAGGCGTGCCGATCAGATTGGTCTTGAAGCCATCGTTGTACTGCACCAGATCTTCAAACGTCGATTTCGCCCAGTTGCCCTCACCCTCCGGCGATGCCCTGCCCGCCTGTTTCGCGGCATCACCAAAGGCATTCACCGCTTCCGGATCCGCCTGATCAATGATCTGTGCCAACACCGCTTTGGCTTCTTCTTCGGTATCCCGGGCAATGACAAACGCATTCACCCCGATTTTGACTGAATGATGGTTCGCTGCCGCTTTTGCGCGAATGTCATCGACCTGGGCCTTGATGCCTTCGACGCTGTTGCCGTTGGTGAAATACCAGTCCGACACCCGTGCCGCCATATCCCGCGCCGCACGGGAGCTGCCGCCCTGAAAGATTTCCGGCCGGCCCAGCGGTTTAGGCTTGAGGCTGTAGTTGTCGAAACGATAGAAATCGCCACGGAAGGTGAAGTTGTCCTGGCTCCAGATCCCTCGCAATGAACGGATGAACTCTTCCGAGCGACGATAGCGCTCGTCGTGCTCCAGCCAGTGTTCGCCAATGGCCTGGAACTCACCCTTGAACCAGCCACTGACGATGTTCACCGCGATCCGGCCGTTGGTGAGTTGATCGATGGTCGCCAACTGTTTGGCCGCCAGCGCCGGTTGCCACGGGCCGGGCAGAATGGCGGCGATGACTTTGAGCTTGCTGGTGGCGGCGAGCAGCGCGTGGCTGAACGCCACCGATTCATGCTGGAACTCGGCGCCGTAGCCGGCGGTGAAACGGATCTGCGTCAGGGCGTATTCGAAGCCCGCCGCCTCGGCCAGTTGCGCCAGTTTGCGGTTGTAGTCGATGCCCCAGTCGGTACGTTGTTCGATCTTGCTGACCACCAGCCCACCGCTGACGTTCGGCACCCAGTAGGCAAATTTCACGGCTTGCTGACTCATTGGCGTGTCCTCGGGACAGTTGATGACGGTGAGAGAGGTAGAGCAGCAAGCGTGCCAGCCTCGACAGCCCGGTTTTATTGTGGCTTCAGGTGATCGGGATGCATGACGGGAGGGTGATTTGTTGTGTGCGTGTTGGCTGGGCAACAGTTGAGCAGTCGGTGCCCGGGCCTTATGGGTCGCCGCAACACCCGGAAATGAGTAACATGACTGCCCTCCCCGCAGCCCAGCTCTGCAACCTGCCGAATAAGCCGATTCCATGCCTTTCGAACTCAGCGTTGACCTCACTACCCTGGCCGTTCTGGCCCTTGTCGCTTTCATTGCCGGATTCATCGACGCCATCGCCGGCGGTGGCGGCCTGTTGACCACACCTGCGTTGCTCACCGCCGGGCTGCCGCCACATCTGGTGCTGGGCACCAACAAGTTGAGTTCGACCTTCGGCTCGGCCACCGCCAGTTTCACCTTCTACCGGCGCAAGCTGTTTCACCCACGGCAGTGGATGCACGCGATCGTTGGCACCTTGGTCGGCGCACTGACCGGCGCCATCGTCGCCCACTATCTGCCAGCCGAGTGGCTGAACAAGATGCTGCCGGTGATCGTCTTCGCCTGCGGCCTGTACCTGTTGTTTGGCGGCACGCCGAAGGCACCGCTGGACAGCGACGCACCGATCAAGAAGAAGTGGCAATCGACCCAGGGCTTCAGCCTCGGTTTCTACGACGGCGTGGCTGGCCCCGGCACTGGCGCGTTCTGGACCGTCAGCAGCCTGCTGCTCTATCCGATCGATCTGGTCAAAGCCAGCGGTGTGGCGCGCAGCATGAACTTCGTCAGCAACATTGCGGCGCTGTCGGTGTTCGTGTTTTCCGGGCAGGTGGACTGGATCATCGGCCTGAGCATGGGCCTGTCGGTGATGGTCGGCGCGTTCTTCGGGGCGCGCACCGCGATCAGCGGCGGCGCCAAGTTCATTCGTCCGGTGTTCATCACCGTGGTGCTGGGGTTGACCGTGCGTCTAGCCTGGCAACACTGGTTCAGCGTGGCCTAAGCGCCGCGCCACGTAGACGTCGATCAGGTAACGGGCAATCGATTTGGACGCCGGCAACGGCGGCAAATCGTGCACGTTGAACCACTGGGCGTCCTCGATCTCGTCTTCCTGACAGACAATTTCGCCGCCGGCGTATTCGGCATGGAAACCCAGCATCATCGAGTGCGGGAACGGCCAGCACTGGCTGCCCAGGTACTGGATGTTCTTCACTTCGATGCTGACTTCCTCGCGCACTTCGCGAATCAGGCAATCCTCGGCTGACTCCCCAGGCTCCGCAAACCCCGCCAGCGTGCTGTAGACCCCGGTGACGAAACGCGGCGAACGCGCCAGGAGCACTTCATCGCCACGAGTCACCAGCACGATCATGCTCGGCGAAATACGCGGATAACTGCGCAGATCGCACGGTTGGCAATACATCGCCCGCTCCCGTGGCACTTGAGTCATGGCCTGACCGCAGTTGCCGCAGAAACGGTGTTCACGGGCCCAGGTGCCGATCTGCGCGGCGTAGCCCAGCACTTTGTAGATCGTGTGATCGCCGTCGAGCATGAACGCCCGCAAGCCTTTCCAGTTGCAGCCCGGCACCTCGCTGGCGCTGCGCAGTTCCAGCAGGTAGACCGGCTCGCCATCGAGATGGCCGATGCCATGCTCGGCGAGGATCGACAAGTCCTGGCGCTTGAGCCATTCCCGGGGGAACAGCACGCCGTTGTCATCGAACAGAAAACCCTCGGGGCTGCGCGCGACGGCCCAGCCGCCCGGTTGATCGGTGTCCAGTACTGCGGTGGTCCAGCGAGATGTCATGGTTTCTCAATCCAGAAATTCGGGTTTCTGTTTGCTCATATGGGCGGCCATGGCCACGCGCAAGTCGGTGGATTGCAACATGGCGGCGTTCCAGGTGGCAACGTACTCCAGACCATCGTCGATACGGTGGTCGCGCATATAGCTGATCATTTCCTTGGTGCCGGTGACCGCGATCGGCGACTTGCCGGCGATGTCCCGAGCAATGTCCATCACGCCTTCGATCAGGCTGTCCTTGTCGCTGTAGACGCGGTTGACCAGCCCGATGCTGCGCGCCTCTTCGGCGCCAAAGGTGCGACCGGTGTAAGCCAGCTCCCGCAGCATGCCGTCACCGATGATCCGTGGCAACCGTTGCAAAGTGCCAACGTCAGCCGCCATGCCGATATCGATTTCCTTGATGGAGAATTGCGCGTCTTCGGCGGCGTAGCGCATGTCGCAGGCCGCGATCAGATCGATGGCGCCGCCCAGGCAATAACCCTGGATCGCCGCGAGCACCGGCTTGCGGCAATTGTCGACGGCATTGAACGAGGCTTGCAGGGTCAGGATCTTTTTGCGCAGCAGGCGCGCGTTGCGGCCGACGTCCTTGCCCAGTTCATTGGCCACGCCGGCCAGCATCATCAGGTCGATGCCCGAGGAAAAGTGTTTGCCGGCACCGCTGAGCACCACCACCCGCACTTCGTCGGTGTCGTCGATCCACTGGAACACCTCGACGATTTCGCTCCAGAACGCGGCGTTCATCGAGTTGATCTTTTCCGGACGGTTGATCTGCACATGGGCGATGTTGTCGGCCAGTTCGACGCTGAAGGCGGTGTATTGAGTCATGGCAGAAATCCTTTACCGGTCTGAAAATGAGGCCTGAACTATATCAAGGCCTCAGAACGGCGGTTCGGCCAAATGCAGGACTCTAGCCGCCCTTCACCGCCACGAACGCGGCAGTCTCGTAAGGCACGGTCATCACATCCCGGCCCCGCAGCTCGGGATCGGACGCGACCAACGCCCGCAGCTGCTCATCGATCCGGGCTCTCTCTGCATCCGGCAGCGCCGCGATGAAACTGGTGGAACGCACCCGGTTGAAAATCACATCCTCCGGCGAGCCCGTATGACCATGGTGAAAATGCTGGGCCTGCAACGGCCCGAACGCCGGGTGCGGAAACACCTTGCGCCAGGCGCCGGTGTAGTAGCGCGGCGTGTCACCTTCCTGAGCATTGACGATGGCATCGAGCTTCGGCACCCAGCCGACCTTGGTGTCGCGCAGGTTCCAGATCAGCCCGAGCTTGCCGCCGGGCTTGAGCACCCGGGCGATTTCGTCCAGTGCCTCGGTGCTGGCGAACCAGTGAAAGGCCTGGGCGCAGACCACGGCGTCCACCGAGGCATCGGGCAATGGCAAATCGGTCGCCATGGCGCTGACGGCCAGCACTTCCGGCCAATTGGCAGACAGTTTTTCCAGCATCTGCGCCACCGGCTCCACGGCAATCACCTGGGCACCGGTCGCCACCAGCCGTCCGGTGAACTTGCCGGTGCCGGCGCCGAGGTCGATAACAGTCTTGTGGCCATCCAGGTCCAGTGTTGTCGTCAGCCATTCGGTGACCGCCGGCGGGTAGTCCGGCCGGCCTTTGATGTACGTGTCGGCGGCGGTCTTGTAACCGGCGGCAGCCGAGTGGTGAACCTGATCTTTCATGGCGCGACTCCCAATGTGGAACGGCGGATCGACGACAGACGTCAGGAGCATAGCGCTCGGGTTTGCGCTTTCCTTGAATGGCACCTGACAAAGCAATGAATAAAACTTCACCTTGCGGTGTTCAACGTGAAACATGACCCACTATGGAGCCTTGCCCATGACTTTCCGTTCCGTTATGTTCGCCGCCCCGTTGCTGATGGCCGCGATGTTGTCCAGCCCTTTGGCCCTGGCCCACGGTGATGAAGACGAGCCGGTGCAGAAACCCAACTGCCCGAAAGGCCAGGTGCTCGATAGCAAGACGCAGAAATGCGTCAGACAGACCAGCAGCCTGGTGCCGGACGCCGACCGCACCGACTACGCCTATCGTCTGGCCAAGGACGGTCGATATGAAGAAGCCCTTGCCTTGCTCGACACCCTGAAACAACCGAACACCGCCAAGGCCCTCAACTATCGCGGTTACGCCACGCGCAAGCTGGGCCGAACCGACGAAGGCATCGGTTATTACCTGCAATCGGTCAAGCTTGATCCGCAGTACGCGCAAGTCCGCGAATACCTGGGCGAGGCCTATGTCATCAAGGGTCGCGTCGATCTGGCGCAGGAACAGTTGCAGCATATCCAGAAGATTTGCGGCACAACCTGCGAGGAATACCGGGACCTGGCCGAAGCCATCAACGATTCATCGAAAACCTGACACGACACGCGGAGGCGAACATTTTCAGCGATCAGGCATTCAGAGCCGAACTCGGACAACACCTGGCGCGCCTGTGGCGCTACGGCTTGCTGCTGTCGCGCAATCGGCACGTGGCCGAGGATCTGGTGCAAGCCACTTGCGTGCGGGCGCTTGAACGTTCAGGCCAGTACGTGGCCGGCACGCGCATGGATCGCTGGCTGCTGAGCATTCTGCATTCGATCTGGCTCAATGAAGTGCGCGCCCGCCGGGTGCGCCAGGGCCAGGGTGTGGTGGACGCCGACAGCCAACTGACGTTCGACGGCGAATACGCTGCGCAGACTCACGTGATGGCGGCGCAGGTGATCCGCCGCGTCGATGCGCTGCCGGAAACCCAGCGCGAAACGGTGTATCTCGCCTACGTCGAAGGCCTGTCCTATCGCGAAGTCGCCGAGATCCTGCAAGTGCCGATCGGCACGGTCATGAGTCGCCTCGCCACCGCACGCCTGAAACTGGCCGAATACCCGCCGCTGCAAGCGGTACCGAACACCCCCGCAGGAGACCGGCAATGAATACGCCTTCGGACGAGCAACTGGTGGCGTATCTGGACGATGAACTGGACCGCGAACAACGCAGCCAGCTCGACAACCTCATCGCCGACGATCCGCTGCTTAATCTGCGCGTGCAGTGGCTGAGCCGCAGCAACCTGCCCTATCGCGACGCCTACGACGAACTGGCCCGACAGGCACCGCTTGATCGCCTGCAAGCCCGACTGGATGCCGCGCCCTCCCCGCAACGGCCGGGTTTCAGCCGGCGCTGGTTCATCGGCGCGGCGGCAGCGGGCATGCTGTTCGCGGGTGTCGCGGCCGACCGTCTGTTCCTTGGCTGGCAAGCGCAGCAATCGCACAATTGGCGCGAGCTGGTGGGCGATTACATGGCGCTGTACGTACCGCAAACCCTTGAACATCTGGCCACCGACGAAGCCTCCGAGCTGGCGCAGTTGCGAACCGTCGACGCGCGGCTGGGCCTGAGCCTGTCGCCGACGAAACTGAAACTGCCCGGTGCGCAGTTCAAACGCGCGCAACTGCTTGAATACGACGGCGTGCCGATTGCACAGATGACCTGGCTCGACGCCACCCATGGCCCGCTGGCGCTGTGCGTCACGCGCTCCAACAGCGGCAGCCAGCCGCTGGCCCATGAACGCCGGCACGGGATGAACGTGGTGTACTGGACCGAACGCGAACACGCGTGGATGCTGATCGGGCATAACCCGGCCACCGAGCTGGAAGGTCTGGCAAAAATGTTTAAAGAGCGGCTGAGCACATGAGCCAGCCAGTCACTATGCTTGGCGAGTGATTATCCAGGGAGGAACCCTTACATGGCGATTTCACCGCGTACTGCATTGCTGGTCATCGACGTCCAGAACGACTTCACTCCCGGCGGCCAACTGGCCGTGCCCGAGGGTGACCAGATCGTCCTGCTGATCAACCGTCTCGCCGAGCAGTTCAAGCAAGTGGTCATTGCTCAGGACTGGCACCCGGCGGGTCATGCTTCATTTGCGTCAAGCCATCCCGGCCGTCAGCCCTACGACGTGATCCAACTGCCGTATGGCGAACAGACGCTCTGGCCGGATCACTGCATTCAGGGCACACACGGTGCCGAGTTTCACTCGGGTCTCAACCTGCCCCACGCGCAACTGATCATCCGCAAGGGCTGCAACCCGGACATCGACAGTTATTCGGCGTTTCTGGAAGCGGACCGTGCCACCACCACAGGACTGGCGGGTTATCTGAAGGAGCGCGGTGTCGACACGGTGTACATGGTCGGGCTGGCGCTGGATTTCTGCGTGATGTTCTCCGCGCTGGATGCGCGGGCGGCGGGGTTCAATACGTTTGTGGTGCTGGACGCCTGTCGGGCGATCGATATGAATGGATCACTGGCGTCGGCGATCGAGCGGATGCAGGTGGCCGGGGTCGGGTTGATTCAATCCACTGAATTGCTCTGATCTCCGATCGCTCCCGCGCCATGCGCGGGAGCGATCGAATCAAACCGGGGTCGGCAACCAAAGCCTGAACCGCGCTCCGCCCAACGGCGAACCTTCCACCGTCAACGTTCCGCCCTGCGCTTCCAGCGCCCGACGGCTGATCGCCAGTCCCAGGCCAAACCCGCCGGTCGCTCGGTCGCGGCTGCGATCCAGTCGATAGAACGGTTCGAAAATCCGCTCCCGCTCGTCTTCCGGGATACCGATGCCATCGTCATCCACCCAGATCTCACAGCCTTTCGGGCAGACCTGAACACCGATCTGAATACGTTTTTCGCAGTAACGCATGGCGTTGCGCAGCAGGTTCTGAATCGCGCGGGCGGTCAGGCGCGGGTCGAGGGAGAAGCGTTCCAGCTGGTTGTGCAGCAGCACGTCGATGACGATTTCCGGGGACTCCAGCTCTTCGTCGACGCTGCCCAGAATACTGTCGATAAACTCGTCCAGCGCCACCTCGACCTGTTCCGGCAAACGCGCCGGATTCTGCAGGCGACTGTAGGACAGCAACTCCAGCACCAACTCATCCAGTTCACGAATGTGCGCGACCAGACCTTGCAGGCGTTCGCGGCTGGCTTGCGGCAAATCATCGGACAACGCCAGCGCCAGGCCGAAGTCCAGACGGGTCAGCGGCGTACGCAATTCGTGAGACACCGCGTTGAGCAAATCACGCTGCTGGTTGAGCAGGTTTTCGATGTCGCCGGCCATGGTGTCGAACACCGTGGCCAGACTGCCGATGTTCGAACTCGAGCCGATTTGCGTACGTTCGCTCAAGTGGCCTTTACCGAAGCGTTCGGCGGTGCCCTTCAGGCGTTCAAGATCACGCCAGTGCGGCCGCAGCCACAGCAACAGGCACGCCAGCAAACTCGCGCCGATCAGGACGTTGATGCTCCAGTACAACAGATTCACGTCCATCGGGTCCGGCGGCACCACCATTTGCACGGCCACCTGGTCGTTCAGCGGCGTCACCGCCAGCGTGCGCCAGCCCCAGTCGCCGATGCGCACCACGTTTTCGCCACGACGCAGGCGTTCCTGCTCGATCGGGGTGAAATCGGCGTTATCGATGCGGGCGAGGACGATGTGCAGCGGCTGGAAATCCTTGTCCATCGACGCCGCGACCGCCGGCCACTGATCCTGCGGCACCGCGCGAAACTGCTTGGTGATCAGCGATTGCAGGCCACGGGAATAATCGAGGTTGTAGGTGACGAACCGATCCCTGAACGCCATCACCACCAGATCCGGCACCAGATAGATCGCCGCGCTGTAGGAAACGATCGTCACCAGATAGAGGCGAAACAGGATTCTGAACATCGACTCAGCATTCCCACTCGGAACGGCTGAACAGATAACCCTTGCCCCACACGGTCTTGATCTTGCGCGCTTCGCCCGCGTGGTCGTCGAACTTGCGCCGCAATTTGGAAATCGCCACATCCACCGAGCGGTCGGTGCCGTTGAACTCTATGCCGCGCAGGCGTTGCAGGATCTGGTCGCGGCTCAGCACTTCACCGGCGTGACGGGCCAGCACCACCAGCAGGTTGTATTCGCCGCTGGACAGCTCGACCGGTTGTTCGCGCCAGGTCACAGTGCGCTCCGACAGGTCGATGCACAGGTTGCCCATCAGGATCCGGTCGTTGGCGGTCATCGGTTCGCCAAGGCTGCTGCGGCGCAGCAAGGTGCGTACCCGCGCCAGCAAAACCCTTGGCTCACAGGGCTTGGTGACGTAATCGTCGGCACCCATTTCCAGGCCCAGTACCTGATCGTGGCTGTCGTCGCGGGCCGTGAGCATCAGGATCGGCAGCGTTGCCGAGTCGGCGCGCAGCAATCGACAGACCTGCAAACCGTCGAGGCCCGGCAGCATCAGATCGAGAATCACCAGGTCCGGCGGATTGAGCCGCGCCCGTTCGCGCACATGGTCGCCACGACCGATCACGCTGACGGAGTAACCGTTGCGTTCCAGGTAGCTGGAAATCAGTTCGGCGAGGGCGGTGTCGTCTTCGACCAGGAGGATGTTGGGCATTGATGATCCAGAAAGTGCTGTGGCGACTGGCAGGGGCTCTTCGCGGGCTTGCCCGCGAAGGCTGCATATCTGTCGCAATAAATTTCAAGGCGTAAAGGATATACGCCCTCACTCGTCCCTGAGCAAAACCCTTACACAATTTCACACAGCACCTACAAAGCTTCACCGCTACCTTCGGTGCCTGGCCGTAGGATGCGCACATCAATATTGGGGGTTGTACATGTCGAAGAATCTGCTGGCCGGGCTCGGCCTGATCGCATTGGCGCTGGCGCTGAGTGCCTGTGGTAAATCCTCAAGCACTGAAGAACAGGCGCCACCGGCCACCGTGCGGGTCGAAACTCTTGAGGCACGCCCCCTGTCGATCAGCAGCGAACTGAGCGGGCGCATTGCCGCGCCGCGCATTGCCGAAGTCCGCGCCCGGGTGGCCGGCGTCGTGCTGCAACGTACCTACCGCGAAGGCAGCGACGTGAAAAAGGGCGACGTGCTGTTCCGCATCGATCCGGCGCCATTCAAGGCTGACCTGGACAGCGCCGAAGCTGCCCTGCGCAAAGCCGAAGCCAATGCGTTCCAGGCAAAACTGCAGGAACAGCGCTACGCCCAGTTGATCGATGACAAGGCCATCAGCGCTCAGGACTACGACAACGCCCGCGCCAACGCCCGGCAGACCGCCGCCGACGTCGCCGCCAACAAGGCTGCCGTGGAACGAGCGAAGCTGAACCTCGGTTACGCCACCGTCACCGCGCCGATCTCCGGACGCGTCGGCCGTGCGCTGGTGACCGAAGGCGCACTGGTCGGCCAGAACGAAACCACGCCCATGGCGCTGATCCAGCAACTGAATCCGATCCACGCCGACCTCACCCAGTCGACCCGTGAATTGAATGAGCTGCGCCGTGCCTTCCGTTCCGGCCAGTTGCAACAGGTCGGCCAGGATCAGGTCAAGGCCACGCTGATCCAGGACGACGGCAGCCTCTATCCGCTGCCGGGCAAGTTGCTGTTCAGCGATATCACGGTCGATCCGGGCACCGGTCAGATTATTTTGCGTAGCGAGTTCCCCAACCCGGACCTGGACCTGTTGCCCGGCAGCTACGTTCGCGTGCGTCTTGAACAAGGCGTGATTCAGCACGGCCTCACCGTTCCCCAGCGCGCAGTACAACGTGACAGCGCCGGTGTAGCGCAGGTCCTGACCGTCGACGACCAGATGCGCGTGGCCCAGCAGCCAGTGCAGCTCGGCGCGGTGCAGAACGACCGCTGGATCGTCACCGGTGGCCTCAAGCCCGGCGACCGCATTGTCATCGAAGGCCTGCAGCACGCCCGTCCGGGCGAAGTGGTGCAGATCGACGACACCCCTCTTCCACTTGCCCAGACCTCTGGTCAGTAAGCAGGACGCTCTTCTATGCCGCAGTTCTTTATCGACCGTCCGGTGTTCGCCTGGGTCGTCGCGTTGTTCATCCTGTTGGCCGGTGCGCTGGCCATCCCGCAATTGCCGGTGGCGCAATACCCCGACGTCGCACCGCCGCAGATCGAAATCTATGCCGTATACCCGGGTGCCTCGGCGCAGACCGTCGACGAGAGCGTGGTCAGCCTGATCGAGGAAGAGCTCAACGGCGCCGATCACCTGCTGTATTTCGAATCGCAGAGCAGCCTCGGCAGCGCCACGATCAAAGCCACGTTCCAGCCGGGCACCAACCCGGAACTGGCGCAGGTTGATGTGCAGAACCGCCTCAAGGTGGTCGAGTCGCGTCTGCCGCAAGCGGTCAACCAGCAAGGCTTGCAGGTGGAGAAAGTCTCCGCCGGTTTCCTGCTGCTGATCACCCTGACTTCCAGCGACGGCAAACTCGACGACGTAGCGCTCAGCGATTACCTGGCGCGCAACGTGATGAACGAGATCAAGCGCATCGACGGCGTCGGTAAAGCCCAGTTGTATGGCGCCGAACGGGCGATGCGGATCTGGGTTGATCCGCAGAAGCTGATCGGTTTCAACCTGACGCCGGCCGACGTCAACGCCGCCATCGTCGCGCAGAACGCTCAAGTATCGGCGGGCAGCATTGGCGATCTGCCAAACCCGAGCACCCAGGAAATCACCGCGACAATTCTGGTCAAGGGTCAATTGTCGACGCCGGAAGAATTTGCCGACATCGTGCTCAAGGCCAATCCGGACGGCTCCACCGTGCGCATCAAGGATGTGGCGCGGGTCGAGATCGGCAGCCAGGAATACCAGTTCGGCACCCGTCTGAACGGCAAGCCGTCCACCGCCGTCGGTGTGCAACTGGCGCCGGGCGCCAACGCCCTCAGCACCGCCACTTTGATCCGGGCGAAGATGGATGAACTGTCGCGCTACTTCCCGGCGGGCGTGGAATACAAGATCCCCTACGACACTTCGCCGTTCGTGAAGGTCTCGATCACCAAAGTGGTCTACACCCTCGGCGAGGCGATGCTGCTGGTGTTTGCGGTGATGTTCCTTTTCCTGCAGAACATCCGCTACACCCTGATCCCGACGCTGGTGGTGCCGGTGGCGCTGATGGGCACCTTCGCGACGATGCTGGCGCTGGGTTTCTCGATCAACGTGCTGACCATGTTCGGCATGGTGTTGGCCATCGGCATTCTGGTGGACGACGCCATCGTGGTGGTGGAGAACGTCGAACGGATCATGGCCACTGAAGGTCTGTCACCGAAAGAAGCGACGCGCAAGGCAATGACCCAGATCACCGGGGCGATCATCGGCATCACGCTGGTGCTGGTGGCGGTGTTCATTCCGATGGCGTTCATGCAAGGTTCGGTGGGCGTCATTTACCGACAGTTCTCGCTGTCGATGGCCACTTCGATCCTGTTCTCGGCCTTCCTTGCCCTGACCTTGACCCCGGCACTGTGCGCAACGCTGCTCAAGCCGATCGCCAAGGGCGAACATCACGAGAAAACCGGGTTCTTCGGCTGGTTCAACCGCCGCTTCGAGCAACTGACCGATCGCTATCAGGGCTGGGTCGGTTACGCGCTGAAACGCACCGGTCGTTATCTGCTGATCTACGTTGTGTTGCTGGTGGGTCTGGGCCTGTGCTTCGCGCGCCTGCCCTCCTCGTTCCTGCCGGTCGAGGATCAGGGTTACACCATCACCGACATTCAACTGCCACCCGGTGCGAGCAAGAACCGCACGGTGCAGGTGGTCGAGCAGATCGAAGCGCACAACGCCGGCGAACCGGGCGTGGGCGACAGCACCGTGATTCTCGGTTTCAGTTTCTCCGGCAGCGGGCAGAACGCCGCACTGGCGTTCACCACGCTCAAGGACTGGTCGCAGCGTGGTCACGACGACTCGGCGAGCTCGATTGCCGACCGCGCCAACATTGCCCTCAGCCAGATCAAGGACGCCGTGGCCTTCGCCGTACTGCCACCGCCCGTGGATGGTCTGGGTACGTCCAGCGGTTTCGAGTTCCGCTTGCAGGATCGCGGTGGCCTTGGTCATGCGACCTTGATGGAGGCGCGCACCCAGCTGCTGGCCGCCGCCGAGAAAAGCCCGATCCTGATGAACGTGCGCGAAAGCGCGTTGGCCGAAGCACCGCAAGTGCAGCTGGAAGTGGACCGCAAGCAGGCCAATGCCCTGGGAGTTTCGTTCGCTGACGTCGGCAACGTGCTGTCCACTGCCATCGGCTCCTCGTACGTCAACGACTTCCCCAATCAGGGGCGGATGCAACGCGTTGTCGTGCAGGCTGAAGGCGATCGCCGCAGTCAGGTCGATGACCTGCTGAGAATGCACGTGCGCAACGACGCCGGAAAAATGGTGCCGCTGTCGGCCTTCGTGAGAGCCACATGGACTCAAGGCCCGGCGCAGCTGACCCGCTACAACGGCTACCCGGCGATCTCGATTTCCGGCGAGCCGAAACCCGGCCACAGCACCGGCGAAGCCATGGCGGAAATCGAACGGCTCGTTGCCCAAGGCCCGAAAGGTCTGGGCCAGGAATGGACCGGCCTGTCGTTGCAGGAACGTTTGTCCGGCAGTCAGGCGCCGATTCTGCTGGGTCTGTCGCTGTTGATCGTGTTCCTGTGCCTGGCGGCGTTGTATGAGAGCTGGTCGATTCCGACTTCCGTGCTGCTCGTTGTGCCGCTCGGTGTACTCGGCGCGGTGCTGGCAGTGACCCTGCGCGGGATGCCCAACGATGTTTTCTTCAAGGTCGGCCTGATCACCATCATCGGCCTGTCGGCGAAAAACGCGATCCTGATCATCGAGTTTGCCAAGAGTCTGTATGACGAAGGTCACGATCTGATTGATGCCACGTTGCAAGCCGCTCGCCTGCGGTTGCGGCCGATTGTCATGACGTCGCTGGCGTTCATTCTGGGTGTGGTGCCGCTGGCGATTGCCACGGGCGCGAGTTCGGCAAGTCAGCAGGCGATTGGTACCGGGGTGATTGGCGGGATGATTACGGCCACTTTGGCGGTGATTTTTGTGCCGGTGTTTTTCGTTGTCGTGATCAAGCTTGTGCGCAGGTTTGCCAAGCCTGATTGATCGAGCGCTCCCGGCGCGGTGGCCACAGGTCGCCGCGCTGGGCTAAGGTGTCTGAACCACCCTGGCCCATCGAGTCCCCATGCGCTTCCTCGCCCGAACCCACCCTCGCCTCTCCGCCGCCGCCCTGTTCGGCCTTGCCGTCGGCCTGCTGGTACCCGCCGATTCCGTCATCAGTAAAATCCTCATCGGCTGGAATGCCGGGGTCTGGACTTATCTGGCGCTGATGCTCTGGCTTACTGCCCGATCCAAGGCGCCGGACGTCAAGCAGATCGCCGTCATCGAAGACGAAAACGCCGGGCTGGTGCTGTTCGTGGTGTGTATCGCGGCGCTGGCCAGCCTGGCGGCCATCACGATTGAACTGGCCGGCAGCAAGGACCTGGAAACCACCCGCAAACTGCTGCACTACGGCTTTACCGCACTGACGGTCATCGGCTCATGGCTGCTGATCGGGGTGATTTTCTGCGTCCACTACGCCCGGCTGTTTTACACCTGGGACGGCAAGGAACCGGCGCTGCGCTTTTCCGAAGGCCTGACGACGCCCAATTACTGGGACTTCCTGTACTTTTCGTTCACCATCGGCGTGGCGGTACAGACCGCTGATGTCGGGGTGGCGACGCGCGAGATACGCAAGATCGTGCTGGCACAGTCGCTGATCGGGTTTGTGTTCAACACCGCCATCCTCGGGTTTTCGATCAACATCGCAGCCGGGTTGTTCGGCTGACGTCCCCAATTCCCGACTGAGCGCCATTTGTCGGTGTCTTACGATTTTCTCCCGATCATTTACTTGACGATCGAATCGCTTCTGGTGTTTCCTGAAACCGGTTTCAGATCCTGATACAGCGATCTGACCTGACAAATCCAATAATAAGGTTTCAGACCGTGAACGATTTCTCCGCCGCCCAGCGCAGCCGCGTGACCATGCTCGACGTCGCCGAACACGCTGGCGTGTCCAAGGCTAGCGTCTCGCGCTTCATCGGCGACGACCGCGCCCTGCTCTCCGATGCCATTGCCCAGCGCATCGAGCAGGCGATTACCGAACTCGGCTATCGTCCCAATCAGATGGCCCGAGGCTTGAAGCGCGGCCGCACCCGCCTGATCGGCATGCTGGTGGCCGATATCCGCAACCCCTATTCGATTGCCGTGATGCACGGGGTGGAAACCGCCTGCCGCCGACACGGTTACAGCCTGGTGGTGTGCAACACCGATCGCGATGACGAGCAGGAACGCCAGCACCTGGCGCTGCTGCGCTCGTACAACATCGAAGGGCTGATCGTGAACACTCTCGGTCATCACCGGGATGAACTGGATGAGTTGAAGCGGGAAATGCCGCTGGTGCTGGTGGATCGCAAGGTCGACGGGCTCGACAGCGACATGGTCGGGTTGAACAACCCGCAAGCCATCGAGATGGCGCTCGAACATCTTCAGCAGCGTGGCTATCACGATGTGTTGCTGGTGACTGAACCCTACGACGGCACCAGTTCGCGGATCGAGCGGGTCAGCAGTTTTCAGCAACAGATTGGCCAGCGCCAACGCATGAACGGCGCGGTACTGGAAACCGGTTCAAGCCTTGCGAACGATCTTCAAACCTTTTTGAACACACCTGATAACGGCCCAAAGGCCCTGTTCTGCGCCAATGGCGTGGCGGCGCTGGCTTGCACTCTGGCCTTGCGCGAGATTGGCTGCCGGCTGTTCGAGGATATCGGGCTGATCGCGCTGGATGATCTGGATTGGTATCCGCTGGTAGGCAGCGGGATCACCGCCCTCGCCCAGCCAACCGCCGAGATTGGGGCGCAGGCATTTGAATGCTTGCTCAAGCGTTTACGTGGGAATGATGAGGCGGCGCGAACCGTGGATTTTGCGCCGGTCCTGGTCGAGCGTGGTTCGACGCGCAGTAAGGCGGAATAAGGCCCTTCGGGGCCACCCATTTTTTTTGAACAAAAATGAAACCGGTTTCAGAGGTAAATAACAATGAATAAACCCGACGTTTCCATCAGTCTTTCCAGCTACGGCGCTGACCTCGTCCGACGCCATGGCCAGGCTTCGTTCATCGAAGTGCTGGCCGCTGCGGGCGCCAATCGCATCGAATGGCGCGAAGAGCTGCTGACCAACGAAGCCCCCGAACAGCTCGCCGCCGCAACACAAGCCGAAGGCCTGCAAAGCATTTACTCCTCGCCCACCGAACTGTGGCTGGCCGGCCAGTCGCGCCCCAATCCCGAACTCATCACCGCGTTGCAAAACGCCGAAGCGTTCGGTTCGAAGTGGCTGAAAGTGTCGCTGGGCTTCTTCACCGACAACAACGATCTGCAGACGCTGGCGCAAATCCTTGCGCAAAGTCCGGTGCAACTGCTGGTGGAGAACGATCAGACCTTGCATGGCGGTCGCATCGAACCGTTCCAGCGCTTCTTCGCCGCCGTCGAGCAACACAACCTGCCGATCAAAATGACCTTCGATATCGGCAACTGGCAGTGGCAAGACCAGTCCGCCAGCAGCGCCGCACGGTTGTTGGGCCGTCACGTCGGCTATGTGCATTGCAAAGCCGTGGCCCGCCGTGCCGACGGCAAACTGGTAGCGGTGCCTCCGGCCGCCACTGACCTGCATCTGTGGGAACAACTGCTGCGGCACATGGCCCAAGGCGTTATGCGCGCCGCCGAATACCCGTTGCAGGGCGATGACCTGGTGCAACTCACTACCGAACACGTCGCCGCCCTCGCCCGCCTCGGCCAGTCCCGCCTGGAGCCTGCTCATGTCTGAGATCGATATTCTGTCGTTCGGCGAAACCATGGCCATGTTTGTCGCCGAACAGAGCGGCGATCTGGCCTGCGTCGACCAGTTTCACAAACGGATTGCCGGGGCCGACAGCAATGTGGCCATCGGCTTGTCTCGACTGGGTTTCAACGTTGCGTGGCTGAGCCGGGTCGGCGCCGATTCGCTGGGCCGGTTCGTGGTCGAAACCCTGCACGGAGAGGGTCTGGATTGCAGCCACGTTGAAGTCGATCCAGCACACCCGACCGGTTTCCAGCTCAAATCCCGCAACGATGACGGCAGCGATCCGACGGTCGAGTATTTCCGTCGAGGCTCGGCGGCCAGTCACCTGTCGCCGAAGTCGATCAACCCAACGCTGCTCGGCGCCCGGCATCTGCACGCCACCGGCATTCCACCGGCGCTGTCCGCATCGGCACGGGAAATGTCCCATGAACTGATGACCCGCATGCGCAACGCCGGGCGCAGCGTGTCGTTCGACCCGAACCTGCGCCCGAGCCTGTGGGCCAGCGAACGGGAGATGATCACCGAGATCAACCGCCTCGCCGCCCTCGCCCACTGGGTGTTGCCAGGGTTGAGCGAAGGCCGGTTGCTGACCGGGTTTGAGGACCCGGCGGACATTGCGGCGTTTTATCTCGATCAGGGTGCCGAAGCCGTGGCGATCAAGCTCGGGCCGCAGGGTGCGTATTACCGCACGCATCTGGATCAGGGGTTTGTCGCCGGTGTGCCGGTTGAAACCGTGGTCGATACGGTTGGCGCCGGGGATGGATTTGCGGTGGGGATGATCAGTGCCCTGCTGGAGCACCTGAGTTTTCCCGAAGCCGTCAGACGCGCCAACTGGATTGGCAGCCGGGCGGTGCAGAGCCGAGGTGACATGGAGGGTTTGCCGACCCGATCCGAACTCACCGCTGATCGTTCCCACGCTGCGGCGTGAGCACACGCAACAACCAATCTATTGAACCTGCTGCGACAAAAACAACAAGCTCAGGAGCAAGACCATGAAAACCGCAACCCTCGCCACCCGCCGCTGGTGGTACATCATGCCGATCGTGTTCATCACCTATAGCCTGGCGTACCTGGACCGTGCCAATTACGGTTTCGCCGCTGCGTCCGGAATGGCTGCCGACCTGATGATCACTCCGGGCCTGTCCTCGCTGCTCGGCGCGCTGTTCTTCCTCGGTTACTTTTTCTTCCAGGTGCCCGGCGCGATCTACGCGCAAAAGCACAGCGTGAAGAAACTGATCTTCGTCAGCCTGATCCTCTGGGGCGGGCTCGCCACGCTGACCGGTGTGGTCTCCAACGCCTATTGGCTGATCGTCATCCGCTTCATGCTCGGCGTGGTCGAAGCGGCGGTGATGCCGGCGATGCTGGTCTACCTCTGCCACTGGTTCACCCGCGCCGAACGCTCGCGGGCCAACACCTTCCTGATCCTCGGCAACCCGGTAACCATGCTGTGGATGTCGGTAGTTTCGGGCTATCTGGTGCAGCATTTCAGCTGGCGCTGGATGTTCATCATCGAAGGGTTGCCGGCGGTGCTTTGGGCATTCATCTGGTGGAAGCTCGCCGATGATCGTCCGGCTCAGGCCAAGTGGCTGAGCGACCGGGAAAAGCACGATCTGGAAAGCGCCCTCGCCGCCGAACAGGTCGGGATCAAAGCCGTGAAGAACTACGCCGAAGCCTTCCGTTCGCCGAAGGTGATCATCCTGGCGCTGCAATTCTTCTGCTGGAGCATCGGCGTCTACGGCTTCGTGTTGTGGCTGCCGTCGATCCTCAAGGCCGGTGCGCAGATGGACATGATCGAGGCCGGCTGGCTGTCGGCATTGCCGTATCTGGCGGCGGTGATCGGCATGCTGCTGGTGTCGTGGGGCTCGGACAAACTGCAGAAGCGTAAACGCTTCGTCTGGCCGCCGCTGCTGATTGCCTCGGTGGCGTTCTATGGTTCCTACGCTTTGGGCGCGGAGCATTTCTGGTGGTCGTACACGCTGCTGGTGATCGCCGGCGCCTGTATGTACGCGCCTTACGGGCCGTTCTTTGCCATCGTCCCGGAGATCCTGCCAGCCAACGTTGCCGGTGGTGCCATGGCGCTGATCAACAGCATGGGCGCCCTCGGTTCGTTCGGCGGTTCGTATCTGGTCGGCTACCTGAACAGCTCCACCGGTTCGCCCGGCGCTTCGTACCTGTTGATGAGCGGCGCGCTGATGCTCTCGGTGGTGCTGACGATTTTTCTCAAGCCCGGCGCCAGCGACCGGGTTACGGCCAAGCGTGTCGCAACGCGCCCGCTGCCGGCCCATTCCTGAATTGACAGAGAGATGACTGCGATGAAAAAGCAGGTTGTGTTGTACAAGAAACTGTCGCCTTCTCTGATGGCGCGTCTGCAAGAGCAGGTCGATGTGACGCTGATCGACAGCCTCGACGCCACTGGCCTGATGAAACTGCGCGACGCCCTGCCCGCCGCCCACGGTCTGCTTGGCGCCAGCCTGAAACTGGACGCGGCGCTGCTCGATCTGGCGCCGCAGCTTGAAGCGATTTCTAGCGTCTCTGTCGGCGTCGACAACTACGACATCGACTACCTGAGCCGGCGCCGGATCCTGCTGACCAACACCCCGGACGTGCTCACCGAAACCACCGCCGACACCGGTTTCGCGCTGATCCTGGCCACCGCCCGGCGGGTGGTGGAACTGGCGAACATGGTGCGCGGCGGTCACTGGCACCGCAGCATCGGCCCGGCGCATTTCGGTACCGATGTGCACGGCAAGACCTTGGGCATCATCGGCATGGGGCGGATCGGTGAGGCGTTGGCGCAGCGCGGGCATTTCGGATTTGGCATGCCGGTGATCTATCACAGTCAGTCGCGCAAACCGGCGGTTGAAGCGCGGTTCGATGCGCAGTACCGCAGCCTGGAGGATCTGTTGCAGCAGGCGGACTTCATCTGCCTGACGTTGCCGCTGACTGCACAGACAGAAGGCTTGATCGGCGCCGAACAGTTCGCGTTGATGCGCCCGGAAAGCATCTTCATCAACATCTCCCGGGGCAAGGTGGTGGACGAAGCCGCGATGATCGAAGCGCTGCGGCATAACCGGATTCGCGCGGCGGGGCTGGATGTGTTTGAACGCGAGCCGCTAAATCACGATTCGCCGTTATTGCAGTTGAACAACGTCGTGGCAACGCCGCACATGGGCTCGGCAACCCACGAAACGCGCGAAGCCATGGCGCGGTGTGCGGTGGAGAATCTGTTGGCGGCGTTGGCGGGTGAAAGGCCCGCCAACCTGGTGAATCCCCCGCGATGATCGAGGTCAGGCGCTGCGCACTTGCAAAAGTTGCGCAGCGCACAAGGCAATCCTTGAACACGCATCCGCCAGTTTCACCCGATCCACCACCAGCCCGATGCGAATATGCCCCGCCGCACTCGGCCCGAACGCCTCACCGGCCAGCACAGAAACCCCATACCCCTCCAGTAATTGCTCGGCAAAGTCCTGCGCGCCGATCCCGGTCTGGCGCACATCGACCATCACGAACATCCCGCCATCCGGTTTGATCGGGTACAACCCCGGACAGCCGCGCAACCGTTCGCACACCAGATCCCGGCGCAAACGGTATTCCTCGCGCATCTGCGTCACTTCCGGCAGATCCCTCTCCAGCGCCACTTGCGCCGCTTTCTGCACAAAGTCCGGCAGACCGAACAGCATGCTCAGCGACAGATTCACCAGATGTTCGGCCAAGGGTTTGGGGCCGATCATCCAGCCTATGCGCCACCCGGTCATGGCGTGGGATTTGGACAGGCTGTTGATGGTCGCGGTGCGCTCGGCCATGCCCGGCAGGCTCGCCGGGCTGACATGCTCGCCTTCGTATAACAATTCGCTGTAGACCTCATCGCTGATCAGCCACAAATCATGGCGGATGCACAGTGCCGCCAGCTCCTGCCAGATCAACAGCGACAGACTGGCGCCGGAGGGATTGTTGGGACTGTTGAGCAATATGGCCCGAGTCTTCGAGGTGATTCGCGCCGCAACATCCACCGGATCGACGCGAAAGCCGTTTTCCGGCCGTACCGGCACCGGCACGACTGTTGCGCCACAGGCACCAAACACGCCTTCGTAGGTGACATACATGGGTTCGGCGACGATGACTTCATCGCCCGGATCGAGCAGACACTGCGCCACCGAATACACCGCGCATTGCGCACCGGGCAGCACGATCACATGCTCGGCATCGACATCCTGGCCGCTGCGTCGCCGATGGCGCTCGGCAATCCGCTTGCGCAGCTCCAGCCGGCCACGCACTTCGGAATAATGGGTATCGCCTGCCAACAGGCTGTCGATGGCGCCGTGGATGATCGGCAGCGGCGTATCGAAATCCGGATCACCCACAGACAGCAGCAAGACATCAATGCCCCCGGCGCGCAGCTCCAGCGCTCGGTCGTGAATCCGCCAGGCCGCTGCTCCCTCCCCGGCGATTCGTTGGGTCAAGGCTGAATAGCGCATGTACGTCTCCTGATTGCGCGGTCTCCAGCCTTCACCCTAGGTCAAATCACAAACCGCGCCACCATCGCATTCAAATCCACCGCCAGACGCGACAGTTCATGGGTCGCGGCGCTGGTCTGGTTGGCGCTGGCGGCCGATTGGGTGGCCAGGTCGCGGATGTTGACCAGGTTGCGGTCGACTTCACGGGACACCTGCGCCTGCTCTTCCGAGGCACTGGCGATCACCAGGTTGCGTTCGTTGATCTGGTTGATCGACTGGGTGATCTGCTCCAGTGCGACGCCAGCGGCGCGGGCCATTTCAAGAGTGGACTGGGTGCGCTGGTTGCTTTGCTGCATCGACTCGACCGCTTCGCCGGTGCCGTTCTGGATGCCGGCGACCATTTTTTCGATTTCCTGGGTCGATTGCGCGGTGCGATGAGCCAGTGCGCGAACTTCGTCCGCTACCACGGCGAAACCGCGTCCGGCTTCACCGGCACGGGCTGCTTCGATGGCGGCGTTGAGCGCCAGCAGGTTGGTCTGTTCGGCGATGGCGCGGATCACGTCCAGCACCTTGCCGATGTCGCGGCCCTGAGCCGCCAGGCCTTCGATCATTTGCGCGGTGTTCTGCACGTCGTGGGTCATGGTCTGGATCGCGTCGACGGTTTTCACCACCTGATCGCGACCTTCGCGGGCGGCGTGGGTCGACTGGTTCGACGCTTCGGAGGTCGACACCGCGTTGCGTGCGACCTCTTCCACCGCTGCGGTCATTTCGTTGACGGCGGTGGCGGCCTGTTCGATTTCGTCGTTCTGCTGTTGCAGGCCACGGGACGCTTCTTCGGTCACGGCGCTGAGTTCTTCGGCAGCGGCGCCCAGTTGCGTGGCGGAACCGGCAATCTGTTCGATGGTTTTACGCAGGTTGGCCTGCATCGCAGCCAGGGCTTCGAGCAGACGCGCCGGTTCGTCCTTGCCGTCAATTTCGATGGCTTTGGTCAGGTTGCCGCCAGCAATGGTTTGCGCGGCAGCGACGGCACGGTTCAACGGGGTAACGATGCTGCGGGTCAGCAACCAGGCCAACAACACCGTGGCAAATGCTGCGAAGACCGCCACGATGACAATGCCGGTGATCGCGCTGTCGTAATGTTCACCGGCCTGAATGGACGCGTCCTTTGCACCCGCGGCATTGATCGCAATCAGTTTGTTGAGCTGCTCGCCCATCTGGTCGGTGCCGTCCTTGATCTTCGTGTTGATCAGGGTGCGCATGTCCTCGACCTTGTCCTGACGCGACAAGTCCATCATCTGGTTCTGGGCTTGCAGGTAGTTGTCCAGGGTCGTCGCGAAAGCCTGGTATTGCGCGCGCTCTTCACTCTCGGCCGGCAATGCGGCGTAGGCGGCCTGAGCGCTGCGTACCTTGTCCACCAGCACGCCGATGCGAGTCTGTGCTTCTTGCAGGCCGGCAGCGTCACGGTTGACCAGAATGCGGAACGACAGGATCCGCAGTCGCAAGACGTTTTCCGTCACCACGCCAAGGTAAGTGACGCTGGGCAACTGATTGGTCTGCATTTCGACAGAGGCCTGGCGGATGACCGACATGCGGTTGACGGCGAACACGCCGAGCACGATCACCAGCAGGGCAATAAAGGCAAAACCGAGGAAGGCACGGGGCGCGATATTCAGATTACGCAAGGACATAGGAAGGCTCTCGGAAAGTCGAAGCTAAGAGCATCCATGCCGTAATCACTGGCCCGCGAGGGCGGGCTTCAGTCCGGCGTCACTGTTTGTGGAGGTCTTGTGCGCGCCTGATCTTTATATCGGCCAGGCTTGAGGAATTTTGCAGGTAAAGAACAAATATTTTTCAAATTATTGCGAGTGTTTCGCTATTGAAACACCCGACGTTTTAGATGATGGGTGACAGGTCAGTCCGGAGTCGCCATGCGCCAGACGCGGGCAATGTCCGTAGCGCGCTCGCGCAGCAGACGCGGTGCTTCGGCGCAGGCTTGTTCCAGCGTCATCGGACCGCTGGTGACGGCGAATGCGGCGTCGATGCCGTGACCGTAGAGTTCTTGATAGCCCTCGCCGAGGGTGCCGGCAATGACGATCACGGGTACACCGTGTTGCTTGGCGATCCGTGCCACGCCAAACGGGGTTTTGCCGCGCAAGGTCTGCGCATCGAAGCGCCCTTCCCCGGAGATCACCAGATCTGCGCCTTTCACTGCATCGGCCAGCCCGACCAATTCGGCAACCACTTCAACCCCGGCCTGGAACCGCGCGCCGAGAAACGCTTTGGCTGCAAAACCCAGTCCGCCCGCTGCACCGCTGCCCGGCTCATCACGAACGTCTTTATCCAACGCTTGCGCGCAGAGTTCGGCGAAGTGGCCCAGCGCCTGATCCAGTTGCTGCACTTGCGCGGGTGATGCGCCTTTCTGCGGGCCGAAAATCGCCGAGGCGCCGTGGGGGCCGCATAGCGGATTGTTGACGTCGGCGGCGATGTCGAAACGGACTTGCGCCAGACGCGGGTCCAGTTCATTGAGGTCCAGTTTGGCGAGTTGCGCCAGCGCGAGGCCGCCCGGCACCAGTGATTGCCCTTGAGCGTCCAGCAACTTCACGCCCAGCGCCTGCATTGCACCAGCGCCGCCGTCATTCGTGGCGCTGCCGCCGATGGCGAGGATCACCCGTTGTGCGCCGGCATCCAGCGCTGCGCGGATCAATTCGCCCGTGCCGAAGGTACTGCTGATGCACGCATCGCGTTGCCCCGGCGGCACCAGTTGCAGACCACTGGCCTCGGCCATTTCGATGATCGCGGTGTGGTTATGCGGCAACCAGCCCCACGCCGCTTCAACCGCCGCGCCCAACGGACCACGCACGCGGGTGCGGCGCAGTTCGCCTTCGCAGGCGGCGAGAATCGACTCCACCGTGCCTTCGCCACCGTCGGCCATCGGGCATTTGACCAGCGTCGCCTGCGGCCAGACCTGCGCCAGACCCAGCGCAATGGCTTCTGCAACGCCTTGGGCACTCAGGCTGTCCTTGAACGAATCGGGGGCGATGACGATTTTCATGCGAATTCTCCAGTTCCAATGCCCCTCATGCTGCCAGTCGCTTTGCGCGTTGACGCCTGTCCGCTGCACAAGTTGGATAGGCGTTTATTGTTCATTTCGACAAATCGTCAGTCTGCGGCAGCAATTGCACACCCAGATACAGCGCCAACATGCCGTCGAGCCTCAGCGGATCGACCCCGCTCAACTCGGCAATTCGCTCCATCCGATAGCGCAGGCTGTTGCGGTGAATCCCCAACGCATCCGCGCAAGCCTGGCTCTGCCCGTCGTGATCGCACCAACTGCGCAGGGTCGCGAGCAACTGGCCGTTGTTGTCCTTGGCGATGACCTTGCGCAACGGTTTGAGCAGTTCATCCAGCGCATCATCGTTGCGATGGCGCCAGAGCATGACCGGCAAGCGATAGCGATTGAGAGTCAGCAGCCGTGAACGGGGCAACACTTCGCGGCCATAGGCGAGCAAGTCGCCGACCCGTCGATAGCAACGGCGCAACCCGGCCAGCCCATCGGCCTGTCCACCGACGGCGATGCGCAGGATGTTCCAGCCCAGGCCATCGAGTTTTTCCAGCAAACGATCATGCTCGACGTTCTGACTCGCTGGCCGGCACCACAGCAGTGACGACTTCGCGGAACTCACGCACCAGCTGTCCGGATAGCGCGTCATCAACCAGGCACTCAGCGCCTCGACGGTCTGCCCCGGCCCATGCTCCAGACCCAATTCAAACAGATAGGGCACCCGCGTCAGTTGCGGTTTCAGCCCGAGTTGCTGAGCTTCATCGACCAAACGCGGCGAGTCCCCAGCTTCGCTCAACAGCAACGCGAGCAAGTCATCGCAGCGTTGTCGCCGCCACTGCTGCTCGGATTGCTGATTGCGCTGGCCAACGAGCATTTCAGCCGTCATGCGCACCAGCTCGGCGTAAGTGCGCAATTGCTCCGGCTCACCGGTGATCCCGAGCACACCGATCAAACGCTGATCGAGCAGCAACGGCAGATTGATCCCCGGCTGCACGCCTTTCAGATGCACCGCCGTCTGCGCGTCAATCTCCACTACTCTCCCGTTGGCCAGCACCAGTTGCGCACCTTCGTGACGGGTGTTGATCCGCTCCGGCTCGCCGCTGCCGAGGATCAGCCCCTGGCTGTCCATGACGTTGACGTTGTACGGCAAAATGGCCATGGCCCGGTCGACGATGTCCTGGGCGAGGTCGTGATCGAGTTCGAACATAAGGGCTGGAATCCTTGAAAACAGGCGCGGACGGTTGTTCACCCGCACAGGGTCTGGCGGCAAACCCTGTGCTCAGGCACAAAGACAATCCGGCCAAAGGTGGCCGAGACTCTCAGGGCGATCAACGTTACCCTTTGCATCGCAAAAAATCATAATAAAGAGAGAGCCGCCATGTCGCAGAGCGCCGCTGCCGCCCAGACCATCGATGACGATAAAAATGCCGTCTACAAACGCATCACCCTGCGTTTGATCCCCTTCATCTTCATCTGCTACCTGTTCAACTACCTCGACCGGGTCAACGTTGGATTCGCCAAACTGCAGATGCTTGACGCGCTGAAATTCAGCGAAACCGTGTACGGCCTTGGTGCCGGTATCTTCTTCATTGGCTACGTGCTGTGCGGCGTACCGAGCAACCTGGCCCTGACCAAATTCGGTCCACGGCGCTGGATTGCCGTGATGATGATCACCTGGGGCACGCTGTCGACCTGCCTGCTGTTCGTCACCACGCCGACCGAGTTTTATACCTTGCGCCTGTTCACTGGCGCCGCCGAAGCCGGGTTCTTCCCGGGCGTGGTGCTCTATCTCTCGCAGTGGTTCCCGACCTTTCGCCGTGGCCGGATCATGGCGCTGTTCATGTCGGCGATCCCGGTGTCGGGCCTGCTCGGCAGCCCGTTTTCTGGCTGGATCCTGAATCACTTCGCTGCGGGCCAAGGTGGCCTTGCCGGTTGGCAGTGGATGTTCCTGCTGCAAGGTATTCCGACCGTGATACTGGGCGCACTCGCCTACTTCCTGCTCAGCGATAACTTCGCCAACGCCAAATGGCTGACCCCGCATGAGCGTTCGGTGCTGGAAGCGGATCAGGCGGAAGACCTGGCGAACAAGCCGAAAACCACTTCCGATTCGCTGATTGCGGTGTTCAAGAACCCGGCGATCTGGGCGTTTGGCTTGATCTACTTCTGCATCCAGAGCGGCGTGTACGCGATCAACTTCTGGCTGCCGTCGATCATCAAGAACCTCGGTTTCAGCGATAACCTGGTGATTGGCTGGTTGAGTGCGATTCCGTATCTGCTGGCGGCGGTGTTCATGCTGGTGGTCGGGCGTTCGGCGGACTTGCGTAAAGAACGTCGCTGGCATTTGGTGGTGCCGATGTTGATGGGCGCCATCGGCCTGTTGATCGCGGTGAACTTTGCGGCGAATCCGGCGATTGCGATTCTCGGTCTGACCATCGCGACCATGGGTGCGTTGACCGGTCTGCCGATGTTCTGGCCGGTGCCGACGGCCATGCTGAGCGCAGGTGCTGCGGCGGGCGGGTTGGCGTTGATCAACTCCATGGGGCAGATGGCCGGGTTCCTGAGCCCTTACCTTGTGGGTTGGGTCAAGGACAGCACCGGCTCGACCGATGCGGCGCTTTATCTGCTGGCGGGTGTGATTGTTGGCGGGAGTTTGCTGGCGTTGCGGATGACGCGGACGTTGCGGGCCTGATTGCTGGCGAACACACAAAAACGGCCCACTTCGGGCCGTTTTTTATTGGTGCTCTACGATCGTTCAGGGCCGGGCTTCAGCCGCCGTATCCAGATTATCCAGCACCCGATTGACCGCCAGTTCCGCCAGCATGATCAGTTGCCCAATGCCCAGCAGGACATGCCGCTGCGGCGCATCGATCATCCCGGCGAAATCGCTGGCCATGGTTTTGGCGGAGGTCAGGGTTTCGCAGGCGTCGGCCAACAGTTCTTCGCTTGGAATGCCGGGGGCGATGAGGTAGCGGGCGTTGGGTTTGAGCAGCGGTTTTCTGGGGTGGAACGGATTGAGGTAGTGATCGAGCGCGCGTTCGGCGGCTTCGTGGAATTTCTTGGAGTCGAGGGTTTCGTAGGGCGAGGTGGTGTCGGTTTCGGGTGGGTTGGGTGTTGGTTTGATCATAAGTGAATCTCCAGATACAAGATTGGAGCCATCACCTTCGCTACCAAACGATTGGGTGGCGGCCATACGAAGGTTGGTAGACCGGTGATCTGGCAAACCGGCGCGCCCGAAGACGCCCTACGCATGGCCACCATAAAAACAGAAAAAACTCTGAATATAGGTGCGCTATGCGCCAGATTAAAACCGGGCTACCAAACCCGATCGCTGTTCTTTTCAGCGACGGGACAACGATAAAACCCGGCCCTTAAGCGCACAAGCCGGCGGATTCTGGCTTAGTCGTAGGCAACGGCGCAAGGTTGTGTAGCCTGCGGTGCGTGTCTGGACGTGTCCTTTAAACGCCACGATTAAACGCTCACAAGATCCCCGTTTTCGCATCCAGTTCCAGCACCAACCCGCCCGGCATCTGCACAAAAATCTGCCAGATCCCGTCCTCCGGCACCTGCGCCACCTGATACGGCAACCCACTGCCCTGCACCCGCTTCAAAACCACCGCCGCGTCTTCATCCGTACGAAACGCAATATGACTCAATGCCGCCTCATCCAGCGCCGGCTGTTCAATCACATGCACCAGCGCCTCCCCATCCTGATACAACCAGCGCCCGGGAAACGGAAACGGTGGCCGACGCCCCGGCGTCAATCCCAATAACCCGCCGAAAGCGTCCTGCAGCGTCTGCCCGTCAGCGGTGTTGAAGGCGAGATGATCGAATGTCCACGTCATGTCTGTCTCCTGCGGTTATTCAGGATTCCAGTATCTGCGCTTGCCAATCCCGGAAAAATCCCGCAAAACGCCAAGGATCTTTAAAGGATTTTTACCAATGAGCTCGATTCTGGATCTTGAGATCTTCGTCCGCACCGCCGACTCCGGCAGCATTTCCGCCGCCGCCCGGGCGCTTGAGCTGACGCCGGCCGCCGCCAGCATCGCGTTGAAACGCCTGGAAACCCGCCTCGGCATCCGCCTCTTCGCCCGCTCGACCCGCAGCATGCGCCTGACCGAAGAAGGCCGGCGCTATCTGGAAAGCGTGCGCTTGGCACTGGCCACACTGGCCGAGGGCGAACAGGCGCTGAAGCAGCAAACCGAGGGTCTGAGCGGCGTGCTGCAACTGGCGGCGCCGTCGGACTTCGGGCGCAATGTGTTGCTGCCGTGGCTGGACGATTTCAAGCGCGAGCATCCGCACATTCAGCTGCAATTGCTGCTCAACGACCGGCATGCGGACCTGTTTCGCGAAACAGTAGATGTGGCGCTGCGCTTTGGCGTGCCGAGCGATTCGACGCTGGTGGCGTTGCCGATTCTGCCTGAGCATCGTCGTCTCGCCTGCGCCAGCCCTGCGTATCTGGAGCGCCACGGTACACCGCAAAATCCTGCCGACTTGAGCGAGCACAGCGCCCTGCTCTACCTGCGCAACGGTCGGCCCTATAACACCTGGCGCTTCCATCGCGACGACGAAACGGTCGAGGTCGAAGTACGCGGCGACTATCTCAGCGACGACGGCGAAGTCGCCCGCCGCTGGGCGCTCGCCGGGCACGGCATCGCCTACAAGGCCTGGCTCGACGTCGCCGAAGACGTGCGTGCCGGGCGGCTGCTGACGCTGTTCGATGACTGGCTCGGCGAGAGCGTGCCGTTTAATCTGCTGTGCCCGCACCGGGTGCAGGTGTCGGAACGGGTGAAGGTGCTGCAGGCGTTTTTGCGCGAGCGTTGCGAGGCGTTGCGCCGATAAATTCACTTTGCCGTACCGGGCGCTTCTGGTATTTGATGGAAGCTTTCCCACCGACAAAAGGATTTCGGCATGAGCTATCGCACACTGGGTCACTCGGGGTTGCAGGTGTCCACCCTCACCCTCGGCACGATGATGTTCGGCGAGCAGACCAGCGCAGAAGACTCGCTGCGCATCATCGACAAGGCCTGGGATCAGGGCATCAACTTCATCGACACCGCCGACGTCTACACCAACGGCCGCTCGGAAGAGATCGTCGGCGAAGCCATCGCCCGTCATCGGCATGAATGGGTGCTGGCGACCAAGGTCGGTTTCGGCCCGGTGGATGGCGTGCCGAACCGCAGCGGTCTGAGCCGCAAGCACATCTTCAATGGTCTGGAGGCCAGCCTGACCCGGCTCGGCACCGACTACCTCGACATCTATTACCTGCACCGCGAAGACCACAACACCCCGCTGGAAGTGACGATTTCGGCGATTGGCGATCTGATTCGCCAGGGCAAGATCCGTTATTGGGGCCTGTCGAACTATCGCGGCTGGCGGATTGCCGAGGTGATTCGCGTAGCGGACAAACTCGGCGTCGATCGCCCGGTGATCAGCCAGCCGCTGTACAACATCGTCAACCGTCAGGCCGAAACCGAGCAGATCACCGCCGCCCAGACTTACGGCCTTGGCGTGGTGCCTTACAGCCCGCTTGCCCGTGGCGTGCTCAGCGGCAAGTACGCACCGGACGTGACCCCGGACGCCAACAGCCGTGCCGGGCGCCAGGACAAACGGATTCTGGAAACCGAATGGCGGGTGGAGTCGTTGCGCATTACCCAGCAGATTCAGCAATACACAAAAGAGCGTGGGGTCGGGATTGTCGAGTTTGCGATTGCCTGGGTGTTGAACAACGGCGCGGTGACGTCGGCGATTGTCGGGCCGCGCACTGAAGAACAGTGGGATGCGTACACCAAGGCGCAGGCGGTGAAGATCACGGCGGAGGATGAGGCATTTATCGACTCACTGGTGACGCCGGGGCATGCGTCTACGCCGGGGTTTAATGATGTGAGCCATTTTGTGCCGGGGCGTAAACCGCATCAGGCTTAAGCACCTATGCTTCGACACAGGTCCCTGCTCTCACAGGACCTGTGTCGAATGTTGGAAATATTGATCACTCGGCCAATATTCAGCACAAAAACCACGTATCCTGCGCGCCCCGTTTGACCATCACCCCCGCGAGGACAGTTTGTCTAAAGGCATTGCTCTATCGGTGACAGCATCGACGCTGTTTGCCGTCATGTATTACTACACCTCGTTGCTCACCCCGTTGAGCGGCGTGGAAATCTTCGGTTGGCGGATGCTGCTGACCGTGCCCTGCATGACCGTGTTCATGTTGTTGTCCGGCGAATGGCGGCGGGTGCTGGAGTTGCTGCGCCGGATCCCAGCGCTACCGAAGTTGATCGGTGGCCTGATCGTTTCGGCAGCGTTGCTGGGCGTGCAGTTGTGGTTGTTCATGTGGGCGCCGCTCAATGGCTACAGCCTCGATGTATCGCTGGGCTACTTCCTGCTGCCGCTGGCCATGGTGCTGACCGGGCGCATCGCTTATGGCGAAAGCCTGTCGTACCTGCAAAAAGTCGCAGTGTTTTTTGCCAGCCTCGGCGTGTTGAACGAGTTGTATCAGGTCGGCGGGTTTTCCTGGGCGACGCTGGTCGTAGTCGTCGGCTACCCGTTGTATTTCGTGCTGCGCAAATACCTCAAGACCGACAACCTCGGCGGCTTGTGGGTCGACATGACGCTGATGCTGCCGGTGGCGTACTGGTTTGTGCGCGGCGGCGAACAGGGTTTTGGCGTGTTCGATCAGTATCCGGCGCTGGCGTGGCTGATTCCGCTGCTCGGCCTGATCAGTGCATCGGCGCTGGTGGTGTACATCATTGCCAGTCGCCTGTTGCCGTTCAGCCTGTTCGGTTTGTTGAGTTACGTGGAGCCGGTGTTGCTGCTTGGAGTGGCGCTGCTGCTCGGCGAGAGCATCAAACCCGGTGAATGGCTGACCTACATCCCGATCTGGCTCGCAGTGGTGGTGCTGGTGTTTGAAGGGTTCAAGCATCTGATGCGCCAGCGGCGCCCGTAAGACGCGCAATAAAAAGCCCGGCCTGCAACATTGCAGGCCGGGCTTTTTTACATCCGCAGGTTACTCGGTAGCGAGTACGCCACGACGCACCTGGTCACGCTCGATCGATTCGAACAGTGCCTTGAAGTTGCCTTCGCCGAAACCATCGTCGCCTTTGCGCTGGATGAATTCGAAGAACACCGGGCCCATCAGGGTTTCCGAGAAGATCTGCAGCAGCAGACGCTTGTCTTCTTTGTCCGATGCACCGTCGAGCAGGATGCCGCGCGATTGCAGCTGATCAACCGGCTCGCCGTGGTTCGGCAGACGGCCTTCGAGCATTTCGTAGTAGGTGTCCGGCGGCGCGGTCATGAAACGCATGCCGATCTTCTTCAACTGATCCCAGGTCTTGACCAGGTCATCAGTGAGGAACGCCACGTGCTGGATGCCTTCGCCGTTGAACTGCATCAGGAACTCTTCGATCTGCCCGGCGCCCTTCGACGATTCTTCGTTGAGCGGGATGCGGATCATGCCGTCCGGCGCGGTCATCGCTTTCGAGGTCAGGCCGGTGTATTCGCCCTTGATGTCGAAGTAACGGATCTCGCGGAAGTTGAACAGCGTCTCGTAGAACTTGGCCCAGTAGGCCATGCGGCCGCGATATACGTTGTGAGTCAGGTGGTCGATGATCTTCAGGCCGGCACCGACCGGGTTGCGGTCAACGCCTTCGATGAACACGAAGTCGATGTCATAGATCGAGCTGCCTTCGCCGAAACGGTCGATCAGGTACAGCGGCGCGCCGCCGATGCCTTTGATCGCCGGCAGGTTCAGTTCCATCGGACCGGTTTCGATGTGGATCGGCTGGGCGCCGAGCTCCAGCGCGCGGCTGTAGGCTTTTTGCGAATCCTTGACCCGGAACGCCATGCCACACACGGACGGGCCGTGTTCAGCCGCGAAGTACGAAGCAACGCTGTGGGGTTCGTTGTTGAGGATCAGGTTGATCGCGCCCTGGCGATACAGGTGCACGTTCTTGGAACGGTGGGTCGCGACCTTGGTGAAGCCCATGATCTCGAAGATCGGCTCCAGGGTGCCAGGAGTCGGCGATGCGAACTCGATGAACTCGAAGCCCATCAGGCCCATTGGGTTTTCGTATAAATCTGCCATGGTTGGCGCCTCATCATTCTTATCAATTAACCAGAGTTATTTGTCAGTAATGCTGAGACCGGTGGGTGGCGCACAGGAGATGCCACGCACACTGCGGGCGAGGAAGTCACCGTAGATCAGTTGAAACCCGAATATCTTCATTGTCGACCCAAGGCTCTTGCGGGCGAGGCTTCTGCTGCCAGAAGACGATTATTATTGTATGCGTAACCCGATTCTACACAGCGTAAATAGGGTTGTCTGCCCTCTCTATAAAATCCGCTTTTTTCGGCCCGGTGCAAGGGGTTTGTTGCACAGCCAGATGCCCGCCAGAACCAGCACGCCGCCCAGGCACATCGGCATCGTCAGTTGCTCGCCCAGCAGGATTGCACCGGCCAGCACGGCGGTCAGCGGGTTGAGCGCAATGAACACGCCGGAGCGGGTCGCACCGATTTTGCGGATGCCATCGTAGTAACCGATGTAGGCCAGCGCCGAGCCCAGGCCCCCGAGATAGATCAGGCTCAGCCACTGCGTCATCCCCAGACTGGCCACCGACGCCACGCTCACTTCGCCACGAACGGCAGCCAGTGCCCAGAGCATCAGCGTGCCGAGCAAAATCGAAAAGGTCACCGTCTGCAATGGGCCGATGCTCTGGTTGAGACGGCGGGAGAACAGCGAATAAACACCCCAGCTCAACACGCAGCCAAGAATCAGCAGGTCGCCGATCCAGGCGTCTGGCGTTGCGGCCAGCAATTGCGGATTGCGACTGACGATCACTACACCCGCACCACCGATGCAAACCAGGATGCCGATGACTTTCAATCGACTCAGGCGCTCCTTGAACAGCAACCATGACGCCAGGCCAATCACCGCCGGATTCAACGCAACGATCAAAGAGGCCCGCGATGCATTGATGTATTGCAAGCCGTAAAAGAAGCACAGGTTGTAGAAGAAAATCCCGAAGAACCCCAGCGATGCCAGTTGCAGCCATTGCCCCGCCGTCGGCCGTGCGAAGGGAATCCGCGCCAGCCACAAAAATCCAAGCAGCGCAACGCTGGCCAGCAAGAACCGAAGACTGGCAGCGAAGATCGGACTCAGACTGCCGGCCAGAAACCGCCCGGCCACCCAAGTCCCGCCCCAGATCATGCTGACCATGGCGAGGTTCAGATAGACGGGCATGTCCGAGGCGACCGGACGAATGGATTCATGACTGTTCATAACACTCCCGACGATGAAACTGACGAATGACGTATCATTCGACTGATTCAACATCATCGTAAAATGAGTCTTTACTCATGACCCTGACCCAACTCGAGATCTTTTCGCTGGTGGCCGAGCTACGCGGCTTCACCCTCGCCGCTCATCGCCTGGGGATTTCACAGTCGGCGGTGTCCCACGCCTTGAAGTCGCTGGAGCAGGAACTGGGCGTCGAATTGCTGCGCCGGCATCAATCGCACGTGGAGCTCAGCGACATTGGCGAACAATTGCTGTTGCGCGCACGGGCCATGCTCGGGCTGGCCAACACATTGCGTCAGGAAGCCGCCGATGCGCGGGGCATGAAACGCGGCACGTTGCGTATCGGCTCGTTCGGCCCGACGTCTTCGATCAGGTTGCTGCCGAACATTCTTCGGCATTACCGCGAGGCGCATCCGGGCATCGAGGTGCACATCGACGAAGGGCCGGATCGGCAAGTGGTCCAGTGGCTTGAGGAGCGGCGGATCGATATCGGCTTCGTGGTCCTGCCTGAAGATCGATTCGACACGTTTGCCCTGGTGGAAGATCAGATGGTCGCCCTGCTCCCTCTCGATCATCCGCTGGCGACTCGTGACACGTTGACCCTGAAGGAGCTGTGCAACGACCCGTTCGTGCTGACCGAGGCGGGTTCCTCGGAGTTGGTATCGCGGATGTTCAACGCAGCAAAGTTGAGCCCGAATATCCGCTACCGCTGCTCGCAGTTGCTGAGTACCCTCGACACCGTGGGCCGGGGCGATGCCATTACCGTCGTGGCCGAAGGTTTTCTGCCGGTTGAGGCGGATCCGCGCTACGTGAAGCGACCGCTGTCACCCATCGTGCAACGACAAGTCGGTCTGGCCGTGCTTGATCAACGTCAGGCTTCACCCGCCGCCCTGGCCTTTATCCAGCTGGCGACACGGCTGGATTACCGATGAGCGGCACAAGCGCCATCGGCCATCTATCATGGGCACAGAGCAAATGCTTTCCGGAAGGTGCCCCGTTGCCCCGTCTGCAATCGAGAATCCCATTTCATCGCGACAGGATGCGCCCATGCCGCTGACCGCCCGGCCCCGCCGCAAACGCAGCACCCGAATCATTGTGACACTGCTTTGTGGCGCGCTTCCGATCATCATCGGCAGCGTCATTCTCCACATGCAGGCCGAACGCACACTCCAGCAGAGCTCCCGGGAAACCGCCAACGAAGCCCTGCGCCAATTCGAACTGATGCTCGACAACACCGCCCAGGCCGCGCGTGATTTGCTGCCGCTGGCAGGCCAGACGTGCGAAAACGTCAAACTGGCCTTGCGCGAACAGGTAACCCGCCGCCCGTTCGTTCGCTCGACCAACCTGGTGTGGGACAACAACCTCTACTGCAGTTCGCTGTTCGGCGACTTCAAGGAAGCGGTCAATCCCGGCGATTATGCCCAGGGCAAGTTGTGGCTCATGAACGGCAACCCGGTCACGCCTGACACCGCGCTGCTGGTGTATCGGCTGAGCGACGGTCGTGGTGGCGCACTGACCACACTGGACGGTTATCACTTGAGCAATATTCTGCGGCTGATCGGACGGCAGACATTGCTGTTGCTGCAAGTGGGCAACACCTGGCTTTCCGCCGACGGCAAAGTGCACCAAGGCCCCCTGCCCGAGTTGCCGGTTGCGCAAAGTACCTTGAACTCATCGCACTACGCTTTCACGGTGTCGGCCGGTTTCCCTGAAGGTGAAACCTGGCGGTACATGAGCAACGAATACCCGCCGTTGTTCAGCCTGCTGATGTTTTTTGGCGCGGTGTCCGGCGCGATCGGCTACAGCATGCAAAGACGCTCTACGTCGCCGAGTCACGAAATGCTTCGTGCACTGGAAGCGGGGGAATTCATTCCGTACTTTCAACCGGTAGTGCATGGCGACAGCAAACAATGGTCAGGCACTGAAGTGTTGATGCGCTGGAAGCATCCCAAAGAAGGCCTGGTGCGTCCGGACCTGTTCATACCGTTTGCCGAACACTCCGGGCTGATCGTGCCGATGACCCGTTCATTGATGCAACAGACCGCCGTTGCACTCGGGCCGCTGTCGTCTTCCTTTGTGGCGCCTTTTCACATCGGCATCAACATTACGGCCAGTCACTGCCAGGATCTGGAGTTGCTGGAAGATTGCCGCGAGTTTCTGGCGGCATTCGCCCCCGGCAGCATCAGTCTGGTGCTGGAGTTGACCGAGCGCGAGTTGATCGAGCCCACCGACATCACCCATCAACTGTTTGCACAACTGCGCGCCATGGGCGTGAAGATCGCCATCGACGACTTCGGCACCGGTCATTCGAGCCTGGGTTACTTGAGAACATTCAATGTCGACTTCCTGAAGATCGACCAGACATTTGTCGCCATGATTGATAAGGACGCCCTGTCCCGCCACATTCTGGACAGCATCATCGAACTGTCCGCCAAACTGGACCTTGGCACGGTAGCCGAAGGCGTGGAAACACAGACCCAGGCAGATTACCTGACCGCGCACCACGTCAACTTTCTGCAAGGCTATCTGTTTGGCAAACCGATGTCGGCCGCAGACTTCATCGACGCATTAACTCACCATTAACTAATCGCGATAAAACCGGCGGGCTCAGACCGATCGCACCAAATTGATACAAGACATCGCTGTTTTTACATAAAGAAAAAGTCATGATTTACTCTTGACGCATTAACTACTACAATTTTTCTTACCTGTTGCTAGATTGGCAGGTGAGCCACTATCACCGAGTCGCTTCAAGGCTCTTGGCTTATAGCTTTGTTTGCGGTTGGTATCAGCCAAACACACTATTGGAGTAAAGATATTGTCCAGACTCGCTGAATTTCGCGCAGCCGAAAAGGCCCTTCAAGAACAGCTCAAGCAGCTGGAGTCGCTGAAGAACGATGCCGGGCTCAAGAAAGAAATCGAATTCGAAGAAAAGCTCCAGGGGCTGATGAAAACCTACGGCAAAGGCCTGCGCGACATCATCGCCATCCTCGATCCGAATCCGGCAAAATCCGGCCTGCAACAGGCCGCGGCACCTAAAACCCGCCGCGCTCGCGTGGTCAAGGTCTATCAGAACCCGCACACCGGCGAGCTGATCGAGACCAAGGGCGGCAACCATCGCGGGCTGAAGGCCTGGAAGGAACAATACGGTGCAGCCACCGTTGATTCCTGGTTGCGCGGTTAATCCCTCGCAAACATAAAAGCCCTGCATTTGCAGGGCTTTTTTTTGGACGATATCTAACAAATGCAACAATTTCTTGTTGCGAAAGTTGAGAGCCAAACACCGTCTTGCACTGGAACTATGCTTCCGGATGTTGCGTCATTGCCGGGCGATCAACTTTGTATTTAATCACTTCAGGTATCTAACGCCCCACTGACCACCGAACAGATGACTAAAATTTCAAGCTGTTTCTCGCCGCCACTATTTCATCCGCACTGGCCTTGTAAACCTCGGCCTGCCCGGCATAGGAAAGTACATAGGCTTTGTCTGCCTCTACTGCGGCAACCAATGTTTGTGACAGCACATGACGGCCGTTTTCGGTGACGGTACAAGTGGTCTCAAGCGCCGCGAGTGAACCGAGCGTGCTCGAATGAACCTTGTTGCAGACACTCTGATAGCCGCCTTGGAAAAAGTCTTTCTGTACCGACTTGCGCATCTCCAGCAACACGCCTTGCAAATTGACCTGATGACCCGTTTCCACACGCGTCATTGTCAACTCCATCACCATGACCTGATTGCCATCGGCATCAGTCTTCACCGCCCGCTGACGGGAAACTTCCGGCGCGGTTTCGGGCAGCGCTTCGACTTGCCAGCCGGCGGGCCAGGTAATGCTCGGCGCCTCGGCGCAGGCCGCAGCCGCGATGAGGGACAAGCCGAAGAAAACGAACAGCGATTTGAACGGTCGGATCATTACCAGAGGCACTCGCGGATTGAGCCGTAAAGTTTGAGGCCCGCCCGCCCACAGGGCAAGCCCGCGCTTTCGGTTTGGCGATGCCGCAAGGCATGCGTATCATTGCGCCCATTCACTCGCCCCAATTTGTTACGGAGGGCTCATGAGCCTGCAAGAACTGAACACTTTCCCTGGCGTGACCGCCACCCCGGACAGCGCAACCCGCCACTTCGTCTTCAACCACACCATGCTGCGCGTGAAGGACATCACCAAGTCGCTGGATTTCTACACCCGCGTACTGGGTTTCTCGCTGGTGGAAAAGCGTGACTTCCCGGAAGCGGAATTCAGCCTGTACTTCCTCGCCTTGGTCGACAAATCGCAGATTCCGGCCGACGCCGCTGCGCGCACCGAGTGGATGAAGTCGATTCCCGGCATCCTGGAACTGACCCACAACCACGGCACCGAGAACGACGCGGACTTCGCTTATCACAACGGCAACACCGATCCGCGCGGTTTTGGCCACATCTGCATTTCGGTGCCGGACATCGTCGCCGCCTGCGCACGTTTCGAAGAACTGGGCTGTGACTTCCAGAAGCGCCTGACCGATGGCCGCATGAAAAGCCTGGCGTTCATCAAGGACCCGGATGGCTACTGGGTCGAGATCATTCAGCCGGCGCCGCTGTAAGCGCCTAAACCTCTCTTCCTTGGGGAGAGGACGTTGAAGAAATAAAAAACCCCATCATCGCTGATGGGGTTTTTCTTTTTCAGGCCCGGGATTTACGCCGGCGCTGAAGTGCGGATCAGGTGATCGAAGGCGCTGAGGGAAGCCTTGGCGCCCTCGCCTACCGCAATCACGATCTGCTTGTACGGCACGGTGGTCACGTCACCGGCAGCGAAGATGCCGGGGATCGAGGTTTCACCACGGTTGTCGACGATGATCTCGCCGCGCGGCGACAGCTCGATGGTGCCTTTGAGCCAATCGGTGTTAGGCAGCAGACCGATCTGCACGAAGATCCCTTCCAGCTCGACAGTGCGCAGCTCGTCACTGTTGCGATCCTTGTAACGCAGGCCGTTGACCTTCTGCCCGTCGCCGGTGACTTCAGTGGTCAACGCACTGGTGATCACGGTGACGTTCGGCAGGCTGTGCAGCTTGCGTTGCAAGACCGCGTCGGCACGCAGTTGTACGTCGAACTCAAGCAAGGTTACGTGGGACACGATACCGGCCAGGTCGATGGCCGCCTCGACGCCGGAGTTACCGCCGCCAATCACCGCCACACGCTTGCCTTTGAACAGCGGACCGTCGCAGTGCGGGCAGTACGCCACGCCTTTGTTGCGGTATTCCTGTTCGCCCGGCACGTTCATTTCTCGCCACCGCGCACCGGTCGCCAGAATCACGCTCTTGGCTTTGAGGGTTGCGCCGCTGGCAAAGCGAACCTCGTGCAACTCGCCGTTCTTGCCCGGGATCAGCTTGTCGGCACGCTGCAGGTTCATGATGTCGACGTCGTACTGCTTGACGTGTTCTTCCAGCGCGGTCGCCAGTTTCGGGCCTTCGGTTTCCTGTACGGAAATGAAGTTCTCGATGGCCATGGTGTCCAGCACCTGACCGCCGAATCGCTCGGCCGCAACGCCGGTACGAATACCTTTACGTGCGGCGTAGATCGCCGCCGAAGCACCGGCCGGGCCACCGCCGACGACCAACACATCAAAAGCCTGCTTGGCGCTGATTTTCTCGGCCTGACGCTCGATGGCGCCGGTGTCTAGTTTGGCGAGGATTTCTTCCAGGCCCATGCGGCCCTGGCCGAAGTTTTCGCCGTTCAGGTAAATGCTCGGCACGGCCATGATCTTGCGATCGTTGACTTCGTCCTGGAACAGCGCGCCGTCGATGGCGACGTGGCGGATGTTCGGGTTCAGCACGGCCATCAGGTTCAGCGCCTGAACCACGTCCGGGCAGTTCTGGCAGGACAGCGAGAAGTAAGTCTCGAAGTTGAACTCGCCCTTCAGCGAGCGGATCTGTTCGATCACTTCGACACTGGCCTTCGAAGGGTGGCCACCGACTTGCAGCAGGGCCAGCACCAGCGAAGTGAATTCATGGCCCATCGGGATGCCGGCGAAACGCAGGCTGATGTCGGCACCCGGGCGGTTGATCGAGAACGACGGTTTGCGTGCATCGTCGCCGCTGTCGATCAAAGTAATCTGGTGCGAAAGACTGGCAACGTCTTTCAGCAGGTCGAGCATTTCACGGGATTTCGCACCGTCGTCGAGTGAAGCAACGATCTCGATCGGCTGGGTGACCCGTTCCAGGTACGATTTCAACTGGGCTTTAAGATTGGCGTCCAACATACGGGCGATCTCCTGACTTTATTTGAGACGAAAAAAAGCCCGAGCGAATCTCGCCCGGGCTTTTCTATTGGGCGGTGCAGCTTACTTAGGTAGGTGCGGAGTTCCGCCCTGCGTTGCGTGTCACAGACTTAGATCTTGCCGACCAGGTCCAGGGACGGAGCCAGAGTGGCCTCGCCTTCTTTCCACTTGGCCGGGCAAACTTCGCCTGGGTGAGCAGCGACGTACTGAGCAGCCTTGATCTTGCGCAGCAGCTCGGAAGCGTCACGGCCAACGCCGCCATCGTTCAGTTCAACGATTTTGATCTGGCCTTCAGGGTTGATCACGAAGGTGCCACGGTCAGCCAGACCAGCTTCTTCGATCAGTACGTCGAAGTTGCGGGAGATGACGTGGGTCGGGTCGCCGATCATGGTGTATTCGATTTTGCCGATGGCTGGCGAAGTGTTGTGCCAGGCAGCGTGGGCAAAGTGGGTGTCGGTCGAAACGCTGTAGATTTCTACGCCCAGTTTCTGGAAGGCAGCGTAGTTGTCGGCCAGGTCTTCCAGCTCGGTTGGGCAAACGAAGGTGAAGTCGGCTGGGTAGAAGAACACTACGGACCATTTGCCTTTCAGGTCAGCGTCCGAGACTTGTACGAAGTCGCCGTTTTTGAACGCGGTAGCTTTGAACGGTTTTACTTGGCTGTTGATGATAGGCATTGATGACTCTCCGTCAGGGTTGTGAATTCGATGGGTGAATCCTACCCACTCACTCGACGGATGGCTCATTGGCAAACCTGATGCTGCTGATTTGTTTTCGCTATTAGCGGACTGTATTAATAGAAGAAAACGATATCTACGACGACAACGGCTTATCCGTAATCCGGGCCATCCCGTGAAAGGGGCTCGCTTCAACATAGCGCATGGCGGACTTCATATCCTTCCAGCCCACGTAACTCATCAACGACTTGAGATCCCAGCCGCTTTGATGGGCCCAGGTGGCAAAGCCGCGCCGCAACGAGTGGCTGGTGTAGCGCTCGGCGGAGATCCCGGCGCGCTCCAGGGCCTGTCGCAGCAGCGGAATCACGCTGTTGGCGTGCAAGCCCTCCTCGCTCAGGTTGCCCCAGCGATCGACAGCGCGAAACACCGGGCCGCGTACGAGCGCCGCTTCGGTGATCCAGTCGATGTAAGCCTGCACCGGGCACAGCTTCAGCAACGCAGGGGCCTGATAGGTCTGACCGAGGTTTTCCCGGTCGCCCTTGCTGCGCGGCAGGTACAGGGTGATACCGCTGCCGGCGTGGGCCTGCACATGCTCGATCTGCACCCGGCACAGCTCGTCACTGCGAAAGCCGCGCCAGAACCCCAGAAGAATCAGCGCTCGATCCCTACAGGCTCTGAGTAGCAACGGCCGGTCCTGTTGTTCTCGGGCCTCTTTCATTTCCTGTTCAAGCCAGGCCACGGTCTGTTCAAGATCACGCAGTTGCAACGGCTCGGCCTGTTTTTCCTGCGCGGGATGCAGCGCACGGATGCCCTTGAAGACTTTGCGCACCACCGGCGTCTTGGTCGGATCGGCGAACCCCTGACTGTTGTGCCACTGCGCGAGTGCCGACAAGCGCAACTTCAGCGTATTGACCGACAGCACGCCTGCATGAGCCACCAGATACCGCGCGACACTGTCAGCCGTCGCGGGCAGGAACCCGCCCCATACCGTTTCGAAATGCTCGACGGCCGCACGATAGCTGCGGCGGGTGTTGTCACGGGTGGCGGCTTGCAGATAGCGATCGATATCGCTCATGGGCTGATTTCTCGCAGATGTACTGATTTGAAGATTGAAAAGCGGATTCTGGCGCTTCACACGGGGTAATACCAGTATATCCCGCCCGTTCATCTTGAAACATTTAACTTTATTTTCAGCATGGTACACTGCGTACTTTGGTGGCATGTACCACAGTACGTAATCGTAGGAGCACATATGGCCCGTGGCGGCGTTAACAAAGCAGTAGTCCAGATCGCGCGCTCAGCGATCCTCGCCCGTGGCGAACACCCAAGCATCGACGCAGTACGCATCGAGCTGGGCAACACCGGATCGAAAACCACTATTCATCGCTATCTGAAGGAGCTGGATGACGGCAGCGAACCGGCTGATCCGTCGGCAGAACCGATTGATGACGAGCTGCTGGCGCTCGTCACGCGCCTGGCGCAACGCCTGAAAGAACAAGCACAGGAGCCGATTGACCAGGCTCGCGAACAGTACGAGCAGCAACGACAGGCATTGGAAGCAGAGCTGAATCAGCTCCGTCAGAACCATGCGCAACTGGAGCAAAAGCACGACATCCAGGGCGCTGCATTGGCCAGGGAATCCGAAGCGTTGAGCGACACTCGCTCGATGCTGCAAACCGAACAGACACGCAATGCCGGCCTGAATCAGGCGCTGGCAGATTTCGAATTACGCTTGCAGGACAAGGACGAGCAGATCCGCTCGCTGGAAGAAAAGCACCTGCACGCTCGCGACGCGCTTGAGCATTACCGCAATGCCGTCAAGGAGCAGCGCGAACAGGAACAGAGCCGTCACGAAAGTCAGGTTCAGCAGTTGCAGATGGAGTTGCGTCAGGCGCAGCAAAGCGCACTGGTGCGCCAGGATGAAATCACTCAATTGCACCGCGACAACGAACGCTTGCTGACCGAGAACCGCGGCACGTTGCGTGAACTGAGCCTGCTGCAGGATCAGCTCAAACACAGCAATCAGCGTCAGGATCAACTGCTGGAGCAAGCGACGCGTGTCGACAGCGAACGCACCCTCCTCCAGGAACGCTTGCGCGTGGCATTGCTGGACAGCCAGACACTCAAGCAGAGTGTCGACGAGCACGCCCAACTCAACCAGTCACTGGAAAAGCAACTGACCCAGGCTCAGGACAGTTTGCGCCTGGCCACTACCGCTGCGGCAGCGCCAGACGCAAAAACTTCAAAGGACGATTAAGCGCCGACCGGCGTGCGCATGGTGACAAACTCTTCGGCCGCCGTCGGGTGCACCCCGATGGTGTCGTCGAAGTCACGCTTGGTTGCGCCAGCCTTCAGAGCAATCGCCAGGCCCTGCACGATCTCGCCGGCATCCGGCCCGACCATGTGACAGCCAAGCACCTTGTCGGTTTTGCCATCGACCACCAGCTTCATCAGCGTGCGCTCCTGGCATTCGGTCAGGGTCAGTTTCATCGGGCGGAAACGGCTTTCGTAGATCACCACGTCGTGCCCCGCCTTCCGCGCCTCTTCTTCAGTCAAGCCGACGGTGCCGATATTCGGCAGGCTGAACACCGCTGTCGGGATCATCTTGTAATCCACCGGACGGTATTGCTCTGGCTTGAACAGACGTCGCGCCACCGCCATGCCTTCAGCCAGCGCCACCGGCGTCAGTTGAACGCGACCGATGACATCGCCCAGCGCAAGAATTGACGGTTCGGTGGTCTGATATTGCTCGTCAACCTTGATGAAGCCCTTGTCGTCCAGCTGCACCTCGGTATTTTCCAGCCCGAGATTGTCCAGCATCGGACGCCGACCGGTGGCGTAGAACACGCAGTCCGCTTCCAGTACACGACCATCCTTGAGGGTCGCCTTCAGGCTGCCATCCGCTTGCTTGTCGATCCGCTCGATGTCGGCATTGAACTGCAGATTCATGCCGCGCTTGGTCAACTCTTCCTGCAGATGCTTGCGCACCGAGCCGTCGAAGCCGCGCAGGAACAGATCACCGCGATACAGCAACGTGGTCTCCGCACCCAGACCATGGAAGATTCCGGCAAATTCGACCGCAATGTAACCGCCGCCGACGACCAGGACACGCTTGGGCAGCTCTTTCAGGAAAAACGCCTGATTGGAGCTGATGGCATGCTCATGCCCCGGGATTTCTGGAATCTGTGGCCAGCCGCCCGTGGCGATCAGAATATTTTTCGCGGTGAAACGCTCACCATTGACCTCGACCTCATGCGGGCCAACGATCTTCGCGTGCGCTTCGTGCAGGGTCACGCCACTGTTGACCAGCAGATTGCGATAAATGCCGTTCAGGCGATTGATCTCGCGATCCTTGTTGGCGATCAGGGTCGCCCAATCGAAATTCGCCTCACCCAGGCTCCAGCCGAAACCGGACGACTGTTCAAAGTCTTCGGCGAAATGCGCGCCGTACACCAGCAATTTTTTCGGCACACAGCCGACATTGACGCAGGTGCCGCCCAGATAACGGCTCTCGGCCACCGCCACTTTTGCACCGAAACCGGCAGCAAAACGCGCAGCCCGCACACCGCCGGAACCGGCACCAATCACATAAAGGTCAAAATCGTAGGCCATTTCTATCTCCTCGGCAGGCGATCAGCATACCCGGCGTCGTCCGTTGGGCAAGCACTCCTGCCGATATAGGGGCGAAAAATGAAAAAGCCACCCGAAGGTGGCTTTTTCGTACAGACAGATCAGGCGCTATCAGTAGGCCTTGCCAGTCTTGTAGAAGTTTTCGAAGCAGAAGTTGGTTGCCTCGATGTAACCCTCGGCACCACCGCAGTCGAAACGCTTGCCCTTGAATTTATAGGCCATCACGCAGCCGTTCTGGGCTTGCTTCATCAGGGCGTCGGTGATCTGGATTTCACCACCCTTGCCTGGCTCGGTCTGTTCGATCAGGTCGAAGATGTCCGGGGTCAGGATGTAACGACCAATGATCGCCAGGTTGGACGGCGCATCTTCCGGCTTTGGCTTCTCGACCATGCTGTGTACGCGGTAGATGTCGTCGCGGATCATCTCGCCGGCAATGACGCCGTACTTGCTGGTTTCTGCCGGATCGACTTCCTGGATGGCGATGATCGAGCAGCGGAACTGCTTGTACAGCTTGACCATCTGGGTCAGTACGCCGTCGCCTTCGAGGTTGACGCACAGGTCGTCCGCCAGCACCACGGCAAACGGCTCATCGCCGATCAGCGGACGACCGGTCAGGATCGCATGACCCAAGCCTTTCATTTCAGTCTGACGGGTGTAGGAGAACGAGCACTCGTCCAACAGCTTGCGGATACCGACCAGGTATTTCTCTTTGTCGGTGCCCTTGATCTGGTTTTCCAGCTCATAGCTGATGTCGAAGTGGTCTTCCAGGGCACGCTTGCCACGGCCGGTCACGATGGAGATCTCAGTCAGACCAGCATCCAGAGCTTCTTCGACGCCGTACTGGATCAGTGGCTTGTTTACCACCGGCAGCATTTCTTTGGGCATGGCTTTAGTCGCTGGAAGGAAGCGAGTACCGTAACCGGCTGCTGGGAACAAGCATTTCTTGATCATATAAGTCCTTGAAAGGGCTGTGTGTACGAGTTTCGGCGCAGTCTAATCAGGCGGCGTGCACCTTACAATGCCCCGCACTGGCTAACCGATGTCAACATAGAGAAATATTCTGGCGGATAGTTCAATCCGCACGCAGAAGCTGCGCATTCAGCGTAGCCCAAAGATTCAGGAACACCGCATCGACCCGCGCCCGTTTGCCCGTTTCCCGTTATCATGACGCCTTTGAACCAGCCAACGAGGCCGCTAGATGTCCGCAGCAAAAATCATCAACGGGTACACCGTCGCCAAGGCAAAAGATGGCCAGTGGCATATCACCGCCGCCAACGGCGAAGATGTGTCCGGTCCATTGCCCACTGAAGCGATGGCGATTGAGGTAGCCGCGGTGCTTGATTACACGCCTCCTGCACCGAAGCGTCGCGGTAAGGATCAGGACTGATCAGCTGTAACGCATCCAGAGCCCTGCCATTGCGCGGGGCTTTTTTTGAACATGAAGATGTGGCCAATCGCTATAACCTTTTCATGCCGGCGCTGTCATAGCGTCTAGCCCTCTCCTTCCGAAGACGACATCGCCATGAACACCCGTACGCTGCACCGCATGCTGCCCCTGTTAGCACTTCTGGCCCTGGCCGGCTGCGCCAGCTCTCAACCCACTTACCTGGACAACGGCGAGCAAGGGTTGAGCATCGATTGCTCCGGCGAGGCCAATTCCTGGGCAACCTGTTATGAAAAGGCTGATGCCTCCTGCGCCGGCACCGGCTATCGCATCGTCGGAACCGATGGCACACCGGCGTCCAAGGAAAGCGACAAAACGCTGGGTATCGATGTCGGCAACTACAAGAACCGTAGTGTCGTGGTGGTCTGCAAGTAGGTTTTACATGTGAATTTCGGCGAACTTGATCCCCAGCCCGCGAACGACCTCAATCAGGTCATCCAGACGGCCAAACGATTCGACTTCGTCGTTTTCATCCACCAGAAAATAACTGCGCCCGGCGCTCTTCTTGAAAAACACGATCCATTCACCCGAATTCGCCGGGTTCTGAATCACATGGGTGGCCGCGATCAGCCCCTCTTTATGGCGCTCGCGCACCTGTTCTCGCTTCATGCACATCTCCAGAAATGACAATGCCGCCCAGGCGTGACCTGGACGGCATCAATACCGATGACTGACAGTTTATCAGCCGGAAATGCACACCGTGGCGGCATTGCGCACATCCCTTGGACGTATCGGCACGTTGGACATGCGCTCGTGCAACTTGATGCTGCTGCCGCCGGAGCGGTCCTCAATGTCAAACACCGCTGCCGGGCCGGACGACAACTTCCCTGGCACGATCACCCGAACCCCGTCCTTGTGCGGCTCCATTTGCAGGGCCCCGCGGCTTTGCGCCAGCTTGTCGGCCAGACACTGTGCGTACTCGTGGGGTTTCTTGCCGGAAATGACGCTCATGGTCGGCAGTGTTTCATTGATTTCCGAAACACTTGCGCAACCACCCATCGCCAATGCCAACGGCACAAAGACCACACCCCACTTCATACAGAATCTCCTATAAAGACCCTCGGACAGCGTGAATGCCGTTTTTCTCCGAGGCTCATTGCATTTAACGCACATGAAATCGCGAATAACTGTTTTTAATTGTCAAAGCGGCGCCCGACGGCCGGATAATAACCTGTCCGGGCTGATAAACTGCGCCAATCGACCCTGCTATCGTTTTGATTTTGTAGAAAAAGCCCTTCTGGAGGCGCCCATGAAATTTATTCACCAGCGCGAGCACCTCAACGAAGACGACATCGTCGTCATCCAGTGCTCACAAACCTGCAACATCCGTCTGATGAACGACGCCAACTTTCGCAGCTTCAAGAACGGCGGCCGTCATACCTATCACGGCGGCGCGTTCGACACCTTTCCGGCCCGCATCACCGCGCCGAGCACCGGGTTCTGGAACATCACCATCGACACCGTCAACCGCCGTGCGATCAGTGTGACCCGCAAGCCGACCCTGACGCACTCGATCAAGATCATCCGTCGCTCCAGCTCGAAACTCAGCTGATCGGCTCCCTTAACGCAATCAGGTAAGCATGACCGTGGCCCAAACGACCAAATACGTCATCAAGTACAAACTGAACGGCGAGCGCCGCTTCGAATTCGCCCAGCTGGAAAACGGCACGCCGGAAGAAGCCAAGGCTGCGCTGGATGCCCTGCACGGCCAGAGCGAAGACGTGATCAGCGACATCAGCGTCAGCAAGGCGTTGTAAGACGCGGGTGACAATTCGACCGCAAGCGCCGGAGTGTTCCGGCCTGGCGGGCTGCCTAGGCTGATCACCTGGACGCAAGCCAAGGAATCAGTATGCCGATGTCACCCGACTCTCCCCTCGACGCGCTCGACTGGGTCGCACTGGAACAACAGCTGGATCAGGACGGCTGCGCCATCATCCGTTCGCTGTTGCGCCCGCAAACCTGTGATCGCCTGAGTGCGCTGTACCCGCAAAGCGAACCGTTCCGCTCACAGGTGATCATGGCCCGCCACGGTTTCGGTCGCGGCGAATACAAGTATCTGCGCTACCCGTTGCCTCCATTGGTGGAGCGCCTGCGCAATGCGCTTTATCCGCGCCTTGTTCCCCTGGCCAATCGCTGGCATGAACGGATGGGCTTGCCGCAACGCTTTCCACCCCTGCACAGCGAGTTTCTTGCGCGCTGCCATGCCGCCGGTCAACTGCGGCCAACCCCGCTCTTGCTGCAATACGGCCCACAGGACTACAACTGTTTGCATCAGGACCTGTACGGCGAACACATCTTCCCGCTGCAAGTCGCGATTCTTCTGTCAGAACCTGGCGAGGATTTCAGCGGTGGTGAGTTCGTCCTGACCGAACAACGCCCGAGAATGCAGTCTCGCCCACTGGTGATGGACCTGAAGAAAGGCGACGCGCTGATCTTTGCCGTCAACCAACGCCCGGTCAAAGGCGTGCGCGGCGACTATCGGGTCACCATGCGCCACGGTGTCAGCCGCCTGCACAGCGGAAAACGGCATACTCTGGGCATCATTTTTCACGACGCTACCTGACCATCATGCACACCCACTTCGATCTGTTCGCCGACACCGAATCCGAGCAGCCCCGACGCGTTGAGCAGATCGGCGAACAATCCTGGGTGCTGCGCGGCTTCGCCCTTCCCCGTATCGAACAATTATTGCCGGCTCTGAAATCGGTCATCGAACGCGCCCCGTTGCGGCACATGATGACGCCCGGCGGTTTCAGCATGTCAGTAGCCACCAGCAGTTGCGGAGGGCTTGGCTGGATCACCGACCGCAGCGGTTACCGTTACTCGGTCGATGACCCTCTCAGCCACCAGCCTTGGCCGGAGATGCCCGAAGTCTTTCGCGACCTGGCGCAGACAGCGGCGAAGCAAGTCGGATTTTCCGATTTCATACCGGACTCCTGCCTGATCAATCGTTATGTCCCCGGCGCGAAAATGTCTTTGCATCAGGACAAGGACGAACATTCCTACACCGCACCGATCGTTTCTCTGTCATTGGGTTTGCCCGCCATGTTCCTGTTCGGTGGTTTCGCCCGCAGCGACAGGAGCCAGCGCATTCCACTGTTGCACGGCGACATGGTGATCTGGGGTGGCGTTGATCGGCTGCGCTACCACGGCGTCCTGCCAATCAAGTACGGCCGGCATCCGCAGTTGGGCGAACAGCGTTTCAACCTGACGTTTCGCACCGCCGGATAACCGCGCAAAGTTTGACCGCAAGGGCCGGAGTGTTACGGTTGGCGGCACTGGTTAACCTGAAATTCAACAGGTCAACGGACTCTCCATCATGAAAACGCTTTCGACCCCGCTGAACATTGAAGACGATCCACGCTGGTCCGCCGTCGTCGCCCGCGACCCTCGGGCGGACGGTGAATTTGTCTACGCCGTGAAAACCACTGGCATCTATTGCCGTCCTAGCAGCCTGGCGCGTTTGCCTAAGCCGCAGAATGTCGAATTCTTCGACACCGCCGAAGAGGCCGAGGCCGCGGGTTATCGCCCCAGCAAACGGGCGAGCAAGGATCAAAGCGACGTGGCCGCGCAACATGCCGCAACGGTAGCCGCTGCGTGCCGACAGATCGAAACCGCGGAAACCCTGCCAGCGCTCAACGAACTGGCGGATGCCGCCGGCCTGAGCTCATTCCATTTCCATCGGGTATTCAAAGCCGCCACCGGCCTGACGCCCAAGGGTTACGCCGCGGCGCACCGTTCACGCAGAGTGCGGCAACGGTTGGCGGATGGCGACTCGGTGACCGACGCGTTGTACGACGCCGGCTTCAACTCCAACAGCCGTTTCTATGAAGCCGCTGACCAGTTGCTGGGCATGAAGCCCGGCGACTTCCGGGCCGCCGGGCAAAACAACGACATTCGTTTTGCGGTCGGCCAATGCTCGCTCGGCGCCATTCTGGTGGCCCAGAGTGACCGGGGGATTTGCGCAATTCTGTTGGGCGACGATCCCCATCAACTGGTCTGCGACCTGCAGGATCAGTTTCGCCGGGCCAACCTGATCGGAGCCGACGCCGAGTTCGAACAACTGATCGCCCACGTCGTCGGCTTTATCGAAGCGCCGGCAATCGGTCTCGATCTGCCACTGGATGTACGGGGCACCGCGTTTCAGGAACGGGTCTGGCAGGCGCTGCGCGAAATACCGGTTGGCAGCACCGCCAGTTATGCCGACATCGCCCAGCGCATCGGCTCGCCAAAAGCGGTTCGGGCCGTGGCTCAGGCCTGCGGCGCCAACAGCCTTGCGGTGGCGATCCCTTGCCACCGCGTGGTCCGCAGCGACGGCAACCTTTCGGGCTATCGCTGGGGCGTGGAGCGCAAGCGTGAGTTGTTGTCCCGGGAAACGCAGCCTTAGCAAATGCCGATGTAAATCGACACTGACTCGGGGCCGAAATAGGCCTCGAAGTCAGTGGCGTAACGTCGCTGAATCTGCGGATTGGCTTCGAAGTGCTTCCAGATCCGGCCCCAAGTGGCAATGACCGCATCGGGCAATGCACCATGTCCCTGGAACACCAGATACTCACCGCTTTCGATCCGAATGGTTTCGAAATCCGTCTGCGGATTGACGACGGCAACACCCGCCGTCACATCGAATGCCCCCGAAGCATCCGATTCATAGGCCGAGTACACCCCGTAAATCGGCGACTCGGTCAGCTTGCCGGGAATGACCTCCGCCAGGTTCTTGCCGAAGAATTGCCCCCACATCGGGCCGATTTTCGCGGTCTCGGCCTTGTGTTCTGCGGCGTTGGTGGTTCGAACGCGCAAGCCTGAAACCGTGAACGACTCAACGTGCTGTTGTTGTAGATCCATCGAAGTGCCACTCCCTTTTTTTGAAGTGCGGCCCGGCAGGTCCGCGATGGCGCTTAATGTGTCAGCGATTGACGTCCACGACAACCCGTCCGCGCAGCTGCCCGGCGAGCAACTTCGGGGCCGCTTCGATGGCTTCGCTGAGACCGATTTCGTGGCTGATCAGCGGCAACAGGGAAAAATCCAGATCCTTGGCCAGACGTTCCCACGCCTCGATTCGACGCGCTTTGGGCTGGGTCACGCTGTTGATTCCGGCCAGCGTCACACCACGCAAGATGAAAGGCGCCACCGACGCCGGGAAATCCATGCCCTGAGCCAGACCGCATGCCGCGACAGTACCTTCGGCGCGGGTGCTGGCGCAGGCGTTGGCCAATGTGTGGCTGCCGACCGAATCGATCACCGCCGCCCAACGCTCCTTCGCCAGTGGCTTGCCGGGCTCGGACAAGGTCGCACGATCAATGATTTCGCTGGCGCCCAATTGCTGCAGATATTCATGCTCCGACACCCGCCCGGTGGACGCCACCACGCGATAGCCAAGCTTGTGCAACAAGGCGATTGCAAAGCTGCCGACCCCACCATTGGCACCCGTGACCAATACTTCGCCCTGCTCCGGCGTCACGCCATTACGCTCCAGCGCCATGATGCACAGCATCGCCGTGTAGCCCGCCGTGCCAATGGCCATGGCTTGCGCAGCGGAAAACGCCTTGGGCAGTGGAATCAGCCAGTCGCCGTTGAGCCGTGCCTTTTGGGCCAGGCCACCCCAGTGGTTTTCGCCCACGCCCCAACCGTTGAGCAGCACCTGATCGCCAGCCTTATAGTCGGGATGCGAACTGACCTCGACCGTACCGGCCAGATCGATCCCCGGTACCATCGGAAACTTGCGCACCACCGGACTGCTGCCGGTAATCGCCAGCCCGTCCTTGAAGTTGAGCGTGCTGTACGCGACGCGCACCGTCACATCGCCTTCAGGCAACTGCAGCTCGTCGATTTTCTGCAGGCTGGCGCGATAACCGCTGTCGTCTTTGTCGATCAGAATGCCGTTGAACATGATTGCCTCTCAGGGAATGAATTCAGGGTCTCGTGGCATTCAAATAGCACATCGCAACATTTTGCCCCACTCGACCTTCCGCCAATCGCTGAAACCGCCGGATGATTCCGGATCGGCCGGCTATGCTCTTTCGACGGCTTCCACTTATCCCCGAGAAGCCCTTGTCGATGGAGCTGACAATGTCCCGCGCCCGCCCTTTTCTTGCCTGGCTGATGCTCTGTCTGTTGGCATTCAATACCGCTTGGGCGGCGCCTGCGGCCAAGACGGCAGACGCCACTGCCGTTGAGCCGACATGGCCGCAAGTCATCACCAGCGGCAAGTCAAAACTCACCGTGTATCAGCCGCAGCTCGACAGCTGGGACGGCTACACCTTGCAGGCCCGCGCCGCCGTAGAAGCAACCGATGCTGCCGGCAAGTCGACTTATGGCATCGTCCAGTTCAGCGCTCACACGCTGGTCGACAAGACCACTCGCTGGGTCATGCTCGACCAGTACAAAATCATCAAAGCCGATTTCCCCGCAGACGCCAGCCAGGCAGAGATGTGGATCACGACACTGCAAAACGATGCGGCCAAGCGCAAGAAAACTATTTCACTCGATCAATTGGAGGCTGCCGTTGGCGTACTGACCGCCGAACAGAAAGCCGACACCGCGCCCCTGGAAAACACGCCACCGACCATCCTCAGCTCGGACGTGCCGGCCATGCTTGTCTATATCGACGGTGAGGCTGCGTATCGCCAGGTCGACGGCACCGGATTGCAACGGGTAATCAACACCCGCCCTCTGCTGCTCAAGGACGCTCAGGGCAAACATTATCTGCATGTGTTCGATGGCTGGATGGTTGCCGATCAATTGTCGGGGCCCTACGCCCTGCTCTCATCGCCTCCAGCGGATCTGGAGAAAGCCAAGAAAGCGGCGATCGAGAGCCGGCAGGTGGATCTGCTCACCGGGCAAAGCGATCCGAAGGACAAAGTACCGAGCCTGGCCAAACCGCCGCAGCCAAAGATCTTCGTGGCCAAGACCCCGACCGAACTGATCGTCACCGACGGCGCGCCACAGTGGCAGCCGATCCAGGGAACGCAATTGCTGTATGTCAGCAACACCACCGGGCACATCTTCAAGGAAATCGGCGACCAGAACAGTTATGTGCTGATCTCCGGCCGCTGGTTCCGCGCCGGCGACATGAACGGCCCGTGGACATTTACCCCGGCGGACAAACTGCCAGCAGACTTCGCCAACATCCCCGACGACAGTCCGAAAGAAAACGTCAAAGCCTCGGTCGCCGGGACGCCACAGGCCAAGGAAGCAGCCATTGCCGCCACCATCCCGCAGACGTCAGCGATCAAGAAAAGCGCAGTGAAAATGACGGCACCACAATTTGATGGCGAGCCTCAACTCAAAGCCATCAGCGGGACCCCGCTTCAATATGTGATCAACAGCGCCACGCCGATCATCCGGGTCGACAACAACAGTTGGTACGCCGTGGAGAACGGCATCTGGTTCGTCGCCACGGCAGTGACCGGGCCATGGACCGTCGCCAGCTCAGTGCCAGCGGTGATTTATTCGATTCCGCCGAACTCGCCGATGCACTACCTCACTTACGTCAAAGTCTATGAATCCAGTGGTGACACGGTCGTCGTCGGTTACACCCCGGGCTATCAGGGATCGACGCTGGATCCGGCGACCGGCGTTGTGGTCTACGGCACCGGCTATCCGTACACACCATGGGTCGGTAGCGTCTGGTACGGACCTCCGGTGACTTACGGCTTTGGTGTCGCCATCCGCTACACGCCGTGGACTGGCTGGACCTTCGGCTTCGGGTTCGGCTGGAGCTGGGGCGGCAGCACTGCCGCCATGGGTTGGGGATGGGGCGCCTATCCATGGTGGGGCAATTACGGATGGGGTTACGCGTGGGGACCGCACCTGTATCCCGCGCCATTGGCCTGGGGCGGCGCAGCCTACGGTTATCACGGTGGCGCCGTGGCCTGGGGCCCGGGCGGCTGGGCCGGTACTACCGGCAACATTTACCGGCAATGGGGTGATCGGGCGACCGTCAGCCGCTATGGCGCAGGCTACAACGCCTGGACCGGCAACCGCTGGGCTGGCCAGGTTGGTTCCTCCTACAACTCACGGACCGGGATTGCGACCGCCGGCCAGCGTGGGGCGGTACACAATGTCTACACCGGCAACTATGCAGCCGGCCGCAGCGGTGAAGTGGTCGGACCGAACGGAGGTGCAATCGCCGGGGGCCGGGTGACGGCAGGCAACGCTCGCAATGGCACTCAGGTAACGGCCAATCGTGGCGCCGTTTACAACCCGAACACCGGCAATACCACGCAATACGGCGGAATTCACGGACGCAACAGCGGCGCCGCACGGGTTGGCGACAATGTTTACGCCGGGCATGACGGCAACGTCTACAAGAAAACCGATGACGGCTGGCAGTCGATGGTCAAGGGGGGCGCAACTCGCGCACCGGCCAACAACAATGCTCAGTTACAGAACCTCAATCGCGACTCCGCGGCGCGTAACGTTGGCAATCAGCGTCTGAACAACTTCCACAACTCTTCGCAGTTCATGAACCATTCATTCGGCGGAGGGGGCGGTGGACTTCATCGACGCTGACCTGAATCCCGCGAGGCTACAAATCTCGGCTGGCCCTGCACCCGGTTTTGCTGGTAAAAAAACCGGCTTCAGCTTCCCTGCCCTGCTTTGTCCTTCGGAGTCTTTTCCATGAACCAATGGCCAGATACCCGCATTCTTGACCTGCTCGGCATCGAACTGCCGATCATCCAGGGCCCGATGGCCGGTGCCACCAACTCGTCGATGGTCATTGCCGTGTGCAATGCGGGCGGTTTGGGATCAATGCCGGCAGCGATGTTGAGCATCGAGCAATTGCGCGAAGAACTGAAAGCCATCCGCCAGGGCACTGACAAACCTTTCAACGTCAACTTCTTCTGCCACCAGCCACCGGCCGCCGATGAACAGCGGGCGCGGGACTGGAAGAATCTGCTGGAGCCCTACTACCGCGAACTGGGTGCCGACTTCGATGCGCCGACGCCGGTATCCAACCGAGCGCCGTTTGATGGGGCGGCTTGCGAAGTGCTGGAAGAGTTTCGCCCTGAGGTGGTGAGTTTCCACTTCGGCCTGCCGGAAAAGTCCCTGCTGAACCGGGTCAAGGCCACCGGTGCGAAAATCCTGTCTTCGGCCACCAACGTCGATGAAGCCATCTGGCTGGAACAGAACGGTTGCGATGCAATCATCGCCATGGGCTACGAAGCCGGAGGCCATCGGGGCATGTTCCTCAGCGATGACCTGAGCAGCCAGGTCGGAACCTTTGCCCTCGTTCCGCAAATCGTCGACGCGGTCAAAGTGCCGGTGATTGCTGCCGGTGCGATCGCCGATGCGCGAGGCGTTGCAGCGGCGTTCATGCTCGGTGCATCTGCTGCTCAGGTCGGAACGGCTTATCTGTTTACACCAGAGGCCAAAGTCAGTGCCTCTCATCACAAGGCGCTGCGCACGGCGAAAGACAGTGAGACCGCTATCACCAACCTGTTCACCGGACGTCCGGCACGGGGAATTCTGAATCGAGTGATGCGTGAAGTGGGACCGATGTCGGACAAAGCGCCGGCGTTTCCCTTGGCCGGCGGTGCCCTGATGCCATTGCGCGCCAAGGATGAGGCCGACTTCAGCAATCTCTGGGCCGGTCAGGCGTTTACGTTGGGCAAGGAGTTGAGCAGTGCCGAACTGACTCGCCAACTCGCCGAAGGAGCGCTCGCGAAACTGGCTCGGTAAAAAAGCACGGCAGACTGAGGGATTTCATGCCCTCACCTGCCTGCCTGAAACCAGCACTTTCCGTTTAGAGGCATTTCGCTATATATTCATCTATATAGCGATTCACCCCCTCGCATCGGCGCAGTCTACCCCTCCAACAATAACTGCCCACTGCACTTGCCAACAACGGAGCTGTTACATGACCATTCGTGCCTCACGGTTTGCCCCTGCCCTGCTCGCGGTATTCGCCATCGGCGCCGCTCAGGCCGACGAAGTGCAAGTCGCCGTCGCGGCCAACTTCACTGCACCGATCCAGGCGATCGCCGCCGATTTCGAAAAAGACACCGGGCACAAACTGGTCGCGGCCTATGGCGCCACCGGACAGTTCTACACCCAGATCAAGAACGGCGCGCCGTTCGAAGTGTTCCTCTCGGCTGACGACACCACCCCTGAGAAACTGGAAAAAGAAGGCGACACCGTCAAGGGCTCGCGCTTCACCTACGCCATCGGCACGCTGGCGCTATGGTCGGCCAAAGAAGGTTACGTCGACGCCAAAGGCGACGTTCTGAAGAAAAACGAATACCAACACCTTTCCATCGCCAACCCGAAAGCTGCGCCTTACGGCCTGGCTGCCACCCAGGTGCTGGAAAAGCTGAAATTGACTGATGCAACCAAAGCCAAAATCGTCGAAGGCCAGAACATCACTCAGGCTTATCAATTCGTGTCCACCGGCAACGCTGAACTGGGCTTCGTTGCCCTGTCGCAGATCTACAAGGACGGCAAGGTCAGCAGCGGCTCGGCGTGGATCGTTCCGGCGAGCATGCACGACCCGATCAAACAGGACGCCGTCATCCTGAACAAAGGCAAAGACAACGCCGCTGCCAAGGCGCTGGTTGAATACCTCAAAGGCCCGAAAGCCGCTGCGGTGATCAAGTCCTACGGTTATCAGCTGTAAATGTCGCTGACGAGTGCCGATTTCGCGGCGATCTGGCTGACCCTGAAACTGGCGTCCCTGACCACCGCGATCCTGCTGGTCATCGGCACTCCGATTGCCCTGTGGCTGTCGCGCAGCCAATCCTGGTTGCGTGGCCCCATCGGGGCAATTGTCGCCCTGCCTCTGGTACTGCCGCCGACCGTCATCGGTTTTTATCTGTTGCTCGCGCTCGGGCCTAATGGCTTTCTTGGGCATTTCACCCAGTGGCTGGGGCTCGGCACACTGACGTTCAGTTTCACCGGACTGGTCATCGGTTCGGTGCTCTATTCCATGCCCTTTGTGGTGCAGCCGTTGCAAAACGCCTTCTCCGCCATCGGCACTCGCCCCCTGGAAGTGGCGGCCACCTTGCGCGCCAATCCATGGGACACTTTTTTCAGCGTCATCCTGCCGCTCGCACGTCCCGGTTTCATTACGGCGGCGATCCTGGGTTTCGCCCATACCGTCGGCGAATTCGGCGTTGTACTGATGATCGGCGGCAATATTCCCGACAAGACCCGGGTGGTCTCGGTACAAATCTACGACCACGTCGAAGCCATGGAATACTCACAAGCACATTGGCTCGCCGGTGCGATGCTGGTGTTTTCGTTTCTGGTGTTGCTGGCGCTCTATTCCAGCCGCAAGTCGCGCGCAGGCTGGAGTTGATCGATGATTGAAGCACGCTTGAAACTCGCTTACTCCGGCTTCGGCCTGGATGTCGACCTGCACTTGCCCGGTCGTGGCGTGACCGCATTGTTCGGACAATCGGGCTCAGGCAAGACCACCTGCCTGCGTTGCATTGCCGGACTGGAACGGGCTCCGTACGCCTTTGTGCAAATCAACGACGAAATCTGGCAGGACAGCGAGAAAGGCATTTTCGTACCGCCGCACAAACGTGCGCTCGGCTATGTGTTTCAGGAGGCGAGCCTGTTTCCACACCTCTCGGTACTGGCCAACCTGCAATTCGGCCTCAAACGGATTGCCAGGAATCAACGTCGGGTCGACATGGCACAGGCCACCGAACTGTTGGGAATCGGCCATTTGCTGGAGCGTCATCCGCAGCATTTATCCGGCGGCGAACGTCAACGCGTCGGCATCGCTCGGGCGCTCTTGACCAGTCCGAAACTGTTGCTGATGGACGAGCCGCTCGCGGCCCTCGACAGTCAGCGCAAAAGCGAAATCCTGCCTTACCTGCAACGGCTGCACGACGAACTCGATATCCCGGTTCTGTATGTCAGCCACGCCCAGGACGAAGTCGCGCGCCTGGCCGACCACCTGGTGCTGCTCGACAACGGCAAAGCGCTGGCCAGCGGTCCGATCGGCGAAACTCTGGCCCGCCTGGATCTGCCACTGGCAATGGGCGATGACGCCGGAGTGGTGATCGAGGGGCACGTTATCTCCTACGATCACAACTACCAATTGCTCTGCCTGCAATTGCCCGACACGTTACTGAGCATTCGTGTGACCCACTCCCCCATGGAAGTCGGTCAGACGCTGCGCTGCAAAGTGCAGGCTCGCGATATCAGCCTGACCCTGCAAAACACTGAGCACAGCAGCATCCTCAATCGCCTGCCGGTCACGGTGGCCAGCGAAATGCCTGCCGACAATGCCGCTCATGTGCTGATCCGCCTTGATGCAGGCGGCACGCCTCTGCTGGCAAGAATCACCCGGTATTCGCGGGATCAGTTGGGCGTGCATGCGGGTCAACAATTGTGGGCGCAGATCAAGGCTGTCGCGGTTCTGGCTTGAATCGGTCGGCACGACTGTCATGGCATGCGGTCAATCGCTGTAACAGCCTGATTGCCGCCAAGGATTCCCGCCATGCCCGATACCGCGCTGACCGATGTGTTGCCTTCGGACCTGCATTACGTCGATGACACCCAGCCCGGGCTCACCCGCAAAAAGCTGCGCGGCAAGTTCTGCTACTTCGACACAGCTGGTCAGCGCATCAGTGATCCTGACGAAATCAAACGCATCAACGCGCTGGCCGTGCCTCCGGCTTACACCGATGTCTGGATCTGCGCAGACCCTCGCGGCCACCTGCAAGCCACCGGTCGCGATGCTCGCGGGCGCAAACAGTACCGTTATCACCCGCGCTGGCGCGAGGTCCGTGATGCCGACAAATACTCGCGACTGCGCGAGTTCGGCATCGCGCTGCCGAAGTTGCGCAAACAACTGGAAACACTGTTGGCGGCGCCAGGGTTCAGTCGCGACAAAGTCATGGCCACGGTGATCACTTTGCTCGATGCCACGCTGATCCGCGTCGGCAATACCCAATACGCGCGGGACAACCGGTCGTACGGACTGACCACCCTGCGCAGCCGACATGTCGAGGTCAACGGCAGCGCGATCCTGTTCCAGTTTCGCGGCAAAAGCGGTGTCGAACATCAGATCACGGTGAAGGACCGACGCCTGGCGCGGATCATCAAGCGCTGCCTGGAAATCCCGGGGCAGAATCTGTTCCAGTATCTGGATGAACATGGCGAGCGGCACACCGTCAGCTCTTCAGACGTCAACACCTACCTGCAAACCCTGACCGGTGCGGACTTCACCGCCAAGGACTACCGAACCTGGGCCGGCAGCGCCCTCGCCCTGGCAGTGTTGCGGGAGTTGCAATGGGAATCGGAAACCGAAGCCAGGCGGCATGTGGTGGAGATGGTCAAGGGTGTGGCGCGGCAACTGGGGAACACGCCGGCGGTGTGCCGTAAATGTTATATCCACCCGGCCGTGGTGGAGCATTTCATGCTGGGCGCGCTGGCCGAGCTACCACGACCTCGGGTGCGCAAGGGGCTGCGCGCCGAGGAGGTTGCACTGGCCATGTTCCTGGAACGGATGACCACCCTGACCTGAGCGTCTGCAACCGACGAACTGACCTGCCTATTTTTTGCACGATTTGTCAGGGCTTCTATAGTTGATCTGACACGAATCAACTGCGGTGACGCCATGGAAGACATATTCGTCGTGAAGCGTTGCAACAAGATCATCATTCACGGTCGCCGCGCCGGAGAAAGTCTCCATGAACCTGCCGAAGCCACCGGTTGGTACCGCATCAGTGACACGCGTACCGGCGGCTTCATCGGGGATGGCTACGATCTGGAAGAGGACGCCCGGCGAGAATGCCTGCGGCTTAACGCCGCCAGCTCGCGGGTGACGGTCAGCGAGTCTTCGGGCTGATAGCTGTCATTTACGGGTCTATACTCAAACCAGCTGAAGGAGCAGCGCCCCAACGGCAGAGAGCTCGCGCTTCGCGGGCTTTTTGCTGCCTCAGAGCGGTTTCCTGAACGGAGGTGTTCCATGTCCGAAAGAGAGTCCATCACCACTCTCCTCACCTTGCTCGATGCCCGGGAGGCACGCCTCGCCGCGGCCTGCAAAGAGATCGCCGACTGGGTCGATCATCAAGGCGGGCACCCGACCGCCCTGCGCATTCGCGATCGTTTGAACGACATCGAAAAAGATGCTCCGCTGATTCGCAGCACCCTGTCGTCGCTCAAACCTGTCGACCGGCCGCTGCCACGCTTCAGGTGATCCGCTGATTGGCGCAATGCTGCAAAAAAGAACGTCCTTGGTGGTGAGAGGTCAAACCCTCTACACGTCACCAAGGAGGCGTCTCATGGTCATTCACTTCAAAGTCGACGGGCATCTGGCCTGTGGTCACAAGGGCAATAACCTCAGTGCCAGCCCCGAGCTCAATCGCGTCAAATGCCGCAGCTGCCGCAACACAGAAGCTTATAAAAACGCACGCAAAGACCAACGTAATGCTGCGCGTCGGCTCGCTCGCCATGCAAAAGCAACGCACCGTGCATCTGGTTGGCGCTCGGAGTGGATCGAGCGTCTGACAGCGATGACTGGTCTCCAACGCCTGCCAAGAGGTTTTACCGGGCAAGCATTCGTTTAAGCGGCCGACGACAATGGGCCGTCTGTTCGGCCCATTTCTGCTGATGAGTTTATGACTGTGTAGATCCGCCGATGCTATGGTAAGCCCTGTCCGTTTCAGTTTCGGTAACTCAGAGTGCAAGCATCCATTGATCCTGAAGAAAGCGTCGGAGCTTCCCCCTCACCTCGCCGCAATCCGTCGCAAAAACGCAGCCGTGAACGGCAGGAACGAATTCTCGGTGTGGCCACCCGGCTGATTGCCAGCAAGGGCAGCGATCAACTGAAGATGAGTGAAATCGCTGCACTCTGCGAGATATCCATTGGCTCTCTCTACCAGTATTTTCCTGACAAGAGTTCGATCATCCTCAGCCTCGCACAGCGTTACAACGCCGAAAGCCGCCGCTGCATTCAGGTTGCTCTGGAGGCGGTCCACGATGCGCAATCGCTGGAAGTCGCTTATTCGGAACTGCTGGATCTGTACTACCAGATCATCACGGCAGAACCGGTCATGCGCGATATCTGGTCAGGTATGCAGGCTGACAAACAGCTGCTGGATCTGGAACTGCAGGAAAGTCGCATCGCGGCGCAAATGTTGACCCACGCGGTGCTGCGCGCCTTCCCTGATGCCAATGAACAACAAGTGAGCGATGGGGCTTTTCTGGTCTGGCAACTGGGTGAATCGACGATGCGCCTGGCCATTTCCTGCTCTGAGGCAGAAGGTAAGCGACTGGTCGAAACCTTCAAGCGCATGTCGCTTCGGGAAATACTGCATCCGGCCCTCGCCGACTCTCTCAATTCTTCGATCTAAATCCGTGACGTTCAACAAATGACCTGTCGTCGGCTGAGGACAGGCGTTTCTTGACGGCATAACGTGAGCATCTATCGTATTTTTTGTGAGAGATGCTCACGTTAACAGAGAGATGATCATGACAAGCTCAGAAGCCCAACCCTTTCTGATACTCGGCGCTACCGGAAAAACCGGAAGCCGCATCAGCAAACGACTGATCGAAGAAGGACATCCGGTTCGACCAGGGTCGCGCAATGCACCCATCCCGTTCGATTGGGAGAATCCTTCAACCTGGAGCGCTGCTCTCACGGGTGTGCGCGCAGTCTATATCTCCTATCAGCCCGATCTCGCCATGCCCGGCGCCTTGGAAACCCTGCAGGCGTTCGTTTCGCTCGCCGTCAAGCACCACATCAAACACTTGGTACTGCTTTCAGGACGCGGAGAAATTGAAGCGCAAGAAGCTGAACGGATTGTGCAGAACAGCGGCATCGACTGGACAATTCTGCGAGCCAGTTGGTTTTTCCAGAACTTCAGCGAGGCACATTTCCTCGATCCGATCATCGAAGGTCAGCTCGTGCTTCCAGTCGGCAATGTCGCTGAGCCGTTTGTCGATGCGGAAGATATTGCCGAAGTCGCCGTGCAGGCACTCACCAAACCGGGTCATGCTGGAAAACTCTATGAACTGACCGGGCCACAAGCACTGACCTTCACTGAGGCAATACGGGAAATCAGCTCGGCAACAGGGCGCGATATCCAGTTCATACAAGTGCCGGCGGAGAGTTACCGCAAAGAACTTGAAAATGCGCAACTACCTGCGCCGTGGGTCGACCTGGTGCTTTATCTCTTCACCACTGTACTGGACGGGCGCAATACCGCTGTTGCCGATGGTGTGACGCAAGCGTTGGGACGGCCGGCGGCAGACTTCAGTGCTTATGCCAGACGTACGGCTTCGACTGGGGTCTGGAATGCTCGACCGTGAATGAAGGGCGGATGTTTTTGTGGCACAAAAAAGGCTTGCATGAAAAACGTCATGCAAGCCTTTATATTCAATGTATCGAAAGCCGAGCCTGAACGAATGCCCCTCTGGAGAGCTCAATCGGTTCGTATTCCATACTGTCCAGTGATTGAAATCCAGGTCGAAACCTCATCCCGATACGGAGGCATTCCAGCAAATCAAAGGTTACAGCTGTACTGATACTCGAAGGGGAAAAATACCGTATCGACCACTAATGAAAACGGTGCGTCTATGAGTAAAAACGGAATCAACTTTCCTTTGGATGCACCCACCGCCCACCAATCAAACCGCACTCCGATATAGGGGCATCGATGCTCGTCGTAATCCATCCGCATGGCGGTTGCTGCACAACCACTCAGACTGGCGATCAACACCAGTAAAACTGCTTTGCGAAACACGTAACGTCCTTATTACATCATCGATGGAGACTGAATGCTCCTGCCCCACCTCTCAGTTGACCGCGATAGCGACGAGGTTGAACAGCACGATCCGAATGGCAGGGAAAAGGTCATGACAACAAGATCAATCAGGGTTGAGATCAAAATTGCGACCCAGAAACTAACAAGGGTTTGCATCAGCTTTCGCCCGCAAACCCTTGATTCAAGATGGTGCCCGAAGCCGGAATCGAACCGGCACGCCCTTACGAGCGGGGGATTTTAAGTCCCATGCGTCTACCAGTTTCGCCATTCGGGCGGTAGCGCGATACTGCGTTGCCCTGATGCCGGTTCACAATCCTGACAGATTGCTGCCCGTACAGCAGAGGGGGAAATATATACATCACTCCCCCGTGAAGCAAGTTGGCAAAGGCCGTTTTAAAGACTAAATCTTTCAGCACAATGCAATAAAAAAAGCTCCGTAAATCATGGATCTACGGAGCTTATTTATAGTGGAGGCCGAGGTCGGAATCGAACCGGCGTAGGTGGATTTGCAATCCACTGCATAACCATTTTGCTACTCGGCCTCAAAAACATTTGCTGTCAGTAGCGCAACAACAAACGCTGTAAAACTTGGAGCGGGAAACGAGACTCGAACTCGCGACCCCGACCTTGGCAAGGTCGTGCTCTACCAACTGAGCTATTCCCGCTTGGTGTGGCGCATTCTATAGAAATCAGAAGCGCCGTCAACCCCTTGATTCAAAAAAGTTTTATTTCTTTTCAACATCGGTCTTCAGATGCGGCCAGGCAGCCCGAAGGTATTGAACCATCGACCACAAGGTCAGGCCTGCAGAAACCATCAGCAACGTGTAACCGATGAAAACCCAGAAGCTGAAAACCTTGGGGTTGGCCAGAAGAATCACCAGTGCAAGCATTTGCGCAGCGGTTTTCCATTTGCCCAGGTTCGATACAGCCACATGAGCCCGCGCACCAAGTTCGGCCATCCACTCACGCAACGCCGAAACGACGATCTCGCGACCGATGATGACGGCCGCCGGCAACGTGAGCCACAGGTTGCCGTGTTCCTGCACCAGCAACACCAGTGCAACAGCAACCATCAGTTTGTCAGCGACAGGATCCAGAAACGCTCCAAACGGAGTGCTTTGCTCCAGGCGTCGCGCCAGATAACCATCCAGCCAGTCCGTTGCTGCCGCGAAGGCAAAGACCGAACTTGAGGCCAGATAACTCCACTGGTAAGGCAGATAGAACAACAAAATGAAGATCGGGATGAGCAGGACACGGAGAACGGTAATCAGATTAGGGATATTCATCGGCACAACTGGCTACGAGGTGAATGGGCATTCTACTCACTATGCAGGTTTGCATAAATCGACTCTGCTAGCTTTTTGCTGATCCCCGGCGCTTTGGCGATCTCTTCGATGCTTGCACGAGACAGCTCCTGCAATCCACCAAAATGTTTCAACAAGTCCCTGCGCCGAGTCGGCCCCACGCCCGCCACGCCTTCCAGCGTCGACGTACGACGGGTTTTGCCACGGCGCGCACGGTGTCCAGTGATCGCAAAGCGGTGAGCTTCGTCACGAATCTGCTGAATCAGGTGCAACGCCGGAGAGTCGCCACGCAACGTGAATTCGTGCGCGGCATCATTCAGATACAAAGTCTCGAACCCAGCCTTGCGCGTCGCACCTTTCGCAACGCCCAGCAGGATCAGATCCGGCACGGCCAGTTCGTTGAGCACATCTCGCGCCATCGACAACTGCCCTTTGCCGCCGTCCACCAACAGAATGTCCGGCAACTTGCCCTCACCGTCCTTCAGCTTGCTGAAGCGCCGGGTCAACGCCTGGTGCATGGCGGCATAATCATCACCCGCCGTCACGCCTTCGATGTTGTATCGGCGGTAATCCGATTTGATCGGCCCTTCTGGCCCGAATACCACACAGGACGCAACGGTTGCCTCGCCGCTGGAATGACTGATGTCGTAGCACTCCAGGCGCTGCGGCGGCTCGTCCAGTTTCAGTACCTCGGCCAATGCCTCGAAACGGGCCGCAACGTGCTGACGGTTGGCCAGCCTCGCACCCAGCGCCTGTTCGGCATTGGTCACGGCCAGTTGTTGCCAGCGCGCCCTTGTACCGCGAACCCGATGACTGATGGACAGTTCGCGACCGCGCAGCTCCTGGATCGCTTCGATCAACGTGGGGAAGTCTTCATGGACGACATTGACGATCAGTTCACTGGGCAAATCCCGCTCGGGACTGCTGATGAAATACTGGCCAAGAAACGCAGCCATGACTTCGGCAACGTCTTCCTCAATCCCGACCTGCGGGAAAAAGTTCTTGCTGCCCAGAACCCGCCCTCCCCGTACGCTGATCAAATGCACGCAGGCGCCACCGGGGTTGACGAAAGCTGCGATCACATCGATATCGCCAGTCCCGCCTTCCATGCTCTGCTGATCCTGAACCCGACGCAGCAATGCAATCTGGTCGCGCAGCTCCGCAGCGCGCTCGAACTCGAGATTGATTGCAGCCTCTTCCATCGCCGTGGACAGTTCATTTGTCAGTGCATGACTGCGCCCCTCGAGGAACATCACCGAGTGCCGCACGTCTTCGGCGTATACCTCGGGCTCGACCAGCCCGACACAGGGAGCCTTGCAGCGCTTGATCTGGTACTGCAGGCAAGGACGCGTCCGGTTTTTGTAGTAGCTGTCTTCGCACTGACGCACGAAGAAAGCCTTTTGCAGAAGGCTGAGGCTTTCGCGAATTGCCCCGGCACTCGGATAAGGCCCGAAGTACTTGCCCTTGGCCTTCTTGGCGCCGCGATGAATGCTCAGGCGAGGGAATTGTCCGTCAGACAGAAACACATACGGATAAGACTTATCGTCGCGCAACAGGATGTTGTACGGCGGCCGCCACTCCTTGATCAGTGTTTGCTCAAGCAACAGGGCTTCGGTTTCGTTGGCGGTAATGGTCGTTTCGACCTGGGCTATTCGCCCAACCAGCGCGGCGGTTTTGGGTGCCAGTCCGGTTTTTCGAAAGTAACTGGCCAGGCGCTTCTTCAGATTCTTGGCCTTGCCGACGTACAACAGACGCGCATCGCTGTCGAACATGCGGTAAACGCCGGGGCGCCCGCTGACAGTCGACAGGAAGGCGCCGGAATCGAATGTTTCAGTCATGGTCAGAGGCTGGCATCAACCATGCCGTGACGAACTGCCAGAAGCGTCAGCTCGACATCACTGCTGATCGAAAGCTTCTCGAAAATGCGGTAACGGTAGGTGTTTACGGTTTTTGGCGACAGGCACAATTTGTCGGAAATGATCTGCACCTTCTGGCACCCGACAATCATCAAGGCAATCTGGATTTCGCGCTCCGACAAGGCATCGAACGGAGAATCGTTGGTTGGCTGGAAGGACTTGATCGCCAGTTGCTGGGCAATCTGCGGACTGATGTAGCGCTGACCGGCAAAGACCAGGCGGATGGCCTGTACCATTTCCGGCAATCCAGCACCCTTGGTCAGGTAACCCGCGGCTCCCGCCTGCAGCAATCGGGTAGGAAACGGATCTTCTTCGCACACGGTGACTGCAACCACCTTGATGTCCGGATGGCTGCGCAACAGTTTGCGCGTGGCTTCCAGGCCGCCGATGCCAGGCATCTTGACGTCCATCAGCACCACGTCTGGCTTCAGCTCACGGGCCTTGATAAGGGATTCTTCCCCGGACTCGGCCTGGCCAACCACTTGCAGGCCATCGATATCGGCCAGCATCCGTGTAATGCCCGTACGAACGAGATCATGGTCATCGACCACTAGCACCCTAATCAAGCAGACACCTCGCGATATGGTCTTATTGGGATGCCGGACACCTTAGCAAAAAGTGCCAGACAGACCTAGCGGCAAGCAGCATATAAAAAGTTTCAATTCATCATTCAGGGCTTGCCGGCCGTGCGTTTCAGAGCACACGTGTACTGAATTCGAGATGCATCCTCAGGAAACACTCGTCCTCGCCCTGCACAACCATTCCCTTTCTGCGATACAGGTTTTGCGCCGGATTGTTCTTGAACACTGTCAGACGCAATGCCGGGCGACGTTCAAGGTGCGCAATTGCAACAATCTGATCGATCGCCCAGGAACCTGCACCTTGTCCCTGAAATCCCCCGCAGACCTGTAACTCGCGAATGTACAACGCGCGGGCATCACGACTGAGGCTGAAATAACCTACTGGCCTGCCTTCGCATTCGATCATCCAGTTTTCGCGCCCGGCCCAGGCGATATCGAAAGCTTCGTCCTGCCACAGCAGATCGTAGCTGATGTAATAGCGGAGCATGTTCTGGCAAGTGATTTCTCGCGTAAACGACAGGTCATCGGTCGTCGCCGGTCGCAAATGAAACCTTGTTTGCACATCCACCACCTTCATGCCTTGCCCTCCCCTGATGCCAACCTCGACGCGACTCAACCTTGAACCGCTGAAAACGGCAGAGTGTGTCATAGCTTGCCGAAGGCTCAACCGATAGAGGACGTCTTGTACCTTCAATAGCATTTTCTGATTGCTGACGCGCATCAGGCTCTAGTAAGCTCGGCGCATTCATCGGAGACACATCATGTTCAACGCCCTTGCACAGCTTCTTGCCACCAGCGCCCAGCGCTCGGTTGCGGCTGCGCGCGTGAACAACATTTGCGCTCCAGCCAGCTTTTATTTTGGGTATTGGTTTAGCCACTGGCGCGCCTGATACCCACACGGCGCCCATATAGACGGGTCGCCTACCAGAGAATTCTCAACCCCCGGTCGGCCTCCCGACCGGGGGTTTTGTTTTTTCAGGCCCTGAACTTTCAGCGACACACCAGACATTTGAGGAATCACGACATGAACTACGCCACTTATTACCGCTACGACAGTTTTACCGCCTGGCGATTTAGCAGCCTCCGCTCGGGACAGCCTGCCGCCTCCGATCGGTCACCCACAGGTGGCAAGCCAACACATGTAGCCAATACGGCCAACTGTCGAACACCCCAATAGGGCCGAGTCGGCGGGAAAGACCCGCGACCAGCCCAGGAAGACCGAATATGAACTCGTCCGTTTCTGCTCTGCCACTGTCCACCCTGAACCCGGCCAACGAAGCATTGACCCTGCGTCTGCCCAGTTCGCTGCAACTCAAGCAGCAATTGCCCCTGAGCAATGCCTTGAACCAGCAGGTTGCCAATCACCGCCAGGCCATCCGCGCCATTCTCAACGGCGAAGACCACCGTTTGCTGGTCGTTGTCGGCCCTTGCTCCATTCACGATCCCGAATCAGCGCTCGAATACGCCGAAAAACTTGCCCGACTGGCCAACGACGTCAGTCAGGAAATGCTGCTCGTGATGCGTGCCTACGTCGAAAAACCCCGCACCACCGTCGGCTGGAAGGGTCTCGCTTACGATCCCCATCTGGACGGCAGCGACGACATGGCCGCCGGCCTGACGTTGTCACGCGAACTGATGCTGGAAATGATCCGCCTCGGCCTGCCTGTTGCCACCGAACTTCTGCAACCCATGGCTGCTGGCTACTTCGACGACCTGCTCAGTTGGGTTGCCATCGGTGCGCGGACAACCGAATCACAGATTCATCGCGAGATGGCCAGCGGACTCAGCATGCCGGTCGGCTTCAAGAACGGCACCGATGGCGGCGTATCCATTGCCGTCGACGCAATGCGCTCAGCGGCTCATCCACATCGCCATTTCGGCGTAGACAGCCAGGGTCATCCGGCAATCATCCCGACTTCGGGCAACCCGGACACGCACCTGGTCCTGCGCGGCGGCCATCAAGGGCCGAACTACGACCGCGCCAGCGTGTCCCGAATCCATACCGAGCTGAACCGCCTGAAAATCCCGAGCCGGATCATGGTCGATTGCAGTCACGCCAACAGCGGCAAGGACCCTCTGCGTCAGCCGGAAGTATTCAACGATGTGCTGGAACAACGCCTGCAAGGCGACCGCTCACTGGTCGGCATGATGATCGAGTCGCACCTGTTCGAAGGATGCCAGCCTCTGAGCGAGTCGTTGCGTTACGGCGTTTCCGTGACCGATGGCTGCCTGGGCTTCAGTGCCACGGAACACCTGCTGCTCAATGCAGCCGACCGCCTTCGGACACAACCTCTGCCTTGATTGCAAAAGCAGCCTTCCGTAGCAGATACGCGCGGAAGGCTGTTTGATCATTCCTGTACGTGCAACAAGACACCCTCGGAAACCTGGCTGACATCGTCCAGTCGCTCGACGGAATAAGACACACGCACGACCGTATTGATGTGTTCACGCCAGAATCGATGGGGAACGATAAAGACGATCGGCTCAACTTCCATCCCGCTGCCGATTTCCCGATCATCACGATGAAAGAAGAACTCTCCATCGCACTTGAGATAAACCAGCTCTCCAACCTCCAGCTGCGCATTGCCGATCACCACACTGACACCGTCAATCGTGTCCTTTACGTCGAGCACGCTGCCTTCCGCCTCCAACACTTGTGGCGCGGCCAGTTCGCCCCGCACCAGCGGAGCAATGTTGACTCGCGTAACCCCTGACTCACGAATCGCACCACTTTTCTGTTCTATGCAGTACTGAACCACCACCTCTCCACCCAGGTGCGGGGCGATGAATTGTGGGTTGACACCGAATACCAGCGACTCTCCAACAGCAAAGGATTCGACGATCAGACAGTCCCGAAAGGAAGCGTGCTCTACGGGACCTTGCCAGATCAACGCCACCCGGTCTCCCGCTGTCATTCCGGCGTAAGGCTGCAGGGTGACCGTGGTTCCATCGATGACACGCGCAGGCTCAAGACTCCCTCCGACAGCATCATCAATGATGGCCGGCAGCAGACTGTAACGAACATCTCCGACATCCAGTCGTTCTCGAGCGGAGGTCACCGGCATCGGCCTTGAAGCGCTGGTCAATGTCCAGAAGACCTCCAGTGAACCGCCGTCCAATGCCGCGATGTGAGGGTTTCTGACGACAAATACAATTTCCTTTCCCAACTGGGCTTCGCTGATGAATCGAACGCCTTCGTTTCGGTACGGCATGCCCTCGATATCAAGACCGTGCCAGCTCAATACCACCCTGTCGCCGCAAGCCATATCGGGATAAGGCGCAATCCGCACGACGACCTTGTTCCGCGAGGGATCAAGAACCGCATCCTCCACAGCGTCGAGGGTGACTGCGGGCAGTGAGTCAACCGGCTCATGACTGCAAGACTGCCCGGATGACTCGATCATTGTTGCGACCAAAGCGTTGCCTTGCGTTGCTTCCTGCGCGTTCTGCGTATTCATTCGTAGCTCCATTCCCTGGAAATACCCTGCAGCTGGCTCGCTGCGTCGAAGAGCCTCTATTCAAGCCGCTTCATCAACAATTTAATGTCGTCCGTTCGCTGTGCAGAACGCGGGCAAGTGCATCACATGAAGTAGGCAACGGCAGGAAAAACACATGGGGCAACGCAGGAGATGTCCAAATATTCCGATCCGGATTTCATACATCAGGGAAGTTTCCTTCAGGCGCTGATCCAGTTTCGGGCGGTGAACCGGGACTCTTCATGCATCATGAGCTCCACGACTGTTTTAGAGTGGCACCGTGCAAATATCGATGAACTTCTGCGATCAAGGATGAAAAATGCAACGAAATACCACAACTCTTTATCCCATCCTGCTGGTGCACGGTCTGTTCGGATTCGAGCGGATCGGCCCTTTTGAGCTGTTCCACGACGTCAAACAGGCGCTGAAGGCCGTCGGCGTGCAGGTGTTCGTGCCGCACCTGTCAGCCATTCATGACAATGAAGTACGAGGCAAACAACTGCTCGGGCAGATTGATTCTGTGCTCAGAGGCACAGGTGCGAGCAAAGTCAACCTGATCGGTCATAGTCAGGGCGCATTGGCGGCTCGCTATGCCGCAGCGGTTGCCCCGCAAAGGGTTGCTTCCGTGACTTCGGTCAGTGGACCGAACCACGGCTCGGAGCTCGCGGACTTCTTGCGCAAGGCACTGATTCCCGGAAGGTTGCCGGAGAGCGTCGCTCAGAATGTGGCCACGCTGTTTTCCGACCTTCTATGCCTGCTCGGTGGAACCACAGCCCTGCCGAAAAATGCGCTGGCCGCATTGAATGCACTGACGACCGTAGGGGTCGGGGATTTCAATGACAAATATCCGCAAGCCCTGCCAGAGAGCTGGGGCGCACAGGGACCCGAACGGGTCAATGGCGTCCGCTACTATTCCTGGAGCGGCGTCGTGCCGGAAATGAATCTGCAAACATTCGATCCCGTTCATGGCATTTGCCGGGCGCTGTCGCAGTACTTCATCACCGAGCCCGGCCAGAACGACGGGATTGTCGGCCGCTACAGCTCTCATCTGGGCACCGTGATCCGTTCCGACTACCCATTTGATCACTTGCGCAGCTTGCGTCGGGCCTCCGGTGAGCCTGCCGGCTCAGCCGATTCGATCCAGTTGTACGTCGAGCACGCCTTGCGCCTGCAGGCAGCTAATCTCTGAGAACCGGCCTCAGACAGCCGAACGGAACTTTGCCGAGAAATCGGCCACTGAATCCGGTAGGCTCCACCCTTTACTGATTTGATTGGAGATTTTTCCCATGGCTAAAGCCACCGCCCGCCACATCCTGGTTTCCAGCGAAGACAAGTGCAACGAACTCAAGGCCCAGATCGAAGCCGGCGCCGATTTCGCTGAAGTCGCCAAAGCCAACTCCACCTGCCCGTCCAGCCGTCAGGGCGGTGATCTGGGCTCGTTCGGCCCGGGCCAGATGGTCAAGGAATTCGATACCGTGGTTTTCAGCGCCCCGATCAATGTCGTCCAGGGCCCGGTCAAGACCCAGTTCGGTTATCACCTGCTGGAAGTCACCAGCCGTCAGGACTGATCCTTCGTCCGCTGAGCTGTGTAACGGCCCGCCAGATGGCGGGCCGTTGTGTTTTGGTTACACCACGCGACTGGCGAACAGCGCTGCGCTCGCGTACAAATTGCGCTTATCGATTACCCGGCTCTAAGGCTGACAATGCGACTGGCTTTCTCCACTTTGATGTTCACTGCCGTGGCTCTGCTGATGAGCGCCGCCGGTGTGAGCGCTGCACCGCAGCATGCTTTGACCGTTTACGGCGAACCGGCAAAGTATCCGGCCAATTTCAGTCACTTCGACTACACCAATCCGCAGGCCCCCAAGGGCGGAACGATGCGCCGCTCGGCGATCGAAATCGGTCACTTCGACCATGTCCTGCCCTACATCGACAAAGGCATCGGCGTCACCCAGATCGATGGCCTGCTGTATTCCCCGCTGGCCCAGCGCTCGATGGACGAGCCCTACACCGTCTACGGACTGGTGGCACAAAAGATGGAGCGTTCCGAGGACGGCCTGTCCCTGCGCTTCTTCATCAACCCCAAGGCTCGCTTCGCCGACGGCAAACCGATCACCGCCGAAGACGTGCGCTACACCTACGATTTGCTGATGACCCAGGGCAGCCTGCGCTATCGCACCCAGTTCGCCGACGTCAAAGGCGTCGAAGTCGAGGCGCCGCTCACCGTGCGCTTCGATTTCAAGAGTAATGAAAACCGCACCCTGCCGCTGGATATCGCAACCCTGCCGGTGTTTCCCGAGCACTGGTGGAAGACTCGGGATTTTGCTGGCGGTGGCGGCTATGAACCTCCGCTGGGCAGCGGCCCGTACCGAGTCGGAAAAGTCGACTCCGGACGCAGTATCACCTTCGAGCGCAATGGCGACTGGTGGGGCAAGGACTTGCCGGTCAGCCGCGGGCTCTACAATTTCGATCACTTCAGCATCGAGTACTTCGGCGACACCGATGTCGCCCGCCAGGTGTTGCGCGGCGGCGCCTACGACTACAACCGCGAATTTTCCGCTACCGGCTACTCGATCGGCTACGACAGCCCGGCCCTGAGCGACGGGCGCCTGCAGAAGGCTCACCTGGCAACCGAGGCGCCGCAATCGGCCCAGGGCTTCGTGTTCAACCTGCAAAAACCGATGTTCCAGGACCGCCGCGTACGTCAGTCCCTGGCCATGCTCTGGGACTTCGAATGGAGCAACCGGCAGATGATGCGCAACATGTACATCCGCCAGCAGAGTTACTTTTCCAACAGCGCCCTCGCGGCCAGTGAACTGCCAGACGCCGCCGAACTGAAGATCCTTGAACCACTGCGCGGACAAATCCCCGACGAGGTATTCACGAAGGTCTTCGAGGCACCGAAAACCGACGGCAGCGGCCTGATCCGTGACAAGCAGCTTCAGGCACTGGAGCTGCTGGAACAGGCTGGCTGGAAACCCGACGGCGACCAATTGGTCAACGCGCAGGGCGAGCCGCTGAGCTTCACCTTCCTGGTCAGCCAGAACGGCATGGATCGCCTGCTGTTGCCCTACAAGCGCACGCTGAAACAGATCGGCATCAACCTCGATATCCGCCGCATCGACTCCTCGCAATACGTCAACCGGCTGATGAGCCGCGATTACGACATGATTGTCACGGGCTACCCGGTCACCACCTCACCCGGTGGGGAACTGCTCAACTACTTCGGGTCCGCCTCGGCCAACGATCCCGGCGCCAACAACTATATGGTGCTGAAAAACCCGGCAGTCGACACCTTGATCAACGGTCTGATCCGCGCCTCGACCCAGCCAGATATGCTGCATTACGCCCACGCGCTGGACCGGGTGCTGCAATGGAACTACTACTGGATCCCCAATTATTACCCGCCCGGCACCTCGACCGTCTGGTGGAACCGCTTCGGCATCCCGACCGTGCAGGCGAGCAATGACGAAGCGATCGAGAGCTGGTGGGAAATCAGCAGCACGCCGCTGACCAACCAGCAGATGACGGCCGAGAAGATCAGCCGTGGCAGACCCGGAGGGCCGCACTGATGTGGGCTTACATACTGCGGCGCCTGCTGCTGATCATTCCGACGCTGGTGATCATTCTGCTGGTCAACTTCGTGATCATCCAGGCCGCCCCTGGCGGTCCGGTGGAACAGGCCATCGCTCATTTGCAAGGCATCGGTGGCGCCAATGTCGGCGGCGGTGCAAGCGAAACCATGAGCAGCACCTCCCGCGCCAGCCGGGGCCTTGATCCGCAGCTGATCAAGGACATCGAAAAACAGTACGGCTTCGACAAACCGGCCCATGAACGCCTGTGGCTGATGCTCAAGAACTATGCGCAGCTGGATTTCGGCAAGAGCTTTTTCCGGGGCGCCACGGTTACCGACCTGATCCTGCAGAAAATGCCGGTGACCATTTCCCTCGGGTTGTGGGCGACGCTGATCACCTATCTGGTGTCGATCCCGCTGGGCATTCGCAAAGCCGTGCACCACGGCAGTCATTTCGATATCTGGAGCAGTACGGCGATCATCATCGGTTACGCGATGCCGGCGTTTCTGTTCGCGATGTTTCTGATCGTTGTGTTTGCCGGCGGTACGTCGCTGAACTGGTTTCCGGTGCGTGGGTTGGTCTCGGACAACTTCGAATCGCTGTCGACCCTGGGCAAAATTGCCGACTACTTCTGGCACCTTGTTCTGCCGGTCACTGCACTGGTGATTGGTGGCTTCGCGACCCTGACCATTCTCACCAAGAACTCGTTCCTCAATGAAATCACCCGTCAGTACGTGGTCACCGCTCGCGCCAAAGGCCTGAGCGAACGCCGGGTGCTGTATGGCCATGTATTTCGCAACGCGATGTTGCTGGTGGTGTCGGGCATTCCCCAGGCGTTCATCAGTGTGTTCTTCGCCGGCTCGTTGCTGATCGAGGTGATCTTCTCCCTCGACGGCCTCGGGCGCATGAGCTACGAAGCGGCCGTGTCCCGCGACTATCCAGTGGTGTTTGGGTCGCTGTTCATCTTCACCCTGTTCGGCCTCCTGATAAAACTGATCGGCGACCTGTGCTACACGCTGGTCGATCCGCGCATCGACTTCGCCGCGAGGAATGCCTGATGTTCAAGCTCTCGCCTCTGGGCCGTCGCCGTTTCGAACGCTTCAAGAAAAACCGTCGGGGCTGGTGGTCGCTGTGGTTGTTCATTGGTCTGTTCGTGATCAGCCTCGGTGGCGAACTGATCGCCAACGACAAACCGCTGGTCGTCAGCTATCAGGGCCAGTGGTACTTCCCGGTGTTCAAGCGCCACACCGAACAGGAATTTGGCGGCCAGTTGCCGTTCCAGGCCGATTACCGCAGCGACTACGTCCAGAACCTGATTCGCAAGGACGGTGGCTGGTTGCTGTTTCCGCCGATCCCGTTCAGTGATGACACACCGAACTACGACCTCAACAAACCGGCGCCGAGCCCACCGACTTCGGTCAACTGGCTGGGCACCGACGATCAGGCGCGGGACGTGCTGGCACGGGTGATTTTCGGCGCGCGGGTGTCGATCCTGTTCGCGCTGATGCTGACCTTCGTCAGCGCCCTGATCGGCATCGCGGCCGGCGCCCTGCAAGGCTATTACGGTGGCTGGATCGACTTGCTCGGTCAGCGTCTGCTCGAAGTCTGGTCGGGGCTGCCGGTGCTGTACCTGCTGATCATTCTGTCGGGGTTTGTCGAGCCGAACTTCTGGTGGCTGCTGGGGATCATGGCACTGTTTTCATGGCTGGCGCTGGTGGATGTGGTGCGGGCCGAATTCCTGCGCGGGCGCAACCTCGAATACGTCAAGGCTGCGCGGGCGCTGGGCCTGACCGACCGCAAGGTGATCTTCCGGCACATCCTGCCCAATGCGATGAATGCCACGTTGAGCTACCTGCCGTTCATTCTGACCGGCGCGATCTCCACCCTGACCGCGCTGGATTTCCTGGGTTTCGGCATGCCCGCCGGCAGTGCGTCGCTGGGCGAGTTGATCGGCCAGGGCAAACAGAACCTGCAAGCACCGTGGCTGGGATTGACGGCGTTTTTCACCCTCGCGTTGATTCTGTCCTTGTTGGTATTCATCGGCGAAGCGTTGCGCGATGCCTTTGACCCGCGCTCATGAACGGATCCTTGAAATGACTGACAACCTGATCGAAATCCGTGACCTCAGCGTCGCCTTCAATGGCCAGACCGCGGTGCGCAATCTGTGCCTGGACATCCGCCCCGGCGAGTGTCTGGCACTGGTCGGCGAGTCGGGGTCGGGCAAATCGGTGACAGCCCACTCGATCCTGCAACTGCTCCCGGACAGCGAAGCCCAGACCACCGGCAGCATTCGCTATCGCGGCCAGGAGCTGGTGGGAGCTGATCCCAAGACCTTGCGCGACTTGCGGGGCAACCGCATCGCGATGATCTTCCAGGAGCCAATGACCTCGCTCAACCCGCTGCACACCATCGAAAAGCAGATTGGCGAAACCCTGCTGCTGCACCGAGGCCTGGGCGGCAAAGAGGCGCAGAAACGCATTCTCGAACTACTCGAACTGGTTGGCATCCAGAAACCGAAAGAACGGTTGAAGGCTTACCCCCACCAATTGTCCGGCGGCCAGCGACAACGCGTCATGATCGCCATGGCCCTGGCCTGCGAACCGGAACTGTTGATCGCCGACGAGCCGACCACGGCCCTGGACGTCACCGTGCAGCGCAAGATTCTGGTGCTGCTCAAATCCCTGCAACAACGGCTTGGGATGTCGCTGCTGCTGATCAGCCACGATCTCAATCTGGTGCGCAGCATCGCCCAGCGGGTGTGCGTGATGAAGGCCGGGGAAATCGTCGAGCAGGCACCGTGCGAAACCCTGTTTACAGAGCCGAAACACCCCTATAGCTGCGTGTTGCTCAATGCTGAACCTGAGGGTGAAGCGCTTCCCCGGGATGAACGGGAAAACGTGCTGGAAGTTGAAGATCTGCGGGTCGACTTCGCGGTCGGCGGCGGGCTGTTCCAGCGCAAGCAATACCTGCGTGCCGTTGACGGTATCAGCCTGAACATCCAGCGTGGCAAAACGTTGGGCATCGTCGGTGAATCCGGCTCGGGCAAGTCAACGCTGGGTCAGGCAATCCTGCGCTTACTCGATTCCGAAGGCAGCATCCGCTTTCAGGGCCAGTCCCTCGATGACCTGAACCAGAAGCAAATGCGCCCGTGGCGCCGGCAGATGCAGGTGGTGTTTCAAGACCCCTTCGGCAGCCTCAGCCCGCGCATGTCGGTGGCACAGATCATCAGCGAAGGGCTGGAGGTACACTGCCAGTCCACCGCCGACGAGTGCGACGCCCAGGTGATCCGTGTGCTCAAGGAAGTCGGCCTCGACCCCGACAGCCGTCATCGCTACCCCCACGAATTTTCCGGTGGCCAGCGTCAGCGCATCGCCATTGCCCGGGCACTGGTGCTCAAACCGGCGCTGATCCTGCTCGACGAGCCGACCTCAGCGCTGGATCGCACCGTGCAGAAACAGGTGGTCGCCCTGCTCCGCCAGCTTCAGGAAAAACATGGCCTGACGTACCTGTTCATCAGCCACGACCTGGCGGTGGTCAGGGCACTGGCCCACGACATGATCGTGATCAAGGACGGCAAAGTGGTCGAACGTGGCGCCAGTCACGACGTGTTCGACTCGCCGCAGCATCCCTATACCAAAGAGCTGTTGGCGGCGGCGCATCCGGGATAGGCATAATCGCGCCACCTGACTTCCGCCAATGGACGCCGCCATGAACACCACTGAAAGCCTCAAGGATTACCAACGGGTTCGCACGCTGGCGATCCGTTCGTTGTTCGAGATCATCGAGCAATCGAGCGAAGGCACGGTGATTGTCGACCGCGACGCCAACATCGTCTGGATGAACGAGCGCTATGCCCGGCGCTTCGGGCTCGACTCTGCGGCCGGAGCCATCGGCAAACCTTGCGAAAGCGTGATTCCGGGCAGTCTGCTGCGTGAAGTGGTGCGCACCGGGCGACCGATTCTGCTGGACATGCAGGACACGCCGAAAGAGCCGCTGGTGGTGATGCGCCTGCCGATCCATGACGACGCCGGATCGGTGATCGGCGCCATCGGCTTCGCCCTGTTCGATGAACTGCGCAGCCTGTCGCCGATGCTCAAGCGCTACCTGAGCATGCAGGAAGAACTGGCCTCGACCCGTTCGCTGCTGCGCGCCCGCCAGACCAAATACAACTTCGCCCACTTCATCGGCACCAGCGCGGCCAGCCTGGAAGTCAAACGCCGTGCCCGCCGCAGCGCGAGTGCGGAGTCACCGGTTCTGCTGCTGGGCGAGACCGGCAGCGGCAAGGAATTGCTGGCCCAGGCGATCCACGGCGCTTCACCCCGAGCGCACAAGGCGTTCGTAAGCATCAACAGTGCGGCGATTCCCGAAGCGCTGCTCGAAGCCGAGTTCTTCGGCACCGCGCCCGGCGCCTTCACCGGTGCAGACCGCAAGGGCCGCACCGGCAAATTGCAGATTGCTCAGGGCGGGACGCTGTTTCTCGACGAAATCGGCGACATGCCGCTGCCACTGCAAAGCAAGTTGTTGCGGGTGCTTCAGGAAAAAGAATTCGAACCCGTAGGTTCCAACGACGTGATCCAGAGCGATGTGCGGGTGATTGCCGCGACGTCGACGGATCTGGAGGCGGCGATCAAGCGCGGTGAGTTCCGCGCCGACTTGTACTACCGGCTCAATGTACTGCCGATTCAGGTGCCGCCGCTGCGTGAGCGTCTGGACGATCTGCCGGCACTCAGTGAGGCGATTCTTGAAGAGCTGCGCAGCCAGCATGAACTCAATCGCGAAGCCCTGGAGCTGCTGGGGCAGCACGCCTGGCCGGGGAACATTCGCGAGTTGCGCAACGTGCTGGAACGAGCGGCGTTGCTCAGTGATGACTTGATGCTGACAGCGAGCGACATTCGCACGGCGATTGGTACGTTTACGCCGGTCGAGCGGGCATCGACGTCAGTGTCAGAGCCAACAGGCAACGAGACCTTCAGCCAGGCTCGGGAGCGTTTTGACCGGCAGTTGATTCAATCGACCCTCGCGCAATGCGGGGGCAAGGTGATTGAGGCGGCTGAGCGTTTGGGGCTTGGGCGTTCGACGCTGTACAAGAAGATGATTGCGCTGGGGATTGCTGAGTCTCAATAGAGAGACACAAATCTCCATAAAGGGACGAGATCGAAAACTTCGCGAGCAGGCTCACTCCCACAGGGAAAAACGTCCAACTGTGAGAGCGGGCTTGCCCGCGAAGTCGCCCGCCCAGACATAAAAGTCTCAAAACAGAGACAAAACCTTCAAAATCGATAACCGAAATCAAATTAAATCCATATATTTCAGTAACTTAACCAACTGGCACAGTTCTCGCTAAAGCCCCTTCCCACACCCGTTTCACCCACAAAAATAACAATCGAAGGAGCACACCATGAGTGTGATCATCGCCTTGGCAGCCCTCGCGCTGCTGATGCTCGCGGCCTACCGTGGCTACAGCGTTATCCTTTTTGCCCCGATCGCCGCCCTCGGCGCCGTCCTGCTCACCGACCCGTCCGCCGTCGCCCCAGCCTTCACCGGGGTGTTCATGGAGAAAATGGTCGGCTTCATCAAACTCTACTTTCCCGTATTCCTGCTCGGCGCCGTGTTCGGCAAGCTGATCGAGCTGTCGGGTTTCTCCCGTTCGATTGTCGCGGCAGCCATTCGCTTGCTCGGCACCCGTCAGGCGATGCTGGTGATCGTGCTGGTCTGCGCCCTGCTCACCTACGGCGGCGTATCGCTGTTCGTGGTGGTGTTTGCGGTCTATCCGTTCGCAGCGGAAATGTTCCGCCAGAGCAACATTCCCAAGCGCCTGATCCCGGCGACCATCGCCCTCGGCGCGTTCTCGTTCACCATGGACGCCCTGCCCGGCACACCACAGATCCAGAACATCATTCCCAGCACCTTCTTCAACACCACCGCGTGGGCGGCGCCCTGGTTGGGCCTGATCGGCACGATTTTCGTGTTCTGCGCCGGCATGCTGTTCTTGCAGCGTCAACGCAACAAGGCTCAGCGCGCCGGCGAAGGCTATGGCACCGAACTGCGCAATGAACCGGAAACTGCCGAAGATCTGAAGCTGCCGAACCCGTGGCTGGCGCTGTCGCCACTGCTGGCGGTGGGCATCATGAATCTGCTGTTCACCCAGTGGATTCCGCAGTGGTACGGCAAGACCCACAGCCTCGCGCTGCCGGGCATGGCCGCGCCGGTGACCACCGAGATCGCCAAACTCACGGCGATCTGGGCGGTGCAGGCAGCCTTGCTGGTGGGCATCCTGATGGTGCTGGCGTTCGGTTTTCAGGCGATTCGCAGCAAGCTTGCCGAAGGCAGCAAAAGCGCGGTCAGCGGTGCACTGCTGGCGGCGATGAACACGGCGTCTGAATACGGTTTCGGCGCGGTCATCGCCTCGCTGCCAGGTTTTCTGGTGCTGGCCGACTGGCTCAAGAGCATTCCCAATCCGCTGGTCAACGAAGCGATCACCGTGACCCTGCTGGCCGGTATCACCGGTTCCGCCTCGGGCGGCATGAGCATCGCTCTGGCGGCGATGTCCGAGCAGTTCATCAGCGCCGCCCACGCCGCCAACATTCCGCTGGAAGTGCTGCACCGGGTGGCCGCCATGGCCAGCGGCGGCATGGACACCCTGCCGCACAACGGCGCGGTGATCACCCTGCTCGCCGTTACCGGCCTGACCCACCGTGAGGCCTACAAGGACATTTTCTGTATTACGCTGATCAAGACCCTGGCGGTTTTCGTGGTAATCGGCACTTTCTACGCCACTGGCATTGTGTGAGGTATTCATGACGACTCTTTCTGGCAAGACCGCACTGGTCACCGGCTCCACCAGCGGCATCGGACTGGGCATCGCGCTGACGTTGGCCAAGGCCGGCGCCAACCTGATCCTCAACGGCTTTGGCGATGCTTCGAAGGTGATTGCCGAAGTCGAGCAGTTCGGCGGCAAGGTCGGCCATCACCCGGCAGATGTCAGCAGCCCTGAACAGATCGCCGACATGATCGCCTACGCCGAGCGCGAGTTCGGTGGCGTGGACATTCTGGTCAACAACGCCGGCATCCAGCACGTCGCGGCGGTTGAAGAGTTTCCGGTGGAACGTTGGGACTCGATCATCGCCATCAACCTGTCGTCGGTGTTTCACAGCACCCGCCTGAGCCTGCCGGGCATGCGCGACAAGGGCTGGGGACGGATCGTCAACATTGCCTCAGTACACGGTCTGGTGGGTTCCACCGGCAAGGCCGCGTATGTAGCGGCCAAGCATGGCGTGATCGGCCTGACCAAGGTGGTCGGCCTGGAAACCGCCGCCAGCAATGTCACTTGCAACGCCATCTGCCCGGGCTGGGTACTGACGCCTCTGGTGCAGAAACAGATCGATGATCGCGCGGCCAAAGGTGTCGACCCGCAGCAGGCGCAGCACGACCTGCTCGCCGAGAAACAGCCGTCGCTGGAGTTCGTCACGCCGGCGCACCTGGGTGAACTGGTGCTGTTTCTGTGCAGCGAGGCCGGCAGTCAGGTGCGTGGCGCCGCGTGGAATATCGATGGCGGGTGGCTCGCGCAGTAAACGTTCAACTGAACGCTCCCACATTGCAGTGGGAGCTTTCTGACAAACAATAAGAGGCAAACCATGTCCGACATCCTCTGGCAGCCCGATGCCAAACGCATTGCCCGGTCCCGCATGGACGGCTTCCGGCGTTTCATCAATCAGCGCCATCATCTGCACCTCGACGACTACCCTGCCCTGCACCAATGGTCCATCGACCAGCGCGAAGCCTTTTGGCAAGCAATCGTGGATTTCTTCGGTATCTGCTTTCACACCCAGCCCGATGCCGTTTTGCGTGAGGGCCTGCAGATGCCGGGCGCCGCATGGTTTCCCGGCGCCACCCTGAACTTCGCCGAACACCTGTTGAGTCGACGGGACGATGCCGTCGCCGTGATTGCCATCGCGGAAAACGGCCAGCGTGAATTGTTGACCTGGGCCGAACTGGCCCAGCAAGTCGCCGGGTTCCAGGCCAGCCTGCAAGCGGCCGGTGTCGTGCTCGGCGACCGGGTCGCGGCGTGCATGCCCAACACCTGGCAAACCCTGGTGGCGATGCTGGCGACCACCAGTCTCGGCGCGATCTGGTCATGTTCCTCACCGGACTTTGGCACCCACGGCGTAATCGACCGCTTTGGCCAGATCGAGCCGAAAGTGCTGATCACCTGCGCCGGCTACCGTTACGCCGGCAAAGAAATCGACCAGACCGTCAAGATCAACGAAATCCTCGAGCAGCTGCCGACCTTGCAGCAGCTGATCATTGTGCCGTACGCACGCCCTCACGCCCATGCCACGGATTACCGGACGCCCGCCAACGTCACGTTGTGGGACGACTTCTATGAACCGGGCGATGAACCGCAGTTCGTCCCGGTGCCATTCGCCCATCCGCTGTATGTGCTGTATTCCAGCGGCACTACCGGCGTGCCGAAGTGCATCGTCCACAGCACGGGCGGCGTACTGCTGCAACACGCCAAGGAGCACGGGTTACATGTCGATCTGGGGCCCGGCGACCGTTTGTTCTACTACACCACCTGCGGCTGGATGATGTGGAACTGGCTGGTGTCCGCACTGGCGGTCGGCAGCGCAGTGGTGCTGTATGACGGCTCACCGTTTTATCCGGACAACCAGCGATTGCTGGAGCTGCTTGATGACGAACAAGTCAGCGTGTTCGGCACCAGCCCGAAATTCCTTGCGACCCTGGAAAGCAGTGGCATCAAGCCGCAAGAAAGCCATGACCTGAGTCACCTGAAAACCTTGCTCTGCACCGGTTCCGCGTTGTCGCCGCAGAGTTACGACTTCGTCTATCGCGACTTCAAACCCGACGTTTGCCTGTCCTCGATGTCCGGTGGTACGGACATCGTGTCCTGCTTCGTCAACGGCAACCCGATGTCAGCGGTACGCCGGGGCGAGATCATGGGCAAGAGCCTGGCCATGGCGGTCGAAGTGTGGAACGACGCCGGGCAACCGGTGATCGGCGAAAAAGGCGAGCTGGTGTGTACCCGGCCATTCCCGGCGATGCCGATTGGATTGTGGAATGACCCGGACGGCGAGAAGCTGCGCAAATCCTACTTCAGCCAGTTCCCCGGCGTCTGGGCCCAGGGGGACTACGCCGAACAGTTGCCTCACGGCGGGATGTTGATCCACGGTCGCTCCGATGCAGTGCTCAACCCCGGCGGCGTACGCATCGGCACAGCGGAAATCTACCGTCAGGTGGAAAAAGTCCCCGAGGTACTGGACAGCGTTGCCATCGGCCAACAATGGCAGGACGACGTGCGCGTGGTGCTGTTCGTGCGCCTCAAGGAGGGTGTAACGCTGGATGAGGCGCTGCAACAGCAGATCCGTCAGGTGATCCGCGCCAACACCACACCGCGCCATGTACCGGCGAAGATCGTCGCGGTCACGGACATTCCACGCACCATCAGCGGCAAAGTGGTGGAACTGGCCGTGCGCAATGTGGTGCATGGCGAGCCAGTGAAAAACACCGATGCGCTGGCCAATCCTGAAGCGCTTGAGCAGTTTCGCAATCGGGTCGAGCTTCAGGACTGAACCGGCTCAATCCATCAGTCCCCACTCGCCAGTCGATGGTGGTGGGGACGGCATGGTGTCGGCGTGCAGCTTCAGACGCAGGCGCAGGTTGTTCACCGAGTCCGCGTTTTTAAGGGCCTCGTCTTCATCGATGACCCCTTCCGCCACCAGTGCAAACAGCGCACCGTCAAAGGTCTGCATGCCCAGTTCCGCCGACTTTTCCATGATGATTTTCAGTTCGCCGAAATCATTGCGCCGGATCAGATCGGCAATCGTCGGCGTCCCGAGCATCACTTCTGCTGCCGCTCGCCGCTGCCCGTCCCGTGTTCGCACCAGACGCTGGGATACAAACACCTTCAGGTGATTGCCCAAGGCATGCAGCAATTGCGCGCGGCGCTCTTCGGGGAAGAAATTGATGATCCGGTCCAGCGCCTGATTGGCGTTGTTGGCATGCAACGTCGACAACACCAGATGCCCGGTTTCGGCGAATGCGAGCGCATGTTCCATGGTCTCGCGGTCACGGATTTCACCGATCAGCACCACGTCCGGTGCCTGACGCAGGGTGTTTTTCAGCGCCGCGTGAAAACTGCGGGTATCGACCCCGACTTCTCGCTGGTTGATGATCGATTTCTTGTGTCGATGGATGTATTCCACCGGGTCTTCAATGGTGATGATGTGCCCGCTGCTGTGGCGATTGCGATGATCGATCAGCGCTGCCAGCGAGGTGGACTTGCCCGAGTCGGTGGCGCCGACAAACAGGATAAGCCCCTGCTTGAGCATCACCGTTTCGAGCAGTACCGGCGGCAGCTTCAGGTCTTCGAATCGGGGGATGTCGAGTTTGACGTTGCGGATCACGATCGACACATCGTTGCGCTGTTTGAAGATGTTGACCCGGAAACGACCGATCCCGGTTCGGGAAATCGCCAGGTTCATTTCCAGATCCCGGTCGAACTCCCGGCGCTGCTCGGCGTCCATCAGGGAGGCGGCGACAGTCGCCACTTCGCCGGGCTTGAACGGCTGTTCGTTCAACGGTGTCAGCACCCCATCGAACCGCGCACTGGGTGGCGCCCCCGTGGACAGGAACAGATCTGAACCGTGGCGGCTGGCCAGTTGTTTGAGCAGTGCGTCGATTTCCATGGCAAAAAGCACCTGCGAAGCTTTCAATGAACTTAAGACCGTGCGTCGTGACGCGACGGGCCTTACAGCGTCTACCGCACTAGGATAGTAGACGCCGCCTCACCGACCGACGCTCAGGACCCTTTGATGAACGCTGTACCGCACACCGATGACGCCCAGGCATTGATTGCCCGCACCGACTGGAGCCGCAGCCCGCTCGGCAGCGCCGACAATTGGCCGCAGAGCCTGCGGACCGCGGTGGACATCGTGATTCATTCACCGATGCCGATGCTGTTGTTGTGGGGCCCGCAGCTTACCCAGATCTATAACAACGGCTTTGCGCTGCTGGCCGGCAGCAAGCATCCACACGCTTTCGGACAGCCGGCGCACCAGATATGGCCGGAACTTCGAGACTTTACCGACCCGATTTACAGCGCCGTCCTACAAGGCCAGGTGCGAACCTACAGCGAACGACGCTTTACCCTGCAACGGGACGGCAAGGATTCCGACTTCTGGCTGGACCTGACCTACAGCCCGATTCGTGACGAAAGCGCGCAAGTGGCCGGCATTCTGGTCACCGCCATCGAAACCAACGAACGCCGACGCATTGCCCTGGAACTGCAGCAACGTTCCGAAGACAGCCTCAAGGCCCAGCGCGAAAGCGAAGAGCGCCTGCAACTGGCGCTGGCGGCCACCGATGCGGTCGGCACCTGGGACTGGGACATTGGTGAAGATCGCTTTATCGCCGATGCCCATTTCGCCCAATTGCACGGTGTCGACCCGGTTCGGGCCAGTCAGTTGCCCATCAGTGAATACCTGCACGGCGTGCACCCGGAAGACCGCGCGCTGATCGCCCGCAGCATCAAGCACTGCATCACCCATGGCACCGAATACGCCGAGGAATATCGTCTGTTGCAGACCAATGGCGAGGTGCGCTGGGTATTTGCCCGCGGACGTTGCTACAAGGATCACCACGGACGGCCGATGCGTTTTCTCGGCGCGGCGCTGGACCTGACCGAGCGCAAACACACCGAACAGGCACTGCGGCAAAGCCAGACCGAGCTGCAACTGATCATCAACGCAATGCCGATCCTGATCAGCTACGTCGACCGCGAAGAACGCTTTCGCCTGAACAATGCTGCGTACCTGGACTGGTACGGGCTGACGCCGCAAGAGCTGTACGGACGCACGATCCGCGAAGTGATCGGCGAAGAATCCTACTTTCTGCGTGCCCCCTACATCGCCGAAGCACTGGCCGGCCGCCCTTGCTCGTTCAGTCTTTACACACCCCATCGCGATGGCAGTCAGCGCCACGCCCTGATGAACTACCTGCCACGCCATGGCCCGGATGGTGCGGTGAACGGTTTCTACATCTTCGTGATCGACGAGACGGAACGTAAAAAGACCGAAGAAGCCTTGCGCAACCTCAATGAAACCCTAGAGGAACGCGTGAGTGCGCGCACCGAGCAACTGGCCCAGGCCAACCAGCGTTTGCAGAACGAAATGTTCGAACGCGAACGCGCCGAAGACGCCCTGCGTCACGCGCAGAAAATGGAAGCGGTCGGCCAGCTCACCGGCGGCATCGCCCATGACTTCAACAACATGCTGACCGGAATCATCGGCAGTCTCGACCTGATGCAGCGCTATATCGCCAGTGGCCGTACTGATGAAATCGGTCGATTCACCGATGCCGCGGTGTCCTCGGCCAATCGCGCCGCGGCGTTGACCCACCGCTTACTGGCGTTTTCGCGGCGCCAGTCGCTGGATCGCAAGACCTTGAACGTCAACGAGCTGATCCACTCCCTGGAAGACCTGATCCGCCGCACCAAGGGCGATCCGATCGAACTGACTCTGCGCCTGGCCGACAGTGTCTGGCCCGTCAGCACCGATGTCAGCCAATTGGAAAACGCCCTGCTCAATCTGGTGATCAACGCCCGCGACGCCATGCCGGACGGTGGCGAACTGCTGATCGAGACCGCCAACGTCTACCTCGACGGCAACGACATCACCACCCTCGAACCGGTCAAGGCCGGCGATTACCTGATGCTCGCGGTGAGTGACAACGGCACCGGCATGACGCCATCGGTGCGCTCGAAGGCGTTCGACCCGTTCTTCACCACCAAACCGATCGGCCAGGGCACGGGGCTCGGGTTGTCGATGATTTATGGTTTTGCCCAACAAACCGGCGGGCACGTCAGCCTCGACAGCCTGCCGGGCCAGGGCACCTGTGTGCGCCTGTACTTGCCGCGTTTGTACGCGCTGGAACCGGAGCGGCCGGTGATCGAAACGACGACCGAGGCCCCGGCAGCCGCCACCGGCGAAACCGTGGTGGTGGTCGAGGACGATCCGGCGGTGCGCATGCTGGTCATGGACCTGCTCAAGGAATTGGGTTATCGCGCCCATGAGGCCGAAGACGCCAAAAGTGCCTTGCCGCTGCTGGAATCCGACCTGCGTGTTGATCTGCTGGTGACCGATGTCGGGTTGCCGGGCATGAACGGCCGACAACTGGCGGAGATCGCCCGCCAGCATCGTCCGGGGCTCAAAGTGCTGTTCATGACCGGATACGCGCAGAAAGCTGCCGAGCGTCAGGGTTTTCTGGAGGACGGCATGGACATGGTGGCCAAGCCGTTTTCCATTGAGCTTCTGGCGGGCAAGATCCGCACGATGATCAGCCAAAACCCGTGACTTGAGGCATAATCCGCGCCCCGCCGTCACCCCGCTACAGGTATTGCACGATGAAAGCCCAAGCCCGCCACATTCTGGTGAAAACCGCCGAAGAGGCTGAAAAACTCAAACAACGCATCGCCAACGGTGAAGCGTTCGATGTACTGGCGAAGAAATTCTCGACCTGCCCGTCCGGCAAGCGCGGCGGCGATCTGGGTGAAGTGCGGCCGGGGCAGATGGTCGGCGTGATCGACGCAGTGATCTTCAAGAAGCCGCTGCGCACGGTGCACGGGCCGATCAAGAGCAAGTTCGGCTATCACCTGGTGCAGGTGTTTTTCCGCGATTGATCCGGTGCCCTGAAGGCGCGGCTGTCGGCAGCGCCTTCAGAGATCGGATTCATTCTTTGGGGATCAGTGCGCCAGGCACCTGAATCACCCGACTGGCCAACTGGTGCCCAGCCTCCGCCGCCTGCGCAGGGCTTGCGCCCGACAAGCGACTGGCCAGATACGCCGCACTGAACGAATCCCCCGCCGCCGTGGTGTCCACCACTCTCTCGACCTTCTGCGCCGGGACTTCGAACGTTTCCCCGTCGCAACGGATCAGACAGGCTTCAGCGCCGCGCTTGAGGACAACCTCCGGCGTGCCGATCTGCGCGTACGCTTCAAACACCGCATCACAGTCCTCGAAATGGAACAGCGCCTGCTCGTCGTCCACCGTCAGCAACGCCAGATCGACATGCGGCAGCACGCTGCGATACGCCGCCCGCGCCTCTTCTACCGAGGCCCACAGCCGTGGCCGGTAATTGTTGTCGAAGACGATCCGTGCATCGCGCTGACGGGCTTCGATCAAGGTCTGAATCAGCTTTTCCCGCCCCTGTGCGCCGAGCACCGCCAGCGTGATACCGCTGAAATACAGCACGTCGTAGTCCGGCAACGCCGCGAGAATCGGCGCGGCGGCCGGGGTCGTAAAACAGTCGCGTACAGCGGCCTCGTTGCGCCAGTACAGAAAACGCCGTTCGCCGGCGGCATCAGTCTGGATGCAATACAGCCCCGGCAAACGACCGGGCAAGCGCTGGACCAGATCCAGACCAATGTTTTCAGCGGCCCAACTGCGGCACATGGCGTCACTGAAGCTGTCGTCACCCAACGCCGTGACGTAATCGACCTGCGCCTTGTCGCCCATGGCGCGGGACAGATACACCGCCGTGTTCAGCGTGTCGCCGCCGAAGCTCTGTTGCAGGCTGCCATCAGCACGTTGTTGAAGCTCGATCATGCATTCGCCGATCAGGGCGATGCGCGGGGTGTTCGGACCCAAGGGACTGAGCGTGTTCATCAGAAACAGGTTTCCATGGTTTCGATCACCGACAACTGCTCGTCCACCAGCAGCCCTACGCGCCACTTGTCGAAGGTCAGGCACGGGTGCGAAGTGCCGAAGGAAATGATGTCGCCGACGCGCAGTTCCACCCCCGGTGCCACGGTCATGAACGCGTGCTGGTCCATCACCGCCGTCACCTTGCAGGCGCCGACATCGTCGCCCACCGCCGGCAGCACACCGGCCTTGTAACGCAGCAATGGCACCGGCATCCCGGCATCAAACGCCACGTCACGCTTGCCCAGGGCAATCACCGCAAACCCCGGCTCCGGCATCGACTGCACGTGGGCCCAGACTTCCAGCGCCGGGCGCAGGCCTTCATGCAGGTCGCTGCGACGGTCGAGCACGCAGCACTGCGCCTCTTTATAAATGCCATGGTCGTGAGCCACGTAACTGCCGGGACGCAACACGCTGAGGAAACGCCCGCCGGCGTTCTGCGCTTCGAACGACTCGGCGATCAGGTCGTACCAGGCCGAACCCGATGCGGTGATGATCGGCTTGGCGATGGCGAACGCGCCGCTGTCCTGCAACTGCACCGCGAGGCGCACCAGCGAGGCGGCGAATTCACGAATGCCGGTGACGGCGTGATCGCCGTGGATCACGCCTTCGTAACCCTCGATACCGGTCAGGGCCAGCGCCGGTTGCGCGCTGATGGCCTTGGCCAGTTCGATGACTTCCTGTTCGCTGCGGCAACCACAACGGCCGCCGACCACGCCGTACTCGATCATCACGTTCAGGCGCACGCCACGGGACGCGAAGTAAGCGCCCAGATCGGCGACGTTGTCCGGGTGATCGACCATGCAATAGAAGTCGAAGGTCGAATCGGCCGCCAACAGATCGGCGATCAACGCCATGTTCGGCGTACCGACCAGTTGGTTGGCCATCAACACCCGGCGCACGCCGTGGGCGTATGCGGCGCGGGTCTGGGTGGCGCTGGCCAGCGTAATACCCCAGGCGCCGGCGTCGAGCTGACGACGAAACAGCGCCGGGGTCATGCTGGTCTTGCCGTGGGGCGCGAGTTCGGCGCCGCTGTCGCTGACGAATGTCTGCATCCAGCGGATGTTGTGCTCCAGCGCCTCGCGGTGCAGCACCAGCGCCGGCAGGCTGATGTCACGCACCAGTTGCGCGCCGAGGGCGGCATCGCCTTTTTCCACGGCAGCAGTGTTGTTGGCAGTCGTCATGGTCGAACTCCTCACAGTCGCGCCCGCTGCCGGGCGCGGTTATTCGTTGATTCGCCGGGCGAGGCTGTTGGCGCTCTCGATCAAGACCCGGCGATAGTCGTTGTAGTTGGTCTTGGCATCGGCGCGCGGGGCGACGATGCACAGGGTGCAGATGGCCACGCCGCTCGGGTCTTTGACCGGGGCGGCGAAGCAATGGGTAAAGGTGTCGGCAACACTGTCGAACGAGAAGAAACCGTCGATGCCAGCCTGACGGATTTCCTTGAGAAACGTCTCCATCGGCAGGCGTTCGCCACCGGGCAGGATGAAGTCGTCGGGGTCGATCAGGTCGCTGATCTGCTGGTCACTCAAGTGCGCCAGCAGCAAGCGTCCGGACGCCGTCCACGGGATTGGCGCGTTCTCGCCGATATCGGAGGAAATGCGGAAATGCCGCTCGCCCTCCTTCATCAGCGCCACCGTGTATTTGCGCCCGTTGAGCAGGCACATCTGCGCGGTTTCCCGGGTCTGGCTGACGATCTCCTGCAACGCGTGATCGGCCTCGCGACTGAGGTCGAAATGCCGCAGATGCGCCTGGCCGAGGAAATACAGCTGACGACCGAGATAGACATGACCGTCCTTGCCCACCGGTTCGAGAATCCGCCGTTCGAGCAACGAGGCCACCAGTTCGTAGACCGTGGATTTCGGGCTGCCGATGCCGTTGGCGATGTCGTTCGGGCGCAGTGGCTGGCCGATTTCCTTGAGGAAATCGAGGATATCGAACGCCCGGTCCAGACCGCGTGCCCGGCGCTTGATGGTGTCTTCGGTCATTTCAGTGGTTCCCATTCAAAGTGCCGGGAGTTTATCGCGAAAAATCGTTCCCACGCTCTGCGCGGGAACGGTCAACACTCAAGCCTTTTTCTTGTACGCAATGCAGTCGATCTCGACCTTGCAGTCGACCATCATGCTCGCCTGCACACAGGCCCGGGCCGGTGCGTGTTCGGGCTTGAAGTATTCGCCGAAAACCTTGTTGAAACTGCTGAAATCCCGCGGATCGTCCAGCCATACGCCGGCACGTACCACATCTTCCAGGCCATAACCGGCTTCTTCGAGAATCGCGATCAGGTTCTTCATGGTCTGGTGAGTCTGCTCGACGATGCCGCCCACGATGATCTCGCCATCCACCGCCGGCACCTGACCGGAAACGTGCAGCCAGCCATCGGCCTCGACTGCGCGGGCGAATGGACGAGGCTGGCCGCCAGCGGCGGTGCTGCCGGTGCCGTAACGAGTAATGCTCATGGATGTGTCTCCTGATTGAAAAAGTGAAAAGTCAGAACCGCGTGCTTTTGAGAAACTCAGCCAGCCGCGGCGATTGCGGACGCTCAAACAGCTCCTTGGGAGGCCCCTGCTCTTCGATACGCCCCTGATTCATGAAAACGATCTTGTCCGAGACCTCGAACGCAAAACGCATTTCGTGGGTCACCAGCAACATGGTCATGCCGTCCTCGGCCAGGCCCTTGATCACGTTCAGCACTTCGCCGACCAGTTCCGGGTCGAGGGCCGAGGTGACTTCGTCGAACAGCATCAGGCTCGGGTTCATCGCAATCGCCCGGGCAATCGCCACGCGCTGCTGCTGACCGCCGGACAACTGGCCGGGAAAGTGATTGCGCCGCTCCAGCAGGCCGACCCGCTCCAGCCATTTCTCGGCCAGGACCACGGCTTCGTCCTTGTGCATCTTTTTGACTTTGAGCAAGCCGAGGGTGACGTTCTGCAGCGCAGTGAGGTGCGGGAACAGGTTGAACTGCTGGAACGCCATGCCGGTCATCGCCCGATGGCGCGCGATGACTTTTTCCGGGTGGCGCACGCGTTTGCCATTGAGTTCGTCATAACCGATGGATTCGCCGTCGAGCAGGATCTGCCCGCCCTGGAACTCCTCCAGCATGTTCACGCAACGCAGCAGCGTGGTCTTGCCCGAGCCGCTGGAGCCGATCAGCGTCACCACGTTGCCGCGCTGCATGCTCAGGTCGACACCCTTGAGCACTTCGACCGCGCCGTATTGCTTGTGCAGGCCACGGATGTCCAGCAGCGGCTGGCCGTTCTGGACGTTGGAAACTTGAGCTTGAGTCATGGCAAGGCCACCCGCTTTTCAATGTGCCGGCCGAGTAATTCGATGCCGTAGTTGATGACGAAGAACAGAAAACCGGCGAACAGATAAAACTCCAGGGTCATGAACGTCCGGGCGATGATCTGCTGGGTGCTGAGCAACAGCTCCGCCACACCGATCACCGACAGCAAGGTCGAGGCCTTGACGATTTCCGTGGACGAGTTGACCCAGGTCGGCAGGATCTGCCGCAGCGCCTGGGGCAACAGCACGTAGCCGAGGGACTGATAGAACGTCAGGCCGATGGCCTTGCCCGCTTCCATCTGCCCGCGTGGCAATGCCTGCAACGCACCGCGCACGATCTCGGCCACGTGGGAGCCGCAAAACAGCGTCAGACCCAAGGCACCCGCCTGAAACGCGCTGATCTGCCAACCGAGCGCCGGCGCCATGTAGAAGCAGGCCAGTACCAGCACAAACACCGGTGTGCCGCGAATCAGGTCGACATAAAAGCGGAACGGCGCGCGCATCCAGAACTTGCCGTAGGTCAGCACCAGACCGGCGAATACGCCGATGACCGTGCCGAACAGAATCGCCAGCGCCGACACCTGCACGCTGGTCAGAAAGCCTTGCCACAAGGCTTCGCGGGCAATCCACAACTCATGCAACCAACTGGGGGATTCGTACATCGCAGCCTCCTATCGGCGGATCGCCAGACGCTGCTCGAGATAACGCAGCAGCATGGCAATGAGGTAACAGGCCGCGACATACAACGCCGTGGTCACCAGCCAGGTTTCGATCACCCGGTAGCTCTCGACGTTGATCTTGCGCGCGTAGTAGGTCAGCTCCGGCACCGCAATCGCGGCGGCCAGCGAGGTGTCCTTGAACAGCGAAATGAAGTTGTTCGACAGCGCCGGCAGCACGTTGCGCAACATCACCGGCACGGTGACGTAGGCCTTCACCTGCCACTCGCCCAGACCGATGGCCAATCCCGCTTCACGCTGACCTTTGGGGATGCTCAACAAGCCGCCCCGGAACACTTCGGTCAGGTATGCCCCGGCATATAACGACAGGGTGATGATGAACGACGGGATCTTGTCCAGCCGGATCCCCAGGCTCGGCAACGCAAAGTAGATCAACAGAATCAACACCAGAATCGGCGTGTTACGGATCACCGTGACATACACCGATGCCAGCACCCGCAAGGCGCGATGCTTCGACAGCAAGGCAAACGCCATCAGCAGGCCGATCACGCAGCCGATGGCGATCGACACCAGCGCCAGTTCGAGGCCCAGACCGAGCCCCGCCAGCAAGGTGTCGAAATCGCGCCACACGGCGGCAAAGTTCAACTGATAGTTCATGGTTGGCAGTACCTTGAGCGGGGCGCATCAGGGCGCCCCACTCTCACGGGATCATTTGAATTCGACAGGGAAACCGATAGCGGGCGATGGCAGATCAACGCCGAACCATTGCTTGAACGATGCCGCGTAGGTCGGGAATTCAACACCGGTCATGGCTTCATGCAAGGTGGTGTTGACGAAGTTCAGCCAGTCCTGATCGCCACGTTTGACGGCGCAGGCGTAGGTCTGCGGGCTCCAGGCGTATGTCGGGCTGCGATAGCGGCCAGGGTTCTGCACCATCAGGTATTTGACTGAAGACTGGTCGGTAGCAGCGGCATCGGCGCGACCGGAGTTCACGGCCTGATACATCAGATCGACGCTGTCGTACTGATCGACCTTGGCCTTGGGCAGCGCCTGATGCACCAATTCCTCGGCGTACACGTTCTGCAGCACGGCCACGGTCACGCTGTCGCCAGCGGCTTGCAGGTCTTCGATTTCCTTGTACTTGCTGTTGTTCGGCAGCAGCAGGCCGACGCCTTCGCGGTAATACGGCAGGGTGAACGCCACTTGCTGCGCGCGGCTGGCGGTGACGGTGATGAACTGGCAGCTCATGTCGACCTTGTCGGTCAGCAGGTTGGGAATCCGCGCATCGGACGACTGCACCACGAACTCGACCTTGCTCGGATCATTGAACAGACCCTTGGCCACCATCCGGGCGATGTCGATATCAAAGCCCTGCAACTTGCCGTCCGCGCCCTGGAAGTGCCACGGCGCGTTGGTGCTGCCGGTCCCCACGATCAGTTTTCCACGAGCCAGGACGCTGTCGAGCTTGCTGTCGGCCGCCTGGGCCATACCCACGACAGCGGACGAAGCCGCAAGAACAAAAACACACGCTTTGAACAAGGAAAGTCGGCGATGCATGGCAAGCACTCCAGAGAATTGTTTATTCCGTTATACCGGAACACGGTTTGTTACTACGGAATTAACAGCAGAAAGTGTGCCACAGGAATCGCCAGGAATCCGCAACGGATTGAAATGCGTTCTGAATCAAAGGGATGTGAAAAGTGTTCGGAACGGTGTTACGCGCAGTGACAGGGACGCCGCGCTACCGTTGGCTACACGCGACGGGTACTCGGGCCACATATCGGTGCGCGGCGCACAAAAAATTGCGCTCGGCACCTGTCAACTCTGACAGTTGCGACAGCGACCGCCGCTCCTTTAACGTCGTGACGCCTTGTGCATCGAATAAAGGAGGCTCCGATGACGGCGCCGACTCGATATTCAGCGTTGCCCCCGACGTACCGGAAGGTCTTGAAAGCCAGGCGCCTTGTCGTCCTGTACTTCTTCAACGAGCACTGCGGTGCCTGCGTGTTCTCCGGCCCCGTTTTTCTCGAAGTCGCCAAGCCCTTCCGGCCCTGGATGGATGTCTTCATGGTCGATACCGCACAGTCGTGTCGACATCCTGATGTCACGGGTACGCCGACGGTGTTGTTCTACAAGGAAGGCGTACTGCTCAAAAAACTGAAAGGCATCGGAGCGGATGAATCGCTTCTGCAAGACTTCACCCAGTTCCTCGGCAAAACCAGACACCCCGCTGCGCTGCGCAAATCGGTCCATGACCTGAGCTGGCTTCGCCACACCCTGCGTACCCTCTGCACCATCCCCCGCGCAAAACGATGGAACTTTTCCTGAAAGTGCCACCTAAGAGCCATCAGATATGGCACTTTCGTTCCAATTGATCTGTAACAACTAGCCTCAAGGCCGGATTGGACAAGCTCCCATCCGGCTGCTTTTCTTTATTTCTCAGAAAGAGATAGGTGCTGCTGGCTATCCGGCCACGGCCTTGCTTCGTCCCAGGAGGGGTCAATGTCCTTTAACGTCATGATGGTTTTCGGTACTCGCCCGGAGGCCATCAAAATGGCCCCGCTGGCTCGGGTTCTGCGTCAGTGGCCCGACATCAAACTCAACATCTGCTCGACCGGCCAGCATCGGGAGATGCTCAAACAGGTACTCGACGCGTTCGAACTGACGGTCGATGAAGACCTGCAAGTGATGACCCAGGGCCAGACGCTCAACGGTCTGTCGCAACATCTGCTTGCACAACTCGACCAGGCCTACGAACGGGTCAAACCAGACATCGTGCTGGTACACGGCGACACCACCACCAGCTTCATCGCTGCCCTCGCCGCGTTCAATCGCCAGCTGCCCATCGGCCACGTCGAAGCTGGTTTGCGCACCGGCAACCTGCGCGCTCCCTGGCCTGAAGAAGCCAACCGACGTCTGACCGGCGTGATCGCCGACCTGCACTTCCCGCCGACCGGCAAAGCCGAAGCGAATCTGCTGCGTGAAGGCGTGCCGCAGGACAACATCGAAATCACCGGCAATACCGTCATCGATGCGCTGCTGTGGATGCGCACGAACCAGCAACAGAGCAACTGGCGCCCGGCTGCCGATTCACCTCTGGCGGTGCTCGACGACAGCCGTCGCATGGTGTTGATCACGGGCCATCGCCGGGAAAACCTTGGCGACGGTTTCCAGAACATCTGCCAGGCCCTGGCCGATCTCGCCCTGCGTTACCCGGACGTGCAATTCGTCTACCCGGTTCACCTCAATCCGCAGGTGCAGAGCGCGGTGTACGGCATGCTCGCCGACAAACCCAACATCTATCTGGTCGCCCCTCAGGATTACCCGAACTTCGTCTGGCTGATGGGCCGTGCGCACTTCATCCTGACCGACTCCGGCGGCGTCCAGGAGGAAGCTCCGGCCATCGGCAAGCCGTTGCTGGTATTGCGTGACGTCACCGAACGCCCCTCCGTGCTTGAGGGCGGCACCGTGCTGCTGGTGGGCACCGACACCGCGAAGATCGTCAAGGAAGCCAGCCAGTTGCTCGATGACGAAGCGACCTACAAACGCATGAGCCGCATCCACAGCCCATACGGTGACGGTCACGCCAGCGAGCGTATCGCCAAACGCCTCCACGCCTGGCTGAGCACACGCTCGACGGCGGGTAACGGGGTATGAGCCTGGGCTGGGTCGATTTTTTTGCGTATGTGCTGTTTGGTCTGAAGTATGTGGCGATCCTCCTCGCCCTGCTGATGTTCATCCTCGGCCTCGATGACCTGTTCATCGATCTGGTGTACTGGAGCCGCAAGTTAATTCGGCGCTGGCGGATCTACGAGAAATTCAAGCGCGCTGACGAGGAACGCCTGTATTCGATTCCCGAGAAGCCGCTGGCGATCATGGTGCCGGCGTGGAACGAAGTCGGCGTGGTCGGCGAGATGGCGCGGCTGGCTGCCTCGACCATCGATTATGAGAACTATCAGATTTTCGTCGGCACCTACCCCAACGACGCCGAAACCCAGGCCGACGTCGATGCGGTCTGCCAGCACTACCCCAACGTGCACAAAGTGGTCTGCGCCCGCCCGGGTCCCACCAGCAAGGCCGACTGCCTGAACAACATCATCGATGCGATCCTGCGTTTCGAGAGCGAAGCGAAGATCCAGTTCGCCGGTTTCATCCTGCACGATGCCGAAGACGTGATTTCGCCGATGGAGTTGCGCCTCTACAACTACCTGCTGCCGAACAAGGACCTGATCCAGATTCCGGTCTACCCCTACGCACCGGAATGGAAAGGCTTCACCGCCGGGCACTACGTCGATGAGTTCGCCGAGAACCACGGCAAGGACGTCATCGTCCGCGAAGCCCTCACCGGCCAGGTGCCCAGCGCCGGCGTCGGCACCTGCTTCAGCCGTAAAGCCATCAGCGCGCTGCTGGAAGACGGCGACGGTATCGCCTTCGATGTGCAGAGTCTCACCGAAGACTACGACATCGGTTTCCGCCTCAAGCAGAAAGGCATGAAATGCATCTTCGCCCGCTATTCGGTCAGCGATCCGAAACTGGCGCTGGAGCAACCATGGGTCTTCGGGATGAACCGCGAGTTCTCCCAGGTGATCTGCGTACGCGAGCACTTCCCCCGGGACCTGCAACACGCAATCCGGCAGAAATCACGCTGGATTGTCGGCATCGTGTTTCAGGGCACCAAGAACCTCGGCTGGAGCCGCAAAGGCCTGCTCAATTATTTCCTGTGGCGTGACCGTCGCGGACTGATCGCCTACCTGCTGAGCTTTCTGGTCAACCTGCTGTTCCTGGTGCTGCTGGCGATGTGGGGCATCACGGTGATTGCCCCAGAGTCATGGCGCTATCCCTCGATCCTCGCCGACAGTTCCTTGCTGTCGGTGCTGCTGTGGCTCAACGGTTTGATGCTGTTCAACCGCCTGTTCCAGCGTGGCTGGTTTGTCACTCGCTACTACGGGCTGGTCGAAGGTCTGTTGTCGGCGCCGCGCATGATGTGGAGCAACTTCGTCAACTTCTTCGCCAACCTGCGCGCCCTGCGTCAGGTCATGGAGATGGGCGATTCGCGCCGTGTGGCCTGGGACAAGACCACCCACGAATTCCCGGCACTGACCAAGGCACAACGTACCCCGCTCGGCCATCGGCTGGTGGAAAAAGGCCTGCTGACCGAAGAACAACTGGAAGCGGCGATCACCAGTCCGGTGCGTCGTCGACTGGGTCGCGAACTGCTGCTGCGTGAGTACATCGACAGCACTCAGCTGGTTCAAACACTTGCCGAACAGCTTGACCTGGAGTGGGCGCCACTCAACCCGTTCAAGCTCGACAAGCGCCTGATCGATGCCGTGCCACGCCGGGTCGCATCGCACTACGGCGTGCTGCCGGTGGCCGAAGAAGGCGACACCCTGATTCTGGCCTCCGAAGGCCCGGTCAGCCAGGTCTCGCTCGGCGCGATCAGCCGTCAATTGAAACGCCCGGTGCGTAGCCGTCTGGCACCGCAGGGCCGCGTTACGCTGGGGATTCGTTACTGGTACGCCAGCCCCCGCCAGAATGAGGAAGTGCGTCATATGCTCGAAGTACTTGAGCGCCATCAGGACGATGAAGCCTTGCTGGAGCGGGTCAGCCGCCATCAGGTGCTGCTGGGCAATCTGCTGCAGGTTCGCGGTATGGTGCCGCCAACCTTGTTCAATCAGGCGTTGATCGATTTCGATGCGGAAAACATGTCACTCGGGGAGCATCTGATTTCCCGCGGCATGATCACCCAGGAAGTCCTGGAACAAGCCCTCGCCGATCAGGCCAGCGAACAGCAAGCCGCCTACCGCATTGTTCGGGAGGTCGCATGAAGCCTGGGCATCGTCACACCCTGCTGATGGGCAGTCTGCTGCTGGGCCTGAGCACCGCGTATCCGCTACAGGCCGCGCCGCTTAGCGACTTCGAACAATTTCGCAGCTATCCCTACATGGACCGAAGTTATCGCGAGGCGAAAAAGGGCAACTGGAAAGAAGTCGAACGACTGATGCGCCACTTGCTGGAAAAGGTCCCGAAAAACGACGAGGCCCGAGCGCTGCTGGTTGAGTCGCTGGCCAAACAACGCCGCTACAAGGACGCCATGCAGGCGCTGCCGGACAACAGCGACGCCCTCCTCGACCTGCGCCTGACCTGGATCGAACAGGATCCACCCACCAGCACTCAGGTTGAAAGCTGGATGGCTACCAGCAGTCTGAATGACCGCGTACGCCTGTGGCAGGCCTACAGTCTGAGTCTCGCCAAGTTCGGCGGCGCGGCCAAAGCCCACGACTGGCTCGCACAACTGTCGCCCAAGGGCGATGACAATATCCTGCGTCTGGCGCGGGCCAACTGGTCGGAGCAATTGCGCGACTGGAGCGGCACCATCGATCAACTCGCGCCGCTCGCCGCCCGTAAACAGCTGGACGCCGAAGGCTGGCAACGTCTGGCCAATGCTTATGTACAGCGCCTCGACGAAAAACCGCTGCAACAACTGCTGCAACAGGCACCGACTCCGGAGGCCGCACGCAAGGTCCGCCTCGCAATGGTCGACCGCGCCATTGCCATGGGTCACGAACAACAGGCGCAACGCTGGATTCAGTCGTTGCCGGACTCCGATCTGGCCGATCCCACGCAACGTCAGCGCCTGTGGGAGCTGGCACGCAAGACCGAAGACGTTCCGACCGTGCAGCGCTTGAGCAACGATCTGCAACGGCCGTGCCTGGAAACCGCTGAATGGTTGTCACGCCAGGACCCGGAAGCAGCGCTCAAGCAATTTCGTGGTTGCACGCCTGACGACGACCCGCAAACCTGGCTGATACTCGCCCAACGCCTGCAAGCCACCGACCTGCTGCAGACCACCCGACTGCCGCAGCCGTGGGACAGTCGCCGTCAGGAGCAGTTGCTGGGTGTCTGGCAGGAACAGGGGCGCAGTGACAAGGTCGACGCCTGGCTGGCGGGTCAGACGCAAACACCTGAAATCGTCAAACGTCGGGCGGAACTGTCGCAACGCATGGGCCGCATGACCGAAGCACAAACCCTGTGGGAGCTGCATTACCGGCAGACCGGCAATCTGGCTTCGCTGAATCAGGCCACTTATCTGGCGATGAACAGCGGCGATCGTGAGCATGCGCAGCAGTTACTTGAAACGGCGTATGACCGCCATCAAGGGCGCTTGCCGGCCACTGCACTGCAACGTCTGGCCGGACTTTATGCGGCTTCGAAAACCACGACACCGGAACAGCAACGGCGAATGGCTTCATTGCTCACCCATGTGGATGGCGCCACCCGTGGTCAATTACTCGCGCAACTCGCGGAAAACGGTCAGTGCGACGCGGTTCAGCAAGCCATCGGCAGCCATCCAAAGGCTGCCGGCGATTACCGGGCACTGGGGCGTTGCGCGATGCCGGATCGGCCGGGCGAGGCTGTCGTCTATTACCAGCAAGCGGAAAAACTCGGCGACCGCGGCAGTCGTCTGCCGTTGGCGTACGCCCTGGAAGCCGCTGGTGATTCGGCCGGCGCACTGGCCATCTGGCGCAGCCTCCCGGCAGCGGAACTGAGCGACAACGCGCGCCTCACCGCGAGCCGCAGCGCGCTGAATGCCGGTGACAGCCAGACAGCCGAACGCTACTGGCAGCAAAGCACCACCCGCGGCGCCAACGAATGGGCCCTCGGCGCGGCAATCGCCGACGCTCGTGGCGATCATGTCCAGGCACTTGAACGTCAGCGTAAAGCCTTGCAACAAGCACCGGACGCCGGGCATTTCTACGCGGCGTCGGTCACTGCGCAAAAGGCCGGCGACCTGCCACAAAGTACCGCATGGCTGGCCGAAGCGGTACGCCGCGACCCGAACAACCCACGTTACCGCGCCGACTACGGCATGCGTCTGGCCGGTGCCGAAACCCGCGAGGAGCGCGCCACCGCAATCCCCTATCTGCAACAGGCCACCCGTGATTTCCCCGAGGACTATCGACTGGGTGAAACCCTGGCCTGGCGTTATGACGAAGCGGAAGACAGCGCCTCTGCCCGCAAGGAACTGCGTCGGGTGATTGATCTGGAACAGAACCCGGTGGCTGCCGACGACGAGGATGGCAGCATGGAAGCGCGGCGTTACCGTCAGCGCCGCGCCCATGAAACCCTCTCCCGCCGCGACAGCCGGACGATTGCCAGCACCTGGTCACCGGCCGGGGTATCGACGAATGACTTCGTGCGACCGGACGAGAGCAAAGGTTCGCGCCGCCGCGCCGACTCGCAAAACGTGCAACTGGCGATGTGGGACCACGCCCTCGGCGACGAACCGAGCCGCGCCGGCAGCACGCTGTCGGTGTACGGTCGGGTGCTGCTCGGTGGCCAGGGTCGCTCCAGTTACGCTGAATCCCTCGCTGCCGGTGTCGGCCTGCGCTACAAGCCGTGGGGCACGCAGAACATCAACTTCTACGGTGAGATCTACAAACAGAGCCAGTTCAACGATGACGACAACCACAGCCTGAGCCTCGGCCAGATGCTGGTGCCGGAAAAGTTGCTGGATCAGGTCAACGATCACCGCCAGGACGGCCACACCACCACCGACTATCTGCTGCGCGCGACTGCCTCGTTCCTCGATCAGGGCAAGTACCGCAACGACTGGCGCGTCGATGAAAACGATTGGGATGAGCGTTTCCTCTACCTCGACGCCGCCTGGTGGACCAAGGCCGGCGATCATCAATGGCTGTCGCGGTTCCAGCAGGGGCATGCCTGGAAGCTGCCAAACAGCGGTGCTCAGACAATCATGCCTTACGGCTTCCTCGAATTTGCCAGCCAGGACCCGAGCAACGATTGGCGCCAGGATCTGCGTACTGGCGTGGGTCTGCGCTGGCAGTGGTGGTACGACGAAGATCGCTACAACGCCTACCGGTCGAAACTGACGGTACGCACCGAATATCAACAGTCCCTGGGCGGCAATCTGTATGAAGGCGGCAACGGTGTGCTGCTGGGCGTGGAGTGGAATTTCTGATGGCTCGATGGATGTTGTTTTTCTGCCTGTTGATGGGCGCCACGCTCGCCCGGGCCGATGAGCGGGTGTTCTATCAGCCGCTGAATGTCGACGCCGGCCTGACGCAGGCGCAATGGCAGAAAGTCTGGCAGGACACCGCCAGACAAGGCACGCGAACGGTGATCGTGCAGTGGACCGCGTATGGCGACTCGGATTTCGGTGGTGCCAATGGCTGGCTCGCCAACAGCCTGAAACTTGCCGAACAACAAGGTCTGCAACTGGTGCTCGGGCTGTCGATGGACCCGGCGTATTACAAGCGCATCGACGAACTGGACAGCGCCGGTCTCGGTGCCTACTGGCAGGCGCAACTGGGTCAATCGCTGGCGCAACAACAGAAGTTGCGCCAGGAATGGAAACTGCCGGTCAGCGGTTGGTATCTGCCACTGGAGCTGGATGACTTGCACTTTCTGGCGGCTGATCGACGGGCAACGCTCCAGCGTCAGCTGAAGGATTTCGCGGCAAAACTGGATGCACCGCTGCATGTCAGCGCCTTCAGTGCCGGCAAGCTTGCTCCGACAGTCAACGCCCAATGGCTGGGGGATCTTACAGCGGCCGGTGCGCAAGTCTGGTGGCAGGACGGCGCAGGCACCGGGCGCCTGCCAGTGCTGGTGCGCAACGGTTATGCCAGTGCACTGCCCTGCTCCGTGGCAATCGTGCGTGAAGCGTTCCGCCAGGTCAGTCGCGAAGGCGAGTCGTTCCGCGCGGAGCCGGCAACCCCTGATGCCACCTCTACCGGCTGTCATCAGAGTGCAGTGTTTTCCCTGCGCTATCGACCGTGGGGACAGGTGATTCTCGACAACCAGCGCAAGCATCCGGGCAGCAATGTACAAAACCATTGAAGACGAAGTCCTGAAGCGAACCGCGCCCGCCGAGCTGTGGGACGAGTTCATCCAGCATGAGTTCGAGAGGCTGCACTCGTTCTGCCTGCTGATCTATCTGGCCAGCATGGGCATCTGGCTGGCCTTCGACCTGATCGTCAGTTTCCTCGGCGATCAGGGTTTCACCTGGCGTTCGATGATCTTCATCGCCGCGTTTGCGGTGCTCGCCGTGGTGCTGATGTTCACGCGCAAGGCCCGCCACTTTGACTGGCTGAACCTGACCTTTGTGTTCGTCATTACTCTGGGCATCAGGCTCGTGATTGATGGCCTGCCGCCGACATTCCATGGAATCTGGCTGGTGCTCGCTGCGGCCACCACGCTGTACAGTGCCTCAGTGTTGCCACTCAGTCGCTGGTCGTTCTTCGGTGCGCAGGTCATCACCTGGCTGATACTCAACCCGTTCATGGGCACCGGTATCGGCCTGCTGGAACTCAAAGGGGTGATGACCATCTGCTACAGCGTGTTTCTCTGTGCGCTGACGATCTACACGTTCCTCAAACTGCGCGAGACCAAGCTCTACAACTACATCATGTCCAAGCTGTTGCTGGATCAGGCCTACAACGACACCCTGACTGAAATCCCCAACCGCCGCTCGTTCATGACCCGCGCCGAAAAGAGCCTGCAAGCGGTGCCCCGCGAGCAGGACCATTTCCTGGCGATGATCGACATCGACAACTTCAAGAAAGTGAATGATGTGTACGGCCACGACATCGGCGATGAAGTGCTCAAGCGGATCGCGACAGACATCAAAGCGGTGATGGCGCCGTTCGAGTACGCGCGACTGGGTGGCGAGGAGTTTGCGATTTATCTGGCCGGCGTACGCCGCGACGACGTCGAGGCATTGGCCGGTGAGCTGTGCCGGGTGGTGCGTGAGCAAACCACCCGGTACCCGGTGACCATCAGCATCGGCGTGGCCCGGGTCGAAGATGGTGACACCCTCAACCAAGCCCTGATCAAGGCTGATGAAGCGTTGTATGAGTCAAAGCACACCGGAAAAGACCGGTACACCTTTCATCAGTGAGGCCATCAGGCCTCACGCACCAGCAACACCCGCGTCACCCGCCGCTCCTCGACCGCCATCACGGTCATGCCCCAACCGTCGTGTACCAGGCGATCACCTTTCATCGGCAACCGATCCAGCAGGCTCATCACCAACCCGGCAAGCGTCTGGTAATCCTCGGTCGGCTCGGCGGTGAAGCCGGTGCGCTGACGAATCCGCGTCAGATTCAACGCGCCGTTCACCACAAACCCGCCCTGCTCTTCGACCACGTCCGGGCCAGCGATTTCGCTGGCGTCCGGCAACTCGCCGGCGATCGATTCGAGAATGTCGGTCATGGTCAGCACGCCGACAAAATCACCGAATTCGTTTACTACAAACGCGATATGGGTCGATGCTGCACGCATCTGCTCCAATGCATTGAGGATCGAATAGCTGTCGAGCAGGTTCAGCGTCTTGCGCGCCAGGTGTTCGAGGTTTGGCTCGTTGCCGGCCAGATACTCCTTCAGCAGTTCCTTCTTGTGAACGAAGCCCAAGGGTTCATCCACCGCACCGTTGCGAATCAGCGGCAGGCGCGAGTAGGAGGAATGCATCAATCGCGTGCGAATTGCCCCCGCGTCATCCGCGAGGTCAATGTGATCGACATCGGCGCGCACGGTCATCAGGGTGCGGATCGGCCGTTCAGCCAGTTGCAGCACGCCGCTGATCATCACTCGCTCACGTCGGTCGAACAGCTCCGCGCTTGGCGCCTCGCCATTGTCCAGCAAGTCGGAGATCTCCTCACCCACCTCTTCAACCGCCAGTTTGCGACCGCCCAACAAACGCATCACCGCGTGGGCCGTACGCTCACGCATCGGGCGCAAACCCTGCATCGAGCGCTTGCGACGAGCACGGGCGATCTGGTTGAACACCTCGATCAGGATCGAGAAACCAATCGCGGCGTACAGATAACCTTTCGGGATGTGGAAGCCCAGGCCTTCGGCGGTCAGGGCGAAACCGATCATCATCAGGAAGCCCAGACACAGCATGATCACCGTCGGGTGAGCGTTGACGAAGCGGGTCAGCGGCTTGCTGGCAACGATCATCACACCAATGGACACGATCACAGCGATCATCATCACCGCCAGTTCATCGACCATGCCCACGGCAGTAATCACCGCATCGAGGGAGAACACCGCATCGAGTACGACAATCTGCGCCACGATCGGCCAGAACAACGCATAAGCCGTGTTGGTCGAACGCTCGCCGATATGGCCTTCCAGCCGTTCGTGCAACTCCATGGTCGCCTTGAACAACAGGAACACACCACCGAACAGCATAATCAGGTCGCGGCCGGAGAAACTCTTGCCGAACACTTCGAACAATGGTGCCGTGAGGGTGACCAGCCAGGAAATACTCGCCAGCAGGCCAAGACGCATGATCAGCGCCAGGCTCAAACCGATGATTCGCGCACGGTCACGCTGATGCGGTGGCAGTTTGTCCGCCAGGATCGCGATGAACACCAGGTTGTCGATACCCAGCACCAGTTCCAGCACGATCAGTGTCAACAAGCCCAGCCATGCCGTGGGATCCGCTAACCATTCCATAATCTGTCTCTATCTCTCTTCAGTGAATTCAGGCTGCCGGACACGGCAAAGTGCGGCGCGAAAGCTCGAAGGCTGCGCCATCAACGATAGTCGGGAGTCGGAAGACTGGATGCTGCGAGTGCGTCAAGACCGCGCCATGGCGCGAAGGGAACGTGGTTCTTTGAGTCGAACTGGGAGGCTCCGAGAGGGTGTTCATGCAAATCCTGAATGAAAAAAGGCTTTGAAGCGTACAGGCTCAGATGACTTTTCCTACAGCTGGAAATCATTTCAAAATCTGTACGCCTTCGCCGTCGCTTCAGGATTCCGGGTAGATCGAGGCCAGCACCCGTTCGGCATTCGCACCGCAACTCATGCCTTCGGGCTTGGATTGAATGCTGTCGATCACCTCCAGCAGCCGCGCCTTGCTCTGGGCCAGATGCTGTTGCATGACTTCGATCTGCTCGACCTTGCGCGTCAGGCCTTCCACCAGTTCATCGTGCTTGAACTCTCCGGTTCCGGCAGCCGGCAGCAACTGCTTGAGTTCTTCAAGGGAAAACCCGGCCTGCTGGGCGCAGCGAATGATATTGAGGGTCTGCAGCACTTGCGGCGGGTAACGCCGATAACCATTGCCCAGCCTTTCCACTTTGGGAATCAGGCCCTGGGCTTCGTAGAAACGAATGCTCGAAGCGCTCAGCCCGCTCTGTTGCGCCAATTCACCAATTTTCATTCCAACCTCGAATTGCCTGCTTGACATTAAAGTTAACTTTAAGCTTAGCCTCTCTCCATCACTGATGAGGAGTCAAGCAATGTCGCCCTTCCAGATTTTGAATCTGCCCAACGGCCAGACCGTCGGCAACCGTATCGCCAAAGCCGCCATGGAAGAAAATCTCGCGGATCGTGACCAGGCACCGTCCCGTGAATTGTTCCGCCTGTACCAGGCCTGGGCCGACGGCGGTGCCGGGCTGCTGCTGACCGGTAACGTGATGATCGACCGCCGCGCCATGACCGGTCCCGGCGGCGTGGTGCTCGAAGACGAACGGCATCTGGACCGTTTCCGCCAATGGGCCGAAATCGCCCGCAGTGGCGGCGCGCAGGTCTGGGTGCAGCTCAACCATCCCGGCCGTCAGACCTTCGCCAATATGGGCCAGCAAGCACTGGCGCCGTCAGCGGTGGCCCTGGACATGGGTTCGTTCTCGAAACTGTTCGCCGAGCCCAAACCGATGACCGAGGACGACATCGAGGATGTGATTCAACGTTTTGCCAAGAGCGCAGCACTCGCCGAAAAAGCCGGATTCACCGGCATACAGATCCACGCCGCCCACGGTTATCTGCTCAGCCAGTTTCTTTCGCCGCTGACCAATCGTCGTACCGATCGCTGGGGTGGTTCGCTGGAAAACCGTGCACGCCTGCTGCTGTCGGTGATCGAGGCTGTGCGTCAGGCGGTGTCGCCACAGTTTTGCGTAGCAGTGAAGCTCAATTCGGCGGACTTCCAGCGCGGCGGTTTCGACACGGACGACGCCCGTCAGGTGATCGAATGGCTCAACGAACAGCCGATCGACCTGCTGGAACTGTCCGGTGGTAGCTACGAAGCACCGGCGATGCAAGGCGAAGCCCGCGACGGGCGCACCCTGGCCCGTGAGGCATTCTTTCTGGAAATGGCCAGCGAACTGGCCAGCGTGGCGCGCATGCCGGTAATGGTCACCGGCGGTATCCGTCGCTTGCCCGTGGTTGAGCAGGTGCTCGACAGCGGCCTCGCCATGGCCGGCATCGCCACGGCGATGGCCATTGAGCCGAACCTGGTCAAACACTGGCGCGAAGGCCGCCACAGTCAGCCGCAACTACCGCCGATCCGCTGGAAACGCAAACCGCTGGCCGCGCTGGCGAACATGGCGGTCGTGCGTTTCCAGATGGTGCGCCTGAGCCGGGGTCGCCAGCCACATCCCGAAGTGTCAGCACTCTGGGCGCTGATCCGCGACCGCTTGTACCTCAGTCGCCGCACCCGGCAGTACCGCCAGGCGATGGATATACACCGCATTGCGTGATGGCCGTTGATGGCTGACACACTGTGTGTCAGCCATCAAACGAGTAGCGCTGGATAATTGCAGTGTATTTTTTCACCCGATGGTCTGTTTTGAACGGTTCATTAACGATCAATACAGTGTAAATCCCCAATATTTCTTTAAACCGGTTGTACTCGAGCATATTTTCATCGGTCGGGCTTAAGTTGATCAGTGATTTAATCTCTCTCATCCCAAAGGTGTCTGATTTCACATTAACGGAACGAAGCAAGTTCGAGAAACAGAGCGGGGTTGCCATCGCTATCGCCAAAAGTGTGAGCAATGCCTTGTACTCTCCGTCCTCCAGAGTCTTGAGATCATCGGGTTTGAGACTGACCTTAATCAAGCGATAGACATTCAGGAATCGCAGCGCGCGTCGAGGCGATGCCCCCATGAACCGCGCCAGTTTTTGCAGCGCTTGCGTCTCGCCTTCGGTGAGACGCATAAGTTCAGGCGTAACACCCTCAACGTTGACGACCTTGACCGAGGGATCGTCATCCGGTACGGGGGGAAGACCATCCCCCGAGTAGGCACCTTTTATTCTTTCCAACTGACTCTGCAAAAACTGCTCACTAGATGCACTGTCCATTGGCCGCATCCAATAGGGTATCTGGAAGATTTTCTCCAGATAATCAGACACCGAGGCGGTCTGAGATTGCTCTTCATTTCCCGTCATCAGATTCGGGTAATGCTCAAGCAATGCCTTGCGCACCCAACGCACATCCACGGCAACCATCACCACAAACAACGGAAACGTCAGCAGCAAATGCACGGCCTGCAATACTTCGACGACCTTATCCGGTGGGCAGCGATCCAGATCGTCGATGTACAGGGCAATACGTTTGAAAGATCGTACCTCAGCATCTGGTTGTTTTGCTGCGGCACGCAATTTTTCGATGTCATCATCGTCCAGCAGCGCACTATTGGCTGTTAGGAACGACTCCATCTTCGTCACGAATGCCTCTCGCTCTGCCTCGACCGACTCACGAAGACTGCCCGCCTCGGCCACATTGAATGCCAGCTCTTCGAAATCCTTTCGTACCGTGGCAATCAATCCGAGGTGTTGCGCATAGCCACCGTCAGTCGCACGAGCACGAACAAATTTCTTCAAGCGCCCGGCACCTGTCCCCTGAGAGAAATCGTGTGTCGCATGCGCCAACTGTTCGCTGGTGACTTGCACCAAAGCCTTGGCTTCATCGACGGATGCATTCATCTTGGCCAGCTCTTGGCTTGCCACCTCAACTGTCTTTAGCTCCTTGGCAAGGCGACGGTCGATGACGTCATCCAGTACTTTCTTGCCCGACTCCAACTTTTTCAATGCGTCGCGAACCCTGCCCCAGACGAAACGCAGGCGCGCAGTGACGGCTGTCACTGCAACACTCAACAGAATCAAATCTTCATGCAGACTGCTCAGCACAGGAACATGGTTTTTTAGCGCCGTCAGTCCTGTCGCGATCCATGGCAATGCCAGCACGAACCCGACGAAGGCGCCCACGCTCCACCAACTCAGCAGTTGTGACTTGTAACCGCTGGCGAGTAATTTCGCCTTTTCGGTTTCGTTACGGAGGGCATTGGATAACTCTTGAAAGTCTTTGACGTTCACGGCCAATGTGTCGATCCCAAATAACCTGACAGCGCTCGTCATCTCGGCTATTGCACTTTCAACTTCCTCATCTCGATCCTCGACGTCAAATATTTTGCTCAGAGTTTCAAGATAGGCCGAGGGCGAAGAAACAGTTTTTGCGTGAGCATCCTCGAGTTCTTTACGAGCCTTGAGCAGTTGCTCGGCTGCAGCACGCTGGTCACGGCGGCGGCGAACCAGCTCCTTGGCAGCATCCAGCGTCAGCATCCGAGAAGTTGATAAATGCTCGAGCAAAGGGTCGCGTACTTCAGGATTATGCTTGGTGTACCAGCGATCCAGTTCAATGAACAAATGGCTGACCAGACTCGCCCACAGATTGGTTTCTGCGTAGTGCCAGGCATTGAATCGAATCTGTACGACATCAGTATGGAATGCCTTGGAACCTGCTTCGGGGGCTTGGGGACTCGGCACTCCCTGGATCAAACGCTCGATGTGCTGATAGATCAGCCGCATGAAAAATGACTTTCCACTGCCCCAATTGCCAAACAATCCGATGGCTAAAGGAGGAGTGAAATCTTTGGCAACGGCCAGGCGAGCAAAAGCTTTCGCTTCATCGTTGGCACCCAGGCGATCGTCCAGATTGGTTGCCCATGGGTCATCGTTCTGAGTGATTGCTATGGCGGTAGCGGCTGAGCGGTTGGTTTGCTTTCTCGTGCTCGCCATCAAGTATTCCAGTGCCTCAACGGCTTCTTTGGGAAGTTGAGGCGGCAACTGTTGCTGGGATTCCTCAGACTTTACAGAGTTTTTCTCAGAAACCCTTTTGGACTTTTCACGCGTTGGTTGCTGCGTTCCTTGTGGTTGAGGCGGTTGGGAGGGAGCATCGTCTTTTGCGTATTCCCGCCTCACATCGTCCGATGGACTCGCATTATCGTCACGACTTATCGATTCCTTGTCCTTGTTTTGCATGACGCACTCCTGTTCGTATGAGCAACCCGGGAAATATTCGATTATTCGAATGTAAATGATCTGTTCTGATTCGTTATCGCCCGGCAAACCGCAGACGAGACAGCTGGCGCAAATCCCCTTCGACGTAATAGTCGTTGGTCCAGCTGTCATCCGCCGCCAGCGGCTGCACCTGCTTCAGCGCCAGTTTTTTCGCGAAATAGCGGAAGCGGTAATGCTCGTAGAACCGCAACAGTTCCAGGCCATAACGGTCCGCCAGTTCGGTGTCGCCACGAATGATCAGGAAGTTCTCGTCGTTGCCGTTGCTGGCCGCTGCGCTGAGATTGTGGCTGCCGCTGATGATGGTCGGGTTGTCACTGGTGAAGTCGGTGACGATCGCTTTGGTGTGCACCAGCAGGTTGCCCTTCTGGCCTTTCATGTTCTCTTTCAGCCAGCCTTCCAGCCCGGTGTTGAGCAGCGCGGTGGCAGCGAACTCGGCCGTGCGGTCGGCGTGGAATCCGGTGATGCGACTCACGGTGTTCTGCAGGCCGTAACGCAGGATGTCGTCGTGGGGCTGGCCGAGCAGCGCGTTGAGAATCGCGTCGGGCAAGGTAAATGCCGTGACGAATAGCACGTCCTTCTTCGCCGCATTGATGATGTCGACGAACGCCCGCAGATCGGCACCGCCACTGCGCGGCGAGAACCCGGCAAACAGCGGTTGCGCCGGGTTCATGGGGTTGTGCTGGGTGATCCAGTCACGGGTGGCACCGACGTCCGCCGGCGTCGCCCAGACCTGCTCGAACGTCTGCAGATAGCTGGCTGCGATGGCCGTGTCGTCCAGCACATGCACCACGTTGGCCTGACGATACACGCCGTTGGCGGTGAAATTGGTGCTGCCGCACAGCACGGCCTGCGGCTGCCGCTCACCACCGGCGATGTGGCTGAGAACGATGAACTTGTCATGGAAAATATCGTGGGTCACCCGGCCGCGTTTGCTGGTGTCCGGCAATTTGGCGAGGCTGGCCTCGTTCATCGTCGTGTCTTCGTCACCGGGCCGGGCGTGATACAGCACCCGCACCTGCACACCGCGATCGAATGCGGCGTTCACCGTGTCGATGATGGCTTGCAGTTGATATTCGTAGATCGCGATGTCCAGCGCCCATTGCCCGTCGACGGCGCGCTCGATAAACCCTTGCAAGCGTCCGAGCAGACCGTTTTCCAGCCATTGTCGAGCGGCGTCTGGCCAGGCCTCGATGGGCATGTTCTTGTTGGCACTGATCTGTGCGTCGAGATCGGGAAACTTGCGCTGGAACGCCTGACTGGCGGCCACGGCGCGGTTGAAGATCACGCTCTGGTTGGCCGGGTGACCGTCATCCGAGGTAATGCTCAGTTCCAGCGACTCCCCCAGCACCGGCGCGTCGACGGTGCCGTAGGCCAGATGCACACGGTAGTGCATCGTAGTCCCGGGATTGACCGCGTAATCGGCCCAGCGAAATTTCTGCAGGGGTGCGATGTCACTCGGCGTAGCGTGAAACTGCGGGAAGGTGTGAGCCTTGCCGGGAAAGGTCAGGCTGTTGAACAGGAACTGCCAGGGTTTGTCGCCCTGCTGCTTCTCGATGGCAAACCCCAGCAGGCCTTTGCGGCGGGGTTCGGCGAGGTCCATCGCCAGCAGCACGCCGTTGGTGCCGGCGTAAGCCTTTACGCGAAAATCGTCCTGAGAATTGGCAACCAGTACGCGCATGATTCACTCCTTGTGAGATGGGCTGGTTGCAGCATAGACCTCAGATCGACAATAGATCGTCAATATGACGGTAATCCGCTTCCAGTGCCGTCGCCAACTGCCTGGCCCGGCCCAACCGGATCGGCCCGCGTTCGATATCGATCAGCAGGCCCGGACAAGCCAGCACCGGCAACCTTGACCATTCTTTCAAGCGTCCATCGGTGAGCACCAACAGACGCTGTTGCTCGGCGGGGAATCGCTTGCGACGCACGGTCAGCCAGTGTTCAGCCTCAGTCAGCGCCGCCAGCAATGGCGTGCCACCGCCCGCGCCCAAATCCTCGAGCCACACGCGCAACCCGCTGGAAGCTTTCAAACCCTGCACCTGCCATTTCGGCGCTGCTCCACTGGCGGTCAGCAAGGCGAGACGCGCCCGTTGTCGGTAAGCGTCATCGAACAATTGGGCGAGCACACCCTTGGCATCGCTCAACGCTTGATGACGACGGGTCGAGGCCGAGGCGTCGACGATCACCAGCCATAGTTCATGAGGCGTACGGGTGCGCAGTTGAAACAGCAGATCCGAGCGCACTTTCGGCCGGCCATTGAGCAAGGTGCCCGGCCAGTTCACCGAACCACTGCGAGCGGCGTGACGTTTGCCCTGGCGACCGTTATCGAGGTGTCCGGCGCGGGGTCTGGCACTCGCCCCCGCGTCGGATCGGGGACGAATGCCTACGGCTTTTTTGGCCAGGCAGGGATTTCGCGGCGCGTGCCAGCGGCGAGTGCCGGCGCCGGCATTTCACCCCATTGCCCCTGCCCTTCACTCGGCGCCGTCTGGGTGCCGGACGGCGCTTGCGCCGGTTGCTGCGTATGGGATGGCGACTGTTCGCGGCGGCGATGACGCAGTGCAAATTCAGCCACGGCATCGATGTCCTGCTCGGCGATGGCTTCGGCGCCACGCCACGCCGCATGAGCCCGCGCAGCACGCAGCCAGACCAGATCGGCACGCAGGCCATCGACACCGGCCGCAAAGCAACGCTCGGTGATCTGCGCCAACGCGTCATCATCAAGGGGAATGCTTGCCAAGGCATTGCGGGCGTTTTCACAACGCTCACGCAGGGCTTGTTGCTCGGATTCCCACTGCCCGCAGAAGGCCTGCGGATCGCTGTCGAAATCCAGTCGCCGGCGAATGATCTGCCCGCGTTCGACCGGCGCCGTGTGACCAGTCAGGGCGACATTCAGACCAAAGCGATCGAGCAGTTGCGGGCGCAATTCGCCCTCTTCCGGATTCATCGTGCCGATCAGCACGAACTTCGCCGAATGACGATGGGAAATGCCGTCGCGCTCGATCAGGTTGGTGCCGCTGGCGGCCACATCGAGCAGCAGGTCCACCAGATGATCCGGCAACAGGTTCACTTCATCGACATACAGTACGCCGCCATCAGCCTTGGCCAACACACCGGGAGAAAACTGCGCGCGACCGTCGCTGAGTGCCGCATCCAGATCGAGGGTGCCGACCAGCCGTTCCTCAGTCGCACCCAATGGCAAGGTGACGAACTGACCGCTGGCCAGCAAATCCGCCAGGCCCCGAGCCAGGGTCGACTTGGCCATGCCGCGTGGGCCTTCGATCAGCACGCCGCCGATCTTCGGGTCGATGGCGGTCAGGTACAGCGCCAGCTTCAGATCGTCGGCGCCGACCACCGCAGAGAGCGGAAAATGTGGGGTATCGGTCATGTTCAGCTCTCTTCTTCTATATCCAACAACAGGTTTTCCAGCGCTTCGCGGTACGCGCCCGGATCCTGCCACATCCCGCGCTGCTGCGCTTCGAGCATGCGCTCGGTCATGTCGCGCAGCGCGTGGGGATTATGCTCGCGCACGAACTCGCGGGTCGCCGGGTCCAGCAGATAGGCGTCGGCCAGCAACGCGTACTGGTGATCGTCGATCAGTTGGGTGGTGGCATCGAAGGCAAACAGGTTGTCGATGGTTGCCGCCAGTTCGAACGCGCCTTTATAGCCGTGGCGTTTGACGCCGTCGATCCATTTCGGATTCGCCGCCCGGGAACGGATCACCCGGTTCAGCTCTTCTTTCAGGGTGCGGATCTTCGGCAAATCCGGCTGACTGTGATCGCCGTGATAACTGGCCGCCGCTTCGCCGCGCAGGGTTTCGACGGCCGCGAGCATGCCGCCCTGGAACTGGTAGTAATCGTTGGAATCGAGCAAGTCATGCTCGCGGTTGTCCTGGTTTTGCAGCACGGCCTGCACCTGGCTCAGGCGCTGGACGAATTGCTCACGGGCGGCGGTGCCTTCATCGGAACCGCCATAGGCGTAGGCGCCCCAGTTCAGGTAGACCTCGGCCAGATCTTCGCGGCTCTGCCACAGGCGACCGTCGATGGCGCCCTGCACGCCCGCGCCATAAGCGCCGGGCTTGGCACCGAAGATCCGCCAGCCGGCCTGACGCCGGGCAGCCTCTTCGTCCAGCCCTGACTGCCGCAAGGCCTCGCGTTCGGCACGCACTTTGGCGGCCAGCGGATTGAGGTCGTCCGGTTCGTCCAGCTCCGCCACGGCTTGCACGGCAGCGTCGAACAGACGAATCAGATTGGCGAACGCGTCGCGGAAAAATCCGGAGACCCGCAGCGTGACATCGACCCGAGGCCGGTCGAGCAGACTCAGCGGCAGAATCTCGAAATCATCGACGCGCTGACTGCCTGTCGCCCATACCGGACGCACGCCCATCAGCGCCATGGCCTGGGCGATGTCGTCACCGCCGGTGCGCATGGTCGCCGTGCCCCAGACCGACAAACCGAGCTGGCGTAGATGGTCGCCGTGATCCTGCAGGTGTCGTTCGAGAATCAGGGTTGCGGACTGGAAACCGATCCGCCACGCGGTGGTGGTCGGCAGGTTGCGCACGTCCACCGAATAGAAATTGCGCCCGGTGGGCAATACATCGAGGCGACCGCGACTCGGTGCACCGCTTGGGCCGGCCGGGACAAAGCGACCGCTCAGAGCGTCGAGCAGACCTTGCATTTCGGCCGGGCCGCAGGCGTCCAGACGTGGGGCGATCACTTCGCGCAGGGCACTGACGATCGCCTGCACATCTGACCAGCCAGAAGCGTCCAGTTGCGCCACATCACCCGCCAGTGACTGCTCGATCAATTGCGCCGCGAACAGCTCAAGGCGTTCACGGGTATCCCCCGCCGTACGCCAGACTTCATCGCTGACCGACAGCAGCTCCATTGGACGCGGGCCCGTCCAGGGATCAGCCAAAGCGCAATCCAGCGGATCGAAACCCAGTTGAAACGCCTTGGCCAACGCCCGTAACAGACTCGACTGAGCACCCTTGCCATCGCCACGGGGAATCCGCAGCAGCGCCAGCAAGGTGTCGATGCGCAGCCGTCCGCTCGGCGACTCGCCAAAAATGTGCAGGCCATCGCGGATCTGCGACTCCTTCAGATCACACAGATAAGTGTCCAGACGCGGCAGCCAGATCGCCGCATCAGCGTCGCTGTCGAGGGCTTCGTCGAGTTGCAGTTCGCGATCGATCTGCGTGTCACGCACCAGTTGCAGAATGTCGCGCTGCAACTCCCGGGCGCGGCGCGGATCGAGCAATTGCGCTTCGTAATACTCGTCGGCCAGCAATTCGAGATTGCGCAACGGGCCGTAAGTTTCGGCGCGGGTCAACGGCGGCATCAAATGGTCGATGATCACGGCCTGGGTGCGACGCTTGGCCTGGGCGCCCTCGCCCGGGTCGTTGACGATGAACGGATAGATATTCGGCAGCGGCCCGAGCAGCGCGTCCGGCCAGCAGTTCTCCGACAGCCCCACGCCTTTGCCCGGTAGCCATTCGAGGTTGCCATGCTTGCCAACGTGGATCACGCCGTGGGCGCCGTAGGTCTGGCGCAGCCAGAAATAGAACGCGAGGTACGCGTGCGGCGGCACCAGATCCGGATCGTGATACACCGCGCTCGGGTCGACCTGATATCCCCGCGCCGGTTGAATGCCGACGAAGGTCAGGCCAAACCGCAGGCCGGCGATCATCATCCGCCCGTCACGGCACATCGGATCGTGTTGCGGCGAACCCCAACGTTCCAGCACCGCCGCGCGATTGGCTTCGGGCAGTGCATTGAACATCGTCAGGTAATCGTTCATCGCCAGGCTTTGCTGGCACGGGCGCTGATCGAGCGTATCGAGGTCGTTGCTGACGCCGCCGAGCAATTGCTGGATCAGCTCGGTGCCGCTGTCCGGCAGTTCGGCCGGCAGCGGATAACCCGCTGCCTGCAATGCCTGCAGGATATTCAGCGCGGCAGCCGGCGTGTCGAGGCCGACGCCATTGCCGATGCGTCCGTCGCGGGTCGGGTAGTTGGCGAGGATCAGGGCGATGCGCTTTTCAGCGTTCGGCACCCGCGCCAGATCGACCCAGCGCCGCGCCAGTTCGGCGACGAAATCCATGCGTTCAGGCTGCGCCCGATAACACACGACATCGGACTGACTGCGCTCGCTGCGCCAGGCCAGATCCTTGAAGCTGATCGGCCGACTGATGATCCGGCCGTCCAGCTCCGGCAAGGCAATGTGCATCGCCAGATCCCGCGGGCCGAGGCCCTGCTCGCTGTCACGCCAACCGGGCTCGTTGTCCTGGGCGCAGATCGCCTGGATCACCGGAATGTTGCGACGGAACGGCCGCAGATGCGGCGCTTCCGGGCTGGACTGGGCGAAACCGGTGGTGTTCAAAATCACCCCCGCCTCGACCTCATCCAGCCAGTCCTCGACCACCGACAGGCAACCGGGCTCTTTCAAACTGGCCACGGCGATCGGCAGCGGATTGAGTCCGGCAGCCTGCAACCGTTGGCAGAACACGTCGATAAACGCCGTGTTCGCCGCTTGCAAATGCGAGCGGTAAAACAACACCGCCGCGACCGGATGACCGGGCAGCCAATCGGCTTGCCAGTCGCTCAGTGCGGCGGTGTTTTTGTTAGGGTGGTAAATCGCCGTGCGCGGCAGCGTTTGCGGCTCGCCCCACACGTAATCCCGCGCCAGCCAGCGATTGGCCAGACAGCGGAAGAAATCCAGCGCATTGCCCATGCCGCCCTGACGCAGGAACTGCCAGAGCCGGTCACGATCCTCGGCGCCCACGGTGCTCAAGTCGCTGAGCTCCGGGTCGGGACGGTCATCGCCCGGCACCAGAATCACCTGCACGCCACGCTCGGACAACTCGACCAGCCGCTCGACGCCATAACGCCAATAAGCGATGCCTCCGTGCAGCGAAATCAGAATGACCTTGGCATGACGCAGCACTTCATCGACGTACAGGTCGACCGACGCATGGTTCTGCACCTGCATCGGGTTGGCCAGCCGCACGCTCGGATAATCCTCGGGCAGCTGCTGCGCGGCTTCGGCGAGCAGCGCAAGGCTGGAGTCGCCGCTGCACAGGATCACCAGCTCGGCGGGGGTTTGTCCTAGGTCGGCAATGTTGTCATCCGACACGAAACCGCCGGGCTGGGTCCTGAGCAGGTGCATGGCTTAAACGCTGAGCGCGGCGCGCAATTGCGCTTCGAGCTTGGCCGCGTCCAGTTCCTGGCCGATCAACACCAGACGCGTCACACGTGCCTCATCGGCGCCCCATTGACGGTCGAAATGCTTGTCGAAACGCGTGCCCACGCCCTGGATCAGCAGACGCATCGGCTTGTTCGGGATCGCCGCGAAGCCTTTGACCCGCAGGATGCCGTGCTGAACCACCAGTTGCGTCAGCGCATCGAGCAACAGGCTTTCGTCGGCTTGCGGCAGTTCGATGGAGATCGAATCGAAAGCATCGTGATCGTGGTCGTCATGATCGTCATCGCCTTCACCGTGGTGGTGATCGTGATGGCTGTGGCGGCTGTCGATGTGCTCTTCGGAACCGGCACCGAGGCCGATCAGCACGTCCAGCGGCAGACGGCCGTTGCTGGCTTCGATGATTTTCACCGCTGGCGGCAGCTCTTCGGCGACTTCCAGGCGTACGCGAGCGAGGTTTTCAGGGCTGGTCTGGTCGGCCTTGTTGAGGATTACCAGGTCGGCGCTGGCCAGTTGGTCGGCGAACAGTTCGTGCAGTGGTGATTCGTGATCCAGGTTCGGGTCGAGTTTGCGCTGTGCGTCGACCTGATCCGGGAACGCGGCGAAGGTGCCGGCGGCCACGGCCGGGCTGTCGACCACGGTGATCACCGCGTCGACGGTGCAGGCGCTGCGGATTTCCGGCCACTGGAAGGCTTGCACCAGCGGTTTTGGCAGAGCCAGGCCCGAGGTTTCGATGAGGATGTGGTCGAGGTCGCCGCGACGGGCCACCAGTTCGCGCATCACCGGGAAGAACTCTTCCTGAACCGTGCAGCACAGGCAGCCGTTGGCCAGTTCGTAGACGCGGCCGGTGGCTTCTTCTTCGGTGCAGCCGATGGTGCACTGCTTGAGGATTTCACCGTCGATGCCCAGCTCGCCAAACTCGTTGACGATCACCGCGATACGACGGCCCTGAGCGTTGTCGAGCATGTGCCGCAGCAAGGTGGTTTTACCCGAGCCGAGGAAACCGGTGACGATGGTGACGGGGAGTTTGGCCAGTGTTTTCATCGGATGCCCTTTGGCAAGGTGGCGGGCATACGGGACGAGACCGGCAACGCGGGTGCGTGCCTGGAGAGTTCGCCACCGGATCACCCCGCCCGGTTGAAAGTGAGAATCTGTGACGAGGCAGGTCTCCTGGCTGACGGTGTTCAGGCCTTGGCCCGGCGTTTACTGCGCCTTCCCGCTGGCTCTGGATTGAGCTGGCAGTGGCGTGGCAGCGAACAGCACCGTTCACAGTTGCGGGGGCAGCCGCGGCTTGGACCGCGTTCCCTTCTTAGCTTCGGCGTGGGCCGAAGAACCTCGAAAGCGCAAGGCTACGCAGGGTGTGGGGATGGGTCAATGGTTCGTGGAGTTTGGGAACGAGAGCATATCCGTTGCTTCGGGTGCTGCCGCTGGTGGTTTCGCTCTTACAGCGACTCACTTTTCCAAAAGCCGAAAAGTAAGCAAAAGGCTTTTGCCCCGGCGTACGGCACTTCGCTGAGGCTCAGTGTTCCCTCGCTACGGTGTCCATCAGGGGGCATCGCCTACGGTTTGCTTCGCTGCACCTCCTCTCGATG